>NZ_JAVRHW010000020.1:0-356 GCF_031846365.1 Croceitalea sp. P059
CAACTACAGCGCTAAACGTAGTGCTGTGATTTCTACGGAAATATAGCAAAATCCTTTAAACAATGCTGCGTGAATCGGGCTTCCGTATAATCACGCTGCATTGTTCGCCAAGTAGTCCGCTAAAAGCGGACGTATCCTTGTTGGATTTTGTGGTATTGGGAGTATAAATTACAGTACCAAATTACTTTTAGCACGCCGTTCTTGTCAGTTTTGGCTCGACGCCCACCTAGAGGTGATTTTAAGTTAAGGTGCTTGATGTAATTTGGTTTAGCGCTGTAGTTCGAGTCGATTCTTTAAGATGAGTTGCAACGTAGTTGCGCAGATTAAAGTTCACCGTAGGTGAATTGACTCGAACG
>NZ_JAVRHW010000021.1:0-335 GCF_031846365.1 Croceitalea sp. P059
AGCATGTTAATACCAGCAGGCGGAGTAGCATCAAAAGCAAGTGTAATATCTAAAGTTTCCGTTGCTTCGATAAGCATATCGTCCACGATGTTGATAGTCACTACAAGAGAAGACCCTGTTGCTGTTCCGGCAGGGAATGTTACGAAGGTATCTGTATTAGCTACCGTATAATCATCAGGATTAATAGCTGAGTTATCGGTTACATTGAAGTTTACATTGAAGGCATCTTGAACAGTATTCCCTGTATAGGAGATTACAAATTCAGCAGTACCAGCATCTTCGTTCACAGTAAAGTCGCTAACAGCAACCCCTTCTGTTGGGTCGTTGGCATCATT
>NZ_JAVRHW010000022.1:0-327 GCF_031846365.1 Croceitalea sp. P059
GATATCGAAGAAATGGTAACGGTATGCAGCGGTGCGGAGTATTATTGGCAGTTGGCCGATAAGAGTTATACTGCAGCCGATAGTCCGGTAATGATAACCTTGGAAGATGGTAATGGTTGTGAATATACTGCGACATTGACAATCAATGAACACCCGGTCACCGATGATATTGAGGAAGAGGTAACGGTATGCAGCGGTGCGGAGTATTATTGGCAGTTGTCTGATAAGAGCTATACTGCAGCCGATAGTCCGGTGATGATAACTTTGGAGGATGACAATGGCTGTGAGTACATGGCCACACTTACAATAAAAGAAGGCCAACCTTCA
>NZ_JAVRHW010000023.1:0-293 GCF_031846365.1 Croceitalea sp. P059
TTTCCTTCCACAGCAGTGTTAGCAGAAAGGTCTACTGTGATACCTGAATCATCAGCATCATCAATAATACCAGTAGCGTTAGCTGTACCAATAGTTACACCAGCAGGAGCCCCAGTGAGGTTAGCTATCTGTCCGTTAATAGTTTCATTACCTTCAAATATTCCATCAACAGTAGTTGGGATATTGATAGTACCAGAGTTACTACCATTAGAGATAGTAATAGTAGCGTTAGCAGGTAGTGTGGTATAATCTGTACCAGCAATAGCAGTACCTGTACCTAGGTCATTGATATC
>NZ_JAVRHW010000024.1:0-252 GCF_031846365.1 Croceitalea sp. P059
AAAAGAAGATGCAGCTAATAAGTCTACAGATATTACGCTAGCAGATGCAACAAATACATTGTTCCCAACAGAATTAGCCGTAAAAACTTATGTAGATAACCAAGTAGCAACATTAGGTGATGATGATATTACCGCAGTAACTTTTGATGGTACAAACTTAACTGTTGATGAAGGAACAACAACATTCTTTGCAAGTTTGGCAACTCTTGAAGAATCAGCAGATATTACTGCAAATACAACAGCTATAGCACT
>NZ_JAVRHW010000025.1:0-250 GCF_031846365.1 Croceitalea sp. P059
AGGTGTGATACCTGTGCAAGGATCACCAGGAGGGACCACTTCAATAGTGATAGTATCCTCTTTAATACAACCATTACCAAAATCAACGGTATAGGTTACGTCATAGAATCCAACTCCTATTGACGGGTCAAAAGTGCCATCAGTTGAAGTACCGCTCCAACTACCTCCAGCAGGGTTTGCATTTAAAGTTTGTATACCTGCATCGGTAGCAACAGCACCAACAGGGTCGATGGTAACATCAGCAGTACCC
>NZ_JAVRHW010000026.1:0-218 GCF_031846365.1 Croceitalea sp. P059
CCAACCATTGATGCCGTAGGACCATTATTTACAACTGACGCAGTAGTAAATCTAGTAGGTAACCCTGCTGGTGGTACTTGGGGTGGTGCTTCAACTGATGGTACTTTTGACCCAGCTGTTGCAGGTGTTGGAACATTTAATGTTACCTACACCGTTGATAATGGTGCTGGATGTATTCAAACAGCAAATATTGATATTGTGGTAACAGACCCTTGTGA
>NZ_JAVRHW010000003.1:0-25000 GCF_031846365.1 Croceitalea sp. P059
ATCTCTTGAACAATCGTCGCACGCATCTGGAATACCATCACCATCAGTGTCAATCTTATCGTCACCGCCTTCACAGATATCTTCGCAATCTGAAACGCCGTCATGATCAGCATCAAAACCTTCATCAATTTCTCCATCACCGTCGTTATCAAAGCCATCACATATTTCCTCCGAAGGCTTACACTCAATTGTAACACTACATTCTGTTGAGTTCCCCTGACAATCCTTAACCACTACAGTTCTAACACCAACAGCTAAAGCTATAGCTGTCTTTGTAGTTTCTCCATTATCCCACATGTAGGTAAAAGGAGCGTCTCCCCCAGTTACCATTACTTCTGCAGACCCATTATTTAATCCAACAGTTGAAACATTAAATAAAAGATTGACCTCACAAGTAATACCTGTGAAATCCATGGTCAGGATTTCATCATTTAAATTTTCATAAATCCCGTAATTATTGGGGGTAATTGAATTTGCAGATGAAAAAATAGTTACTAAAAAAAGAGAAAATTGTACAAAATAAAAATTCAAAGATTTAAAAGTAATTTTAATCATAGTAAAAACGGATTATTCGTTATTACCAAGAACATGTGGCGTTCAGATTATAAGTAAGGGGCTTCTCAAAGCTTCTAAGAGCTTAGTAAGATTCTGACAAACTTCTTTCTTTTTTAAAAATAATTGTTAAATATTCAATAATATATCGATAAAGTGTAGCATTTTACCTGCAACTCATCTTTAATTGACTTTTTTAAATAAAAAAAATTCCTCAAAAGAGGAATTTTATCAGTTTATGGTTTACTAATAATTATCTTTTTCCTGACTTTTTTTGTGCTTCAGCTTGTTCCATCATCTCACGCATCTTCTTTTGAAACTTATTCTCTTTTTTAGGCTTTTTCTTATTCTCTTGAATTTGAGCATGGATTTTATCCTCATTCAAAATATAATTTTTAATAGCCAACATGATAAAAATAGTAATGAGGTTAGATATGAAATAATACAAACTCAAACCACTCGCATAGTTGTTAAAGAACACCAACATCATTACCGGTGATAAATACATGATGAATTTCATATTAGGCATACCTGGTTGCTGTTGCATTTGCATACTTTGACCAGTTGTCATCATCATATAAAAGAAAATTGCAATAGATGCCAAGATTGGAAATAGACTTACATGGTCTCCATAAAATGGAATACTAAAAGGGAGATTAAAAATAGTGTCATAAGAACTCAAATCTTCTGCCCATAAAAATGATTTCTGTCTTAAGGCAAAAGAGGTTGGGAAAAACATAAACAACGAATAAAAAATAGGTAGCTGCAATAACGCGGGTATACAACCACTCATAGGGCTCACCCCTGCTTTATTATAAAGCTTCATGGTCTCTTGTTGCTTTTTCATCGCATTGTCCTTTAACCTTTCATTGATTTCCGTTATCTCTGGTTTTAAGACTTTCATCTTTGCTTGCGATAAGTAAGATTTATATGTCACTGGAGATAAAGCCAAACGAACAATAATGGTCATCACCACAATAGCAATACCAAATGGTAAAAAAGAACTTAAAAACGTATAAAAAGGTGTAAAGACAAATCTGTTAATCCAGCCAAAAATTCCCCAACCAAATGGAATCGATTCGACCAGGCCTAAATCTTTATAATCATCTAAAACCTGAATATCTGTGGGACCATAATACCAATGCATATTCTCAGATATTTCACCACCTTGAATATCCAAAGTTGTTTTAGAGGTATATTCTTTGGTAAACTTTTCTTCTTTACTTTCTTCTTCAACTAAATTTTTAGATGTTAAATCAGCAGATTTAAAATGTTCATCAGTTGCCAAAATAGAGCTAAAAAAGTGTTGACGATAAGACAACCATTTAATATCTTCTTCTGTTTCTTCGTCTAACTCACTACTCTCTGAAAGTTTACTGATTTTTTCACCGTCATGATTGTAAGTCAATCTTGTATATCGGTTTTCGTATTGTACACTTTTATTATGACGAATACCTTTTAACTTCCATTCCAAATCTATAGGTTTAGAAGAATTTAAAACTCCGTTTAAACCTTGAGAACGCATGGTAAAATCTACCAAATAGTCGTTAGGTTTCATCTCATAACGAAATTCTAAATATTGGTTAGCAGATACCTTAGCCTTCAACGACAAGACTTGATTTTCTCCACTTTTAGACAATGTTGGTTCAAAGTATAAATCTCTTGAGGACAACACTCGATTATCGCTAGTCGTAAAATTAATTCCAAAATCTGCATTACCGTCTTTTACTAGGTAAACTGGAATTGAATCATAGGTAACAAATTTTTGCATTTTGGCAGTAACAATTTGCCCTCCTTTATTAGCCACTTCTAGAGAAACTAATTCATTTTCAAGCATTGTAGTACCATCTACAGTATTTGTAAAACCAAATGCACCAACTGTACTTTTATAATTGGCAACTGCAGTTGAATCTTGAACATCTAAAACTGGGGTCTCAATAACCATTTCTTCTTTAACCTCTTGAGCCTCATCGTCTACTTCAACCTGTTTTTGTTCCGCTTTTTGAGCTTCTAATTCTTCTGGGGTTGGTTGTTTTAAATACATCCAACCCAATAAAATTCCAAAAATTAGTACAAAGCCTATGATGGATTTGACATCCAGTTTCTTTTCTTCCATGAAAATTATTTAGTAATCTATAACTGCGTTACTAGCTCGCAAATATATATCCAAATGTGCAGTTTATGCCAAACTGGCATTAGTTTGTTGAAGTTTTTGCTCTAAAACCGCCTTAACAAAGCCAACAAATAATGGATGTGGATTTGCTACAGTGCTTTTATATTCAGGATGATATTGTACGCCAACGAACCAAGGATGCGACGGTAACTCTACAATTTCAACTAGATTAGTCTTTTGGTTTATTCCTGATGAAACAAGACCAGCTTTCTCCAAAACTTCTTTGTACGCATTGTTATACTCAAATCGATGGCGGTGCCTTTCAGATATTTCTGTAGCTCCTCCATATATACTTTGAGCTAAACTTCCTGATTTTAATTCACAAGCCCACGCTCCCAATCGCATTGTACCACCTTTATTAGTGATATTTTTTTGTTCTTCCATAAGGTTAATAACTGGGTCTGGAGTATTTTCATCCATCTCAGTAGAATTAGCTTTTTCTAGATTTAGAACATTTCGTGAATATTCAATAACAGCCATTTGCATACCTAAACAAATACCTAAAAATGGAATATTATTTTCACGAGCATATTGTACAGCTAAAATTTTACCCTCGATACCTCGTTCACCAAAACCAGGAGCCACCAATACTCCATCTAACCTGTCCATTTTTTGGGCAACATCTTCTTTTGTAGATAGATATTCAGAATGAATTGATTCTACTTTAATAGCGACTTCATTAGCAGCACCTGCGTGAATAAAGGATTCTAATATGGATTTATAGGAATCTTGCAATTCTACATATTTTCCTATTAGCCCGATGGTTACTTCGCTTTTTGGGTTCTTATGTTTTTGTAAAAATTGTTTCCAATTGGTTAAATCAGGCTCCGTAACATCCGGTAATTCTAATTTCTTTAAAGTAACCGTATCCAAACCTTCTTCTTGCATTAAAAGCGGAACATCATAAATTGTAGATGCATCAATAGATTGAACAACTGCTTCTTTTTTAACGTTACAAAAGAGTGCTAATTTTTCCTTTTTCTCTTCTGAAATCTCATGCTCAGTTCTACAAACTAATATATCTGCTTTGATACCGCTTTCCATTAAGGTTTTAACAGAATGTTGAGTTGGTTTGGTTTTTAACTCACCGGCAGCTGCTAAATAAGGAACCAAGGTCAAGTGAATAACAATGCCGTTATTATCCCCTAATTCCCATAGTAATTGGCGCACTGCTTCAATATATGGCAACGATTCTATATCACCTACCGTCCCGCCAATTTCAGTTATTACGATATCATATTCACCGCTTTTACCTAAGAGCTGAATACGTTCTTTGATTTCGTTAGTGATATGAGGAACCACTTGAACAGTTTTACCTAAAAATTCACCCCTACGTTCTTTCTCAATCACACTTTGATAAATTCTTCCAGTGGTAACATTATTAGCTTGTGAGGTATTTGAATTTAAAAAGCGCTCATAATGTCCTAAATCTAAATCTGTTTCAGCACCATCATCAGTAACATAACATTCACCATGTTCATAAGGATTTAATGTACCAGGGTCTACATTAATATATGGATCTAATTTTTGAATTGTGGTTTTATAACCCCTAGCCTGTAGTAATTTAGCCAAAGATGCGGCAATAATACCTTTACCTAATGAAGATGTTACGCCGCCCGTAACAAAAATGTACTTAGTTTGTGACATGATTGTATCTGTTGTTACGGGGCGTAAAGGTACTAATTATCACAAGAAAATTGAGCTCTTATTTTGGAAATTCTTTTCGAAGTTTTCTAATTATGGGCTCTAATCCATTAGATTTTATGTCTAAAGTAGTTTCTAAATACTCACCTAACTTCCCATTAGGAAAACCTTTTTGTTTAAACCAAACTAAATAAGCAATGGGCAAATCAACCAAGTACCAATCTTTATGTTTACCAAAAGGCATTCTATAATGAGCCATCTCTATCAACTTTCGTTTATCAGGTTTGATTTCCATTTAGTTTTCTAAAGTATTATCTTTCTTGAAGTTAAAATATAATTATGCAACGAAGAAATTTTATTGCCACTGCTGCAATAGGAACAGCAGGTTTAGCAGCTTCAAAAGTAACGGCCAATATTGATGGAAACAATAAAGATTTTGAATTAAAGAATAATATCAATCATAGCGTTTGCAGATGGTGTTTTGACGATATCCCCTGGGATAATTTTCTAGCAACCTTAAACAAATTAGGAATAAAAGCATTGGATCTTACTGGCCCAGAAGATTGGCCACTGATGAAAAAGTATGGAATACATGCATCAATGTGTTGGGGTGCTGAAATAAGCCTTGTAGAAGGGTGGAACGACCCTAAAAATCATGAGGTTTTAATTAAGAATTATACGGAAATGATTCCTAAGGTAGCCGAAGCGGGTTATACTAACCTTATTTGTTTTAGCGGTAACAGAAATGGTATGAATGATTATGTTGGCCTTGAAAATTGTGTTGCTGGTCTTTCCGAAATAATGCCTTTGGCTGAAAAACATAACGTAGTTATTCAAATGGAACTTTTCAACCAAGTTAACCACCCTGATTACATGTGTGATAGCAGCTTATGGGGTGTTGAACTATGCCGACGTTTGGGCAGCGACAATTTTAAATTGCTCTTTGATATTTACCACATGCAAATTCAAGAAGGTGACATTATCAGAACTATAAAAAAATATCACCAATACTTCGGTCATTATCATACTGCTGGGGTACCCGGTCGAAATGAAATTGACGAAACTCAAGAATTGTATTACCCTGCAATAATGAAAGCTATAATTGATACAGGATACGAAGGTTATGTGGCACAAGAATTTATCGCAACTTGGGATGATAAAATAGAAGCGCTAAAAGATGCTTTTCTAAGGTGTGATGTTTAACATAAATTGAACAAATTATGAAAACGATGACTTGTCTGGAACTAGGTGGTGCATGCAATCTAAAATTTACAGGTGAAACTTTCGAAGAAATTGCTGAACTAAGCAAAAAACATGGCATGGAAATGTTTCAAAAAAAAGATGAGGTCCATCTTACCGCCATGAATAAAATGAGAGCTCTAATGGAATCACCCCAAGCGATGCAAGATTGGTTTGAGAAAAAACGTGAAATTTTTAAAAATTTAAAAGAAGATTAATCCTGTCTTATTCTTCAATCTTAGATAAGGCTTCTGAAATTCTGGCATTCCACTCTAATTGTGCTTTGGTATTTCTAGAGAAGTCAGTCTCCCAATCGTATTTATCTTGAAAATCAGAAAGCTCTTTTAATATTTCCTTGTAAATTTTTCTCACTTCTACTTTTACGTTCTCTGTGAAAGAAGTTCGACTCAATATCAAACGCATTTTTCGTGCGTAAAGTTCAGAAATATCAAAATGCAATTGTTCATGACTTAAAACTAAATCATCACAAACATCGGGTTTATACCAAGACTCATTTGGATAAAAATAGGCGTTCACCGAATAGTCTAGTTCCACCTCATGATGCAATAAATTGGCGGAGTATTTATAACTAATACCACTTGCTGTTGTTGCCGCTGGAACCGCATCTGGCGGAATAGTTCCTTTAAAATCATTCCATGACAAACGAGAATCTGAACTCCAAAGCATAGATTCTTCAATCTCTTGTGAGTTACAATGGATACCTATACAAAATAGAATACTTATAAAAATTAACTTTTTGTCCAATTGAAAGTAATTACTTTTTCTATATCTGGGTGCAAACTAAAATGAATAGGACAGTTGTGCCCGGTACGTTCCAGGATTATTCTGTTTTTCTCACTTACGTTTGATGGTAATTCTAAATGAACCTCAATCTTAGAAATCCTTCTTGGGTTTGAAGCCATATGCTTTATTACGGCTGCTGTCGAGCCTGTTAAATCAACATCTAAGTCATTAGCCTTTATACCCATCACCGTAATCATACAGCTTGCCAGTCCAGTTGCAACAGTATCTGTTGGTGAAAAAGCCTGACCTAAACCATGATTATCTATGGGAGCATCAGTAATAATTTCGTTGCCGGAGCGTAAATGAACACATGTTGTTCTTAACTCACCAGTATAAGTCACCTTTGAAGTCATTCAGTATCAATTTGTTTTATTCTTAATTCATCATATTGTAGCAAATATGCAGCCTGATTAAAATAACCAGAGGTCCAATTATTTTTATAATCAAATCCATAACCACTATATTCTGTTCTTCCAATAAGCCCTTCCGTTTCAAATAGATTTTTTTTGTAAGCCAATTTTAACAATAAATCAAAAGTTAAATCAAAACCGCGAATAGCGAAACGGTCCGGAGCATGTCCAAATTTACGTCTGTAGTCTTTTGTAAAATTATCATTGACTTCTTCTCTATATGATGAAGGGAACAAAAATTGTAAATTAGACAAATGAGGTCTTGAAACAGATTCACCTTCAAAAGCACTGTTATAATCTGTCGTAAACATTCTCACCTTAATATCACCACCTTCTTCAACAGGCCCAATAGAAGCATTTAATATAGAGCTTACACTTGTGACTAAATTTGGTTTATTGGTTTCTACAAAAACCCAATTTTCTTCTTGCTCTGAGAGCATTGTTTGAAAATCAACTAAATGTAAAGATCCATCTTCACTCATTTTGGCAACTCTTGCCATTGGAAACCTGCTCAAAATAGAATCTTTGGCAACTTGATGATTTTCATCAGCAATCACAATTAAACTTTCGGTAGTTCTTTTCTTCTCTATATAATTCAAAACACCTTGCCTCATCGTTTGGTCATTTGGCATAGTAAAGAATACGTTATTTAAACTTATTGCGCTATTAGACGCAAAAGGCGCAATGACTGGTATATCATGATGAGATGCTTGCGCAGCAACCTCACCTAATAAACTTGGATCTATAGGTCCAATTATAGCGTCGACATCAATCAACGAAGTTTGTGAAAGTTTCATTTTAAGTGTTTCCAAACTACGTTCCGTATCATGAACAACAACATCAACTGATAAACCCAATTTTTTAATAGAATCTAAAGCAACTAAAGCGCCAGTGTAAAGACCTGCTGCATATCGAATCCCATTACGCTTACTCCTTATTTGGGCCTCTGTTCTTTCCGTATTGTTAAAATCTATTCGATTTAATCTAAATGGTAACAAAAAGACCACTTTAGGCTTTAAATCAACATTGACGCTATCTACTAGATTTATTTTATCTAGGACTAAAGAATTCTTAACCTCTAGAACTTCCCTTTTGTTTTTAGGAAGTTTTAATACCATTCCAGCTTTAAGACCATTTTCAAGTTCAGGGTTTAAAGCAAATAGGGAATCTCTTGCGATTTTTAAGTTTTGTGTTAACCTAAAAATATTTTGCTTGGGTTTTACCTGATAAAAAATATAATTCTCCGTATTAACGATTTCATTCTGCGGTTTGCGTTTAGGCAAACGAAGGGTCATCCCTTCTTTTAAACCACCTATTTCATTAATTTCAGGATTTAGCTTAATTACTGAATCTACTGGAATACCATAATTTTGACTTATTCTAAAAATACCCATTGCCTTAGGTACTATATAAGATTCAAAAAGAACTACTTGTTGTTCTTCAAGGCTGTCTCCTTTAGGCCTAGGGAGTGTAAGCTCTTGACCGACAGCAAGGTAACTTGTATTTTTAGGTAAATCAGGATTAAAAATCAAAAGGCTGTCAATGGTTATGCCATATTTGTTGGCAATACTCCATCGAGTTTCTTTTGGCATTACAGTGTAAGTTTCAAACTCAATATCTTTTTCTTCTTCTTCGATTATCTCAGGATATTTTGGAATTTTTAAAACCATCCCCTTTTTTAATTGCTGAGAATATAAGGCAGAATTATAGCGCTTAATCTGTTCTTCACTAACCTCATATTTTTGGGTTAGGCCGAACAAAGTTTCTTTTTTCTTGACTTTATGACGCTGAAAACCTATGGGTTCAATTTGCTCTTCTAGCGTAGTCTTTTCCTGCTTTGGTTTCTCTTCTTGGGTAATAATACCACCTATTGGAATTACTAAAATTGTATTCGGCGATATCTCATTTGAATTCTTGATTTCCGTATTTTGCTGTAAAATAGCATAAGGAGTAACTCGATATTGTTTGGCAATACTATATAAAGTTTCGCCTTCTTTAACCTTATGGGTTGCATACTTTGTTTGACCAAAAGTCAAAAAAGAAAACAAAAAAAGTAGTAACCCTAAATAGGTTTTCTTAGTGTAATTTTTCATTATTCCCATTCTATTGTTGCAGGGGGTTTAGAACTAATATCGTATACTACTCTGTTAACTCCCTTTACTTTATTAATAATATCATTAGATATCTTTTGTAAAAACTCATAGGGTAAATTTACCCAATCTGCTGTCATCCCGTCTGTACTTTCAACAGCTCTTAAGGCAACGCATTTCTCATAAGTTCGTTCATCACCCATGACCCCTACACTATTTACGGGTAAAAGCATCGCTCCGGCCTGCCAAACCTTGTCATATAGGCCGCTTTTTTTCAAACCATCAATAAAAATAGCATCTACCTCTTGTAATATAGACACTTTTTCTGCGGTTATGTCACCTAATATTCGAATTGCAAGCCCAGGCCCGGGGAAAGGGTGTCTTCCTAAAATGGAACCATCCATACCCATACTTTTACCTACTCTTCTTACCTCATCTTTAAACAACATTTTTAAAGGCTCAACTATTTTTAACTTCATATAATCTGGCAATCCACCCACATTATGATGACTTTTTATAGTTGCTGATGGTCCTCCAGTTGCTGAAACAGATTCAATCACATCAGGATATATTGTACCCTGCGCTAACCAAGTGGCGTTTTCTACTAATTGAGATTCATCATCAAAAACCTCAATAAAAACCCTACCAATTGCTTTTCTCTTTTTTTCTGGGTCAGACTCTCCTGCTAGAGCATCCAAAAAACGTGCCGAAGCATCTACACCCTTAACATTGAGCCCCATGCCCTTATATTGTTCTAATACGCTAGAAAACTCATTCTTACGCAGAAGACCATTATTTACAAAAATGCAATGAAGCTGACTACCAATTGCTTTATGCAACAACATGGCAGCTACACTAGAATCTACTCCACCTGAAAGGCCTAAAATCACCCTTTCGTCACCAATCTGTTCTTTTAAACTTGCTACTGTGGTATCAACAAAAGCATCCGGAGTCCAATCTTGTTCTAAACCTGCTATTTTAACTAAAAAGTTTTCGAGCACCGTTTTACCGTCAGTAGAGTGATATACTTCTGGATGAAATTGAATACCATATGTTTCTTCTCCGTTAAATTTAAAAGCAGCATTTTCTACATCATGTGTACTTGCTAAAAGAGTAGTATTCTCTGGGAGTTTTTTAATCGTATCCGCATGACTCATCCATACCTGGCTATTGGTATTTACATTAGTTAAAAAAGTAGTTGCCGAAACTACATGCGACAAATTAGCTCTACCATATTCTCTAGTATTAGATTTTTCAACGCTACCGCCATTGAAATGAGCTAAATATTGTGCTCCATAACAAATACCTAATAATGGCTTCTTACCTTTTATCTCGGATAAATCTGGGTGC
This sequence comes from Croceitalea sp. P059, assembly GCF_031846365.1. Taxonomy (NCBI): domain Bacteria; kingdom Pseudomonadati; phylum Bacteroidota; class Flavobacteriia; order Flavobacteriales; family Flavobacteriaceae; genus Croceitalea; species Croceitalea sp. P059. The sequence goes on from NZ_JAVRHW010000003.1 coordinate 10,263, forward strand.
GGAGCATCTTCGGTTCTAACGGAATGAGGTGAACCAGATAGAATTACCGCCTTATAAGCAGATACATCTTTTGGAGGGTTATTAAAGGGCTTTATTTCGGAGTATATATTCAGCTCTCGAACTCTTCTGGCAATGAGTTGAGTGTATTGCGAGCCGAAGTCTAGAATTAGAACTTTGTTTTGCATGGGCAAAAATAGCAATTTGATGCAGTTGCAAAACTAACTTTGAATGAATATTTATAACATCTTATCGAAAAGTTTTAAAGACAATTAAATTCATGCGTTCAAATAAAAAGATTTGCACTAACCTTGTTGAACTATTTCTACAGATTAATAAATAAATTTGTTAGCTAGATTTTTAGTTACTTAAACCAATTGAATAAATGATTAAAGGATTTATTTTTGATTTAGATGGTGTTATCACCGATACAGCAGAACTTCATTTCTTGGCTTGGAAAAAACTAGCGGATGAGATGAGCTGGTTATTTAATAGAGAAGTAAACGAAAAATTACGTGGTGTGTCTAGAATGGACTCAATAAACATTATAAGAGAACATAATAATGCTACTGTAGATGAACATAAACTACTAGAATTAGCGGCTATGAAAAATGATATTTACGTCGCTAGTCTTGACACTATGACTGAGGATGATTACTTACCTGGAGCAAGAGAACTGTTAACACATTTAAGACAAGAAGGTTTTTTAGTTGCCTTAGGAAGTGCTAGTAAGAACTCTACTAAGGTTCTAAAACAACTGGATGCCACCAAATATTTTGATGTTATTGGTGATGGCAATAGTGTTTCGAAAAGTAAGCCAGCTCCAGATATTTTCTTATTTGGTGCGGATAAACTAGGCCTTAAACCAGAGGAATGCATTGTTTATGAAGATGCAGAAGCAGGTGTGGATGCAGCTAATACAGGTGGTTTTTATTCCGTGGGAATAGGACCTGAGGAACGAGTTGGTTATGCTGATTTGAGATTCGATAGCATGAAAGAAGCCACCCTATTTGCGGTGAAGAACCATTTTGAGGAGTTGTTTTAAGCTAAAAAAAATAAAAGCCCCGGGAACCACTCCGGGGCTTTAAAAGTAAAATCAAAACCAACCTAAACACATGAATTAACTAATTCATAATTTTAAAAGGTCAAAAAACCTTTTCATAACAATTTGTACTTAAAACAACTCACATAATAAAAACCCTACCTAATTTTTCTTTTATTTTGAAAAAAATATAAATCATGTTCAATTCTTTTTTACAAGAAATAGAATCAGAGCTTAAAAAAGGTTGTTCAGAATTTGGTCACCCCTTTAAAACACTGACCTTAGCTACACTTGATAAGAATCAATTACCACAGCAACGTATCGTCGTACTAAGAAAAATTAATTCAGAATTAAAATTGACTTTTTTTACCGATTTACGTTCTAAAAAAGTGAAACAAATTAAGAACAATGAACAAGTCAGTGCTCACTTTTACCACGTGGAGAAAAAACTACAATTGGTTTTTAGGGCTACAGCCCAGTTAGAGCAAGATGAAGAAAGCCTTCAAAATCTTTGGCAGCAAGTTAGAATCAGAAATCAAAAAGATTATACCACCAACTTGGCCCCAGGTTCCATTATTCAACAACCAGATAATATTGAATACTTAAACCAACAAAACTATTTTGGGGTTGTTCATTTAATACCTCAAAAGATAGAATACTTAAAATTGAACCAACCTCAGCACTTGAGAATTTTATTTAAGAAAAAAGAAAGCAATTGGAATGGTCAATTCTTAGTCCCTTAAAATTAAAAACTCGTTAATTAATGGATTAAGTGCTTCTTTTAATGACGGAATCAGTGATTGCCCATATTCTAAGTACAATTCTGAAAAATTAAGCTGGCGTTCTTGCAAGGAATGATTAGGAAATAACTCATTCTGAATTGCAGTCATTCTAGTAACTTGATCTTTTAATTTTCTTTTTTGAGCTTTCAAAAGTCTTTTTTCTAAAGCATCGAGTCCATTTTTCTGTTTCAATTCCTGAGCTTTAACCGCACCTAAAAAAGATTTGTCGGTTTGTTCAGCCAGTTCGTACATGTTTTTGAACTGCTCCTCCAACAGTTTTTTCTGGGGTGAAAAATCTATATCAATATTTGATATTGCTCTAATCTTTTTATTAATAAGCGTAGTTTGCTTTAAAAATAGATTCTCAATTTCAAGTTCGAGTTTCTGAATTTTTGTTGCTTGTTTGTCTGAAATTATCAATGCCGAATTTCGCAGTAATAACATTGGAAAGGTTATGTTAAGTTCTTGAAAGTAATCTTTGAGTTCTAGCCAATACGCCAACTCTCCTCCACCTCCGATATAGCATAGGTTTGGCAAGATAACTTCTTGATATAATGGTCGAGCTATTACATTTGGTGAAAACCTTTCAGGATAGGTTTCGAGCTCATTTATGAGTTCTTCTTTAGTAAACCTAATGTCAGTATCGTTAATCAAATAACTCCCATTGTTTTCAACAATTCGCTCACGAAGGTTTTCTTTTAGATAAAAATAATTGATTTCTCTTGGGTTTACTTGGATTTTATAATCCTCAGATACATTTGATAAAAACTTGTTTGTTGCTGTTACCTTGTTGTAAGGAATTTGTTCAAAAACATCTTTTTTAACAAAAGGAATTAAAAGACGCTTTAGATTCTTATCATCTCCATCAACAATTACTAAGCCTTGATCACCAAAAAATTCATTGGCCAAAAACCTAGTAGCATCTGCCAAATTCATTTGTTCTAAGTAGGCCTGCTTAAAAACTTTCTTTAAATCTTGGGCGTTTGAGGAATCACCAAACTGGGCAGAAATAACATCATAAACCTCTTTTAATCCTTTCGTATTCAATCTACCAACAGCTCCTTTGGTGTTAATGTTCCATTGTACTTTCTTTCCATTAAAATTAAAATAATTAATCTCATCAAAATCATGATCCTCTGTTGCCATCCAGTATACGGGAACAAAATTATAACTAGGATATTCGGTTTTCAATCGTTCCGTAAGATTTATTGTAGAAATAATCTTAAATAAAAAATAGAGTGGACCTGTAAATAAATTTAGCTGATGCCCAGTTACAACAGTAAAAGTGTTCCCTTGTGACAAAAGATTCAAATTATTTTCTGTTAGGTCAGAAATTTGAAAGTCATCATATTGGTTTTTTAAAGAATTAACCAAAACTGTTCGGCTTCTTAAATCGTAGGTTTTACTTTTTTCTTTAAGCTGGTTGTCAAAATTATCAATGGCCGGATAACGATTGAAAAAAGGCTTTAATTCCTCTTTTTCATCTAAATAATCACAAATAAGTTTTGAAAAATATCCGGTTTTCCGAAAAGGTATACTGTCTACTTGCATCAAAAATCAAAAATGTGCTTAAAGATAAGCTACTTAGCGATTACCCTTCCTAAAAATTCGTTAATTACATAAACACAAAATTTATCATTAGCTTTATGTTTACCAAGAAACCAAACTACATATGACTCGATTTTTACTTTTAATTGTATTTTTTATTTCTGTTATTTTAACAGCGCAAGACATTCAATCCCCATCTGAATTTCACGGGTACGAATTAGGAACACAGTTCACAAGACATTACGAAGTTGTAGATTATTATGAGTATCTAGCTGAGACGGACAAGGCTCGAGTTAAACTCATCGAGTATGGTCAAACAAATGAAAGAAGACCTCTTTTATTAGCATTCATTTCCTCTGCTGAAAATATGCGAAATCTAGATGCGATTCGTGAAGAACATTTAAAAGCAACAAAAGGTGAAGGAAACCCTGATAAAGCAATTGTATGGTTAAGCTACAACGTTCATGGCAATGAAAGTGTAAGCACCGAAGCATCAATGCAAACCATTTACGAATTATTAACCATTAAAAGTGATTATTTAGAAAACACAATAATTATAATAGACCCATGTATTAACCCTGATGGTCGAGATAGATATAGCAATTGGTACAATCAATACAAAAACACACCAAATCAAGTTGATCCAAATAGTAAAGAACACAATGAAGGTTGGTGGAGTGGTCGTAGCAATCATTATATGTTCGATTTAAATAGAGATTGGGCTTGGTTAACTCAGGTTGAAAGTCAACACAGACTAAAAGTTTATAACAAGTGGTTACCTCACATACATGTCGATTTTCATGAACAAGGCATGAACGATCCTTATTATTTTGCTCCAGCAGCTCAACCTTATCATGAAGTCATTACTGATTTTCAGGTTGATTTTCAAAAAACTATAGGAAAAAACCACGCTAAATATTTTGATGCTAATGGTTGGTTTTATTTCACCAAGGAGCGTTTTGACTTGTTTTACCCCAGCTATGGCGACACTTATCCTACGTATAATGGAGCAATCGGCATGACTTATGAGCAAGGTGGTAGCGGAAGAGCTGGCTTAGGTGTAATAACAAGAAATGGCGACACATTAACTCTTAAAGATAGAATTGATCATCATCATACCACTGGACTTTCTACCATTGAAGTGGCAACAAATAATATAGAAAAGCTTAACTCTGAATTTAAGAAGTTTTACCAAAATAAGCGTTTTAAATATAAGAGCTATGTTCTTAATGGCAACGCAGATAATTTAATGGCCTTGGGAAAACTTCTTAAAAAACATGAAATTCATTTTGGAATGGCTGCTAAGGGAACGGTAAAAGGATTTAATTATCAAACTGGCAAACCTGGAGTTTTAAAGGTAGATGAAAATTCAATAGTGGTTTCCACAAATCAAACTAAAGGAACCATGGTAAAGGTATTATTTGAGCCTAATGCTAAATTAAGTGATTCTTTAACTTATGATATTACGGCTTGGTCCTTGCCATATGCATATGGCTTGAATGCTCTAGCATCAGAAAACGAAGTTTCTATTGCTGCAAAAGTAAATGAAAATAACTCTTTTTTTGAAGGTGATACTTCAGGACCATTTAGTAATAATGATTATGCCTATGTTACTGATTGGAATAGTATGAAGGATGCTAGGTTTTTAACTGATTTACTTCAAAATAATGTTACTGTTAAAACGACTTATTCTCCATTCACATTAGAGGGGAAAAAATTTAAAAGAGGTAGTCTTATTATTACCAGAGCGGATAATAAAAAAATAAAGGCATTTACCGACACTTTAAAGAAAATAGCACAAGAACATGGAAAGTCTTTAAATACTGTAAGTACGGGTTTTGTAGATTCTGGAAAAGATTTTGGCTCTTCTTATATCCAAAAAATCAAGCAACCTAAAGTTGCCATCCTCTCTGGTGGTCCGACTTCAACTTTACGTTTTGGGGAAGTTTGGCACTACTTTGAGCAGCAACTAAAATATCCTATATCCATTCTAGATGTAGCCTATATTGATAATGTCGATTTGGTTAATTATGATATTTTTATTTTACCTGATGGTAGGTATTCAAGTTATTTTACCAAGGAAAAATTGAAAAATTTGAAATCTTGGGTACGAGGTGGAGGAAAATTAATAGCTATTGGAGGTTCCATTAAAGGAATTGATGGTGATAATGGTTTTGGCATTAAAACAAAGGACTTAGAAAAAGGTGCAAAGGATGGGGTTCCTATGCCCTATGAAAATACTCAGCGTGAAAGAATGAAGAATGCCATCACAGGGGCAATTTTTAAAGCAAAAGTAGATATTACTAATCCCTTAGCTTATGGTTATAATTCCGAATACTTTTCCTTGAAATTGGGTAACGATGCATTCCAATATTTAAATAGTGGTAACGCCGTGTATTTAGAAGATAATACCAAACCGGTTTCAGGTTTTGCTGGTAGTGAGGCACAGAAAAAAATAAAGCAAACATTAGTTTTTGGGATAGAAGAACATGGAAGAGGGCAAGTTATTTATTTGGTAGACAATCCATTATTTCGTGGGTTTTGGGAAAATGGAAAACTATTCTTTGCCAATGCGTTATTTATGGTGAACTAACAAACAGCAAATATTAAGATGCTCAAAGGAATTCATCATATCGCCATAATCTGTTCTAATTATGAGCTTTCAAAGCAATTTTATACAAATATTCTTGGATTAAAAATAATCAATGAAACTTATAGAGAACAGCGAGACTCGTACAAATTAGATTTGGCCCTAAATGAAGAATACATTATCGAACTATTCTCATTCCCAAATCCTCCAAAAAGAACTTCAAGACCTGAAGGCTGTGGTCTTCGACACTTGGCGTTTAAAGTTGAAAATATTGAACGAGTAATTCAAAACTTAAATTCAAATAAAGTTGTAACTGAACCTATTCGAATTGATGAATTGACAAATAAAAAATTTACTTTCTTCAGTGACCCTGATGATTTGCCAATCGAGATTTATGAATTTTAGTCAAAATAGGGCTGATTTCTTGGTTTTTTAACATAGAAATACATGTATTTCATATAATTTTAAAAGAATTACTTGTTTTATGATGTTATCCAAGAAAAGAAATTTCGTGTCAAAGTCAACCTTACTTATTTTTTTAACAGCGCTTATCGTTAGCTCCAATGTTTTTGCATTTCAAGAAACTCAAAATAGTTTTAAGCAATACAAAGGAAAAGTAATTGAAAAGAATTCAAATAAACAATTGGTTTTTGCAACAGTAGCCTTAGAAGAAACCAATATTTCAACCATTTCAAATACAGAAGGTGAATTTTTGCTTAAAGTTCCTTCTGCAATTAAAGAGGGTATAGTTTCTTTTTCTTTCCTAGGCCATACGACAAAAAAGATTTCTTTAGGTGATCTCAATGCTGATAACAATAAAATAGAACTAGAAATTTCTGTAACCCAATTAGAAGAAGTTAACGTAAATGTCCCAAAAGATGCTGAGGCGTTAGTGCGTGAGGTACTTAATAAAAAAGGTGAAAATTATTTCGATAATCAAACGTTAATGACCGCCTTTTATAGAGAAACCATTAAAAAGCGAAGACGTAATGTATCACTATCTGAGGCGGTTGTTAATATTTATAAGTCATCTTATACATCTAGTAAAAAAGACGCTGTTCAATTATTTAAGGCCAGAAAGAGTACTGATTACAGTAAATTAGATACCGTAGCATTAAAGTTACAAGGTGGACCATTTAATACGCTTTATGTAGATATTATTAAATACCCTGAATACATATTTGCCGATGAAACTATAGATGAATATATTTTTAGCTTTGACCGGTCTACATTTATAAATGACCGTCAAATTTATATTATTGATTTCAAACAACTTCCGAGTATAAGAGAACCATTATACTACGGAAAACTATACATAGATGTAGAGAATAAAACTCTCAAGAGTGCTGTTTATCAATTGAATATCACAAACCGTGAACTAGCTTCAAGACTATTTGTTAGAAAAAAACCTGCAAACGTAGATGTTTGGCCCACGGAAATAGCATATCGAGTAGATTATAGAAATAAAAATGGCAAATGGTATTATGGTTATAGTAATGTTCTTTTAGAATTTAAAGTAGATTGGGATGATAAACTGTTCAACTCAGTTTATAGCATGACTGCAGAAATGGCCGTTACCGACTGGAAAAGTAATAGTGAAGGTGCAACCTTGAAGCCTAAAGAAAAAATAAAAAAATCAATAATCCTAAGTGATGAAGCTATTGGTTTTTCTGACCCCGATTTTTGGGGAGAATATAATATTATAGAACCCGAAAAATCAATTGAATCAGCAATCAGAAAAATTCAGCGTCAATTAAAAAGAGATGATAAAAATGGAGCATCTAAATAAAAGAGAAAATTCTTAAAATGAAAAATCCCCTTTCGGGGATTTTTTTATGCTTCATATGCTAGAATAGTCCTTCGGATAATTGAAATACATTCTAGAAGTTGTTCCTCCGTCATAACCAATGGTGGAGCAAAACGGATGATATTGCCATGAGTAGGCTTTGCTAAAAGACCATTTTCTTTTAAAGCGACACATATGTTCCATGCCGTGGAGCTTTCTTCAGTATCGTTAATAACAATGGCATTTAATAGCCCTTTACCACGAACCAAGCTAACCAAGGAACTATCTTGAATAAGTTTATTCATTTCAGAACGAAACAATTCACCAAGTTTAAATGCATTTTCTGCAAGTTGCTCTTCTTTAACTACCTCTAGTGCGGCCATTGCTACAGCACAAGCCAATGGATTTCCTCCAAAAGTTGAGCCGTGATTACCTGGTTTAATTACTTCCATAATGTCGTCATTGGCCAGTACCGCTGAAACTGGGAAAACTCCGCCAGAAATAGCCTTACCCAAAATCAGAATATCAGGCTTTACATCTGGAACACCAGAACAATTTTTATCAGAACAAGAACAATTACCACAAGTCGCTAATAAACGACCAGTTCTTGCAATACCAGTTTGAACTTCATCAGCTATAAGAAGAACATTCTTTGATTTACATAAATCAAGGGCATCTTTAATATAATTTTCTTCTGGCACAAAAACACCAGCTTCACCTTGAATTGGCTCAACTAAAAATGCAGCCACATTTTCATCTTTTAAAGCCTCGTTCAAAGCGCTGATATCATTATAATTAATTGAAATAATACCAGGGGTAAAAGGACCAAAATTTTCAGTTGCAACCGGATCATTGGAGGCTGAAATAATTGAAATAGTTCGACCGTGAAAATTATTTTGACATACAATAATCTTTGCTTGATTAGCAGGAATTCCTTTTTTCTCATAGCCCCATTTTCGAGCTAACTTTAAAGCGGTTTCCACAGCTTCAGCACCAGTATTCATTGGTAAAAGTTTATCAAAGCCAAAAAACTCTGTAGCATACTTTTCAAAGGCGCCTAACAAATCATTATAAAATGCTCTAGATGTTAAGGTTAACTTCTCTGCTTGATTTTGAAGTGCAGAAATAATTTTTGGGTGGCAGTGTCCTTGATTCACTGCCGAATATGCTGAAAGAAAGTCATAATACTTTTTACCTTCAACATCCCATACATAAACGCCCTCACCTTTACTTAATACTACCGGTAAAGGGTGATAGTTATGTGCCCCGTACTTGTTTTCTAAATCTATCGCTTGTTGCGATGTTAATTGTTCTAAAACAGCCATTTTAAATAGTGTTTAAAATTTATAAAATAACCATTCCTGCGATACCTTTATCCTTTCGAAGAGTCGAAAATTCAGCGTGGGAGAGAAATCATCCCTAGTAGAGCTACAAAAATAAAAAATATTTCAAGACCCAAAGGTCTAGTTGTTTTTAAAAAATAGAATTGTGACTTAATCAAAAAAAAGGGTTCACAATAAAACACTAATCTTTTTTAAAAACTATAAAAATGGAATATTTAGAAAACATGATGAGCAGCATTACAGGCTCTGTGGGCGATTTTTTACCCGCAACAATTGGAGCAATACTAATTCTCGTAATTGGTTGGTTTGTAGCCGGTATTTTAAAAAGACTTACTACAAAATTAATAAAACGAACAGGGGTTGACGATAAAATGAAAAGCGATAAAATTACGCTCTCAAAGTTTATTGGAAAACTAATCTACTTTTTGGTAATGATATTTGTTTTTATGCTCGCTTTAGAAAAACTAGGCATGCAAAGTGTTTTAGATCCAGTTAAAAATTTACTTGATGGCTTCTTAGCATTTATACCAAATATTATTGGAGCTGGTTTAGTTGGCTATATTGGATATATGCTAGCAACGGTAGTTTCAGAGTTAGTTGGCATGTCCGGTGATACAATTCAAAAGTTTGTTCCCAAATTAGGTATGTCAGAAGGATTTGATATTGTTGGCATTTTAAAGAAAGTTGTTTTTATTTTCATATTTATCCCTTTACTGATTTCGGCATTGAATATTTTAAATATGGATGCTATTTCTGTACCAGCAACTTCAATTCTAACTCAATTTTTTGATGCAATACCAAAAGTGCTTTTAGCTGCATTTATTCTTATCCTTTTTGTTTTAGGAGGGCGTTTCTTATCTCAAATGATAAAAGATATTTTAAGTAAAATGAACTTAAATGGTATAATGGCAAAAATGCACCTTGATAATATGATTGGGAATACCAACATCGCAAATGTGATTGCTAATATTGTCTATTTCTTCATCATTATTTTTGGACTATTAACAGCTATAGAAAAATTAGAATTTGCACAACTTACTGATGTTTTAAATACCATTACCAATTTATCTGGTAAAATTCTATTTGGTCTTGTTATTATCATGATAGGTAATTGGGTTTCAGTTTTAGCAAAAAATGCCTTTTCTAAAAATGAAAAAAATGGTTTTGTAGCTTCAATAATAAGAACAGCTATTCTAGCCATCTTTTTAGCCATGGGTCTTAAGACTATGGGCATGGCTGACGATATTATCAATTTAGCATTTGGTATAACCCTTGGCACTATTGCTATAACTGTTGCGCTTTCTTTTGGATTGGGTGGCAGACCGGCTGCTGGCAAACAGATGGAAAAAATATTGAACAAGTTTAATAACAAAAATTAATCTTGTATAACAATTTCCCCAAATTGATATTTACATTTTGTTTTGTTGTTACTGTGAAGACCCCAGCTTTAGTTGGGGTCTTTTTGTTTACCTGTTAAAACTGAAACCTGTAGTTCTAAACGTTTAAGTTCTCGTAGGATATCATTCTTATCCATTTGCATCCAAACATAAAGCTTAATAAAAGCCATAAATGACCAACATATTATTCCGGCAGCCGTCCACTTAATAAGCTCATTGGTTTCTGAAACATTGAAAAATTGAACCAAACAATAAACAAAAAGAACAAGAAATATAAGGTTCATTACATTCATAAAAATTACAAGCCATCCTGTTTTACCACGGAAAGTTTCTCCAATCTTGCCAAAGAGGTTCTGTTCTTCAAGTTCATCATAAAACTTGGCTTCTTCTTTACCAAGCGCTTCCTTTATTAGTTCATCTATTTTTTCTAAATCTTTACTCATACTCTTATTTTTTAATTAATAATTTCAATTTCTCCCTTGCCCTAAAAAGGCGAGTCTTAATGGTATTAACAGTGACTCCAGTTATTTTACTGATATCTTTCATACTATATTCTTCTAAGTAAAATAATTGGAGTACTATTCGTTGTTCTAGCGGAAGGGCTTTTAAAGCGATTAATACAGAATTAATTTTATCTTCTTTTGAGACAGTTTCATAAATATCGCTGCAACTGTCATCTAATTCTTGATGATATGAAACCTTGATATATTTCTTATTACTTTTTAAATAATCTAAAGCCTTTCTATTTGCTATGGTCATTACCCAACTTCCAAACTCGTTCGCATCTCTTAACATATGAATTTTACCTAATACAGTTCGCCAAGTATCCTGTGTAACATCTTGAGCTAAATCCCAATCGTTAGTATATCTAAAGGCCTGAACACATATCTTCTTATTCCAGCGTTTAAATAATAATGTTAAGGCCTTCTTATCACCTCTTTGAAAAGATAATACAAGTAATGAATCTAATATTTTAGTCGGATGAGCCATATATTCTATAATATAGACTAAATGATATCAAAAAGGTTCCCATCAATTAAAGAATTCCTTCTTCATTTTGGATTAGAAAACATTAAAAAACTACTTACTTTTGCGCATGCGAAAAAAGAATAAAAGGCAAATATTTGAGCAAATTGAAGTACTTGATGCAGGTGCAAAAGGGAAAACTATTGCCAAAGCGCCTGATGGTCGGGTAATATTCTTAACCAATACTGTACCTGGTGATATTGTGGATATTCAAACCACAAAAAAACGTAAAGCTTATTTTGAAGGCATAGCTACAAATTTTCATAAACTTTCTGATAAAAGAACGGAACCTGTATGTGAGCATTTTGGTGTTTGTGGTGGGTGTAAATGGCAACATATGTCATACGAGCATCAATTATTCTATAAACAACAAGAAGTAGAGAATAATCTTACCCGAATTGGTCATATTACATTACCCAAACCTTTACCAATTTTAGGTTCTAAAGAACAGTACTTCTATCGCAATAAGATGGAATTTTCTTTTTCAGATTGCCGTTGGTTGACTTTAGATGAAATCAATTCAGATTTAGAAATTAAGGATAAAAATGCGCTTGGTTTTCATATTCCAGGAATGTGGGATAAAATTTTAGATGTTAAAAAATGTCATTTACAAGAAGAACCATCTAATACTATTAGACTGGAAGTTAAATCATTTGCTGAAGTAAATGGTATGCAATTTTTCAATCCTAGAAGAAAAGAAGGTTTACTTCGTACAATGATGATTAGGACATCATCTATTGGAGAAATAATGGTGGTTATTCAATTTTATGATAACGATTTTGAAAAAAGAGAATTATTATTAAATCACCTTCAAAGTACTTTTCCTGAAATTACTTCCTTACAATATTTAATCAATCAAAAACAGAATGATAGTTTTTACGATCAGGAAATAATATGTCATTCAGGGAGAGATCATATTTTTGAAGAAATGGAAGGTCTTAAGTTTAAGATTAACGCAAAATCCTTTTATCAAACTAATTCTGTACAAGCCTATGAATTGTATAAAATAACAAGAGATTTTGCTAATCTTTCTGGTAAAGAGTTGGTATATGACTTATATACCGGCACGGGCACAATTGCTCAATTTATTGCAAAAAAAGCAAAAAAAGTTGTTGGTATTGAATCTGTGCCAGAAGCCATTGAAGATGCAAAAACAAATGCCGCTCATAATAAAATTAGAAATGTAGATTTTTTTGTAGGTGATATGAAAACTGTTTTTGACAATGATTTTGTTACCAAACATGGACAACCTGATTTAATTATTACAGACCCACCAAGAGATGGAATGCATAAATTAGTTGTTGAACAATTGTTAAAAGTGATGCCAGACAAAATAGTTTATGTAAGTTGCAATAGCGCTACACAAGCAAGAGATTTGGCCTTATTAAATGAAGAATATGAGGTTACAAAAACTCAAGCTGTAGACATGTTCCCGCAAACTCATCATGTTGAAAATGTTGTACTTTTAACCCGACGGTTTGCATAGCAAAAGAAGAATGAAAAAAATATTATCAGCCCTATCTATTATAACTGTTATACTTTACTTCAGCTCATGCGAAAAGGATGATATTTGTGTAGAAGGCGATACTCCGTTTTTAGTAATAGGGTTTTATGATGCGGATGATGAGGATACTACTGTTTTTAAAACAGTCTCATCACTAAGAATTAGAGGTATTGACAATGATAGTATTTATTCGTCTGATACTTTTTCTGACCGTTCGAGTGTTTCAGATTCTATCCTAATCCCCTTACGACTTGATAATACAACAACCCAATTCGAGTTTATAAGCAATTCTGCAACCGATGACGCTACAGAATTAGAAACCGGCATAATAGATACCTTATCTTTTAATTATGAAGTAGGTGAAGAATATGTTTCAAGAGCCTGTGGTTTTGTTGGGAATTTTAATGAATTAGATACTACAAGACAAGTTTTTAGTAGTGATTGGATTAAGAGAATAACGATTTTGGAATCAGATATTGATCTAGAAAAATCAAATACCATTCATGTTAAGATATTTCATTAGTATAATTTTTATTTTTATTGGTTGGTCATTAGGGCTTGCACAAGAAAGTAACAACTCAGAAGATGAGGTCAAAGATTCATTAGGCTATGACCAAAAATATGGTCTTAGAGTTGGAATAGATTTAAGCAGGCCAACACTTTCTTTTTTGATTGATGGTTATACTGGTTTTGAGATAGTAGGTGATTATCGACTAACTGAAGATTTATACCTCGCCGTAGAATTAGGAAATGAAGAGAAAACACAAAATGAAGACGTTGCACAGTCTATTTTATATGATTATACCACATCGGGAAGCTATATTAAATTAGGAGTTGACAAAAACACCTATCAGAATTGGTTTGGAATGAATAATCAAATTACCATTGGAGGTAGATATGCGTACAGTTCTTTTAGTCAAACCTTGAACAATTTTTCATATTTTGATAGCAATCGTTTTTTTAGTCCTGACGGTTTTGTGTTAGGAAGTAATGACCCAATTGAATTTAATAATTTAAATGCGTCTTGGCTTGAATTTGTATTAGGGTTAAAGGCCGAATTATTTTCTAATATATATGTTGGTATGAGCGTAAGACTTGCAAGGTTAGTTAGTAATAATGATCCAGATAATTTTAGAAATTTGTGGATTCCTGGTTTTAACAAAGTTACTGATGAGAGCAACTGGGGTATAGGATTTAATTATTCCTTGTCGTATTTTTTGCCGTTATATAAAAAAGCCAAGAAGAAAAAGAAAAAAGATTCTGAGTCACTAGAATAATTCTCAATTCTAGTCATCAATTAATATATTTTCCCTTCTTACTGCCTTCATAAAGCTCATACATCACTAATCTCGATTCCAACTTACCATTAAAAACTTTAATTTTTCTTGAAGGTCTTAGTCCAACATGTTTAAGCGCACCCAAATTAGATGTAATAAACCACGCTTTCGTTCCTGCATAGTCTTGCTTCAGGGTATCTCCAATTTTACTGTAGAATTCATCTACATCAATATTTAAACGTTCGCCATATGGTGGATTAAAAACAATATGAAGTTCATTTTCGACTGGTTTTAGGGTTCTAAAAAAATCTTTTCTTTCAATTGAAATATATTCAACTAGGTTGGCGTTTTCGACATTTTCTTGTGCTTTTCTCACGGCGGAAGGTGCTTTGTCAAAACCAATAATTTTATGATGAAACTCTCTAGTCTGATTCAATCTAGACGAT
>NZ_JAVRHW010000003.1:30000-467500 GCF_031846365.1 Croceitalea sp. P059
ATCCGCGTTCGCTCGCCACTACTAACGGAATCACTTTTGTTTTCTCTTCCTCCGCCTACTTAGATGTTTCAGTTCAGCGGGTTTGCCTCCTTGCGGATACTATGCCTTCAACATAGTGGGTTGCCCCATTCGGATATCTACGGATCAACACTCGTGTGCAGTTCCCCGTAGCTTTTCGCAGCTTATCACGTCCTTCTTCGCCTCTGAGAGCCTAGGCATTCCCCATACGCCCTTAATTTGCTTGTCGCACTATATATCACTTGATATATGCGCCCTCTCGTAATCCTTATAATTACTTCTAACTTATTGTATTCTATTCTACTACTTAAGTTTCTTCTTTTGACTTATTATAAATGACTCGTGTCTTTATAATACGTCCCAATATG
Organism: Croceitalea sp. P059; assembly: GCF_031846365.1. Lineage (NCBI taxonomy): Bacteria > Pseudomonadati > Bacteroidota > Flavobacteriia > Flavobacteriales > Flavobacteriaceae > Croceitalea > Croceitalea sp. P059. The sequence goes on from NZ_JAVRHW010000003.1 coordinate 30,387, forward strand.
TCAATGAACGTTGTGCAAGATTATCAGTATATCAGAGTAGCTACGCTGCTCCTCAAACTTCAATCTTGAGAATGCATTAAAAAAATCTTATCTCAGAAACAACTAAAAGCAAGCTTCTTTTGTTTCCTTCAATCTCGATTCTACTTTTTAAGCATCCATCGTGGAGAATATCGGAGTCGAACCGATGACCTCCTGCGTGCAAGGCAGGCGCTCTAGCCAGCTGAGCTAATCCCCCAATTACTAGTCGTTAGTAATTAGTAGTTAGCAGTTAGTACTTAACTACTACCCAACTTCTAGAATTTCCTATTCAGTATTTCAATTATATGAACGTTGTAGTCTCAGGCAGACTCGAACTGCCGACCTCTACATTATCAGTGTAGCGCTCTAACCAGCTGAGCTATGAGACTGTCTTGGCCTGTTTACAACAGTACACAATATTTTAAATAACATATTGATAGACAACATAAAAGAGTAAGAACCACTCCTTAGTCAAAAAACGGGGCCAATTAGGCGCATCGTCTCTAGAAAGGAGGTGTTCCAGCCGCACCTTCCGGTACGGCTACCTTGTTACGACTTAGCCCTAGTTACCGATTTTGCCCTAGGCCGCTCCTTACGGTGACGGACTTCAGGCACTCCCAGCTTCCATGGCTTGACGGGCGGTGTGTACAAGGCCCGGGAACGTATTCACCGGATCATGGCTGATATCCGATTACTAGCGATTCCAGCTTCACGGGGTCGAGTTGCAGACCCCGATCCGAACTGTGACCGGTTTTATAGATCCGCGCCCACTTACGTGGTGGCTTCCCTCTGTACCGGCCATTGTAGCACGTGTGTGGCCCAGGACGTAAGGGCCGTGATGATTTGACGTCGTCCCCACCTTCCTCACGGTTTGCACCGGCAGTCCCGTTAGAGTCCCCATCATTACATGCTGGCAACTAACGGTAGGGGTTGCGCTCGTTATAGGACTTAACCTGACACCTCACGGCACGAGCTGACGACAACCATGCAGCACCTTGTACATAGTCCGAAGAAAAGCATATCTCTACGCTATGCAATGTACATTTAAGCCCTGGTAAGGTTCCTCGCGTATCATCGAATTAAACCACATGCTCCACCGCTTGTGCGGGCCCCCGTCAATTCCTTTGAGTTTCATTCTTGCGAACGTACTCCCCAGGTGGGATACTTATCACTTTCGCTTGGCCGCCGAGACCGAAGTCCCGACAGCTAGTATCCATCGTTTACGGCGTGGACTACCGGGGTATCTAATCCCGTTCGCTCCCCACGCTTTCGTCCATCAGCGTCAGTATATAGTTAGTCACCTGCCTTCGCAATTGGTGTTCTATGTGATATCTATGCATTTCACCGCTACACCACATGTTCCGGCAACTTCACTATAACTCAAGACCTACAGTATCAAGGGCAATTTTATGGTTGAGCCACAAACTTTCACCCCTGACTTATAGGCCCGCCTACGGACCCTTTAAACCCAATGATTCCGGATAACGCTCGGACCCTCCGTATTACCGCGGCTGCTGGCACGGAGTTAGCCGGTCCTTATTCTTACAGTACCGTCAGCTTTCCACACGTGGAAAGGTTTCTTCCTGTATAAAAGCAGTTTACAACCCATAGGGCCGTCATCCTGCACGCGGCATGGCTGGATCAGAGTCTCCTCCATTGTCCAATATTCCTCACTGCTGCCTCCCGTAGGAGTCTGGTCCGTGTCTCAGTACCAGTGTGGGGGATCCCCCTCTCAGGGCCCCTAACCATCGCTGCCTTGGTAAGCCGTTACCTTACCAACTAACTAATGGTACGCATGGCCATCTTTATCCGATAAATCTTTAACTATTTAATCATGCAATCAAACAGTACTATGGGGCATTAATCCAAATTTCTCTGGGCTATTCCCCTGATAAAGGTAGGTTCCATACGCGTTCCGCACCCGTGCGCCGGTCGTCAGCAAGTGCAAGCACCTCTGTTACCCCTCGACTTGCATGTGTTAGGCCTGCCGCTAGCGTTCATCCTGAGCCAGGATCAAACTCTTCATTGTTGATCGTTAAATATCTCGCGATACCTACATCAACCCCTCTAAGTTCTTTGACTTCAAAATGGTTTTATTTATTCTCTTCTACGCTGTCTATTCCAATATGTATATGAACTTCTTCATTCCTTCTCAAAAAAAATAAAAACCCCTACGGTTTTTATCTCCTTTAACACTCACCTCATCGGCAAAGCGGGTGCAAATATAAAAACCTTTTTTTAACCAGACAAAACCTTTTTCAATAAAAATTCAAAAAACTTTCAACTGTCTTACTATCAGTAGATTACAATGAAAATAAATTGTAATTACCTAAAAGACTTTATTATTGCTTTTGCCTCGTTCACCATACAACCCTAAGTATGTGTTCTTTATCCAAAATTTAATGTAAACGAAACAGGTTAATATAATTGCCACATCGGCACAAGATATTATCTTTGCTGCTACTTTAATTTGAAAATAGGATGATAAAGATTACGCTACCTGACGGAGCAGTGAAAGAGGTTGAAAAAGGTTATTCACCTTTTGATGTAGCCAAAAGCATAAGTGAAGGTTTAGCAAGAAATGTGATTTCGGCTAAATTTAATGATACAGTCGTTGAAGCAACTACACCTTTAATGACTGATGGCAGTCTTACTCTTTATACCTGGAAAAATGATGAAGGAAAAAAAGCATTTTGGCATTCTTCAGCACACATTCTAGCACAAGCCTTAGAAGAGTTATATCCAAATATTAAACTTTGGGTAGGTCCGGCGATTGAAAATGGGTTTTACTATGATGTAGATTTAGGTGAAGCAACTCTTTCTGAAAAAGATTTTAAATCAATAGAAGATAAAATGCTTGAAATCGCTCGTGGAAAACATGATTTCAATATGCGTGCTGTAAGTAAAGCTGATGCATTATCTTATTATCAAGACAAGAATGAATATAAGGTTGACTTAATAAGTAATCTCGAAGATGGTGAAATTACCTTTTGTGATCACGCCACATTTACAGATTTATGTAGAGGAGGTCACATACCAAATACAGGCATAGTTAAGGCGGTTAAAATTTTAAGCGTCGCAGGAGCTTATTATAAAGGGGATGAGAACAACAAACAACTAACACGAGTGTATGGCATTTCATTTCCTAAACAAAAAGAACTGACCCAATATTTAGAATTACTCGAAGAAGCTAAAAAAAGAGATCACAGAAAACTTGGTAAGGAATTAGAATTATTCACTTTTTCACAAAAAGTAGGACAAGGACTTCCGTTATGGTTACCAAAAGGTGCCGCCCTACGAGAGCGTTTAGAAGATTTTCTAAAAAAAGCTCAGAAAAAGGCCGGATATGAAATGGTAGTAACACCGCATATAGGGCAAAAAGAACTGTATGTCACCTCCGGGCATTACGCTAAGTACGGTGAAGATAGTTTTCAACCTATACGAACACCAAAAGATGACGAGGAATTTTTGCTAAAACCAATGAATTGCCCTCACCACTGTGAAATTTATAATACAAGTCCTTTCAGCTATAAAGATTTACCTAAACGCTATGCCGAGTTTGGAACAGTATATAGGTATGAACAAAGTGGTGAACTACATGGTTTGACTAGAGTTAGAGGATTTACCCAAGATGACGCTCACATTTTCTGTACACCTGATCAATTAAGTGATGAGTTCAAGAATGTTATTGATTTAACTTTATATGTTCTAGGGTCTTTAGGTTTCGAAAACTTTACCGCTCAAGTCTCGGTAAGGGACATAGAAAAACCTGAAAAATATATTGGAGAGGCTGAAAATTGGGAAAAGGCGGAAAAAGCAATTATCGAAGCTGCCGAAGAAAAAGGCCTGGATTATGTAATTGAAAGTGGTGAAGCAGCATTTTATGGTCCGAAACTTGATTTTATGGTTAAGGACGCCCTTGGTCGCAATTGGCAATTAGGAACTATTCAAGTGGACTACAACCTACCTGAACGCTTTGACCTCACTTATAAAGGTAGTGATAACGAGTCACATAGACCTGTTATGATTCATCGTGCGCCATTCGGTAGCATGGAAAGATTTGTGGCATTATTATTGGAACATACTGGTGGAAACTTCCCGTTGTGGTTAATTCCAAAGCAAGCTATAGTTTTGCCTGTTAGCGAGAAACATGAAAAATATGCTGAAAAAGTTTTGAATTCGTTGGAAAATCACGAAATTCGCGCGCTCATTGATAATAGGAACGAAACTGTAGGGAAAAAAATCAGAGAGGCAGAGCTAAAGAAAATACCTTTTATGCTGATAGTAGGTGAGAGCGAAGAAAACGCCGACACTATTGCCGTTAGAAAGCATGGAGGAGAAGATTTAGGTAGCATAAGCATTATCGAATTTTCAGACTTGGTTTCAAAAGAAATAAATAGTACCTTAAAGTCGTTCTAAAAAATAAGTTTAATTAAAAATAATAAGTCATAGCAATACGAAGAAGATTTAGGCCTCAGCCAAGAAGGGAAAATAAAAACCCTCATAATATCAATGAAAAAATACTCTCACCCGAGGTGAGGTTGGTTGGAGACAATATTGAAGTTGGTGTATACCCCATAAGAAAGGCTTTAGATAAAGCCGAGGAATTAGAACTTGATTTGGTGGAGATATCTCCAAAAGCTAATCCTCCTGTTTGTAAGATTATTGATTACAAAAAGTTTTTGTACGAACAGAAAAAACGCGAAAAGGTCATGAAGGCCAAAGCGACCAAAGTTATTGTAAAAGAAATTAGATTTGGCCCACAGACGGACGACCATGATTATGAGTTTAAAAAGCGACATGCTGAAAAATTCTTGAAAGAAGGGGCTAAATTAAAGGCATATGTATTTTTCAAAGGGCGCTCTATAGTGTATAAGGACCAAGGGGAAATATTGTTATTAAGACTAGCTTCTGAATTAGAAGAAGTTGGTAAGGTAGAACAGATGCCAAAATTAGAAGGTAAGCGAATGACAATGTTCATCGCTCCTAAAGCAAGTAAGAAATAAGCGGAGATAAATCATAAAAAGGAAAAATGCCTAAAATGAAAACAAAATCCAGTGCTAAAAAGCGGTTCAAGCTTACAGGCTCTGGTAAAATCAAAAGAAAGCACGCTTTCAAGAGTCATATTTTGACTAAGAAATCAAAAAAGCGGAAGCTTAAATTGACACATTCTACATTAGTACATGAGTCTGATGTCAATAGTATTAAAGAGCAATTACGATTGAAGTAATTGTAAATCGGTAAAATTATTAACCCTGGAGTTGGGCAATTTATTAAAATTCAAATTGAGTTAAAATAAATTAAAAAGTGGCCAAATCGCCCGCCTACTACAAAAAAATTAAAAAGAAATGCCAAGATCAGTAAATGCAGTAGCTTCAAGAGCCCGAAGAAAAAAGGTGATGAAGCAAGCCAAAGGTTACTTTGGAAGACGTAAAAACGTTTGGACAGTAGCAAAAAATGCGGTAGAAAAAGCAATGCTTTATGCTTACCGTGATAGAAGAAATAAGAAAAGAACTTTCCGTGCACTATGGATTACTCGAATAAATGCAGGTGCCCGATTACATGGAATGTCTTACTCACAATTTATGGGAAAAGTTAAGTCTAATGGAATTGATTTAAACAGAAAGGTTCTTGCAGATTTAGCAATGAATCACCCAGATGCTTTTAAGGCTATCGTTGAGAAAGTAAAATAAAAATTTAATTAAACTTACCCCGCTTATTAAAATCCTGTTCTGTAAAGAGCAGGATTTTTTTATTTAATAACTTTCTGATTGAAATTGATTTGATATTTGTTACGCCCCTAAAATAGTTAAAACTATTTTTCTACCAGTAGCATGGTTACGATGCTCACAAAGATAAATTCCTTGCCATGTACCAAGATTAAGTTTACCATTCGTTATAGGAACTTGAATTGATGACCCCATTAGAGAGGCTTTAATATGAGCAGGCATATCATCAGACCCCTCGTAATCGTGTTTGTAATAGCTCATGTTTTCAGGAACCATTTCATTTATATGACTCTCAAAATCCATGCGCACAGTAGGATCAGCATTTTCATTAATAGTCAAACCAGCCGAAGTATGTTTAATAAATACATGTAACAAACCAGACGCTACATTCCCTAATTCAGGTATAGCATTACAAATAGTATCTGTTATTAAGTGAAAACCTCGATGAAAAGGTTTTAAAGTAATCTCTTTTTGAAAAGACTTCATTAGACTAAAATAATACAAACTTAACCACTTTAGCATATCATACTCTTACCTTTATACCCTAAAAATGTTAGATGGATTTATCTAGAATTAAAATGGTTGTAACAGACATGGATGGCACCTTACTAAATGCTAACCACGAAGTCAGCTCTCGATTTTTTAAGCTATTCAAGCAAATGCAAGAGAAAGACATCCATTTTGTAGCCGCTAGCGGTCGCCAATATCATAGTATGGTAGAGAAGTTACATTCCATTAAGAACGATATGATATTTATAGCTGAGAATGGTGCTATGATAAAAAACAAAGAGGAAGTGCTGTTAACTACTCCTCTGAAGCATGAAAATTTAAATACCATACTAAAAGTAGTTTCAAAAATCGAGAATGCGCATCCAGTCTTATGTAGCCCAAATAATGCTTACGTAAATGGTTCTTCGGAAAAATTTATAGAGCTACTTAAAGAATATTACACTCAATTTGAAGTTGTAGAAAGTCAAGAAGAGGTAAAAGATGAAATTTTAAAAATAGCAATTTATCATTTCGAGAATTCTGAAAAATTTATTTATCCAGCAACAAAGCATTTAGAAGAAATACTTAAGGTAAAAGTATCGGGCTCTAATTGGGTAGACATCTCTCATAAAAACGCCCATAAAGGTTTTGCACTTGATAAAGTAATGAAGAAATATAATATTTCGTCTGATGAACTGCTGGTATTTGGAGATTACAATAACGATATTGAAATGCTTCAATTAGCCAATTATAGTTTTGCAATGGCCAACGCCCATCCTAACGTGAAAAGAGTTGCTAATTTTGAGACCACAAACAATAATGACTTTGGAGTTGAAAGAGTTTTAGAGCAAATGTTTCTTTAGGTCTTTTGTTTTTTCTTTCGAGCTGCTGGGAATAACACATTGTTTAAAATTAAACGATATCCAGGTGAAGTTGGATGCAATTCTAATTCTGTTTTAGGGTCCCCCACCCTATGCTGGTAATCTTCTGGGTCATGCCCGCCATAAAAAGTAAAGAATCCTTTGCCTTTTATACCATGAATATATCTTGCCTCATCGTTGATTTTATTTTCTCCTAATACGATGACAGTTGGTTTTACTTCTCCCCTAGTAAATGAAGTAGTTTGTCCCATAAACCCTTTTACCAAAGTTGTATGATTCTGTGTTAACATAGTAGGTACTGGGTCCCATTTAGCCGAAAACTCCATCAAGGAAAAATAATCAGACTCTTTCGGAATTTTGCGTTTAGCTGTCATGTCTATGGACGAAAATTCATATCGCAATGGATTCCTTTCTAAATTGAAATTTTGAAATGCAAAAGTTCTACTATAGTTTAATTTTTCTTGGTAATTTGCATCTGAAGGATCTCCATCAAACATAGGCTCACAAATATCAATCCCATCCGCAGCAAGGGCAATATCAAAACTATCTGTTGCAGAACACATTGCAAACATGAACCCACCTCCTATAACATATCTTCTTATTTTTTCAGCAACCGCCCCTTTTTCTTGCGATACTTTTGAAAACCCTAATTTTGTTGCGCGTTCTTCGGCTAATCTTTTGCCTTCTATGTACCAAGGAGTCGCTCTGTAGTTTCTATAAAATTTACCATACTGTCCAGTAAAATCTTCATGGTGCAAATGCAACCAATCGTATAAAGCTAATTTGTCATCTAAAACCTCTTCATCATAAATAGTTACATAAGGAATTTCAGCATAAGTCAAAACCATAGTAACTGCGTCATCCCATGGCTGATTGTCTTTAGGAGAATAAACTGCAATTTTTGGAGCTTTTTCTAATATTACAGCTTCTTGATTTTGAGACGGACTGCCGATATCACTTAAAATACTATTAGCCTGACCATCAGACAAAACTTCGAACGAAACACCTCTAATTTGACATTCTTTACGAACAGCATCACCATCAGGTAGCAAAAAGGCCCCTCCACGGTAATTTAGTAACCACTGTACCTTCTGTTGTTTTGCCAACACCCAATATGTAAGACCATAAGCTTTTAAGTGGTTCTTTTGGCTTTCAGCATCCATAGGTATAAGTATTACTGAAGCAAAGGAATAAAAGGAGGTGAAAAGAAAAACAATTGGTAGAATGGTCTTCCTAAATATTTGGTTTTCAGCCGTAAGAGAAAATTCTTTTTTAGAATGATTTGTTCTAGAAAGGGACGTCGTCTTCATCGGCACTAGAATCATCATTGAAGGAACTGCCGAAAGCTTCATCAGTACTTGGTAAATTTGGAGTAGCAAACGGGTTTTCTTCATTTTCATTCATCTTTGATTGAAACTCAAACGGAGAATCAAAGTCATCTAAGTTATCAAACTTACCTAGATTACCGATAAACTTTAACCTAATATTATCGAGTCCGCCATTACGGTGCTTAGCAACAATAAATTCTGCTTGACCTTGTGTTGGTGTGCGTTCTTCATCATCCCATTCATCAATTTTATAGTATTCTGGTCGATAAATGAATGAAACAATATCTGCATCTTGTTCTATTGCCCCTGATTCACGCAAGTCAGAGAGAATTGGTCTTTTACTACCACCACGAGTTTCAACTGCTCTAGAAAGCTGAGACAATGCAATAACCGGAACGTTTAATTCTTTCGCTAATGCTTTTAGATTTCTTGATATTGTAGAAATCTCTTGTTCACGATTTCCACCCTTTTGACTACCACCAGCTGTCATTAATTGCAGGTAGTCAATAACAATCAATTTAATTCCATGCTGAGAAGCTAATCGTCTTGCCTTTGCTCTTAAATCAAAAATGGAAAGCGAAGGAGTATCATCAATAAATAAGGGTGCTTTTTCTAAAGTTTTTACTTTTACATTAAGCTGTTCCCATTCATGTTTTTCTAAACGTCCTGTTCTTAATTTTTCTGAAGAAAGCCCTGTTTCCGAGGAAATTAATCTGGTGATTAATTGAACAGATGACATCTCCAAAGAAAAGAATGCCACAGGTATTTCAGCATTGACAGCAATATTTCTTGCCATTGATAACGTAAGAGCAGTTTTACCCATACCAGGTCTTGCGGCAACAATTACTAAATCACTAGGTTGCCAACCCGATGTTAATTTATCAAGTTTATCAAAGCCAGACGGAATTCCACTGAGACCTTCTTTATTTGCAATTTCTTCAATCCTCTTTTTAGCTTGAATGACTAAATTCTGAGCTGTTTCAGCAGAACGCTTTAAATTACCCTGCGTTACCTCATATAATTTAGATTCTGCATTATCCAATAAATCAAAAACATCAGTGCCTTCGCTATATGCATCTTCGATTATTTCATTTGATATTTTTATCAAACTACGCTGAATATATTTTTGAAGTATGATACGTGCATGAAACTCAATATGAGCAGAAGAAGCTACTTTCTGAGTTAGTTTAATTAAATAAAAATCACCTCCAACTGCTTCTAAATGACCATCTTTCTTTAATTGAGAAGAAACAGTTAATAAGTCTACAGGTTCGGAGGTTTCAAATAATTTGAAAATAGCCTCATACACAAACCTATGCGCATCTTTATAAAAAACTTCAGGATGTAAAATGTCTATTACCTCATCAACCCCTTTCTTATCAATCATCATTGCACCCAATACAACCTCCTCTAAATCAACAGCTTGAGGGGGTATTTTTCCACGTTCTAAATTGATAATAGTCGATTTATCAATTTTACGTCCAACAATAGGGTTTGGTTTGTCCATGAGCGCTAAAATATGGAATTAACCTTTAGTTAACTTTGAAATTATACTTATGGATGTTCACAGGTATTCAACAAAATTAGTGTTGATAACTTAAAAATCGTGTTAACAACTCCAAAAAAGAAATAAAAACGATTAATATAAAATATTGAAAAACCTAAATTCAGGGCTTAGCCGTTAAATACGCCCATATTGGCATATTTATCCATTCGCTGATTCACCAAATCTTTTGGTGATAACTTTTTAAGTTCTGCAAAATGGTTTGAAATTTTGTTTTTTACGGTATCAAATGTTTTATCACGATTACTATGCGCACCACCCAAAGGTTCACGCACGATTTCGTCAATAAGTTTTAATTTTTTCATGTCAGGTGCGGTAAGCTTTAAAGCTTCTGCAGCTTGCTCCTTATATTCCCAACTACGCCATAATATAGAAGAACACGATTCTGGTGAAATTACTGAATACCATGTATTCTCAAGCATTAGTACTTTATCACCAACACCTATTCCTAAAGCACCACCTGAGGCACCTTCACCAATAATAACAACAATTATTGGAACTTTTAAACGAGTCATTTCCAAAATATTTCTAGCAATTGCCTCACCTTGACCTCGCTCTTCAGCCTCAATACCTGGGTAAGCACCTGGAGTATCAATAAAACATACAACTGGAACATTGAACTTTTCTGCTGATCGCATTAAACGTAGAGCTTTCCGATATCCTTCTGGGTTAGCCATACCAAAATTACGGTACTGACGTGTTTTCGTGTTGTACCCTTTTTGCTGACCAATAAACATATAACTCTGGTCACCAATTTTACCTAAACCACCGATCATGGCCTTATCATCACTAACCGTTCTATCACCATGTAATTCTAAAAAAGTATCTCCGCAAATAGCATTGATATAGTCCATCGTATATGGTCTATTTGGGTGTCTTGAAAGCTGAACACGTTGCCACGCGGTCAAGTTTTTATAAATATCTTTCTTAGTATCTGCAAGCTTTTTTTCTATTTGCTGGCAAGTTTCAGTTACGTCAACATCACTTTCTTCCCCGATAATCATACATTTTTGAAGTTGGTCTTCAAGTTCTTTGATAGGAAGTTCAAATTCTAAATATTCCATAAAATTTTATGTTGTAGTCAATTTGGTTTGGTGCGACAAATATATAACATGTATCAAATACTGCAATACTATTATTCTAAGTCGTATTTATGTTATCGCTTCGCTTTTTGGAGCAATACAATTCCTAATATTCCAAAGATTAGATTGGGTATTATAACTGCCAGTATTGGTGAAAAGCCTGACTGCTCAGCCATAGTCCCAAAAATTCTATCAAAAAATATGTAGACTAATCCTAAAGCAATACCCAGAAGTAAACTATAACCCATACCACCTCTTCGCTTAACAGATGACACTGCAACAGCTATTATAGTTAAAATAAAAGCAGCTATTGGTAATGCCCAACGTTTATACTTTACCAAAACGTAGCTATTAATATTTGAAGCTCCTTTTTGTTTTTGATCATCAATAAACTTATTCAACTCAAAGAGATTCTTTGTATCAGCTATGTAAGAAACCGGTGTCAAATCATCTATCTTAAAGTTGAATACGGTGTCCAATCTTCTTTTAGTTTCTACTAACTCGTAACCATCTTTAATTTTTCTTTTGGTGTATGAAGTAAGTCTGTAAGTACTGTCCTTCTCAACCCATCGAATATTTGCGGCAGATAGCTTATAATCAAGCTGATTTTCATCATTAAAATGCTCATAAGTAAAATTATACCCTATTTGTCTATTTGGGTCAAAGCTGCTAACATAAAGAAAATCGCGTTCATTAAGTTGATTAAATATATTCTTCGTTTGTCTGTCTTGTCGACCCTTTTTAAAATATTTGTATTCAAACTCATTAAAGCCAATACTAGCATGTGGTACAATAAATTGACCCATTATAAAAATCAGTACTGCAACCAGACTTGCACCTATAAGATATGGTCTTAAAAAACGCCAATAAGATATACCAGAACTTAAAATGGCCACAATTTCAGTATTTCCAGCAAGTTTGGCAGTAAAAAAAATAATTGAAAGAAATAATAATATTGGCATTAGGATGTTACCCAAAACCAAACTGAAGTTTCCATAAAAAACGATTACTTCGGCTAACGGCGCTTCATTATCTATAATCTTGCCGATTTTCTCAGCTAGGCTTATCATTATCCCGATAGGAATAAAAAGAAGTAGTATACCAATGAAGGTAATTAAATAACGCTTTAAAATGTACTTATCTAGAATCGTTAGCATTACAACCTTTTATCCATTTGTTTTACCATTGTTTCTTTCCATTTTGCGAAGTCACCCGCAATGATATGCTCCCTTGCTTGTCTTGTTAACCAAAGATAAAACCCTAAATTATGTATTGTCGCTATTTGTTTTCCTAAATACTCATTGGCCGCAAAAAGATGTCTTAAATAAGCTTTAGAATATTCGGTATCTACCCAAGTTATTCCCATTTCATCTATTGCTGAAAAGTCATCTTCCCATTTTTTATTTTTGATATTTATGGTTCCATGAGCTGTAAAAAGCATACCATTTCTAGCGTTTCGTGTTGGCATTACACAGTCAAACATATCAACTCCGAGTGCTATATTTTCTAATATATTAAGGGGAGTTCCTACACCCATAAGATACCGAGGTTTATCTTCCGGTAAAATATCGCAAACAATCTCACTCATTTCATACATTTCTTCCGCAGGTTCTCCTACTGATAAGCCACCAATAGCATTACCTACAGCATCCGCTTCGGCTATATATTCTGCAGATTGCTTTCTTAAGTCTTTATAGGTTGAGCCTTGAACAATAGGAAAAAAAGCCTGACTATAACCATACTTCGTTGGGGTTTTATTTAAATGAGAGATACATCTATCTAACCAACGGTGCGTCATATGCATAGAACGTTTTGCATAACCATAATCACAGGGGTACGGAGTACATTCATCAAAAGCCATGATAATATCTGCCCCAATAACTCTTTGCACTTCCATAACACTCTCAGGCGAAAAAAAGTGGCTCGATCCGTCAATATGTGATTTAAAATTTACGCCTTCTTCTTTAATCTTTCTATTTCCAGAAAGAGAATACACTTGATAACCTCCACTATCCGTTAGAATATTTCTATCCCAACCCATGAATTTATGTAAACCACCTGCTCTTTCTAAAATATCTATACCTGGTCTTAAATAAAGATGATAGGTATTACCAAGAATAATATCGGGATTGATATCATCACGTAATTCACGTTGATGAATACCTTTGACGGTACCTACGGTACCAACAGGCATAAAAATTGGCGTTTGTATAGTGCCGTGATCCGTTATAATCTCTCCTGCCCTTGCTTTACTAGCTTTATCTTTATGTAATAGGGAATATTTCAAAGCTGTTTTTTGAAAGGCAAATATAGGAAACTGGCCTGCAAGAACTCCTTAACAAAAAAATAAAGTTTAATCCGCAAAGGGTTTGGTAAAATAATGGATTTGAGCTTGTTTACCAGACTGAATGCAATTACTTTTGAAGAGAAATAAATTTAATCTGATGGCAGAAATTAAAGAATTACAAGACTTAGTAGTTCAAGTAAGAAGAGATATTTTAAGAATGGTTCACAAAGTCAATTCTGGGCATCCTGGAGGTTCTCTTGGTTGTACGGAGTTTTTTGTTGCATTATATAATGAGATAATGGAACTTAAAGATGGTTTTGACATGGATGGAAATGGAGAAGATTTATTCTTTTTATCTAACGGACATATTTCTCCTGTTTTTTATAGTGTACTTGCACGTAGAGGATATTTTCCGGTAGAAGAATTAAACACTTTTAGATTAATTAATTCACGACTCCAAGGTCATCCAACAACTCATGAGGGTTTACCTGGAGTAAGAATAGCTTCAGGTTCCTTAGGTCAAGGAATGTCTGTTGCTATAGGCGCAGCCTTATCAAAAAAGTTAAATGGCGATAACAAGCTTGTATACAGTTTGCATGGTGACGGAGAATTACAAGAGGGACAAAATTGGGAAGCAATTATGTACGCCGCTGGTAATAAAGTCGATAATTATATTGCTACTATAGACCTGAATGGCCAACAAATTGATGGATCAACAGACGATGTTTTACCTTTAGGAGATGTAGCTGAAAAATTTAGAGTTTTTGGTTGGGATGTTTTGGAGATTGAAAATGGTAATGAATTACAACAAGTTATTGATGGCCTGAAAGAAGCAAAAACCAGAACTGGGAAAGGAAAACCAGTTTGTGTCGTAATGACCACCATGATGGGTAATGGTATTGATTTTATGATGCATACACACGCATGGCACGGAAAGGCGCCCAGTGATGAGCAGTTAGAAAATGCACTTTCACAAAATCCAGAAACTTTAGGGGATTATTAAATCCTTAACCCTAAGAGGGTCGATTAAATTGAATAAAACAAATAATTTTCTCCCTATGAGGGAGACCAAGCGGGAATTATGACAAAATATATAGATCAAGGAAAGCAAGATACAAGAAGTGGTTATGGAGCTGGTATGACTGAATTAGGAAGAACTAACCCAAATGTTGTAGCACTTTGTGCTGATTTAGTAGGTTCTTTAAAGATTCAAACCTTTATTGATGAGAATCCTGAACGTTTTTTTCAAATTGGAATTGCAGAAGCGAATATGATGGGTATTGCAGCTGGTTTAACTATTGGAGGAAAAATTCCGTTTACCGGTACTTTTGCAAATTTTTCTACCGGTCGTGTATATGATCAAATCAGACAATCTATTGCTTATTCAGATAAAAATGTAAAGATTTGTGCTTCACATGCTGGTATAACATTAGGTGAAGATGGGGCTACACATCAAATCTTAGAAGACATTGGTCTAATGAAAATGCTGCCTGGAATGACGGTTATTAACCCTTGCGATTTTAATCAAACAAAAGCCGCGACTTTAGCAATAGCCGAACACCATGGTCCTGTATATCTTCGTTTTGGAAGACCTAAAGTTGCAAATTTTACACCGGTTGACCAAGACTTCAAAATTGGAAAAGCTCTAATGCTGAGTGAAGGAACTGATGTAACTATTGTTGCTACTGGTCATCTAGTATGGCAATCTTTAATAGCTGCTGAAACCTTAGAAAACCAAGGCATTTCTTGCGAAGTTATTAATATACATACCATTAAACCTCTTGATGAAAAGGCTATTATAGCTTCTGCTAAAAAAACCGGTTGCATTGTAACGGCAGAAGAGCATAACTATTTAGGAGGGTTAGGCGAAAGTGTTTCTAGAACATTAGCCCAACATCATCCAACACCGCAAGAGTTTATAGCAACACAAGACATCTTTGGTGAAAGTGGTACTCCTGACCAATTAATGGATAAGTATGGTCTCAACAATAAAGCTATAGAGGAAGCCGTTTTAAAAGTATTGAAAAGAAAATAGGTTTTGGTATCGTCTTTGATACCTCTTTTCAACGTAACTATTAAAACGAAACACATTATGAAAAAAACACTTCTAGTTTTGGTTGTGGCACTTATTAGTACTACAGCTTTTTCACAAGCAGGTTCAAGCTTTGGTATCAAAGCAGGTTTAAATTACAATGGCAACGGCGATTATTTTAATTCTGCTGAACAGGCTTTTGAAAACCCTGATAAGAACGCAGGATTTCATGTTGGCTTTTTTGGTAAAATTGGAAATAGAATTTACCTACGCCCTGAAGTCGTTTATACAAGTACTAGCTCTGGTTACGATGAAGGTGACCTAAAGATTAAGAAATTAGATGTACCCATTTTAGTAGGTACTAAAGTTATTGGACCTTTACATGTTTTTGCTGGACCGGCTTTTCAATATCTTTTAGATACAGAATTTGATGGAATCACTTTTGACGATGTTGAAAACAATTTTTCCGTAGGTCTTAACATTGGTGCGGGAGTAAATCTTGGCAAGTTCGGAATTGACTTACGTTATGAAAGAGGTTTTAGTGAGAACGAGGTCAATTTTATTAATTCTAACATCACTACCCTAAACGGTGATAGAGTTGATACTAGACCAGATCAATTAATTTTGAGTTTTTCTTTGAAAATATAAAATTAAAAAGCCCCAATATTGGGGCTTTTTTTTAGCTGTTATCTGGATCTAAATAATCCGGAATACCATCACCGTCAGTATCATCATTGGTTGGATCACCATCTCCATCAACATCTTCATCCTCAGTAAAAGTACCATCACCGTCATCGTCAAAATCTATATAATCTGGTATCCCATCTTCATCAGTATCATCATTAAATAAATCAGTGTCATTATCTCTATCTTCTAGTATACTAGGCACACCATCTCTATCATGATCTGCAGTTTCAACTGCTAAAAGATTGATATTAAAAATTATAGGCTCATAAGATGAGCCTGGTTGAGTACCATTAAAATAGGCAAGTCCGGATGGCATAATTACTAATCCGGATCCAAAATTATCAATTTCAAATGTACCATCAGGAAAATCTGTCACATCTGTACCCGATTTAAAATTTACTATTCCTTCCTGTAAACCGGCAACAACTCCAGGGTTTGCAGCTGTTCCATTACCTTGTAAGTCTAACCAAATACCGCTCCCTATTTGACTCTGAAAAACATTACCGTCTATAGCAACACCTTCAAATACAACAAAAGTAGAATCAGCAACGGTTGGCGCACTACCTCCACCTCCATTAGCAACTAGCCAATAATAAGTGTGTGGAATATCAACCTCATCTTCCTCTAGTCCAAAATCTGTAGAAGAAATTAAAACAACTTCAGATTCAACTTGCTGCGACAATGGTATTTTTGAAGCATTATCTCCAGCTATAGTATCTATTACAACTTTAAAATCAAAATCTGAAGCTGCGGTCTGAAACTCTTCATAATTATAAAAATGCGTTTGAAGAAACTCTTGTATTTCAGCCTCATTCTCAGCGGCAACCTCTGCTAAAAGTCTTGGCGGGTCTGCTTCTAAAATACCATCATCTCCATTACACGAACATAAAACAGTTAATACAATTGATAATAATAAAAACCTTTTCATTAAGCATTAAATTATTGGAACGCGCAAGATACAATTTTCCCTTATTTTTGATTCTAATCTTAACAAACATTTGCATTCGATATGCGTATTGACAAATACTTATGGAGCGTTCGCTACTATAAAACAAGAAATATCGCCACCACTGCCTGTAAAAAGGGGCAAATTAAAGTCAATGGTCTAGTCGTCAAACCGTCAAGAGATGTATATCCTACGGACAAACTAGTTGTTCGAAAAAATCAAATTGATTATCAACTAACAATTTTAGATTTGCCAGAAAGCAGAGTTGGTGCTAAACTTGTCAATGTTTACAGAAAAGACACTACTCCAAAAGAAGCCTTTCACCATGACGAATTGTTAAAACATGCAAAAGACTATTACAGAAAAAAAGGCATGGGTAGACCAACAAAAAAAGATAGACGTGATATTGACGGTTATCTAGATGAATCAGAATAATCTGTTTTATCTTTGCTAAAATCATAATACTATGATCAATCAAATTCTGACACATCAACAAATACAGCACAAAACCAAGCGTATTGCTTATCAAATTTATGAAGGTAATGTTGAAGAGAAGGAGATAATTATTGCTGGAATAGAAGGTGGAGGCCTCAATTTTGCAAAAAAAATAAGTCAAATCCTTAGAAAAATCACACAAGCCGAAATAACGCTTTGCAAAGTACAAATGAATAAGTCAAATCCTTTAGATAGCGGTGTCTCAACTTCGCTGTCAATTGAAGATTACACCAACAAATCAGTTGTGTTAGTTGATGATGTTTTAAATTCGGGCACCACACTTATTTATGGCGTTCATCATTTTTTAAAAACACCATTAAAGCAATTAAAGACTGCTGTTTTAGTGAATAGAAATCATAAAAAGTATCCTGTTAAGGCTGATTATAAAGGCATTTCACTATCAACATCACTGAATGAACATATTGAGGTGGTATTTGAAACAAAAAATGATGCAGTTTTTTTAAAGTAGTTTATTTGCGATTTCGTCCACAATCCATTGAACTGATTTTCCGTCACATTCAATAATACGTTTAGCTGAAGCATAAAACTGATTTCTTTCAAATAAATGTTTTCCTATAAATTCAGGCAAATCATCATCCGCAATATTGGCCACCAAAGGCCTTTTACTTTTTTCATTTGTTAGGCGCTCTAGTAATGACGAAATATTAAGTTTTAAATAAAAAGTATTTTCAGTCTTCGCATGGATGATTTCGAGGTTTTTTCCGTAACAAGGTGTTCCACCACCCAGGGAAAGAATAAAACTAGATTCTTCATTTAGTTGTCTACTAAGTATTTCAGTTTCTTTTTTTCGAAAGAATAATTCTCCTTTTCTACTAAATATCTCAGAAACCGGCATTCCTTCGGCATCGGCAATCTTATCATCTAAATCAACAAAGGCTATTTTTAATTGCTCACCTAATACTTTTCCAATGGTAGATTTTCCACTAGTCATATATCCTAATAAGACTACTTTTAAGTTCTTAGACATTTTATGATTTTAAAAACACAAATTTATTACTAAATGGGCTTGATAAATTAATAATTGATATTATATTTGCAGCCGCTTAGGGCAATTTCTTCTAAAGCGTTTGACCTGATAGCTCAGTTGGTAGAGCATCTCCCTTTTAAGGAGAGGGTCCTGGGTTCGAGCCCCAGTCAGGTCACTTTATAAAAACCAATCTAAATTTAGGTTGGTTTTTTTTATGCCATAAAAGCAGTTAAACTCTTTTTTAATGAAATCAAGTTAGTTATTAGAACAAGTATTTTGATTATTTTTGCGCACTCTTTAGCGCACGTGGCGGAATTGGTAGACGCGCCAGCTTGAGGGGCTGGTGGCCACTAGGCCGTGGAAGTTCGAGTCTTCTCGTGCGCACAAACCTCTTATGATAATTAAGAGGTTTTTTATTTGGTATCCTTTTCTTATTAGACTTTCATGAAAATTTAACTCTTGCTTATAACAATAGTATTATTAAAATTGTAACTTTGTTTAACGATTTTTCTAAAAAAATGAACAACGTAAAGAAATTATTCAGCATCCGTGATATGGAGAACCTATCCGGAATTAAAGCGCATACTATTAGAATATGGGAGAAGCGTTATAATCTCTTTTCACCCGAAAGAACGTCTACTAATATTAGAACATACAGTTTAAAAAGTTTGCAAAAGCTTTTGAACATCACCCTTCTATATCACAACGGATATAAAATATCAAAAATTGCGAAACTTCCTGAAAGCGAAATTCCGGTTATAGTCCGGGAAATTGTAGCCAAGAATAGTGAAAAGAGTCATGCTATCAATGCGTTCAAATTGTCAATGATAAATTTTGATCAGACCCTATTTTTCAACACTTACAATAGCTTACTCGCAGAGCGTTCTTTTAGAGACATTTTTAACGAAGTTTTTATTCCACTCTTGAATGAGTTAGGGCTTTTATGGCAAACTGATACCATAAGTCCTTCTCACGAACATTTTATAACTAATTTGATTAAACAAAAGGTTTACATTAATACTGAGAAGTTACAACTCATTGAGCCTACTAGAAAAGACAAGGTTTTTGCATTATTCTTACCTGAAAATGAAATTCATGAATTAGGGCTTTTATATCTTAACTATGAAATTATTTTAAAAGGCTATAAATCTATTTACCTTGGGCAAACAATGCCAATTGAAAACTTGGTAGATTTATTAAAGTACTATGACAACCTTCATTTTGTTTCTTATTTCACAGTATCTCCAAACAAAGATGAAATTGGAAAATATATACAACAATTCAATACCACATTAAATCAGTCTGGCAATTCTAAGCTTTGGATTCTTGGACATCAAGTGCAACATATTTCGCAACAAACACTACCAGATTCTATTAAAACATTTAATTCTATTGAAAAATTAACCAATAGTTTAGCGTAAGCGTATTACATTATATGAAGAAAGTAGTAGTTATTGGATCTGGTTTCTCGTCGTTATCTGCAGCGTGTCACCTTGCCAAAGCAGGTTTTGATGTGTCAGTTTTTGAAAAGAATGAAACTGTTGGTGGTAGAGCTAGACAATTAAAAAAAGAAGGATTCACTTTTGATATTGGACCAAGTTGGTACTGGATGCCTGATATTTTCGAAAAATTCTTTAATGATTTTGGTAAATCTACCTCTGATTTCTATAAACTCAACAAGTTAAGCCCTGCCTATAAAATATTTTTTTCTGATGAAGTCATTACAATCGGTGACTGTATGGATAAGATATGTGATGAATTTGAACGCATTGAAAAAGGAAGTTCAGAACATCTTAGAAGTTTTATAAATAAAGCCCAAGAGAATTATGATATCGCCATTAATAAAATAGTGCTTAGACCTGGATTATCCCCATTTGAGCTTGTAACTAAAGACACTGTTTTAAGAGTAGATCAATTTTTTAAAACTATAAGTCAAGAGGTAAGAAAGCGTTTTAAAAATCCAAAATTAATTTCAACTTTAGAATTCCCAGTTTTGTTTTTAGGTGCCAAACCTAGTAACACGCCTTCATTTTATAGTTTTATGAATTTTGCTGATTTCGGTTTAGGCACTTGGCATCCTGAAGGTGGTATGTATGAAATTATCAAAGCCATGAAAAAATTGGCCGAGGACTTGGGTGTACATATTCATGTTAATTCTGCAGTTCAAAAAATAGAAGTCAAGGACGGAAAAACAACCGGTATCCAAGTGGATGGAAAGAAAATATATGCTGATGTTGTCATAAGCGGAGCAGATTATCATCACAGTGAAACTCTGCTAAATAAAAACTATAGACAATATTCTGAGGCCTACTGGCATAAGAAAACTTACGCTCCATCTTCTTTATTATTTTATGTTGGTTTTGATAAAAAACTAGATAATGTAGAGCATCACAATCTATTTTTCGATACTGACTTTGAAAAACATGCTGAAGAAATTTATGACAATCCGAAATGGCCTAGCGAACCTTTATTCTATGCAAATTTTCCTTCAGTGACGGATGATAGTATGGCGCCTCAAGGTTGTGAAACGGGCTTTTTTCTAATTCCTATTGCGCCAGGGCTTGAGGATACAGAACAATTACGAAATCAATATTTTGACCTTATTCTTAATCGATTCGCGTTAAGAACAAAGCAGGATGTAAAAAATAACATTATATTTAAAGAAAGCTTCTGTGTCAACGACTTTATAGAAGAGTATAATTCTTTTAAAGGCAACGCGTACGGAATGGCAAACACATTAACCCAGACTGCTTTTTTAAGACCTGGATTAAAAAGTAAAAAAGTAAAAGACTTATACTTTACCGGACAATTAACTGTGCCAGGGCCAGGAGTGCCTCCGTCTTTAATATCAGGTAAATTGGTCTCCGAATTGATTATTAAAAAACACATTTAAAATGAAATCTCTTTTTGATAACGTGTCTTACGACTGTAGTAAAATAGTGACTGAATCATACAGTACGTCATTTGCCTTAGCAACTAAAATGTTAGGCACTTCAATAAGAAGCGATATTTATAATATTTATGGATTTGTGCGTTTTGCAGATGAAATTGTCGACACCTTTCATGACTATAATAAAGAAGAGCTTTTCAATAATTTCGAAAAAGATTTGCAAAATGCAATTGAGCATAAAATTAGTTTAAACCCAATTTTAAATTCTTTTCAATATACCTATCATAAATATGATATCCCATTTGATCTTGTGGCTTCTTTTATGAAAAGTATGCGAATGGATTTGGTTAAAAAACAATATAAAACAAATGCTGAATATAAAGAATACATTTACGGTTCTGCAGATGTTGTAGGTCTTATGTGCTTATGTGTATTTGTAGATGGTAATAAAGAGCAATACGAAGAATTAAAAGAGTCTGCAATGGCATTAGGCTCTGCTTTTCAAAAAGTCAATTTCTTACGAGATTTGAAAGCTGATTTTGAGCTTCTAGAACGTTCGTATTTTCCAAACACAAATTTGTTGGAGCTAGACGAAGTTTCTAAAAAGAGAATCGTGGACGAAATTAAAACAGACTTTGCATTGGGCTATTCTGGTATTGAAAGACTACCAGCTGATGCTAAGTTTGGTGTTTATACAGCGTATAAATATTATAACAAACTATTACAAAAACTTCAAAATACGCCTCCTCTTGAAATAAAGAATACTAGAATTCGTGTTCCTAATTACCAAAAATTTGGTCTTTTAGCGAAATCTTACGTTAATTACAAACTTCAATTGGTTTAGTACAATGAAAATTTTTCTTTGGATTGTCATTTTCTTAGGAACATTCTCTACAATGGAATTCATGGCATGGTTCACTCATAAATATGTGATGCATGGTTTTCTTTGGAAGCTGCATCAAGATCATCACAAAAAAGATCATGATTCATGGTTTGAGCGCAATGACTTCTTTTTTATTTTTTATGCTGTTGTGAGTATGAGTTGTTTTTATTTAGGGTCCGAAACTAGTTTCTGGTATGGATACCCTTTAGGTTTCGGTATTCTCGCGTACGGTATTGCCTATTTTGTTGTTCATGACATATTTATTCATCAAAGATTTAAGCTATTAAGAAACGCCAATAATTGGTACGCAAAAGGTGTTCGAAGAGCACATAAAATGCATCATAAACATTTAGGTAAGGACCATGGAGAATGTTTCGGAATGCTTGTAGTTCCTTTTAAGTATTTTAAAAAGTAATGCCAAAAACTGCCATTATTATTGGCGCTGGAATAGCAGGATTAGCCTCTGCAATCCGATTAATCAAAAAAGGATACTATGTAACTGTTTTTGAATCGAATTCGTATCCTGGGGGAAAATTACATTCCAAGACTGTTGATGGTTATCGATTTGATTTAGGACCGTCATTATTTACCATGCCTTGGTTAGTCACTGAACTGTTTGAACTACATAGTAAAAAACCAGAAGACTATTTTCAATATTCACGAAAAGAAACTATCTGCAATTATTTTTGGGAAGATGGTACAAGATTTCAGGCTTCAGCAGATTCAGATACTTTTGCCATTCAAGGAGCCGAAGTCTTTTCCGAGTCGTCAGAAAACATCAAAAAATATTTAGTTAATAATAAAAAAAAATATGAGCATACTAGTTCTATTTTTCTTGAAAAATCACTCCATAAATCAAGTACGTATTTCTCTAAAAAAACATTAAAAGCACTTCTTCGTATCGGTGGAATGGGTATCTATAAATCACTAGACACTGAAAACAAATCGTATTTTAAAAACCCTAAACTCATTCAACTATTTAATAGGTATGCCACTTATAATGGGTCTTCACCTTTTAAAACACCAGGCATTATGTCTATGATTCCTCATTTAGAGATGGACCTCGGAACCTATTTTCCTAAAGGAGGAATGCATAGTATAACCAAATCTATATATAAACTAGCGAAAGATATTGGGGTACAATTTCATTTTAATCGACAGGTTGATGAAATTATAGTTGAAAACAATATCGCCAAAGGCATCAGATGTAATGGTGAAGCTTTAAAAGCAGATATAGTTGTAAGTAACATGGATGTATATCCAACTTATAAGAAACTACTAACTCAACAAAAACAGCCGAAAAGAGTATTACAACAAGAACGTTCAAGTTCAGCGCTTATTTTTTATTGGGGAATAAACAAAGAGTTTCCAGAACTCGATTTACACAATATCCTTTTTAGCGCTAATTACAAGAAAGAGTTTCAAAAGCTTTTTGATGAGAAAACTTTGCATGATGACCCAACCGTTTATATCAATATTACAAGCAAGGAAAATACCCAGGATGCTCCAAAAGATTCAGAGAATTGGTTTGTTATGATTAATGCTCCAGGCAATTATGGTCAAGACTGGCCCGAACTAATTAAAAAAGCCCGTACCACTATTGTAGAGAAAATTAATCGTGTTTTTAAAACTGATGTAGAAAGTTACATTACCACTGAATTTATTTTAGACCCCGTAGGTATTGAAACAAGCACAAGCTCTCATAGAGGAGCTTTATATGGTGCTGCCAGTAATTCTAAATTCGCTGCTTTTTTAAGACATCCAAATTTTAGTACAAAAATTGAAAACCTATTTTTCTGCGGTGGATCTGTGCACCCGGGTGGCGGTATTCCACTTTGCTTATTTTCTGCCAAAATCTTAATTGACGTAATACCTAATGATTGAAAATATCATAAATAAAATATCGCGAGTTACCTTCGGAGTTGGAATCATTTGGCTTTTTCATATTTCAGGGGCCATAGGTATTTATTGGGGTGACACTAATTGGTTTATTTCAAAATCACCATTAAACTTACTGATTAGTTTAGTGCTTTTCGTTTGGCTTTTTTCCATGAACACTAAAAAGAAATGGGTATTCTTCGTTTTGTTTTTTTTGATTGGAATGTTAGCGGAATGGTTAGGAGTTAATTACGGCTTACTATTTGGTCAATATAGTTATGGTAAAAATTTAGGTCTCAAATTTGATGGTGTGCCATATTTAATAGGCACGTATTGGGCTTTACTAACATTTATTACTGCTGAAATAGCTAAAATTTTAAAGCTGAAAAAGTGGTCTAAAATTGTCTTCGGAGCTGTCTTAATGGTAGGTCTTGATTTTTTAATGGAAAAAAGTGCTCCGGTGTTTGATTTTTGGGAATTCAAAGGACAAGTTCCACTAGATAATTATGTTGCGTGGCTGGCCATTGGTATAATCTTACAAACAATACTGCATTATTCAAATATTAAAGGAAATAGTACTATATCAATACATCTATTCTTTGCGCAGGTATTATTTTTTGGATTATTCTATTACTTTCCTATTTAATAGAATTTAGAGGGTTTTCACCAAACCACGTTCCGTAGGACTTATAAGGTTGAAAACGGGCGAAGAGCTCTTCAGAATACCACTTCAATTCTCGTGTTTTTCCAATTGCTTTTAGATGTCCTTTAGTTTGATATGCAAATTTGTTTAAATCATCTAGACTTCTCCACAAACTAAAAGTGGCCATATTTTTAAAAGGTAACTCCCCTATTCCTTTAGTCAAAAGCAATCCTTCATTTTTCATTAGCCCTTTTCTGGATTTAGGTACGAACTTCCAAAATTTCACTAATAACCTGGTTTTAATAGTAGCACGTGTAATAACTGCATAAGCTTGGATATCTGATAAATCACTACTCTTTTTGAAAGGATTTAGTCCTGCCCATTCACCACGAGCTATGATGTTTTTAAGATAGACCTGAAAATGCTCAATCGACTTTTCTTTATAGCGTTTGACTAATGGGTTAGAAAGATGATAATCCATTGCAAAAGTTTCATTCTCCCAAACCTGAATTATGGCGTAAGTTGAAAAATCTGGCTTAGGGCTGAAACCCTCTTGACCGGTACCTAAAAGTTTATAAAACTGTTGGCCTTTTATATTGGAAAGATGTTTATGAGCAAATTGCATCATTGTAAAAGCCCAAAGTTTTTCTTTAAAACTTGAAAATCTAAAAAAAGTAAGGGTAGTAACTTGACTCATTCTAACGAGCAATCAAATCATCAATTAAATCTCGAACAGTAGAAGTATTCCAATCAGCTATACCATCTTGCTCTATAACAATGGTTCCAGTTTGGTCAATTAGGTAAGAATAAGGGGGTTTTTCAGGCACTTCGACCGCTGACTTATCACCAATTATCAAATAAGTAACAGGAAAAGTGAAATCATGCTTCTGCATAAATTCCTCAACCGGCGGTCGATTCTCGTTTGTAATAATATAAAAATCAACCTGGTCTTTATATTGATTATATAAATCTTGAATACTTTTTAACTCAGCCTCGCTGGGTAAGCGCCATGATGCCCAAAAGTTAATGAGAGTAATTTTTCCCTTCGATTTTTCAAAATTTACTAAATTCCATTCAGCATCTTTCAAACGCCAATCAAAATCTGTTATTTGTCTTCGATTAGCTTCATCCACTATGTACGGTGAGAATGAAAAAATCCTATTTAAAAATAGCTTTCCATAGTGTCCAAGAGGTGTCACAAAAAATGAAAGAATGAATAATATAACAGTTATATTTAAAACTGTCTTTTTCTTTATGGCCATATACAATGGTTCTTTAAAACCAAAAAGCTCTTGACATCTCAAGAGCTTTTTGGTTTTGCTTATATCAATTTATGCGTTTTCTTTCTTAATAACGTTTAAAGCAGATCCTTCATTAAACCAATCTATTTGAGATTGATTGTATGTGTGATTCGCCATTATAGTATCTTTAGTTTCATCTGTATGAATTACTTCAAGCGTAAGGGGAGTACCTGGTGCAAATGATGCTATGTCAACAAAGTTGAAGGTGTCATCTTCTTGAATTAAATCATAGTCGCTTTCATTTACAAAAGTCAACCCAAGCATACCTTGTTTTTTAAGGTTTGTTTCGTGTATTCTTGCAAATGATTTTACTAAGACAGCCGCAACGCCTAAATGACGTGGCTGCATTGCTGCATGTTCTCTTGATGAACCTTCACCGTAGTTATGATCACCTACTACAATTGATTTAATTCCCTCTGCTTTATATGCTCTTTGAGTATCCGGAACACCGCCATACTCTCCAGTTAATTGGTTTTTAACAAAATTGGTTTTCTTATTATATGCATTGACAGCACCAATTAAGGTGTTATTAGCAATATTGTCTAAATGACCTCGGTAACGCAACCATGGTCCGGCCATGGAAATATGGTCGGTAGTACATTTTCCAAAAGCTTTAATCAAAAGTTTAACACCTTGTAAATCTTCTGTTTGTATTGGAACAAAAGGTTCTAACAACTGTAAACGTTCAGAAGTTGGTGCAACAACCACTTCAACGCCACTTCCATTTTCCATCGGAGCTATAAATCCAGCATCCTCCACTTCAAAACCTTTTGGAGGTAATTCCCACCCAGTTGGTTCGTCAAACTTTACCTCTTCACCATTCTCATTGATTAAGGTATCAGTTAAAGGATTAAAATCCAATCGACCAGCAATAGCAATTGCTGCCGTAATTTCTGGCGAAGCAACAAAAGCGTGCGTATTAGGGTTTCCGTCAGCACGTTTTGCGAAGTTCCTATTAAAAGAATGAACTATACTATTTTTAGGTGCATTTTTTGGATCGCTATAACGAGCCCATTGACCAATGCACGGTCCACAAGCATTAGTAAATATTTTAGCGTCTAATTCTTCGAAAATACCGAGGATTCCATCGCGTTCCGCTGTATATCTAACCTGTTCAGAACCAGGATTAATTCCCAATTCAGCCTTCATTTTTAATCCTTTATCTAAAGCTTGCTGTGCTATAGATGAAGCTCTTGATAAATCTTCGTAAGATGAATTGGTACAAGAACCTATTAATCCCCATTCTACTTGAATTGGCCACTCATTTTGCGTGGCTTTTTCAGTCATACTATTACCAATTTGAGTTGATAAATCTGGAGTAAATGGTCCATTTAATAAAGGTCCTAATTCAGATAAATTGATTTCAATAACCTGATCAAAGTATTGTTCTGGGTTTGCATAAACCTCATCATCAGCAGTTAAATGCTCTTTAACGGCATTAGCAGCATCAGCAATATCAGCTCTTTCAGTAGCTCGTAAATAGCGTTCCATTGATTCGTCGTAGCCAAAAGTTGAAGTTGTTGCCCCTATTTCAGCTCCCATATTACAAATAGTACCTTTACCGGTACATGATAATGCTTTAGCTCCAGGTCCAAAATATTCAACAATTGCTCCTGTACCACCTTTAACAGTAAGTATTTCGGCAACTTTTAATATAACATCTTTAGGCGCTGTCCAACCTGAAATAGTACCCGTCAATTTAACTCCAATTAGTTTTGGAAACTTAAGTTCCCAAGCCATACCTGCCATAACATCTACAGCATCAGCGCCACCAACTCCAATAGCAACCATTCCTAATCCACCTGCATTCACAGTATGCGAATCAGTACCAATCATCATTCCACCCGGAAATGCATAATTCTCTAAAACCACTTGATGAATAATACCAGCGCCAGGTTTCCAGAAGCCTATTCCATATTTATTAGAAACTGATTCTAAAAAATTAAAAACTTCGGCACTACTACTGTTCGCAGATTTCAAATCCACAGCAGCTCCGCTTTTTGCTTGAATAAGATGGTCACAATGAACCGTAGTTGGTACCGCAACTTTTGGCTTTCCAGCCTGCATAAACTGTAACAAAGCCATTTGTGCTGTCGCATCTTGACAAGCTATGCGGTCAGGAGCAAAATCGACATAGTCTTTTCCTCTTTGAAATACTTTAGAAGGATTTCCGTCCCAAAGGTGGGAATACAATATTTTCTCAGCCAGTGTAAGAGGCTTTCCAACTAATTTCCTTGCCATGTCTACCCTTTCTCCCATGGTAGCATAGACTTCTTTAATCATGTCAATGTCAAACGCCATTCTGCAAAAATATTTTAGTATTACAATTTGCTAAAATTACAAAAATGAAGTCGGGTATAAAATAATACATTAGGGTATGAGACCACTTTTATTAAAAAGCAAGTAAACCTATGGCCATAATTGTCATTTTATCAACTAAAAATAACCAATACAGTTTTTATTATTTACAACAATTCTTGAATAATATTATCTTCAGAAATACCTTCAGCCTCTGCTTTATAATTTTTAAGAATACGATGTCTTAAAATACCAGGGGCGACAGCTTTAACATCTTCAATGTCTGGAGAGAATTTACCATTGACCGCAGCATGTGCTTTAGCAGCCAATACTAGGTTTTGAGAAGCTCGAGGTCCAGCACCCCATTCAATATAGTTCTTTACAAAATCAGAAACACCTTCAACATTAGGTCTCGTTTTGTTTACTAAACGTACTGTATAATCAACTACGTTATCAGCTATGGGAATGCGACGAATCAAACTCTGAACCTCATTAATCGCATCAGCGCTAAACAAGGTGTTGAGCACAACTGAATTATCAGCAGTTGTAGACTTTACAATATTTATTTCTTCTTCAATTGAAGGATAAGACAAGTTGATAGCAAACATAAATCTATCTAACTGCGCCTCTGGAAGAGGATAAGTACCTTCTTGTTCGATAGGGTTTTGTGTGGCTAAAACAAAATATGGACGTTCAAGTTTATGTTGCTGACCAGCAATTGTTACTGCCCTTTCTTGCATGGCCTCTAAAAGCGCGGCCTGAGTTTTAGGGGGCGTACGATTAATTTCATCTGCCAAAATAATATTAGCAAAAATTGGTCCTTTTATGAATTTAAAATTTCTGTTTTGATCTAAAACCTCGCTTCCTAAAATATCACTTGGCATTAAATCTGGGGTAAACTGAATACGTTTAAAATCTAAACCTAAGGTTTGAGCTATGGTATTTACCATTAAAGTTTTTGCCAAACCTGGCACTCCAATTAAAAGAGAATGACCGCCAGTATAAATAGATAAAAGAATTTGGTCAACAACTTCATTCTGACCAACAATTACCTTTGCAATTTCAGACTTTAGGGCCTTGTGTTTTTGAACAAGATTTTCAATAGCGGTTACATCTGACATACTAGTTTTTTACCCAATTATTAGCAAAATCACAATCTCTATTTTCGCTATCAACATGAATGTAAACGTCATCTATTTTTTCTTTTAACCATTTCTGTACAGCTTTAAACTGCTTATCCCTTAAGGCTAATTCTTGAATTTTTATGTAATCCCTTGCAAAATCCGCTTTATGTTCATCATAACGATTTGAAATCTGCATGATTTTATATTTTGACGGGCCACCTCGAGGATCATCTTCACGTGTTGGTCTTGAAATTTCACCGTCTTTAAGATTACGTACTTGATTATATAAGGTAGGGTCCATTTTAGTTAACTCAAACTTGGAATCAAAATTTACAGGATTACGTAAAAGACCACCATCAAATTTGGTTTCTTTTTCATCAGAAAAATTTTGAGCAGCTTCGGCAAAAGTATATTTACCATCTAAAACCTGCTGCCTGATTGAATCTAATTCTTGAGAAGCTTTTAACATTTCTTCATCGGACACTTCAGGCCTTAACAGAATATGCCTTAAATCGACCTCTTGACCTCTAATTTTTTCGACAATAATAATATGATATCCGAATTGTGTCTCAAAAGGATCCGAAATTTCACCTTCTTGTAAACTAAAAGCAACATCTTTAAATTCCTTAACAAAAGGTGTTTGTCTAGTCATACTATAAAAACCACCTTTAGACTTTGAACCAGGATCTTGAGAATAAAGTATTGCTTTTACATTAAAACTTGCATCATTCTCTTCTACGTCTTGTTTAATATTATTAAGTCTATCAATAATTTTTTGCTTTTCCTCCTCTGATGGTTCAGGCTGTTTAACAATTTGAGAGATTTCTAATTCAGCACCAAAAACAGGGCGTTCATCTTCTGGTATTTTATAAAAAAACTGTCGTACTTCTTCAGGCGTTACTTCGATTTCTTCAACAATCTTACCTTGCATTTTTTGAGACAACATTTGCAATTTGTTTATTTCAAAAAGTTCGGCTCTGAAGCTGGCTAAATCAGGCTTTTTATAAAATTTCAATACTTTTTCAATTGATCCAACCTGCGAAGTCAATTGTTGAATTTGGCGATCACTAGTGGCATTTACTTGGTCATCAGAGACCAATAAACTATCCTGGACTGCTTGGTGGGCATATAGACGATCTTCCATTAGTTTTCCTAGTAATTGACATTGAGTAATATCATCAGTAGTAGCCCCTTGACTTTTTAAGTCAATTAATGTTTTTTCAACATCAGAATCTAAAATTACATAATCGCCAATTACTGCAGCAATACCATCTAATTTTACTCTTTTACCTATTACTACAGTGTCTTTAGCTTCATCACTATTCTCAGTAGTCAACTCACTACTTTTAGTTTCTTGAGCTGATACTCCAATTACAATTACAAAAAATAAAGCTGTAAAAATTCTAATTTTCTTGCACATATATTTCAAATTCGTTTTTCTGAATACCTTCGTCTATAATTTCCGTTTCTAACTTTCTTACATACTCTAATCGTCGCCGATTTAACAGTACTCTTTTGATATCTGTTTTTATATAAGAAAGCGGTGCGATGTCATTAACATTCAAAACACCAGTAACTTTACCCAAATATACCCCCAATGAATCTTGTAATTCAAAAAATTGTGATTTCTTTAAGTACCTATCTTCATTGGTGCTATTGAGCGGGGCTATTTCATTTAGCACTCTAGATGCACTGACCCATATTGAATCATTAAAGTGGATCTTCTTAAATTGAACCCCAATCGAGTCAAGATAGTTTTTATCGTCTTCGGTAAATGATTTAATCTTATCAACCACTACCTTTTTATCTAAAAATTGATTTGGCAACTCAACAAATCTAAGCTGAACTATTTTTTCATTCAGTTTAAAGTTCTCTTTTTGACCTTCATAAAAAGTCTTTAATTGAGAACTACTAATAGCAGTATCATTTGCCTGTTGCACCAGAGCCTCAGTATACGCACGAGTGTACAAATCAGTTTTATAATCATTAACCAACCGGTTGAACTCGTTCAACTGTTCTTCTGATAGGTTAATTTTAGATTTAGAAAGTAATAGTTGTTTAGAAGCCCATTTGTTTATAAAATTAACGGCAAAGGCTGTACTATCCTGTTTAGACATCCCCTTTGTGATAAAGGGCTCAAGATCCTCAGCAAAAAGATAAGACTCGCCTACTCTAGCTATTGGCAAAGTATCTTCACCGTCTTTAAAGAAAGAACCACAAGACACTAAAAAAAGTACCCCAATAAGAAAGAAGTACTTATTATTATGATGTTTTAAAAAAAGCATTGCGCAAAAATAACAATTACTTAAAGCCACACAAGCTGTTTGGAATTGATTAACACATTTTTAGTGTCGCTGTAAATCAATATTTTAGTATTTTCAACCGTATTAAAGGCTTAAATAAAAACCATCTATAAATTAGAACCGTTAATGGAAAAAATTCTTGACAGAAAAATTAAGTTCATTTGGGATTTTAAAGGCCCAGCTGCGGCTAAAACCGCCGAGCATTATGAAAAACATTTGCAAGAATATGTTTTAAATGAAGAATTAAAATTTGATACTACAGGATTTGGCCATTTAAGTGATATGCATAGTATTGCTTTTTTGGTTGTTGCCGAGTTTGAAATGATACAAGCCCGAGACGACTTAAAACCGCATAGAGGAGAATTATATTTAGATTAAGAACTAAAGGTTATGCAATCTCAAAAAATATACTTTTTAGTATTCGTATGTCTAATTTTTTCGTGCAAAAAAGAGGAACCTAAAAATCCTTTACTTGAGGCACTTAAATCAGAAAACAGAAAAATCAGTGTTGTAGCAGATAGTATTGAACAACATGAAGTTCAAATACGTTATACCAAAATAGATAGACTAAACGACAGCATTATCTTTACAGATTATGACTTTCAAGTTGAAAAAAACAATTACTTCTATCCTGCGAGTACAGTTAAATTTCCTGCAGCAGTAGCAACACTAGAAAAACTTAATGAATTAGATTCATTAAATAGATATTCAAACTTTTATGTAGAAGGTGATTCTATAAAAAGCAACTTTGCGCGATCGATAGAAGAAATTTTTGCTGTTAGTGATAACGACGCAAATAACAGACTGATTGAGTTCTTAGGGTTTGATGATTTAAATAATAGAATTAGATTAAAAGGACTTCAACCCTTCAGAATAGCACATAGGCTATCAACAATTAATGCTGATGAAGTAACCACAAAACCCTTAGTGATTTATCTAAATGATAGTACAACTACAACTTCAGAATCAATTACCTCAAAGATACCGGAGCAACTAAAATTCAACGGAGTAAAAAAAGGTGATGGGTTTTATGCTGGTGATTCTCTTTATGAAGAACCTTTTGATTTTGGTTTAAAAAATTACTATCCAATTAACTCGCAGCACGAGCTGCTTAAAAGGATTATTTTTCCAAATCAATTTCCTGAAGTAGAACGTTTTAAACTCAATAAAAATCAGCATGAGTTTTTACTCCATGCTATGCATACCTTGCCAAAAAACACTGGTTATAACCAAGCAGAATATTATGATAGCTATGGTAAGTTCTTTATGTACGGTGATACTAAGGAGCCTATACCAGATTACATAAAAATTTATAATAAGGTTGGCTATGCTTATGGAACTTTAACCGATTGCGCCTACATAAAAGACACCAAAAACAATATAGATTTTCTAGTTACTGCTACAATTTTAGTCAATAGCGATGGTGTCTTTAATGATGACAATTATGAATATGACGATATAGGCATACCTTTTTTGGCTCAATTAGGAAGAGAGTTATATGATTATGAATTAGGCCGAAAATAAAAAACTATCAATTTTTTAATATTTATTTATTGGGTCCTTTTTTTTAGAATACGTCAATCATTTTAGTTTAAATTTCCACATTCTCTTTAATTCTCAATATCACTGGCTACTTCTTTCAATTTTCATAGTTTCAATACTTATGAACGCCAAACTGACAACCGTTGAAAGAAGAGATTGAGATTTCTTTACTTAAAAATTTATTTCCTGAAGGTAAAACCAGAAATTATGCGAAAGACACTATTATTTCTGATATTCATAGAGAAGTAACCACCTTCCGATGGTTAATTCAAGGAGCTTTTGACTATTTTATTGCACTGCAAGAAACTAATCAAGAAATTTTAGTATGTCAAATTTCCGAACCATTTAGTACTATAGGTTTAAGTGGTCTTTTACCCGCAAAAAGATACCACTACAAAACTGTAGTTTCTTCTCATGATTCCATTTTCTTCGAAGTAACCATTGCTGAACTTGAGAATCATTTTAAAAAAGATATTCAGAACAAACTATTACAAAATATATGTTCAAAATTATATCATCAACTTAGAGTTGCTTTACTAAAACAAGTAGAACTTTTGCAACCTGTTCAACCCTATCCCCTAACAAGAGATAAAGAGTTTTTTATGAAGCCTGAAATTCATAATTCAGAAATCATAGCCCTAATGCGTTGTTCTCCTTTTCTTGACCAATTTAACGAGGGTAGGCTTTCAAAATTAGCAGCTATTGCCGAACGTCGTGAATACGAACCCTATGAAGTTTTATACATACAAGACCGTATTGCAGCCGGTGTATACATTCTCATTGAAGGCGAAGTAAGCATCAAAAGAAAAGTGGATAATATTGAAATAAAACAACGCTCAATAAGTAATGCAGGATTTATTTTTGGATGGTCCTCGCTGATTGATGAAAAAGATATTTGCTCAGCTATTACTACAAAGAAAACAGCAGTTTATTTTATTGACTACAAAGATTTCTCAATACTTATCAAAGACGAGCCTTCTTTTGAAGAACAATTCTATAAACGACTCTTATGGCTAATTGGAAATCAAATTAATGCCGCCTTTTTAAGATATATTGGTCTTTTGGGTAAATACAATCTTCAGGCAGTGTTTCAATTGATTGAAAACAACAAGTCAAGACTTCCATTAACTTCTAAGTTTCATCAAATCAATCATCTTTTAAAAAACAGTACAACTAAAAAAATAGCTTATAATATTCTAGAAAATCTATTAAGCGAAGGAACTTCTTTAGAAAGACATTTGGCCTCATTAAGTCTTGAGCTTTTAAAAGATGACAAAGAAGAACTAGACTTTATTGATGGTTTACATCATATTTATGAAACCGTAGCAAACAACAAATTAAATAACTCTAAACAAGTTAGAAAGGCCTGCGCAAAAGCAACTACAGACTTATTTGAACCATTGGCATATCACATCGAAGGTTGGGAAAACATGCCCGAAGAAAGCGGAAATATATTCATTTATAATCATCTTATTAATGATGAGCTTTATACTTTAAACAACAATTTTCAAATAACATTAGATTCCCACTTTGTGAGCGCTATGCTTTTAGATAAAAAATATGGCGAACCTGGTATTAGAACTGTTCGTATTGGTCAGGGTCAAGAATATGGACATCAAAATTACTACAACAAACTAGGACATATTAATGTATTTACAAAAGAATCAGAACATAAGTCTTCCACCACCAAAAAAGAAGTGAGAAGTATTTTTTATAAAGACGGAGAACGCTATTTAAAAAATGGCTATAATTTGATTATTAGCCCGGAAGGCACTTCATATAAAACTGAAAATTCCCCTGGTCCTTTTAAGTTAGGAAGCTTTAAACTTGCTCTCAACTCAAAACCAGAACCAAAAATCATCCCTATTGTAATTGTTAATTTTGATAAAAAAATAAAAGACAATCTCTACTATTGTAAAATTTTGGCTCCTTTTAAAGTCAGCGAATATGTAAAATCGAATTCAACTAAAGACTTAATTAAGTTTGTAGAAGCTTATCAAAAGACCTATGCTAATTATGTTCAAGAAACTATTGAAGAAGCGGACAATTTTAAGATTAAGCAAATAAACTCTGAAGAATTGTCTAATCCGCCAGAGATATGGAGTAACGAGATTAAAAGACTTAAGAATAGGGTAAACAAGCTAAATCATCAAAATGACCTTATTACTTTTTATGGTAGCTCTTCCATTCGTTTATGGGTAAACATGAAAAAAGACTTACATCCATTACATGTTTTAAATTTAGGATTTGGAGGGTCTTCTTTTTCATGGTGTACCCACTATTTTTCAGAAATATTTCAGAACGTAAACCCAAGTAAAATTGTTTTATATGCAGGAGAGAATGATTTAGCTGAGGGCAAAACACCTCATGAGGTACTCGCAGATTGCAAGGAATTGGTAGACCTAATTCATCAGAAATATGATGCCGTAGAATTAGCTTTTATTAGCTTAAAACCAAGTGTTGAAAGAACATATTTAATTCCTCAAATAATTGAAACCAATCTTTTATTATCAAAATATATTATTGGTGAGCTCAACGCACAATTCATCAATGTTTTTGCTAGAATGA
The DNA here is from genome assembly GCF_031846365.1 of Croceitalea sp. P059. NCBI lineage: Bacteria > Pseudomonadati > Bacteroidota > Flavobacteriia > Flavobacteriales > Flavobacteriaceae > Croceitalea > Croceitalea sp. P059. The sequence goes on from NZ_JAVRHW010000003.1 coordinate 66,343, forward strand.
TTACTACTGAAAATCGACCAAGGCCTGAATTATATTTGAGCGACGGTTTACATCTTAACAAAAAAGGATATGCTATTTGGAGTCAAACCATTCAAACCGCATTAACTCTTAATGAGCAAGAACCTATATTGAACGAACCTTTTGTGAATGTATAGTAAAATAAAAAACCATCGCTAAAAGCGATGGTTCTTATATAAATACATTTGGGAAATTATTGAGGCATTACAACATCTTCGATAATGTGTATTACACCATTTGAAGCCATAACATCTATTTTAGCTATTTTACTATAATTACCATTAGCATCCATTAAGAAGATACCTCCATCTTTGCTAACCGCGGTTACTTTACCACCGTTTAAAGTCGTTAATTCTGCTTTTCCATTTCCTTTTTCTAATGCCGCAACAACATCAGCAGCTACAATTTTACCAGCTACTACATGATAAGTTAATATTGCAGCCAGTTTTTCTTTATTTGCCGGTTCAAGTAAAGAATTCAATGTATTTGCATCAATTTTTGCAAATCCTGAATTCACCGGGGCGAAAACTGTAAAAGGACCATCACCTTGAAGTGCCCCAACCAAATCTGCTGCTTTTAAAGCAGTAACTAAAGTTGAGAAATCGTCTACAGATACTGCAATATCCACAATGTTTTGAGATTTTTGAGCATTTGTTGATTGTGTAAATAAAACTAATGCTACCGTTGAAAGAATAAAAATTACTTTTTTCATTTTTGTGTTTTTAATTGTTTAATAGAATTATTAATTTTTCAATGTTTAATGTTCTTATTTACACCCTAAAAATACCGTTGGATGAGTTCAACCTTATTTTATCATATCTTTAACATCGCTTATGCCCCATAACTTAGAGGACATTGAAATAATCAGTCGATTATCCAAAAAGGATAAAGACGCGCTGTACTTGTTATACGATAAGTATTCAGGTGCTCTATTTGGTGTTATTATAAGAATGTGCCGTAATCAGGTAATGGCTGAAGATTTATTACAAGAGACTTTTATCAAGATTTGGCAAAAAATTGACTCTTATGATGCTTCAAAGGGTAAATTTTATACTTGGGCTTATCGCATTGCAAAAAATGTTACTTTAAATTCTTTGCGAAAACCTGACTTGCTCATCCAAAGTGAAGAATTAAGTGTAAATACTAGAAAAGCAACATTAGAACCTGAATCAGATTTTAATGGACTCAACGGAGCAATTAGCAAATTAGAACCTCATCACCAAGAAGCTATTTCTTTAGTGTATTTTAGGGGTTACACCCACCGTGAGGCCAATCAAGAGATGGGAGTTCCCTTGGGTACTTTCAAATCTTATATTCGTCAAGCATTAGTTTTGCTTCGCGAAAGTTATAGTCATGAGTTGATAATCATTGGGTTACTAATAGAAACTTTTTGATGATGGATAGAAAGAAAATATTAGAAAACGGATTATTAGAAAAATACCTTTTAGACGAGCTTTCATCACTTGAAAGCCAAGAGGTCATTGCTGCCATTGCTAGTGATGAACAATTAAGAACTCAATTTGAACTTTTAGAAGAAGATTTCGAAAGAATGGCTATAGAAAATGCCATAAGCCCGCCAGATTATGTAAAAGTTCAATTACAAACAAAGCTTCATAAATCAACAAAAAAGTCTAAAGAAAGAATTTGGCTTTATGCAGCAGCAAGTGTCGCTGTTCTATTTTTTATGACCTCATTCTTAATGTTTAATCGTTGGCAAAATACCAAGACAAACTATAATTCTTTGCAAAATCAAACAATGGTCTTACAAGAACGATTAAATGCTTTGGAAGAAAATTATATTTTAACCAATCAACGCTTAAAAACCATTAACGGACCGAAAACAATACCGCTCATATTACATGGAAATGATTTAGTACCAAATTCAAGAGCAGTGGCTTATGTGAACCATGAAAATAAAATGGTCGTTGTTAATGCACAGGGTTTGCCTGAACTCCCAAATAACAGCACGTACCAAATGTGGAGTGATGTTGATGGCGAAATGATTGATATGGGTTTATTACCTACAAATGAAGAGCTTATTACCCTAAAGTATATAGATAAAGCAGAATCACTAAACATTACTATTGAGCCAGCTGGAGGAAATGATCACCCAACGGTTGAAAAGTTAATAGCATATGTGACTTTATAAGTCTAATGGTTTCTAAACTAGAACACTAACTAAATTTAGAAATCATGAAAAAATTAATCGCAGAATTTATTGGAACATTATGGCTCGTATTAGGCGGGTGTGGTAGTGCTGTTATTGCCGCTGCCTATCCAGAACTTGGTATTGGATTTGTAGGGGTGGCATTGGCCTTTGGTTTAACCGTTTTAACTATGGCTTATGCAATAGGTCATATTTCTGGTTGTCATTTAAACCCGGCCGTATCTATTGGTCTTGCTGTTGCTGGTCGTTTTGACAAAAAAGATTTGTTTCCTTACATTATTGCTCAGCTTTTAGGCGCAATTGCTGGCGCTGCCGTTTTGTATGTTATTGCCACTGGAAAACCAGGTTTCGAACTTGGAGGATTTGCCGCCAACGGATTTGGTGAACATTCACCGGCTGGTTACAATATGGTTGCTGCCTTTTTTGCTGAATTGGTATTAACTTTTATGTTCTTAATGATTATTTTAGGCGCTACTCATTCTAAAGCTCCAAAAGGTACGGCCGGTATTGCTATTGGCTTAGGTTTAACTTTAATACATTTAATCAGTATCCCTGTAACAAATACTTCTGTAAACCCTGCTCGTAGTACTAGTCAAGCATTATTTGCAGACGGTTCCTGGGCTATACCACAACTTTGGTTGTTTTGGGTTGCTCCAATTTTAGGTGCAATACTTGCTGGTTTTGTTTACAGCCTTTTGTCTCCAGAACAAGAATAAAATTAAGTAAAAAAAAGATAAAGCGCAATTAGATATGATTGCGCTTTTTTTATGAAATAGGTTCACCGTATAAATCAAAATCAGATGCTTCTGTAATTTTTATTTTGGTAAAATCACCAATCTTCACATAATATTTCTTAGCATCAATGAGAACTTCATTATCAACATCAGGAGAATCGTACTCCGTACGGCCTACAAAATGATTACCTTCTTTACGGTCAATAATGCAGCGATAAATTGCTCCTATGCGTTCTTGATTCAATTCCCAAGAAATTTGAGATTGTACCTCCATAATTTCATTAGCGCGTTGTTGTTTCAGTTCTTCAGGAACATCGTCTACTAAACCATAAGCATGTGTATTTTCTTCATGACTATAAGTAAAACAACCTAAACGTTCAAAACGCATGTCCACAACCCATTGTTTTAAAGTCTGAAAATCTTCTTCAGTTTCACCAGGATAACCTACAATCAAGGTAGTTCTAATTGTCATTTCAGGTACTGCTGCCCTGAAATCTTGTAAAAGCTTAGTAGTCTTGGCTTTTGTAGTTCCGCGACGCATACTTTTTAAAATAGGATCAGCAATATGCTGCAACGGAATATCAATATAATTGCAAATTTTTGGTTCATTTCTCATTACATCTAACACATCCATAGGAAAACCAGTCGGAAAAGCGTAATGTAAACGTATCCATTCAACTCCATCAACAGCAACCAATTTTTGAAGTAATTCAGCTAGGTTTCTTTTCTTATATAAGTCAAGACCATAATAGGTTAAATCTTGAGCTATTAATATCAGTTCTTTTACCCCTTTTGTAGCTAATTTTTCTGCCTCTTGAACCAATTCTTCAATCGGTTTACTTTTATGTTTCCCGCGCATTAGAGGAATTGCACAAAAAGAGCAAGGCCTATCACAACCTTCAGCAATTTTTAAATACGCATAATTTTTAGGTGTTGTGGTTAAGCGCTCACCAATTAATTCATGTTTATAATCTGCACCTAAAGCTTTTAATAAATTTGGCAAATCACTTGTGCCAAAATATTCATCCACATTAGGAATCTCTACTTGTAAATCTGGCTTATATCGCTCACTTAAACATCCAGTAACAAATACCTTATCCACTTCTCCGGCTTCCTTTTTTTGAACATATTCCAAAATAGTATTAACACTCTCCTCTTTTGCATTCGCTATAAATCCGCAAGTATTAATTACAACCACATTGCCTTCTTCTTCATGAACCACCTCTTTGTTATTCGCTCGAAGTTGTCCCATTAGAACTTCGGAATCATAAACATTCTTGCTACAGCCTAAGGTTACTACGTTGATTTTGTTCTTTTTAAGTGATTTTGTCCGCATATTCTTTGAATGGAGGGCAAAAATACAACAAGCACTGCAATTGGTCGATTTTAATGCATATTTCTTTAGCTAGTACGTTAAACTTTTAAAGCCTTTAAGAGTCCAAATCTAAAACCTTGAACTGATGAAAAATTCAATCATATATATCTTAATAAGTTTTTTTATAATATCATGTTCTACAGATAGCATTGAACCAAGTAATACCAATACTGAAAATCAAGAAGAGTCTGAAGTTAGAAATTTGTATTTTCCACCCTTACAATCGGCAACTTGGGAAACCATGTCCGTAGTCGAAGCTGGTTGGGATAGTAGTGCTGAAGAACCTTTAAGAGATTTTTTAGATCAGAATGACACTAAAGCCTTTATTATTTTAAAAGATGGACAATTACTAGTAGAATGGTACTTTGATGACCACACACAAAATACAAGTTGGTATTGGGCTTCAGCAGGTAAAACCTTGACCGCTTTTACAGTAGGATTGGCACAAGAAGATGGCTTTTTGAGTATTAACGATAAATCTTCAAATTATCTAGGACAAAACTGGACTTCATTAGAAGAAGAGAAGGAAGATTTAATTACAGTTTGGCATCAACTTACAATGACCACTGGTTTGAATGATTTGCAGTTTGATTGTGTTACAGCCAATTGTTTGACATATGTTTCTGATGCAGGTAATCGTTGGGCTTACCATAACGGACCTTACACTTTATTACAAAGCGTAGTTCAGAGTGCAACTCAGGAAGATTGGTCCGATTATTTTAATACAAACTTAAGGGATAGAATAGGCATGGATGGTTTCTGGTTTTCTACCAATGACTTGAACAACGTATATTTTAGTACTGCTCGTAGCATGGCTAGATTTGGTTTATTAAATCTAAACAATGGTATTTGGGACGGAGAAACTATTTTGGCCGACACCAATTATATAAGTGATATGAAATCTACTTCACAAAATATAAATGACGCTTATGGTTATTTGTGGTGGTTAAATGGCAAATCTGCATACAGAGCCCCAGGTTCTCAATTAGAATTTAATGGTGAATTGATACCCAACGCACCAACAGACACCTATTCTGGCCTAGGTAAAAACGACCAAAAACTATATATCGTTCCAAGTCAAGGTTTGGTAATTGTAAGAATGGGAGAAGATACAGGAGAAAACCTATTAGGACCTTCAAGTTTTGACAATGAACTTTGGGAGAGACTAACTCTTCTGATAAATTAAGGTTTACAGAAATTTAATATCCCGTTCAACCTTTGTAGTTATAACAATATTTGGTGAGTATTCTTGAATCATGGTTTGTTGATAACTAGAGTTGAGGTATATGACTTCTGAGTAATGTAAAGAGATAAACTGAACTAATGCTCTAGAAAAAGAATCTCCAAAGATAAGAACCCTTAATTCATTTCCGCAGTTTGGGTTTTTTGTAATCTTTGTTTCAATATCGAAATTAAAATTGTTTGTTTCACTAAAATAATTCAATCCTTTTTTAAATTCAAACACCGGAAAATCATCAGTATACGACATTTTTTCAACACCCATAATGTTTGCTAAATCTCCAAAATCATGTTTTATATTTGAAATTTTAAAGTCTTCATAGTCAAACGGCTTAACACCTAAAAGAGCATAATTTATATTGAAAAAACTTTTATATCCCACGAAAGCACCGTGCGAATTCCAATGGGTGTCAAACTTTCTGTATAAATTATATTGTAGTTTACTTTTCATAAGATCTTGGGTGACATCAAAAAAGTGAAAGTTTTTCTGTTTTAAATAAGAAGTTATCTGAGTCCTTAAATTCAACTCATTTCTTATTTGCATTTTCATAGAAAATGGCAATTTTTCTGAATAAATAGAGTGTTTGTTAGGCCAAAAACCACATACATAAATTATTCCTTGATCATTCAGAAAAACTTTTCGTTTTAATAATTCTTGATACTTCTCTTCTATTTCTTTTTTGGTGTAAAGATTCTTATTTGCATAGCTTGAATACATGGAACCTTTAAGAGAATTGTAAAACAGATATCCATCTTTACCAAATAAGGCTTCTTCAGGTTTTGGAGAAGATTTGAAAATTTTGACTTTTATCAAAGCAGATAATTCAATTAAATTGTTCCTAAACCCAAAATTGTCATTGAAATAGTCTTCAAATAAAGCTGGATAATTCTGATTAAAAGTAAATTCTGGCTTTGACGCCATTTTTCTCTTTTCTATTTCATTTTTATCAGATTTCAAATTTAATAGTAAGGTTGGCAAGAATATAGAAGTAAAAAAGAATATCAAGAAAACATTCTCAATCGTTTGTTTAAAATAAAATATTGTATTTAAAGAAAATAAAAAAGTAGTAATTGAAATAAAAAAAATGCATCCGATTAAATAAATAAATTTTTTCTCAATTATAGGCTGTGGAACTCTTAGATTTATTAATTGTTTGGACACTTCGTTATTAGAAGTTAAAAATGGATCATAAAGATTATTAAGAGGTTTTAAATAAACTCTATCACCTTGAATATCAATAAACTCATTAGAGTTAAAATAGCTGTCCGTTAGATTCAATTTAGCTCTAGTACCCAAAGAAATAAGATCAATTGACCTAATATTTATCTCTTTCTGATTCTTATTTTGACCCAAATCAAGTCTTAACTCTTGTAATGATTTAATTACAGGTAATTTCAATCTAAATTTACGAATCCCTTGTTTTCCTTCAAAAGTGATTCTTGTACTTTGTTTTTCTGTAAACTTTTCTTGTCCAAGATATTTATAAAAAACTTGAAGGTGATCATCTTGCAAAAACTCTGCTTTAATCTCTAATTCTATAAAAGCTGGTTTATCTTTTATGTTGAATAAAAGATAAACCAGCAAAGCCGAAATTAAAAAACCCTTACCTATTATGATTAATCGATTGACCATGAAATTGATTTAAAATCTATAATAAATAAATGGGTTATAAGTGGCTTGTGCCAATTCTAAAATACTAAAGAAAAACAGTATTCCATATATAACATACCTAACAAAAAAAATAGGTTTTCCCAAAGCTACCCGTTCTATTAAAACATTCTTTATTTTTTTTCTTATTGGTGTCGCCAATAAAAAACCAAATAAAATTACTGAACAGGTATAAGTATTTACATATAGCAGACTAGTGAAGTTAACACCCTCTTGAAAAGCAAACATTTGATAAATATAGTCAATCGCATAAGGTAAGTTTTCTGCTCTAAAAAATACCCATCCGACCAATACCACCACAATCAAATATACATGACTTAAAAATCTCATTCTCCGTGGCAATTGAAAAGGATTAACTCTTTCAACTAACAAGAAAAAACCATGATAAAGGCCCCAAACTATAAAATTCCAACTAGCCCCGTGCCATAAACCAGTGATAAAAAAAACAATCACTAAATTTATATATGTTCTGTTCTTTCCCTTTCTATTTCCTCCAAGCGGTATGTAAAGGTAGTCCCTAAACCAAGTTGATAAGGAAATGTGCCATCTTCTCCAAAAATCTTGAATTGATTTTGAAATATAAGGATAATTAAAATTTTCTTTAAAATTAAAACCTAACATTCTACCAAGCCCAATGGCCATGTCAGAATAACCAGAAAAATCAAAATAAATCTGTAAAGCATAACATATAATTCCTAACCACGCAATTCCACTAGAAATGGTATCAGGTCGAAAAGAAAATATATTATCAGCAATTAACCCAGCTGTATTGGCAATTAGAACCTTCTTTCCTAACCCTCTAATAAAGCGCGTTAAACCAGAAAGAAATAACTCTTTGGTAATTATTCTTTTTTGAATTTCTTTCTGAATATCAACGTATCTCACTATTGGACCAGCAATTAGTTGCGGAAACAAAGAAACATAGAGGCCTAAATGAAACAAATTTTTCTGGCTCTCCACTTCTTTTCGATAAACATCAATCAAATAAGAAATATTTTGAAAAGTAAAAAATGATACTCCTATCGGAAGTACTATAAGGTCTATTTCAAATTCAAAGGAGGAGCCTAATAATTCAAGATTTTCTATTATAAAATAGGTATATTTAAAATAAAATAAAATCGAAAGATTAATAAGTATCCCTAGAGCTAAGATATAAACTGCTCCCCTTTTATTATCTTTTTGATGATAATATGATATTGTTATACCAACAAGATAATTAATACATATTGACGAGACCATAAGGAGCACCAACATATGCTCGCCCCAGGCGTAAAAAAAAAGACTTGCTATTAAAACAAAAGGATTTCTATACCTTTCTTTTAAAATTATATTTATAAATAAAACTAATGGAAGAAATATGAATAAAAATACGGCAGAACTAAAAACCATCTCGAATGCTCTAATTTTAACATAATTTGGAGAATTAATATTTTAATTCCAATCCAATTATTGGGTAAAAATAGCATTTCAAGATTAGTTTAATGAGTTTAAGTCCAAAATTTATTGCTTCTTTTTTAAGGCTATCTTTTTCTTTCGACTAATTGATTTTATTGATTAAGCTTTAATATCAACTAGATAAGCTTTCACAACAAAAACTATCGAAATTCTTGTATTTAGATGAAAATTAAATACCTATACTGGTTAAAACCTATTAGGACCTTCAAGTTTTGACAATGAACTATGGGGTTTATTGAATTATTTTATCAACTAATCTTTATAAGAATCAGGTATTATTCTGACTCTACTCAATGCTTCAAAAGCAGCTCCAAGTTCATATAGTTTGGCTTCCTCATATTGCTTAGCAATAAAAGTTAAATTTACTGGTTCACCAGATTTCTTATAGCCCATAGGAACTGTTAAAGCAGGGTATTCTGCAATCGCTGCAGCACCCGCGTCATAGTTGTTTATGGACAAAACGGCATCTAAACCGTATTCGTCAATTGCTTTATCAAAAAAATGGCGCCCATTATTTTTTAATCTTTTCTTTATTATATGTAGTTCTTCTAATGTAGTTGAATCATTTAGAATACCTTCAAACCGAATTTGACCATATGGAATCCTTACCAAAGAATCATTTAAATTAAAATCCACTATATCCTGAATATCTTTTAGACTAGTATCTTCAAGGTTCTTGACTTCTTCGAAGATATAATTTGGTAAATCATATTTCATATCGATATTCAATATTGATAAAAAACCATCAAAACTAACATCTGGTGGGTCAAAAGCAATGATGGAAACCCCAGCTGATTCTAGTTTTTTTACCGTTGCATTATAAATAGAATCATTTTCAAGATATTTCTTAATAACACCTAACTTTTTATTTTCAAAAGTCAATGAAAATGAATGATACCAATTAGTTGGCCATTCAGAGTGTATAGATTTTGAGTCCTTCATATCACGACCCCGCATAGCATCAAATAAAATAGCGTTGTCAATAACATTTTTGGTCATTGGACCTGGTGTGTCTAATGTGCTAGAAATTGGGACAATCCCTGTTCTACTCAATACACCTATAGTAGGCTTTAAACCTACTACAGAACTTTGACCAGATGGAGATAAAATTGAACCCGAGGTTTCAGTTCCAATTGCAGCTACTGCATAGTTGGCAGCAGTAGTGGCACCACTTCCAGCACTTGAACCACCAGTATCAAAAACGCGACGACCATACGGATTTAAGGTTTGCCCACCTACAGCACTTTGACCGTTTGGGCAACTACATAAATAATTAGCCCATTCACTTAAATTAGCTTTGCCCAAAATCAGGGCTCCCTTTTCTTTTAACTTCTTTACAATAAAAGCGTCATCAGTTTTATTTTCCATTAGAGCAATGGCCCCAGCAGTTGTATTCATATTCAAAGCACCAATATTATCTTTTAATAAAATTGGCATTCCATAGATGGCGTGTTGACCATCAGAGTTTTTGTCTAGTTGTCTAGCTTCTTCAATTACGTGTGGATTCAGAGCTATGATGGAGTTTAATGTAGTTTCATTTGGTAATTCGTATTTGTAAATGCGATATAAATAGAACTGGGTTAACTCTACATAACTAAATTTACCTTTAGAAACATGACTTTGCAAGGTCGGAATGTCTTGCTCCAACACTAAAGGTTTCATCATTTCATATTTTACTTCCGAAAATTGAGAAACCTCTTCATACAAAGGTTGAAATACCTCATTCTTGTCTAAAACCTTGCTTTGAATAAATTTATAACGCATTTTAACCTTTTCATGTTCTGAGTTTTCTGACACTTCAGAAGAATCATTGTAAGGTTTCCAAAGTACATGTAGTGGGACTTCTTTAGATTTCTTTTCCTGATTGCAAGAAAATGAAAAAATAGTAATGAGAACTATTAAAAGTCTTTTAATATTTAAGGATAGAATTGGTGTCATTTCGATTGATTTTATTGAAAGAAATCTAAATATAAGACTTCTCAACATCGGTGAGAAATAAAGAAATTATTTTTCAAGAAGGCTCTGCCACCTTTTGATATTGATTTCGTTCATACGAACAAACTCATCTTTTTCTAATTCTGAAGCAATCTTAAGTGATTTTTTTGCAGATGAGATAGCAGCATTAAAATCCCTAAGTTCAGCCTGTACTAAACTTTTTACTCGATGAAAATAATAAGTATCACCACCAATCTCCAAGGCCTTATTTAAATACCCTAAAGCCTTTTCAAAGTCTTTTTCTTGTTCCTGTAAATAGCGAGCCGCTTCGTAATACGTTTGTGCAGTTGGGTTTTCATTGAGTTGTCTTTGTATCTCTAACTCCATTTGACTGTCAGTGTCTACATACATCGGAATAGTCAATTTGGTGTTTTCCCAAAGTAAATTGAGATTTGCTGAGTTATGAGTGATGGAATCAAAAGCTATTAAAAAATTTTCTTGATGAAATGGAATTTTTTCAGGTTTTACTTTAATGCGAAAAGCATCTTCTTCTGGATTATAATTTTTACGGCCATCACCCCAATGACTCACATTGGTATGAAAGACAATCTGCCACTCTTTTTCTTCAGGAAAAGCATAAACAGCATATACCCCTTTTGATAGCGCATGACCATGAATCATAAAGTCGGTATCAAGACTAATTTTAGTACTTTCATTTGCACCTACACGCCAAATTCGACCATATGGCACTAAACCGCCTATTACTTTTCTTCCTCTTGCTGATGGCCGAGAATATGTAATAGATACCTTTGATAAACCTATTTCTTGCGCTACTTGTGCAAACGGACTTGCTTTAGGGTGATTTATTTGAGAAATCAATGAAAAGCTACAAAATAAGGCTAGGATATAAATATTTTGAAGTATCGCTTTCATATATTCTATTAAGATTCTATTACCACAGATTTAGCTAAAAAGTCATGAATTGCCTTACGTTTATCATTGGCTGTTACAGAGATTAAAGAAACCCAGCCTAAACTTGTTTTAATTAAATACCTCAAGATTGCTAAGGGAAATGATATATTTTCAGATAAATCACTTTCCTTTTTAACTGAAATATTGCAAAATGAATGGCCTATTGTGCCACCATACAAACTTGTAAAAATAGGATCATATAATAGAATTAGGGCGAAGCAAAACATCTTGATTAATACCGCAACATTTTCAAATGAATCTAGTACTTCAGATATTAAATACATTGCTGCGACAATAATTAGGCTATCAATAATTACGGCTTTAACTCTAGTAGGTAAGATTGCGTATTCAACTATCATAAGTTAAAAAAAGAATCCACAAACTCATATTTATTAAATACCTGTAAATCATCAATTCCCTCTCCTACTCCAATATATTTTACCGGTATTTGAAACTGATCTGAAATTCCAATAACTACTCCACCTTTTGCTGTTCCATCTAATTTTGTAACAGCCAACGAAGTTACCTCGGTGGCTTTGGTAAATTGCTTGGCTTGTTCAAAAGCATTCTGACCCGTTGAACCATCCAATACCAGCATCACTTCATGAGGTGCATCAGGCACTACCTTTTGCATTACACGCTTAACTTTTGAAAGCTCATTCATTAAGTTGACTTTATTATGTAAACGACCTGCGGTATCAATTAAAACTACATCTGCTTCATCTGCTACAGCTGAATTTAAAGTATCAAAAGCTACTGAAGCCGGATCACTACCCATTTTTTGCTTAATAATCGGTACGTTCACTCTATTAGCCCAAACTTCTAACTGATCTATTGCTGCAGCACGAAAGGTATCGCCAGCGCCTAAAACCACTTTTAAACCTTTATTCTTAAACTGTTTAGCTAATTTACCAATAGTTGTTGTTTTACCCACTCCATTAACACCGACCACCATTATTACATGAGGTTTATGCGTAATTGGTAAAGAAAAATCAATATCCTCGCCTACATGTGTTTCAGAAAGTAAACCAGCAATTTCTTCCCTAAGAATTTGATTCAACTCATCAGTACCTAAGTATTTATCTTTTGAAACTCTAGCTTCAATACGGTCGATAATTTTTAATGTAGTGTTTACACCAACATCAGAAGTTACTAATACCTCTTCTAAATTATCCAAAACTTCGTCATCTACCTTAGCCTTTCCAGCTACAGCCTTGCTTAACTTGCCAAAAAAACTGCTTTTAGATTTTTCTAAGCCCTTGTCAAGTGTCTCTTTCTTTTCTTTAGAGAATATATTTTTAAACAGACTCATTATAATGTATTGTTGAAAATCAAAGATAGGAAAGTAAGTGCATTTTTATAAAACAAAAAGAGCCGCTAAAAAGCGGCTCTCTAAATATATGTTCTCGTAAAAGATTATTTTTTAGATAACCAATCATTTACTAATTCTGGTGACATAACGGACTCAACAAATGTGTAAGCACCTGTTTTAGGTGACTTTACCATTTTGATGGCCTTTGTCAATCTTTTTGAACTTCCTTGTAAGGTTGCTACTGTCTTCTTTGCCATGTCCTAAATATTATTTGATTTCTTTATGAACAGTCATACGCTTAAGAATAGGATTAAATTTTTTAATCTCCATTCTGTCTGGTGTGTTCTTTTTATTTTTTGTGGTAATATAACGTGAAGTACCAGGCATACCTGATTCTTTATGCTCTGTACATTCTAGTATAACTTGGATTCTGTTGCCTTTCTTTGCCATTTTCTAATCTTTTACTTCACAAAACCTTTAGCTCTAGCGTCTTTCAAAGCAGCTGAGATACCCTTCTTGTTGATAATTTTAATTCCTTTAGAAGAAACATTAAGCGTTACCCACTTATCTTCTTCTGGGATGTAGAATTTCTTTTTAGAAATATTAACGTCAAATCTTCTCTTCGTTTTATTGATAGAGAAAGAAACGTTGTTTCCAAACATCACCTTTTTACCTGTAACTTCACAAACTTTAGACATCTCTCTTACTTTTGAGTGATTTTATTGAGGGTGCAAATTTAGTTATTTCTGTTAGACAGACAAAAATTAAGTCTCAAAATTTTAGAATTTCTTTTTGAAGCATTTCAAAAGCCTTATTAACCGACTTTTGAACAATACGTTCTCGGTGATTTCCCATAGTAAATTTCTGAGCAAATGTAAGTTCTGGAGTACTTATTGCAATAAAGACCGTGCCGACTGGTTCTTCGGAATCTCCTTTTGTTGGACCCGCATTTCCGGTAGTTGCTACAGCAAAATCTGAATTTAAAATCTGTTTCACATTTTTAGCCATTGCCACGGCTACTTCTTCACTGACTACAGAATGTTCTTTTACTAAATTTTCATCAACGCCAAGTACATTTATTTTGGATTCAGTGCTATAACTAACAACAGTACCTTTAAAATACTTAGAAGCACCTGAAATTGCCGTTAGTTGTTCCGCAATTTTACCGCCAGTAAAACTCTCAGCGCTTGCTAATGTCATTTGCTTTTGAGTTAACATCTTACCAATAACTGCCTCTAAATTATCATCTTCTTCTTCGCCATAAATGATATCACCAATAAGTGGGTATAATTTTTTAGCTTCATTATTAACTCTAGTTTGAAGCTGTTCCTTATTTTTTCCTTTTGCCGTTAAACGCAATCGAACTCGACCTAAACTAGGTAAGTAAGCTAGCTTTATTTCCTCAGGAAGATTGTTTTCCCAGTTCTCGATTTTCATGGCTATAGCACTCTCACCCAAACCGTAAGTCATTATAGTTTTATGAATGATATGTGGTCGTTCGTATTTTTCTATAATTCGCGGAAGAACTTCATTAGTTATTAAACCTTTCATTTCAAAAGGTACACCCGGTAAAGAAATAAAGGATGTTCCATCCTTTTCCATCCATAAACCTGGCGCTGTACCAAAGCTATTATGAAGTACCTCAGCCTTTGTTGGTACTAAAGCCTGTAATCTATTCAAATCAGAAATTGGGGTAGAAACAAACTTTTTAAACAACATCTCTATATGTGATAAAACTGTTTTATTCTGCTTCAAAGTATCTTCAAAATAATGACAAAGAGTATGTTTAGTAATATCATCTTTTGTTGGACCAAGTCCACCAGTAATAATTACGACTTGACTCCTCCTATTTGATTCTTGCAAAGCATTTAAAATATGTTGCTTATCATCTTGAATGGAAGTGATTTGATACACTGATACTCCGATTTTATTAAGCTCTTTCGCTATAAAAGCTGAATTAGAATCTACAATTTGACCTATCAATATCTCATCACCTATTGTAATGATTTCTGCCTGCATAAAACCCATTTAAATGAAAAAAAGATTATCAGGGATTAAAAGTAATAAAAGGAATTTTTAGCTCGAAAGTCAAGCAATTAGATATCAAAGTCTTTTTGCAATTCTGCAACAACCTGCTCAACATCTTTTTTCAGTAGTGCAAACTTTTCCTGAATAGTTTCAAGATTACCTGCGCTTTTGCCTAAGGTTTCAATCTCTAAAGCATTAGCACGTGTTTGTTCCATACCCAATAAATCAACATTAGGTTTTATTTTATGAGCCATTTTATAAATCTGCTCAAAATCTTCAGAGGCAATTGCACTTTCTAAAGCCTCAATATCTTCGGGAACTTCTTCTAGAAAAACGGAAACTACTGATACGATGAAATCTTCATCACCTTCAGCCATTTCGTTAATCTTATCTAAATTGTAAATCATTATCTCACATTAATAGCAAAAAATTGCTCACCTTCAATTCTTCCCTCAAGGTAATCATTTGCATTTACTTTACCAACACCTGAAGGGGTACCACTAAAGAGAATATCCCCTTTTTTGAGGGTAAAATAGGTCGAAACGTAAGAAATTAACTCATCTATCTTCCACAGCATCAGCGATGTATCTCCATTTTGTACAAATTCCCCATTTTTTAACAATGAAAACCCTAAATTGTCAATATTTTCGTACTTTTCTTTAGCTATCCACTTACCTATCACCGCAGCACCGTCAAACCCTTTCGCCTTTTCCCATGGCAATCCTTTTGCTTTTAACTTAGATTGAAGGTCTCGAGCTGTAAAATCAATTCCTAAACCAATTTCATCGTAATACTTATGCGCAAACTGTCTGGCTATATGTTTACCCACCTTTTTTATCTTAATAAGCACCTCTACCTCATAATGAACATCATGGGAAAACTCGGGTATATAAAAATCTTGTTCTCTAGGCAGGATCGAAGAATCGGGCTTTATAAAAACAACAGGTTCTGAAGGTCTTTCATTATTCAATTCGTCAATATGACCGGCATAATTTCTGCCTATACAAATCAATTTCATAGATAATTTTTTAAATATTAGTTATCTCTTAACTACTTTAAGACTTACTGCCGGAATAAAGTTCTTATTATTACCTTTTGACTTTACGTTAAACTCCTGCCACTCTCCCATTCCGTAAATCATCACTTTATAATTTTGGTTTTCAGAATAAACACCACCAAAAGTTGGTGCGAACCTATCTTCAATCATTGATGCATTCGTCAAGTTGTTTTTATCTTCTTTCTTATACCAGTTGTATGGAATAAACAACCACTCCAGACCCACATAAATTCCGTCTCTTGGCATCTCAACACTTAAAGCATCTAAATCAATAGAGGTAAAATCATTTCCTTTAATCGATTCTAAAATCAAGCTTTTTCGAACTAAATCAGTTGATGGTTTTTTAGTTTCTGGGTCTACTGCATAAAACCGTAATCTAAATTTAGACTGACCACTCTTAAATTCATTTTGATCTCTAAAAAAAATAGTAGCATTCTTCAAATATTTTTTACTTGCGCCAATATTGGGAAAATATAAGGCCAATACCCAAGGTGTTGAAGAAGAGTCAAAACCACTAGTAATATCGTAACTAGCTATGGAATTTAAAACTATTGCATCGCCAAGTTTTTCTGAAACTACTACCTCATCTAATTCGTAAGTTTCTTCAACTAAACTTAATTTTTTCGTCTTATAGATTACTTCGGCTGGCATTATAGTGTCTTTATATCCTAAGGATGAAATATGAACCCTATTGTTTAGTAAATTTTCAGAAATCTCAATAATAAAATGACCATTATCATCAGTAGATGTACCTACCAATGTGTTGAGAAAACTTATATTCACATATGGTATAGGGGTCTCTGATTTGGTATCAAACACAACACCTTCAAAATCTATATTCTGGGAAAATGAACTGAATGAAACAAAAATCGAAAAAAGAAACAAACGCATTACGATAGTTTGTTGTTAAACTTGCTCAATTTTAATTGTGTCAAAACTTTCTTAGTGTATAAAGGAAAATCGGCGTTCAGAATCCATCCAAAGTACCCTGGTTCTTTCTCCATAACATCTTCAACAGTTTTTCCTTTATGTTTTCCAAAAGCAAAAATTGGTTCTTTATCTTTATTTACACCTATAAAACCAGCAAAGTCCAAAGATTGTTTTCGAGTTGTGAATTCAGATAATTTTTTAACATTATTATCTAATTCAGGATATCTTTCTAATTGCGACAATAATACTTCATAAGTCGCTAATGTATCTGCTTCTGCGCTATGAGCACCATCTAGATCTTTATCGCAATAAAATTTATAAGCAGCACCAAGGGTTCTTTTTTCCATTTTATGAAAAATTGTTTGAACATCGACTGAAACCATATGCTTCATATCAAAATCAACCTCTGCACGCAACATTTCTTCAGCTAGCAAGGGTATATCAAATCGGTCTGAATTAAAGCCAGCTAAATCGCTATCTTTTATCATTTTATAAACTTCTTTTGATAACTGCTTAAAAGTTGGTTCATTAGCTACCTTTTCATTAGAGATACCATGCACGGCAATTACTTCGGCAGGAATCTCCATTTCAGGATTCACTAACCATGTTTTGCTTTCTTTATTTCCATTAGGAAATACTTTCAAAATAGAGATTTCAACAATACGGTCTTTAGCAACATTGACACCTGTAGTCTCTAAGTCAAAAAAGCAAATTGGTTTTGTAAGTTTCAGCTGCATAAGATATTATTTAGATATGGAAAATAGCCAAGGTAGTAATTCTGCTTCGGCAAAAGCATTATCCCAGCTGTTATGGCCGACATTCGGATATAAAGAGTAAGTTACATCTGAATCTACATTTTGCAGTGCATTCACCATAGAAGTAGAGTATTTTGATGGTACAACTTTATCTGCATCGCCATGAAAAACCCACCAATGAGTTTTCTTGATTCTATTAGCTATAGCTGGATTTGCACCGCCACAAATTGGAAACGCAGCGATGAACATTTTTGGATTTCGACGAACCAATTCAAAAGTACCCATACCACCCATAGATAAACCACCAACATACATTTGATCTTTATTAATTTTATATTTCTTTTTTAAAGATTTTATGAGCCCCTCCAACAACAGCATATCATTAGTTGGTTGACCTTTTTTGTAATAAGTAAATTGTCCGTTACCTCCATATCCAATAGTTGCCCATGTGCTATTAGTTGCACATTGCGGAAATACAACAATGGCAGGATATTTTTCTCGAACCTCATTTTTTAAAAACAAATTCGAACCATGAACTAATTGAGATTCGTTATCATTACCTCGTTCCCCAGCACCGTGTAAAACCAATATAAAAGGATATTGTTTATTTTCATCGAAATCTTTTGGCAACAATAGCCTGTAGGGCATTGTCCTATTATCTAACTCAAATATCTCTTTTTGATAAGACGATGTATCTTGAGCATTTATGTTACTAAAGAAAAGAACGATAGCAATTACAACAATGAAAAAAGACCTCATTTGTTTTTAGTTTTTAACTACCCTAAAATTAGAAAAGTAAAAGCAAAAAGAAAGAAGAATATTTAGATTTCTCTATTAATATCCCAAGCCTCTAAATAATCGGCTACGGTTTTTACAAACATGCCTCCTAAAGCACCATTAACAACTCTATGGTCATAACTATGTGATAAGTACATTTTACTACGAACACCTATAAAATCTCCTTCTGCAGTTTCAATGACAGATGGCATTTTCCGAATTGCACCTAGGGCTAAAATACCTACCTGTGGCTGATTAATAATTGGTGTTCCAAAGATACTCCCAAAACTACCCACGTTAGTGACGGTATAAGTACCATCTTTAATATCGTCTGGTTTTAATTGATTATTTCTAGCACGATTAGCCAAATCATTAACCGTTTTAGCCATACCAACCAAATTTAATTGGTCTGCGTTCTTAATAACTGGAACAATTAAATTTCCATCTGGCAAGGCAGCGGCCATACCAATATTGATATGCTTCTTTTTGATGACGTTATCCCCTTCTAAAGAGATATTTATCATAGGGTACTTTTTTAACGCCACAGCTACAGCTTCCATAAATATCGGGGTAAAAGTCAACTTTTCACCCTCACGTTGTTCAAAAATTTTCTTTGTTTTATTTCTCCAGTTTACAACATTGGTAACATCAACCTCAACAAAACTTTGAACGTGCGCTGATGTAGTAATACTTTCTACCATATGATGAGCAATTAATTTACCCATTCTTGTCATTGGTATTAATTCGTCACCTAAATTTTTGGTCATTGAATTAGCAATAGTTTTTTCTGCTTCGCTATTAACGCTAGTATTGCCTAGGCTAACTGAATCTTTAGGTTTAACTACATTTTTATCGGCAGATGGACTGGTAGATTGTCCTCTTTGACCAACATAATCAAGAATATCATTTTTAGTAACTCGACCTTCTTTTCCCGTTCCCGCTATTTTATCTAGCTCATTAATAGAAATACCTTCTTGTTTGGCAATATTTTTTACTAGAGGGGAATAAAAACGATCCGAACTTGAAAAATCTTGAGCAGGTTGTGCAATTGTTTCTTTTGCTTCAATTACTTGCTTCTCAATTTCAGCTATAGGTTCTTGTATTGTTTCTTCAACTAAAATAGCCTCTTCTGTGTCATCAATATTAATTGAACCTTCTGAAGAAGTCTCTATTACAGCTACAACCTCACCAACTTTAATAACATCATCAACGTTGAAATTTCTTGCTATTAAAACCCCTTCTACCTCACTTGGCACTTCTGAATCTACTTTATCAGTAGCTATTTCAAAAATGGCTTCATCAAGTTCGACAATATCGCCCACTTCTTTGAGCCAAGTAGTCAATGTTGCCTCTGCAACACTTTCTCCCATCTGAGGTAATTTCAATTCAAACTTTGACATATTCCTAATTAAAGTATCGTTTATGGCTTATATTTTGCAAAAATACTACAAAAAAGCCCTTATCATTGATTTTAACGTACAAAAATCTACTTTTCGTACTTCTTGCTTTTAACTAAAATTAATTAGCTTTCATAGAATTCTCAAAAGGGACTCGATTTAAAATACTTCTACCTAAAGTAACTTCATCGGCATACTCCAATTCATCACCTACAGCAATTCCTCTTGCTATGGTCGAAGTAGTCACCTGCATTCCTTCTAATTGCTTGTAGATATAGAAATTAGTAGTATCACCCTCCATTGTTGAACTTAATGCAAAAATTAATTCTTTAACCTCACCTTCTTTGACCTTATTAATTAGAGGACTAATGTTAAGATCCTGTGGACCAATACCTTCCATTGGAGATATTTTACCCCCTAAAACATGATAAAGACCTTGGTATTGTGACGTGTTTTCAATTGCCATTACGTCGCGTATATCTTCAACAACACAAACCACTGAAGTATCACGTTTTGAATTAGAACATATTTCACACAAATCTGTATCTGAAATATTGTAGCAAGATTTACAAAAATTAATTTCTGTTCTCAGCTTAATTAAAGCTTCGGCCAACGACACTGTCTGTTGCTCAGGCTGTTTTAAAATATGCAACACTAGTCTTAAAGCTGTTCTTTTACCAATACCTGGTAATTGCGCCACCTCGTAAACTGCATTTTCTAAAAGCTTTGATGCGTATTCCATTCTTTCTCTTGAAGTCGTAAAATTACGATTTTACATTTATGATTAGAGTTATTTGTACTTTGCAAAATAAAATCATTTTATGACAGCTAGTCAAATAGTCTTGCTTATAGCAGCGTACTTCATTGTACTACTTCTAATTTCATATTTCACTGGTAAAAATGATTCTAATGCCGATTTTTTTAAAGCGGGAAAAAAGTCTCCTTGGTACCTGGTAGCGTTCGGCATGGTAGGGGCGTCTTTATCAGGAGTGACATTCATCTCAGTTCCGGGCTGGGTAGAAGCATCACAATTCGGATATTTTCAAGTAGTATTGGGTTACCTATTTGGCTATTTCGTTGTGGCCTTTTTATTACTACCCATTTACTATCGACTAAACCTAACCTCAATTTATGAGTATTTACTAAATCGCTTTGGTGTAGTAAGTCATAAAACTGGTGCTTTTTTCTTTTTTGTTTCTCGAGTTTTAGGAGCTGCTTTTAGACTATACTTGGTTGCCATTGTATTACAACAATTTGTATTTGATGACTTTGGAATACCTTTCGAAATCACGGTTGTTATATCCATTTTATTAATCTGGATATACACGAATCGTGGAGGTATTAAAACTATTGTTTGGACCGATACTTTACAAACGGCCTTTATGATTGCAGCAGTGATTTTGTCTATCATTTTAATTAATAAAGAATTAGACTGGAGTTTTGGTGAATTCTTAACTTCAGTTGAACTCAAGCAATACAATAAAATAATTTTTACCGAAGATTTTTTAGCAAGAAATCATTTTATAAAATCTTTTATTGGCGGTATGTTTATTACCATTTGTATGACAGGTCTAGACCAAGATATGATGCAAAAGAATCTTACCTGTAAAAATTTAAAAGATGCCCAAAAGAATATGGTGTCCTTCAGTTTTGTACTTGTTGGTGTCACCTTTTTATTTATGCTTTTAGGGGCTTTATTGTATTTGTATGCTGGCCAAAATAATATTTCTATGCCATTGATGGATGGTAGCCCAAAGACGGATTTACTTTTCCCTGAAATTGCGTTAAATAGCGGATTAGGTCTCGCATTATCCATTACCTTCATGCTTGGTTTAATTGCAGCTGCATACAGCAGTGCTGATAGTGCCCTAACCTCACTAACAACTTCTTTTTGTGTTGACTTTTTAGATTTAAAAGATAAAGACGAACTAGAAAAAAAGCGTATTAGAAAAAAAACTCATGTATGGATGAGTTTGGCGCTCATTGCAGTAATAATTGCTTTTAAATATATTCTGAGCAGCAACGTCATTGACAGTTTGTTAACCGTTGCTGGGTATACTTATGGACCGCTATTGGGTTTATTTGCCTTTGGTATTTTTACCGAACATCAAGTTAAAGATAAATGGGTATGGATAATAAGTGTTTTGTCAGTAGCAACAATAGCCCTTATAGCCAATATTGACAAAGCCTATTTAGGCGGGTATGTTTTAGGATATGAATTATTACCTTTAAATGGGCTATTGACCTTTTTTGGTCTTTGGTGTATTCGTACTAAACAAATTAAATCTTAAGCTAGAAATACTATGAAAGTTTCACATTTTGCATTTTTACTTTTAGCAATTAGCACTATCAATGCACAAGACATTATTGAATTACCATATAATAAGATAGATGATGTTGTTTGGGAAAATAATGAGAAAGAATATTATTCAAATATTTGGCAAACCCAAGTCGTTACGAATGTGTCCGTACCAACCATGCAAGTATTTCGACCTTCTGCAGAAAAGAATACAGGTACCGCAGTAATCATAGCTCCTGGCGGAGGGCTCTATGCACATAGTATAGAAAGTGAAGGAAACTTAGTAGCTAAATGGTTAGCAGAGAAAGGAATAACCGGTTTTGTACTAAAATATCGACTAGTGCCTACAGGGGAAGATGGCGTTGCTGACATTACCGCATTAGCACAAGCAAATCCACAAAAAATTGGGGAAGAAGTAGCTAAAATAATACCCTATTCTATCCAAGATGGCTTAAATGCGATTAGTTATGTTAGAGAAAATGTAGCTACTTATGCTATTGATCCAACTAAAATTGGCTTTATGGGATTTTCAGCAGGCGGAGCTGTTACAATGGGGGTTTCGTACAATTATACTATCAGCAATCGTCCTGATTTTCTAGTTCCTGTGTACGCTTGGACAGATGCAATGCCTGTACAAACGCCAAAGGATGACGCCCCACCAATGCTTGTTATTTGCGCAAGTGATGACCCTCTTGGCTTAGCAAAAGGTTCTATTGAGTTATATTCTTCCATGCTTGAAATAGGCAAGCCTGTAGGGCTGCATATGTACTCTAAAGGCGGTCATGGATTTGGAATGCGTAAAAACGGCTTACCCTCTGATAATTGGATTGAACGTTTTTACGATTGGTCCTTGGTAGAAGGTATCACTAAAAAGAAAACACCATGATTAAATACGCCATAATACTTTTAATTGCTTTTATTTCTTTTCAAGCAATTGCACAAAATAATTTTCAAAACGAAGTTGATGATATTGTTCATCGTAATGATAGTATTTGGGATAATAGTAAAGAAACCATTGTGTTTACCGGAAGTTCAAGTATTCGTTTTTGGACAGACGTACAAGAACGATTTCCTCAATACCAGGTTTTAAACTCCGGATTTGGCGGTTCACAAACTTCAGATTTATTATATCATTTGGATAATCTAGTACTACGATACCAACCTGTTAAAGTATTCATATATGAGGGAGATAACGACATTTTTGCCAAAATACGGCCCCGATCAATCATACAGACAACTGAACAAGTCATTCAACAAATTCAAAATAAGTTACCTTCTTCTGAGATTGTTTTAATATCTGCAAAACCGAGTATTTCTAGGTGGAAATTAAAAGGAAAATATAAACGTTTAAATAAACGGTTTTCGAAGATGGCAATATCAAATCCTCATATAAAGTATGCAAACGTTTGGGACATTATGCTTAACGGCAGAAAAGTTAGAACAGATATTTTTATTGAAGACGGGCTTCACATGAATACATTAGGATATGATTTATGGTATGAAAGAATTAAACCCTTTTTACCATAATACTATCAAAATTTGAAAAAATAATACGATTTAATATGATTAGCCCCTCTTATCTTTGAATGAGGTTAAATACTTATTATCTACAATTAACATTATGGCAAAATCACTAATTTCTAGGCAACTTATTCTATTTGGAATTTTATTAGTTGGTATAGCTTGTACTGAGCCTAAAAAAGAAATAGTAGTTCCTGAAACGGATTTAGCACAAGAAGCTCTTATTCCAATGCCCTTAAAAGTTATTGCAACAAATTCTGCTTTTGCTTTGGACCAATACACTGCAATTTATACGTCATCTACGGAAGGTGGAATTGATGAAGTCGGTAGTTTTTTATCATCTAAAATTCAATCTAAAACCGGGCTTCGATTACCTGTAAATGATACGGAAGGCAGTACTGTTGATCGAGTAATTTATATTAACCAAACAGACGAATTAGAACTGCAAGAGAATGAAGCTTATCAGATATATATCACCAAAGACTCTATCATTTTAAATGCAAAAACTAACGAAGGAGCATTTAGAGGTGTTCAAACTTTAAGGCAAATTATTCCTGAGAAAAGTAATGATTCACTAAATGAACACTCTATTTGGCCTATTCCTTCAGGCAAAATAATGGATGAGCCTAATTTTGAATTTAGAGGTGTAATGTTGGATGTAGCCCGTCATTTCTTTAGTGTTGAAGAGGTCAAAAAGTTTATTGATATTTTGGCTTACTACAAAATTAATGTGCTACATATGCACCTAACTGATGACCAAGGGTGGAGAATTGAGATAAAATCATGGCCAAAACTTACTGAAGTCGGAGGAAGTACTGAAGTGGGTGGAGAATCAGGTGGTTTTTATACACAAGAAGAATATAAAGAAATAGTTGATTACGCTGCTAAACATCATATGATGATTCTACCGGAAGTTGATATGCCTGGTCATACAAATGCGGCTTCTGTCTCATACCCATTTTTAAATGGTAATGGAAAATCACCTAAGCTCTATGAAGGCACTCATGTTGGTTTTAGCACTTTTGACACTCGCAAAGACACTGTTTATAGTTTTATTGATGATGTTGTTAGAGAGATTTCGTCAATTAGCCCCAGTCCTTATTTTCATATCGGAGGTGATGAAAGTCATGTGACGAAGAAAAATGATTATAAATATTTTGTAGAGCGAGTAGAAAAAATTGTTCAAAAACACGGTAAAAAAATGATTGGGTGGGATGAAGTAGCCACAGCGAATATAGACTCAACTTCAATAGCACAATTTTGGAATAGCATGGATAATGCAAGAGCTGCTGCTGATAAGGGCATGAAGGTGATACTGTCACCGGCAAAAAAAACCTATTTAGACATGCAATATGACCCGCTCTCTGAATATGGATTGCATTGGGCAGCATACATTCCTGTTGACTCCGCCTATGTATGGAAACCGGAAACTTATTGCGGAATACCAATGGAAAATATTTTAGGTGTTGAAGCTCCACTATGGTCTGAAACTATTAGCAATTCTAAAGAACTAGAGTATCTCGCCTTTCCTAGAGCTATTGGCTATTCCGAATTGAGTTGGTCAACTGAAACTAATAGAGATTGGGAAAATTATAAAAAAAGACTAGCCAAGCAGGCTCCTTTTCTTGAACGAATGAATATTAATTATTACCCATCTAAACTAATTGATTGGGAAAAAAGCGAGTATACTATTGAGAAGATAAAGAAAGATTAGGTAGATGAAAGTAAAATCCTTGTCATCTTTTAAAAACTATTCCTCTTCACTTTTAGCGACATCTTCGTCATCTGACTCAGAGAAATCAGTGATACCCTGTTCATGAAGAATATTGTACCATTGAACTATCTTTTTTATGTCGCTGGCATAAACCCTATCTTCATCATAATCAGGTAGTATTTCAAAGAAATATTCTTCTAACTTAATTTTTTCTTCTTTGTGCCCAATGGAGGTCTTGGCACCTTTTTCTTTCTCTTTAATTTTTTGAAAAACTTCTCTTAATGGAACTTCTTCTTCAAGTGTGTAAATAGCAATTTCAGACAAAACACTCACGTTGTTTCTTAAACCAACGGTAATACGTTTACCATCAATCAAAGACTCACCCACAAAACCTGCACGGGTTTGTGTCAACAATTTATAAAGACCTGGTTTACCACCGATAGATAAGATTTTGTCTAATGCCATTTGTTCCTTTTTAGCGCGCAAATTTATACTTTTCAATACACTTTAACCTACTTAACGTCCTTTTTTAAGACTAGGAAAGCGCATTTTATAGTCTATATTAATTTTTCCCTTCGAAATTTTTTCAAGTCTACTCTTCAAAAGTCTTTTCTTAAGAGAAGAAAGCTTGTCAGTAAATAAAATTCCTTCAATATGATCATACTCATGCTGAATAACTCTAGCCACTAAACCATTATAAGTCTCTGTATGGGTTTTAAAAGCTTCATCTTGATAAGTTATAGTTATTGTATCCTTTCTACTAACATCTTCCCGAATGTCAGGAATACTAAGACAGCCTTCATTAAAAGCCCAATCTGCACCAGTCTCCTCTTCAATCTTAGCATTGATAAAAACCTTTTTAAATCCTTTTAAAATTTCCTGTTCTTCTTTACTCAAATCTTCATCATCCGAAAAAGGAGTAGCATCAATAACAAATAATCGTAAAGAAAGTCCTACTTGTGGGGCTGCCAATCCAACTCCACTGGCTTTATACATAGTTTCCCACATATTCTCAACCAAGTCTTTTAATTTTGGATGGTCTTTATCAATTTCAATCGCTTTTTTTCGCAATACGGCATCTCCGTAAGCCACAATGGGTAAAATCATCTATTTACTGTTTAAATCTTGTTCGCAAAACGTTGCCTGTGTTTAAATAGTGTACTAAATCAAAATACAAAAATGTCAATTTAAATCTTTTCCTCCCATTAGGTGGAGCACCTTTTTTCTTGCTTAAATCTTGAATGAATTTAATGTGCTGCAAATTTGTAAGGCTTGGAATCTTGTTAAAAGAAAAAGAAATCTTATTCTTATATTTCAGTTTATGGAATTCTTCAATATCTGAATTTGTTACTCCACGTCTATCACAAATACTAAAAAAGTAATTACTCTTGTCATATTTCAACATTCTTGCTTTACGTCTATTCCACTTAGATTTAGCCTCTTGTTTAGTTTTATAATGTTGAAAGTGTATCTCAATATCACCTAAAAGGCCAATTGGGTGATTGTTATAGGCATCGGGGTATTTTGAAACCTCACGAAATTGAAGATTCATATTCATATACTCATCAAAATTACTAAGTAATTTCATATAGCATGGTCCAAACAAAAAGAGCCCAACAAAAGGTGTATTATAGGGTAGATTTAACCATTGATATACTTGACCACCCCAACAATTGCGGCTTATCAGTACAAAGTTTTTGTTTTCAAGTTTTTGAAAATCTTGCCTTTGGTAATAATTCTTGAAATTGACTCTAATTTTTCTATTTATAAAAACTTCTAATCTTCGAATCATCCTAATTGTTTTTTTCTAAAAATGATTGAAGAATTATGGTGGCGCTTATTTCATCTACAAGAGCTTTGTTCTGTCGTTGTTTTTTCTTTACGCCAGAAGTAATCATGCTTTGGACTGCTAATTTTGAAGTGAAACGTTCGTCCTGCCTTTCAACATTGATATTAGGAAACTGTTTTTGGAATTTATCTAAAAATTTTAGTATCTGATTTTCAGATTCTGAAGGAATTCCGCTCATTTGTTTAGGCTCTCCTAAGACAACTGTTTCGACTTTCTCCTCAGTAAAATACGTTTTCAAAAATGGTAAAAGATCTTTTGTAAGGACTGTGGTCAAACCAGAAGCTATTAACTGCATTTCGTCAGTAATAGCTATTCCTGTTCTTATTGTTCCATAATCCAGAGCAAGTATTCGTGCCAATCTTGAAATTTTGGCAAAAATAAACCTAAAATTGTTATGCTTTTAAAATTGAAGGAATTATTGCAGTAGTAGAATTATATTTGCCAAAAAATTTACACCATGAATAAATTGCGAGACCTCATTGAAAAGGCTTGGGATAACCGAGAGCTTTTAAAAGAAATTGAAACCCAAGACGCTATTCTAGAAGTAATCGCATTACTTGATAACGGAAAACTACGTTGTGCTGAACCAACATCAGAAGGTTGGCAAATAAATGAATGGGTTAAAAAAGGTGTGGTTCTTTACTTTCCAATTCAAAAAATGGAAACTTTAGAAGTAGGCATTTTTGAATATCATGATAAAATCCCATTAAAACGAGGGTATCAGGAAAAAGGAATTCGGGTAGTGCCGCATGCAGTTGCCCGTCATGGAGCCTACATTTCAAAAGGAACCATTTTGATGCCTAGCTATGTAAATATTGGCGCTTACGTTGATGAAGGAACTATGGTTGACACTTGGGCTACCGTTGGTAGTTGTGCCCAAATTGGAAAAAACGTTCATTTAAGCGGTGGTGTTGGTATTGGAGGCGTTTTAGAACCTTTACAAGCAGCACCTGTAATTATAGAGGATAATGTTTTTATTGGTTCTCGCTGTATCGTTGTTGAGGGTGTTCGCGTAGAAAAAGAAGCTGTTTTAGGTGCCAATGTGGTGCTAACCGCATCTACTAAAATAATCGACGTTACTGGCGACCAACCGATTGAAAGAAAAGGAATAGTCCCAGCTGGCGCTGTTGTAATACCTGGCAGCTATACCAAAAAATTTAATGCTGGTGAATACCAAGTTCCTTGTGCGCTTATCATTGGAAAAAGAAAAAAGAGCACCAACAAAAAAACATCATTAAACAATGCTCTGAGAGAATACGACGTTGCCGTTTAAAATTGTAAGAAAATTATAGCGATTTTATAATTTTTTTGTTTTTTTTTAGTTATAAATTGCAGAACTAGGCCGTATGAATACCAAATTAGATTTAAATGCATACCCCAAAGCAAAATTTATCTGCATTAGTAATTACTTATAATGAAATCGGCTACATTGAAAAGTGTATAGATTCCATTTTATTTGCTGATGAGATTATCGTGGTTGATTCATATAGCACAGATGGTACATATGAATACTTAGAAAACCTTCCTAATGTAAAGGTAATTCAGCACCCATTCACTAATTTTACAACGCAAAAATCCTTTGCTCTAGAACAAGCTTCTAATGAATGGGTTTTATTTGTTGACGCCGATGAAGTAGTTACCAAAAAATTAGAAGAAGAAATAACAGAAACAATCAATACACCTGATGCTTGCGAGGCTTATTGGTTCTATCGTACTTTTATGTTTCAAAACGAAAGGTTAAAGTTTAGTGGCTGGCAAACTGATAAAAACCATCGTTTATTTAGAAAAAGTAAGGTAAAATACACAGACACCAAATTAGTTCACGAAACCTTAGATGTTGATGGTACGTCCTGTATTTTAAAAGAGAAGCTAACACATTACTGCTACAAAGACTATGAAGATTATAAGGCAAAAATGCTTCATTATGGAAGATTAAAGGCCAAGGAAGCTTTCTACAAAGAAAAAAACTTTAACTATCTCTTATATTTTGTTAAACCCATTTGGAAATTTATACATCAGTATATCATCAGGCTAGGTTTCTTAGATGGAAAAAAAGGTATTATCATCTGTTATCTTAATTCCTTGAGTGTTTTTGAACGCTATAGAGAACTTAAAAGATTGGAGAAGAAAAATCAATTGGC
Source organism: Croceitalea sp. P059 (assembly GCF_031846365.1). NCBI lineage: Bacteria > Pseudomonadati > Bacteroidota > Flavobacteriia > Flavobacteriales > Flavobacteriaceae > Croceitalea > Croceitalea sp. P059. The sequence continues at coordinate 95,687 of NZ_JAVRHW010000003.1, forward strand.
GTACTACTTGGTTATGCCATAATGCGACCAAACATGTTTTTGGGTTTTGGTCTCTTTTCTAATTTTTCTGTTTTTTGCTATTGATTCCGGCGTTTTATACCCTCTTTTGTGATCTAAATGGACGCATACTGCACTGTACCTCAATTGCTTCGATTTTAGTCCAAAATTAAAAAGTCGCTCGCCCAATTCCCGGTCTTGTCCTCCATATTGCATACGCTCATCAAAACCATTCACATTAAGAATATCTTTCTTCCAACCTGACGAGTTGTGGCCATTCCAACTTGCATTTGTTGGCGTTATGGTATTCAAGAACTTAGAAATAATACCACTGGCAGTTAGCTTATTATTTTTGAATGTTTTTGGAATTCCTTTTTCTTTCAACCAATCTATTTGAAAACATCTCTGCTCTTGAATATCATCGAGGGTTATTAGCTTGGAAATATTCATCGGAAGCATATAGTAACCACCCGAAATAAAGTATCCTTTTTGCTTGTTAATGTGATGCACATGAACAAAATCTTCTCTCGGTATACAATCACCATCAGTCATAATTATATAATCAGCACTGCAGGCCTTGACCGCCTTGTTGAGAATTCTTGACTTTTGAAAACCATCATCTTCTTGCCAAACATGAACAATTTCATAAGATACTTTTTCACCCAAGTCTTCAAGGAGTGCTTTGGTTTTGGGGCCTGAACCGTCATCAGCAATTACAACTTCAAAATTCTTAAAAGTCTGGCAATTGAAACCCCAAAGTACTTTTTCAAGCCATTCCTCCGCATTATAAGTACTTATGATTATCGATATTCTAGGTGTATCCATTCTGGCAAAAATAGGAAAGTTGATTAGTTTATCTTTGCAAGACTTTTAAAAATAAAGGTAAAATGCTTAAAAAACTTGGTTTAGGAATCTTAAAAAAAATGAAGTTTTTATCCCCTGATCTCTATGTCAAAATTTACTACGAATATTACACCGGAAAAAAATTAAATCTTGAAAATCCCATTGAGTTTAATGAAAAGATTCAGTGGTTGAAAGTCTATTATCAACCTGAAATACTCACTAAATTAGTTGATAAATTTGCTGTTCGTGAATATGTTGAAAGAAAAATTGGAAAAGAATATCTTAATCGGGTCTTAGCGATTACCACAAAAGCTGATGGTATCAAATTTGAAGAACTTCCTTCGAAATTTGTGGTAAAAGCTACTCACGGTTGCAATTTCAATTTAATTATTACCAATAAAGAAAAAATCAATAAAGTAAAAAGCCGTTTGCTGTTTAAAAAATGGTTATCACGTAATCAATATTATCGAGGTGGTTTAGAATGGGCATATAAAAATGTACCGCCCCGACTTTTAGTTGAAGAATTTATGGATGAACCTGGAAAAAGTGTTCTGGATGATTTTAAGTTTTATTGCTTTAACGGAACTCCAAATATGGTGCAAGTTGACATAGGTCGTGGCACAGAACATAAAAGGGTCTTCATGGATTTAGAATGGCAAAAATTACCTATTAGAAAAGGGAACATTCCATTATTTGAAAACAATTTGGGTAAACCCAAGGCATTTAAAAAGATGATTGAGTTGGCCAGAATCTTGGCATCAGACTTTCCTTTTGTAAGAGTTGATTTCTATTATGTGAATAATAAAATATATTTTGGTGAAATGACTTTTTACCCTGGGGATGGTAGACAAGAATTCAAACCAAACGAGTATAATAAAATTATTGGAGAACATCTTAAATTGCCTAAAATTCCAAAAGGTCAAAAATATATCACTGAAGTTTAAAGTTAACTGAAGAAAAATAGAAGGTCATTTTTTTTAATGATTAGAATAATCTCATTAGAGCTATTGAATTCCTTTAAAGAAAATTTAATAAATTGTGTTGGAGTTATTGAAAATGGTGGACTTATCCTTTATCCTACAGAGACAGTCTGGGCAATTGGCTGTGATGCAACCAACCCTAATGCGGTTGATAAAATTTTGAAGTTAAAAGAACTAACAAGCCCAGAAGGGTTAGTAAGTTTAATCGCCAACCAATTTATGCTTGAGCAACAAATTGATTTCATCCCTGCAGTGGTCTATGACATAATTGATATCGCAGAAAAACCTACAACCGTAGTCTTGGATAATCCAAAAACCATTGCGAAAAATGTAAGAAATAGAGATGGTTCCGCTGCTATACGTGTAACATCAGATAAATTTTGTCAGTATGCGATCGGAAAGTTTCGAAAACCGATAATAGCGACCATTGCAAATTTAGAAAACCAGTCATATCCAAAATCTTTTCAGGAGATAGATTCCAAAATTTTAAAAGGCGTTGACTATGTCGTAAATTTGCAGACGGAAATGTCCCAAAAACTTTCTTCCATAATTAAAATAGGTAACGATAATATGGTACGCATCATCAGAAAATAATAATGTACCTAAGCTCTAACAAATTATAATGAACCTCAAAGAAGCCATAACAAATCCTGTTTTTAAAACCATTGGCACAACTGCCGATGAACAAGGGTTAGACTGCTATGTTATAGGCGGATTTGTACGGGACTTTCTTTTAAAAAGAGGTATTGCAAAAGATATTGATATTGTTGCCGTAGGCAGTGGCATTGAGCTAGCGAAAGCTATCTCTAAAAAACTCAGAGGAAATACCGAAGTATCAGTTTTTAAAAACTTTGGTACTGCAATGATTAAGTATGAAGGCCTAGAACTAGAATTTGTAGGTGCGAGAAAAGAGAGTTATCAAAGAAACAGCAGAAACCCGATAGTTGAAGATGGCACTTTAGAAGATGATCAAAACCGAAGAGATTTTACCATTAACGCATTGGCAATTTCGTTGAGCAGCACAAACTATGGTTTACTACTTGATCCGTTTAATGGACTAAGTGATTTAGACAAAAAAATATTACGTACACCTTTAGAACCATCGCTTACATATTCAGATGACCCTTTACGCATGATGAGGGCTATTCGTTTTGCAACACAACTCAATTTCAAAATTGAAGAGCAGTCTTTAAAAGCAATTACTGAGAATAAAGAACGAATTAATATTATTTCAAAAGAACGTATTGTTGATGAACTCCATAAAATAATTCAATCCGATAAACCGTCAATTGGCTTTTCACTTTTACACCTAACTGGTCTTTTGCAAATCATTCTGCCTGAATTAACAGCTCTTCAAGGCATTGATGAAATTGAAGGCCAAAAACATAAAGATAACTTTTGGCATACACTAGAAGTGGTAGACAATATTTCAAAAACCACAGATAACTTATGGTTACGCTGGGCTGCACTATTACATGATATTGGAAAAGCACCCACTAAACGTTTTGATAAAAAAATTGGATGGACTTTCCATGCACATGAATTTGTAGGTTCGAAAATGGTTTTTAAATTATTTAAAAGACTTCGAATGCCATTGAATGATAAAATGAAGTTTGTTCAAAAAATGGTACTAATGAGTTCTAGACCCGTCATACTTTCTGAAGATCATGTTACCGATGCAGCTGTTAGACGCTTGGTTTTTGATGCTGGTGATTATGTTGACAATTTAATGACCCTTTGTGAAGCGGATATCACCACTAAAAATCCAAAAAAACAAAAACGGTATCTCAAAAATTTTCAAATAGTTCGAAAAAAAATAATTGAAGTTGAAGAGCGAGATCGAATTCGAAATTTTCAACCGCCGGTTTCAGGTGAAGAGATTATGAAAACTTTTGATTTAAAACCTTCAAAAGAAATCGGAATAATTAAAGAGGCCATTAAAGAGGCTATTTTGACAGGGGAAATTGCTAACGAGCACGACGAAGCATTCGAATATATGTTGGTTGAAGGAGAAAAAATTGGCCTAAAACCAGTAAGTCTATGAGCACAAACTTTTTAAAACTTGCAAAAATATCTTTAGTACTAGTGTATCTAGTCATTATAGCAGGAGCTGTGGTTCGTATGACGGGCAGTGGTATGGGCTGTCCAGATTGGCCTAAATGCTTCGGGTATTATGTTCCACCAACTGATGTCGAAACATTACTTTGGAGTCCTAATCATGAATTTGAAAAAGGGCAAGTAATAATCTATAATGAAGAACTTCAAGTTGCAAAAAACAACTTTACCTCAACCGATAAAATAGACCTTATAAACTGGGAAATGTACACCAAACATGATTATGCTGTATTTAATGTTTGGCATACATGGATTGAATATATAAATCGATTACTTGGAGCTTTAGCTGGTTTAGCCACACTTTTTTTAGCACTCTTATCACTAAAATATTGGTCATGCGATAAAAAAATAACACTAATTTCTTGGCTAGTGGTTTTCGGTATGGGCTTTCAAGCATGGCTTGGCGCAACTGTTGTTTACTCTGTATTGGAACCGGTTAAAATTACGTTGCACATGTTTATGGCGCTGGTTATTGTAGCGCTTCTTTTATTTTTAATTTTTACGGCAAGTAAAAGATCATTGAATGTAAAAGCTAGAAATCAAATTAAACTCTTATTTACAAGCGCCCTTGTTTTAACATTAGTTCAGATTATTTTAGGTACACAAGTGAGGCAATTTGTTGATGAACAAATAGATACAGTAGGTGAAACTGCTAAAAATTTATGGTTAGAAAACCCTACTATTAAGTTTTATATTCATCGTTCCTTATCCATTGTCGTTTTATTTTTAAATTTCTATTTATTTTGGAAGATTAGAAAATCTAAATTGCCTTTTAAAAAAATAAATTGGGTAATTACCATACTCTTTCTTGAAATAGGAACAGGTATACTGATGTATTATTTTGATTTTCCTTTTGCAAGTCAACCTTTGCACTTAGTTTTGGCAAGCTTACTTTTCGGAATTCAGTTTTATCTTGTTTTAGAAGCATCTTTATGGAACAAAAGTGACAAATCTTTGTAACTTTACCCCCACCCAATTTTTTAAAGGATGATTTATAAAATCAGAATTATTCTTGATACTCAAGAAGACATTTTTCGAGACCTTGAAATCGAAGCTGAACAAAATATGGAACAGCTTCATAATGCCATCACCCAAGCGTTTGGTTTTATGGGTAACGAAATGGCTTCATTTTATACTTGTGATGAAGAATGGAATCAAGATGAGGAAATTGCCCTCTTTGATATGAGCGAGAACGGTTCTGAAGTGATGCTCATGAATGAAACCAATCTGGATGCTATTTTAAATGAAAAATCTCCAAAATTAATTTACGTATATGACTTTTTCAATATGTGGACTTTCTTTGTAGAATTGGCCGATATTGTTGAAAAAGAAGACGGGCGTGCTTACCCAAATATTCTATTTAGTTTTGGTGAATTACCAGACTCACCACCTGAAAAGAATTTCGAATCTAAACCATCAATCGATTTTGATGATAATTTAGACAATTACGGTGATCTTGATTTTGATGAAAATTGGAACTAATTCATATTTTAAAAAAAGCTAATCTTTTTAATAAATAATTTTTAAAAGCACACATGCTCAACTTCTATAACGCACAAATTGAAAGTGTTTCATTGCACAGAGTAGGAAATAAAAATAAAAATGAAGGTGTCTTTTTATCCAACGAACCTTACAGTTTAAACGATGAAATGTCTGGGCTTTTAAAAGAATACTTCTTTAAACCCTTTCGTGAAAAAGAAGAGAATTATTTTAAATTTTCTAACGAAGTAGATGTTGAATTTAATGAAATATATAAAGCTGTTTCTGAAATATTCACTGAGCCCTCTAAGGCGCATTTAATTTCTAAAAACATTACAACTCATTTATTTGAACAATCTAATCATCCGCATATAAAAAGTGGTGAGGTATATGTAGTTCACTTTTCTGACTTGGTTTTAGACAACCAAAAAGTTGACGGGGTCGGAATATTCAAAAGCGAATTAAAACACGATTTTTTGCAATTTGAAGAAAAAAGTGAAAACCTAGAAATTATAATTAGACAAGGTATTAATATTAATAAACTTGATAAAGGTTGCCTAATTTTTAATGAAGCTAAAGAAGAAGGCTATAAAGTTTTATCGGTTGATAGCAATCGCTATGACGCAAAATATTGGCTAGAGAACTTTTTAGGTCTTGAACCACTTTCCGACGACAATTTCAAAACAAAAAACTATTTAAAATTTTGCCAAAACTTCGCAAAAGATGTGGTACTTCCTGCTGAAGATAAACAACAAGAAGTATTATTTATGAATCGTGCAGTAAATCATTTTGCGAAAAATGATGCTTTTGAAGAGTCTAACTTTTTAAATGAGGTAATTGAAAATCCAGAACTAATACCAGAATTCAAACATTATAAAGTTGAAAAGGGGCCTAAATTTAGTATTGAAGATGTTTCAAATTTTGACATTGCTAATAAGGCAGTTTCGGATGCTCGTAAAAAAATAAAAAACGTCATTAATTTAGATACTAACGTTCAAATTAAAATGGATTTTATAAATCCAGAATCAGCTGAAAAGTTTGTAGAAAAGGGATGGGATGAAGAACGTCAAATGTATTACTACCTAGTATATTTTAATAAGGAGCAGAAGAGTTAAATATAATTCTGAAATATTAAGAAATCTTAATGTTTTGCTCAATAATCTGTTTCATACTAACATCTTCATAATTTCGCTTTACAAAATTTAAGGCAAGGTCAAGTACGTCACCCATAGTTTTACATTGCTTAAAATTTACATCTAACGTCAACTCATAAATTTGCTCTGCAAGCATCTTAATGTTCTCTTTATTAGAAATGATGTCAGTTTTACATATTCTCCTCAATTTTTTTATCCGAACCCCAGAGCTCAATATTCTTTTGGCTACAATTGAACGTTCTTCTAATTTATATTGATCTACTGAATCTCGCAACAATTTACCTCTGACCAATTCAACCATTTGATAATTCTCTTTGAAAAATTGAGGGCGATACACTTTTAATTTTCCTTCAAAACACTGTTGGTCAAAATCTATTGCTCTAATGCGATAAACCACATGATCAAAATCATGTACAGGCACAATAACATAATTATACGAACGCATGTCACCCAATAAACGAATCATACAGCGTTCATTGAACTTTACAAATTCTTTAGCTAATTGTGCCTTTTCGGGTTCGGAGCATTTTGGCAACATATTTTTAATGAACTCATCACCAGGAATACCAGCAATATGTTCTTCTATGAGGGTATCCTTATAAACCAAAAAATTCAAGTTATAAGGTGACAACATGTGCTCTAATTCTAAACCATAAATACGAGAAGCATCAGTTTTCTTCACGTAGAAATAAGTGAAATTATCATTTAGAATATTTCTGATTTTAATTCGGAATGGTTTTGAATTTCCGAAAGTGCAAAAATCAACAGCATCAACATTTAGATATTGATGTATATTATTACTACCATCTGAATGAAGAATAGAATATACCTTTTTCAAACTATCATCAATTTCTTTGCGTTCAAACTCGGAATAATAAACTCTTATCCAAAGTGTATCTTGATCATTGGAATCATATACGGTTACTGAACCAGAAAACCTTAGCAAGTCTTCATAAAAAATTGGGATTTCAATTTTTCGACTATAATAGCTTAAATATTCATCTAACTTTTTGCTTACAGAAAAAGCTGGTTTTTTTTTCGACATTAACTTTTCGTCCGACATTTTCCTGGTATTTAGTTAGTCACATTTAGCCTTGAAAACGGTTTAGCACCCTTTAAACGTTTTTTCCGTTTTTTCTTACAAAAGCTTACATATTTAACTTCAAGTACTTACAAAGTAAAATTAAATCTTACTGCCAATTTACACAATTCCTTGCGTTACCAACATTCTAAGGGGGTTTTACAACATATTATTGCTGACCTCTAGTAGTTATAGTTTTTTTGAAGTTCGGTAAAATGAAAAATACCCATAAAATTAAACTAATGCGCCAAAAAATTCTGTTTTTATTCTTCGTAATAGGATTTAGTTTATCTATTAATGCACAACTAAGTGATCTTCATTATCTACCACCTTTAAAGCAAGGTCAAAATAATGCCGGTATAAGAGAGCAAGCGGTATACTTGTCTACTCCTGAACCAACAACGTTTACTGTTAATGCATACCAAGGTACTAGCACAACACCTGTAGCAACGTTCAATATCTCGAATGTAAGTCCAGCTGTATACTCCATGAGCAATGGTGATAACAATATCATTTTAGTAAATAACACCAATACAGGTGTTATTTTAAATAATAGCGGATTACGATTTGAATCACCTAGCGGAAATAAATTTTACGTAAACTATCGCGGAAGTAGTTCTGCGCAATCAGCTTCCTTAACTGCAAAAGGTAGGCAAGCCATGGGCCAACGTTTTAAATGGGGTGGTGTACCAAATTTAGGTTCACATTCTTCAAAATCGAATACACTAGGTATAATGGCTACTGAAGATAATACTACAGTTCGGCTTTTCGGATATGATCCGGGTTGTGAATTTAGAGTAGGTAATGACCGAGCGGGGATAACTGATGATACTTATACGATTACTTTGAATGCCAATGAGTCTTTTGTTTTTGAGACTTATATTGGTACAGCACCAACCCAAGCACACGAAGATGGTTGGATTGGAGCAACTGTTGAATCTGATAAAGATATTGTAATCAGTAATGGTTCTATAAACTTTGGTCGACAAGTTGGGGCTTCAAACAGAGATGCCGGTATTGACCAACCGGTTCCTGAAAATAGACTAGGTAAAGAATATGTTTTTGTTAGAGGTAATGGTAATGCTAATGGATGGACAGAATTCCCTTTAGTTATTGCAACTTACGATAACACTCAAATTTATGTGAATGGAGGGACTCTTCCAATTGCTACGATAGATGAAGGTGACTATTATGAAATTCCAAGTTCATATTTCTCTGCAAATACTGTTGGTGCAAATATGTTTGTACAAACTTCTAAAGACGTTTATGCTTATCAATGTATGGCGGGTGCGTCAACAGCATATACTCAAGGTCTTAATTTTGTGGCACCAGTTAACTGTCTTTTACCAGATGTTATGGATAACATTCCTGACATTAGAAATATGGCAGGTACTGATGTTACTGGTGGAGTAACTATTATTGCCGCAGTCAATACTCCCGACACTAATATACAGGTCACTGATGGTAATGGGCCCGTTACCCTACCGGCTTCAACCCCAGTAATGGGTTCAAGCGATTGGAAAACATTTTTTATACCAAATCTAAATGGCAATGTAGATGTACAATCTACAGGCCCCATGGCGGTTGGATTTTTTGGTTATAACGGAGCACGTGGTGTTGCAGGTTATTTCTCCGGTTTTGATACCGTACCTGAAGTGATTTTAGAAATTCGGGGAGGTTCTGGTTGTTTTGTTGGTTCCGAAATCTACGAAGCTACTAGTAATTTTGATGCTTACCAATGGTTTGAAGACGGTGTTCTTATTCCTGGAGCTAATAGTCCAAATTATGAACCATCCGGTGCAGGAGACTTCTTCGTAAGAGGAACCAAAGGACCCTGTACTTATGACAGTAATATTATTAGAGCGCTCTATTGTGATCCAGATATTGTTATAAATAAATCGGTTGACAAACCAGAAATAATGGAAGGTGAAACCGCTACCTTTACAATTAAGGTAAGAAACCTTGGTGTTGGTCCCATAACAAATTTACAATTAACCGATAATCTTCCAGCAGGTCTTTCATTTGTAAGTGCTTTTACTATACATGGTAGTTGGAGCGGAAATACATGGAATATTGGAACTCTTGACGGTGGCCTTACGGCAGAATTAGAGCTTGAAGTTCGTGGTGATGAAATAGATATTTTACCTTTAGTTAATTTAACCAATACTGTAACACATACCCAAGATCAGGTAGATACCAACACATCTGAAGATATACCATCAACAAGCATTATTGTTCATAATGATTATGATAATGATGGGGTTAGAGATATAACCGATTTAGATGATGATAATGATGGTATTTATGACACAGAAGAATGTGCAGCAGATATTTGTTTTGAAGCCATAGTTAATGAAAGTTTTGAATCTCCAATAATTCCTAATGCCACTTATAGAATTCTTAACGAATCTAGTGTTCCAGGTTGGTTAACAACATCCACTGATGGAAATATTGAATTTTGGTCTGATAATTTTCAAGGTGTAGATGCTTTTGATGGAAATCAGTTTGCAGAACTAAATGCCACACAGAACTCAGCGCTTTACCAAAATTTATGTTTGACACCTGGTACAGTAATGAATTGGTCCTTTAGACACAGAGGTAGATCTGGTACAGATGTTATGCGACTACGAATTGGTGCTGACCTTGCATCGGCGACTGAACAAGGTACAATGACTGATGATAACACCGCTTGGGGCTTGTACACCGGAACGTATACAGTACCCTTAGGTCAAACTAATACCGTCTTCATTTTTGAAGCGGTATCAACAGCTGGTGGGAGTCTTTCGGTAGGTAACTTTATTGACGATATAAAAATTAATATTGCGGATGTTCCAGTTTGCAGAGATACTGATAATGATGGCCTTCCAGATAGCTTAGACTTAGACAGTGATGGTGACGGATGTAGTGATGCAAATGAATTCTATAAAGATGAAAATGCTGATGGTGGAGACGATGGAGAATACGGTAATGGAACACCTGATGTTGATCCGGTTGATGGAACCGTAAATGATGCTTCTTATGTAAGAGTACTTGCACCAGAAATTCTTTTAGAAAATACTTCTGAAGACTTAGGTGGAAATGATATTAATGGTCAAGATGTTAGTCTTGGGCAAACTTTTGAGTACGTTTTACGATTTCAAAACACCGGTGATGATGATGCAGTAAACTACTCAATAAGAGATATTTTACCTAACAACGTTACTTTTAATACTGCTGACCTATCTAACGCGCCAGGAACACCGGCTCCTACTTATGATCCGGTAACCAATGAACTTACTTTTCAAATACCAGATAATCTTGTAGAAGTTGGAGATCCACAATATAGCATTAGAATTGAAGTAACAATTGCAGCTAATTGTTCAGAATTTGTTGCAGCATGTTCTTCAACTTTAGAAAATTTAGCATATTCTACTTACGAAGGAGAAACTAATACTGCTGTTTTTACAGACGAAAACGGCTCTCCTTCAATTACGGCTTGTCCTAGAACACCTGAAGTTGCGAGTAATTCAATACTTAATGATTTAACAGGATGTAATCAAGCTAGAACGGTACAGCTTTGTGGTGATAATACCATTTTAACTGCTGGTTCAGGATTTACAACTTATAACTGGTTTTTAGACACCAATAGTAATGGAGTAGTTGACGGAACAGATATTGCCCAAAATGATGGTGATCCGGACAGTGATCCAAGCACTTTATTCGTAACAAATATCGGAGACTATATTGTTCAAAAATCTGCGGGTGGAACCTGTCCTGATTTAGTAGAACGTATAACGGTAGAACGTTTCGGAACAACTCAAACTAACCCTATTGTTGATTATTTTAATCAAGTAAATGGTGATGCCAATCCCGACAATGACATGCAAGGTCAGATTGTAACCTGTTCTATTGATGGAGATTTATTACCAAAAATATTTTTATGTGGTGCAGATGACGAAGCTACTATTCAATTAGGTATCACAGATGCACAAGGAATCACCTGGGAAAAACTTGACGAAGCTAGTTGTTCAGATACTGGTGATGATTGTGCTAATAAAAATGGTACTTGTACTTGGAATACTGTAGCAACAACAGACAACTTTACACTTACTGAAAGCGGCGAATTTAGAGTAGTTATCAACTACCTCAATGGTTGTTTCAGTCGTTTTTACTTTAATGTGTTCAAAAATGAGTTAGACGTTCAACACACTGCGTCTGATATTCTTTGTAGCACACCAGGTAACATCAGAATTACCAATGTAGGTTCTGGTTATGGTTTTCAACTTGTTGATGCCGCGGATAATGATAATGTAATTGTACCATACAATGCTAATAACGGACCAAATTTTGATATTACAACAAGTGGTGTTTATAAGGTTCAGGTGACGCAATTAGACCCAGTTGATGGAACTCCATTAATTGGTGGTTGTATTTTTGAAACACCAGATATTGGCATCCAAGAAAGAGATTTTAGTGTTGATTTAACTACCACTCCTGCCGATTGTAATGCTTTAGGCACCATTACCGTTCAAGCTTTAAATGCGTTACCTAACTACAGTTATGAACTGCGACTTGATGATGGTAGCAATGGAGGTCAAGGTTCTTTAGTTAGCAGTCAACCTGCATTAACAAGTAATACATACACTTTTACAAATGTCAACCCTGAAGACTATATTATCATTACTCGTACCCAAGATGGTTGTTTTGATTCACAACAAATTTCAGTACTTGAAATTGATGACCCTCAATTAAGTGCCGTAGTTTCCGAACATATAACGTGTAATTCTGGTATTGTAACTGTTACTCCTAGTAATGGTCTTCCTGACCCAGATTATTTTATGGCAATTTGGAGTAAAGATGGAACTGATCTATATGCAGACCCGTCTGATATTCTTCCGGCTGATTTGCAAACTACTTCAAATTTCTTATTCAGAGATAGTACAGATGCTGGAGACTATGAATTTATTGTTATTGATGGTAATGGATGCTTTGCAATTTCGAATACTATAAGTATTGATTTTTACGGAAGTCCAGTAATTACGGCTTCAGATTCTGGAATAACTTGTTCAGGTGCTTCGAATGCCGAACTTACAGTTAGTGTAACTGGTGGTACCGCTCCATATCAATATAGCCTTGATGGCGGAATTAACTACCAAAACAGCAATTCATTCTTAAATCTACCAGCTGGTTTATATTCCATTACTGTCATGGACTCAAGTGGTACTAGCGGGCCCAATTGCGTTGAAACTTTTGAATATGAAATTGTAGAACCATATAGACTTACGGCTTCCGCAACTATTATTGAAGATGCTTCCTGTAATACTACAGGTGCATTAGTTAAAATATTAAACCCAAATGGAGGTCAAGCTCCATATGAATATAGTTTTGATGGTGGTGCTAATTTTGGACCAATAGATGAACAAAATTTATTAGCAGGTAACTATCAATTAGTGCTTAGAGATGACTTAGGTTGTACTTTTGATATGGATTTAATCGTCCCTGCTTCGGCCACTGACCCTAGTTTTAATCAGGTGGTTGATTATGATTGTGATGGATTTGGTAATATAACCATAAACCCTTCAAACACTAGTGACTTTACTTATTCTTATACTTTGAACGGTACAGGAAACACACCTTTAGATAACAATGTATTTACTAATGTTGCGGATGGCACACATACGGTAACTGTTGGGTACTCAAGCAGTATTACTCCGGCCCAAAGCACAGTGTTTTTTGAAAATTTTGGAGCGGGATTAACCACCCAAATTGGAGAAATAGGTCCTGGATATTGTTATGAACCTCAGAATGGTACTACAACGGCTTGTAATTTAGGTCCGGCAGGAATCTTGGTTGATGGCGAATATGCTGTAACCAATTTGGTCACCAATCCAGTTTCTTTTTATCGCAATCCAAATGATCATTCTGGCTTAACAGATGGTAGATTCTTCGCCATTAATCCAAGTAATAATTTAGTGGGTCTCAATAGCGTAGTATGGCAAAGAAGTAATATCGAGGTTTTACCAAATAGGGATATTACTATTACATTTTATGCTTACAACTTACGTTCCACCGGATCAGCTGGAAATAATCCAGAAATTGAAATTCAATTAATTGATGCATTTGGTGCTATTTTAAATAATGTAATCACAGCTGAAATACCAAAAAACACAAATGCTGATGATTGGCATGAAAGAACAATAACGTTTAACCCGGGAGCCAATACAAATGTAGGTATCGTCCTTAGAAGCAATCAAGGCGGTGACGACGGTAACGAACTTATCCTAGATGATATTCAGGCATACCAATTACCTGAAGTTTGTGAAAAGACAGTTGATTTAACAGTTATCGTAGAAGATAATCAAGAATTCTCAGCTAATCTTTTAGGTACAACCGACCCAAGTTGTAATGGAGGTTCCGATGGTGCGATACGTTTTGAAGTTTCCAACTTTGATACCGCAACCGGATTTGAGTATTCAACTGATGGCGGTATTATTTGGACTACTTCTTTAAGTTCACCAATTACAACACCAAGCAACTTAATAAACGGTAGTTATACGGTTCAAATTAGAAAAGTTAGCGATAATACTTGTACGACGAGTTTTGCAGCAACTTTAACTGAACCAGATGTAATTGTTCCGTCTTTAGTTCAAACAGCAAATTTCACTTGTTTTAATACTGGTGGAACATTGGAAGCGTCCGCAACGGGAGGAAATCCAGCATTTGAATATCAACTAGAAACTTCTGGAGGTGCTGTAATTACAGCTTACCAAACTAATACTCAATTTACCAACATTACTGACGGCGATTATGTAGTAAGAGTAAGGGATCAAAATGGTTGCGATGTGGTATCTACTACCCCTGTCACTATTGTAGCTCCAAACAATATTGTTTTTGATGTAACCCCAACAGCTTGTTATTCTGGTACAAATGATGGTTCAATTGTAGTAAATGTTACAGCTGGTAATGGAAACTACGAATTTAGAATTGATGGTGGACCTTGGATAATTCCTACCCCATCAACAGCTACCACACATACTTTTGATGGACTTTCAGCTGGAAGTTATGACATTGAAGTAAGAGATCAATTTGGATGTCCAAATGCTCCAAACACTCAAACGGTGGTTATTAACACTCAAATGATTGTTGATGTTGATGTTACAGCACTAAGTGCCTGTAATAGTGGTTTAATAACTGTAAATGCAACAGGTGGTAATGGAACTTTACTTTATGCCATTGTACCTGCAAATAGCGACCCAACAGGTCTATTTACTGCTACAAACACCTTAACTATAACCGAAGTAATGGCAACCGCTAATCCAGGTGGATATGACATTCATGTTCAAGATAATAATGGTGCCCCTGCTATTTGTACATCGTTAACTGAAGATATCATACTAACCCCTGTAGCTCCTTTAACGGTCACTGCTACACCAACTGATCCTCAATGTTTTGACGGACTTGGCTCAGTAGATATTACCATGAGTGGGGGCACTAGCCCATATACTTATTCTCTTGTCGATTTAAGCCCGGCTGACGGTATCGATTATAGTAGAAGTAATTCTAACATAACAACAACCACTTTAAACTATGCTGGTATTGGTGTTGGCAATTATGAAGTAACCATAACAGATGTTAATGGTTGTGACATCACTTCAACAACAATTACCATTAATAACGCAATCGAAATAACTGCTGATATTTTTCCAATACTACCTGCGGCCTGTGCAAGTACTGTCGAGAGTGACTTCGGATTTGAATTTGACAATATTGTTACACCAACTGGTACTGTAGAATACAGTAATGATGGTGGTACAACTTGGCAAGTTTCTAATGAACTCAGAGGTTCAGTAGCAAATCCTACATTTTCAGGGACAGAGGTTTTCCCTTCTATTAGAGTAGAAGTTTCACCTGGTGTTTTCTGTCAAAAGGATTTTGATCGCTATTTAATTCCTTTTCCACTTGATGACTTAGATATTACTCTATCAGCTATTGTTATTGGTTGTAATGATTTACAAGTTACCGTGGAAGGTAGTGAAGGTGATGACACTGGAGGATATGATTACACCTATACAGATGATCCTGCAAACTTCAATACTTTTATTTTGAACCCTAATGTTTGGGTAAATAATGTGCCTAGTGGGACTTCACATACTTTTGCAAACATTGACCCAACGACAGCTCAATATCCTGAAGTACCAATTTTAGTTCCTGGAAGAACATATGTATTCTATGTGAGAGATGGTTCTGGTTGTATTCGACAAAGTAATGTGAACGTAAATGAGATTCCTTTGGTAGACTTACCAATTGAAATTACATCAGATATAACTCCAACATGTGCGGGAGCAACTACTGGTCAAATAACATTCAATTTAACTCCTGATACTTCGTACCCAAATATGCGTTGGGAGATATTCGAATTAGGGAATAACACCCCAATTCAAACTAGTGGTGGAATAGTTGCATTTAGTAGTACTGTTACCACTAATTTATTAGGAGAAGGTGAATATTACATAGAAATTACTCAAGTAGATGCTGGTAATGTTGATGCTTGTCGAGGTGCAAGTGAGAACGCTTATATACCAGAGCTAGCTCCGTTAAGCGCTTTAGCTACTAATATTAGAGATATCTCTTGTAATCTACCAGGTTTAATATCAGTTACTGGTATTACCGGCGGAGGTGGCAACCCTTATACTTATGATCTTGCTGGTCCAGTAGGTTTTACAACATTAACTGGCACAATAGACAATCCTATAGAAGTTCCTGTAAATTCGCCAGCAGGTGATTATACCGTAACGCTGTATGACCAATATAGCTGCCCATTTGTATTGAACACTGTTACCTTATCCTTAGCCCCTAACCCAACTTTGAGTGTAACACAAGATAACTGTGTTTCACCAATCACAGTAAATGCAGTTGGTGTTTCAGTTGCAGGAAATCTGCGTTATGCAATGGTAGCAACTGGCGACCCAGCTCCTACTTCTTTTGAGGATAATGGTGGTGTTTTTACCAATGCAACTCCTGGTGCTTATGATGTCTATGTAATGGATGGCAATGGATGTACAGCTCTAGAAAGTAATTTTATAGTTAACCCAGTTTTATCTGTTGACGCCTCTTTAACAAAACTAATTGACTGTACTATTTCACCAGAAGCAATTATAAATATCGATATACTAGATGGTTCTGGAAGCTACGAGTATAGTATTACTAATACTGCCGGTGCTCCGACAGTTGCTCAAACCGCAGTACCCGGAACTAATTTTGATTATCAGACATTAATGCCTGGTGACTATACCATAACAATTTATGATACAAATACTCCTAGTAATGCAAATTGTGATAGAGAATTTGTAATCAATGTACCGAATAGAATTGTACCTGTAATTGACCCTAATATTATATCAACTGATATTTCTTGTTTAGGTGCAAATGATGGTAGCATAACAATTTCCACTACTAATGGGGCGGCAGCACCATATACTTTTGAAATAACATCAAGAGATGGTGTAGCGACAAGTATTG
The DNA here is from genome assembly GCF_031846365.1 of Croceitalea sp. P059. Classification (NCBI taxonomy): domain Bacteria; kingdom Pseudomonadati; phylum Bacteroidota; class Flavobacteriia; order Flavobacteriales; family Flavobacteriaceae; genus Croceitalea; species Croceitalea sp. P059. Next base: position 112,834 of record NZ_JAVRHW010000003.1, read on the forward strand.
CGCCAACAAGCACTACCGGAAATTCTGCAACTTTCACCGGACTTGGAGCTGCAATAGCAAATGGTTATAACATTACTGTGACTGGTAACGCTGCAACCAATAATTGCGAAGTCATTAGTGTTGACATTCCAATATCTGAACCAAGTACTATCAGTGTACCGGCTCCGACAATTGTTGAATTTGGATGTACTTCTGGTAACACCGCAAATAATGCTTCAATCACTGTAAGTGGAGCAAACGGTGGTAGTTCAAACTTTATTAGGTACGAATTCATTGAAGAAGATGATCCAAATACAGTGGCAGTTGAAGCGCCAAATACAGTGCAGTCGGGAACAAATACAACATATATTGAAACCGATTTTGCAGGTGGTGTTTACACTATAAATGTATATGATGATAGCGGTTGCTTTGGTTCGACAACGGCGATTATAGCACCGTTTGATGTTCTAGGATCACCAACAGTTCATATAGATGATGCTATTTCCTGTGGCAATCTAGGAGAGGATATTTCTATAGATATAGTGAGCAGTATTACTAATTTTACAGCTAATCCTGCCAACTATGAATTTAGAATGTTGCCTTCTGGTACTGCTCAATTAGCAAATAATCAATTCAGCGATTTACAACCTGGATCTTATACTTTTTCGGTAACAAATATTAATACGGGTTGTGAAACGGTTGTTACTCATAATGTAGAAGAACCAAATACATTTGACGTTACGGTTGAAAAATTGACAGACGTTGTTTGTTTTGGTGGTGACGGAAGTATTCGCTTGACTATGAGTGATGCCACTTACACTGGCAGTTTTACTTACAATATTTTTGATACCAACGGCACTCCTGCAGACCGTTCGGATGACGGTGTAGCTATAATTAATGGGGCTTCTCCTGATTTTGGTCCTACGGCCGCAATTGCAGTACCTGCCGGTAATTACATTGTTGAAGTTATACAAGATGGTTTTCCAGAATGTACACAAATTCGATCATTCAATATTACTACTCCAAGTGCACCAATTACACTTGAGCCGATTGATTTGACCGAAGTTGGATGCAGCAATGACCAAGGTAGTGCTGGTATTACCATTGCTGGTGGCGAGTCACCCTATGATATTATCTTAACTAATACAACAACAAGTGTAGTTTATGACGCCTTACAAGTTAGTTCTAATCTTTTCCAAGGTTTAAGCGCCGGACAATATAGTGTTGAAGTTACAGATAACTTAGGTTGTTCAACTACGTTCACAAATGCATTTGAATTACTTCTGCCAGATCCTATCTCCGGTAATATAGCCGCTACAACTTTAGTTTGTGAGGGCGATACTGATGCTTCGGTATCCATAAGTTTGAACCCAAGAAATATTACCTCAAATTATAGATATATATTGAACAGTTATAATGATGCTTTAGGTACGAACTTGATTCAAAGCTCTACCACGCAAACTTTACAAGCATTCGATAATTTAGGCGCAGGATTTTATAGTATTACAGTTTTAGATGACATGAATTGTTCATTTGAATCTAGTATTGTTGAAATAATTAATCCTGTTGAACCAAGAGGAATGTTATTAACCACGGCAAACTTAACTTGTTTGTCTGGGGCAGAACTTGAGCTTAGTGCAATGGGAGGTACAGCACCGTATTTATGGAGTACTGATGGTGTTAACTTTAATGCCATGAACGAAACAAATAGTGCTAATTCCCATTTATTTAGTAATGTACCTGCTGGCACTTACCAATATTATATACAAGATAGCTTCAATTGCGTTTCAACAATTTCAAATGAAATAACGTTGAATTCCATTGAACCTTTAACTTTAGATATTGATACCAGTGGAGCAATTATTAATTGTAATGGCGATAGCACAGCAGTTATCATTGCAAGTGCTAACGGAGGCTTAGGAAATTATCAATATGGTTTATTCTCAGATGCTTTATTAACTGGTGAAATTAGACCATATCAAAGTTCTGATGTTTTTGCCGATTTACCTCAAGGTACTTATTATATAAGTGTGCAAAGTGAAGATTGTCAAACGACTTCTTCAGAAATCATTATAGACGAACCTACACCTTTAGTCGTTAATCCAGTAATTACTAATATTAGTTGTAATGGTGGCGCAGATGGTAGTATTGTGCTTAATGTTACTGGTGGTAGTGGAGATTATCAATATGCGATAACACCTACTCTAAACCAATTCGACTCAAGCAACATATTTACTGGTCTTATGGCAAGTTCTTATGATGTAGTGGTGCAAGATAGTAATGGATGTTTTGAATTAATTGAGTTCGAAATAACTGAACCTGATGTAATTGAAATAGACTATACGGCCACTCCAGAAATATGTGCTGGCGATGAAGATGGTACTATCACTTTAACAATTACAGGTGGAACAGCACCTTACCGAACTAGTTTGAATAGTAATAATGATAGTGATTTCGTTGCTGATCAAATGACTTTTGACGGTTTAGCTAGTGATACCTATGTAGTTTTCATTAAAGATGCAAATGATTGTACTTCTAATGAAATAATCGAAATTGCTGCTGGCGCAAATATTAATGCAGGTATTGAAGTAGTATATGAATGTTCGGGTGATGTACCAGACAATCGTATAGTAGTTACCCTTGAAGACGAAACTGTAGCAGAAGACGTTTTATATGGCATTGATACAGACGATCCAGCAAACATGGTCTTAGACCCTAATTTTACAAACCTAAGCCCTGGGCAGCACTTTTTAACAATTGCACATGCCAATGGTTGTGTCAATTCCATAGACTTTGAAATAGAAGATTTTATGCCACTAATGGTAGTTGCTGAACAATCTAATATGAACGAAATCACAGCTTCAGTATCTGGTGGCCTAGAAGGATATACGTATTACTTCAATGATGTGGACAATGGCGAGGAAAGTACTTTCTATATTACTAGAACAGATACTTATACGGTACGAGTGGTTGATGCCAATGGCTGTGAAGCGATGGCTTCAATATATATGGAGTTCATTGATATTGAAATACCGACATTCTTTACCCCTGATGGTGACTTATTGAATGATAGGTGGATACCAGAAAACATAGATCAATACCCAAATATATTTATCAATATTTTTGATAGGTACGGTCGTAAAGTATACCGATTAGAAGATAACGCAGAAGGTTGGGATGGTTTATACAATGACACGAATTTACCAACTGGTGATTACTGGTATATTATTAAGCTAAATGGTGAAAGTGACCAGCGAGAATTCATCGGTCATTTTACGCTCTATCGATAATTAGTTTAATCATAACCTATGATAAAAAGTCTCTTGAATCAGATATTCAAGAGACTTTTTATTTTGACACTAAATCAAGGACTACACTACAATTATCGATGAAATACAACAGCTATTAGGTTTTTCACAACAAACAATTGTCATTCAACCTCAGACGCAAGTATCTTACTAGTAATTAAGCGAATAGAACCCTACAAAATAGAAACACTTCATGAAACTGAGGCAACTTCTTTTTCTAACTATATTACTGATTACTTCGTTTGGTTATGCCCAACTTAGTGATTTACACTATTTGCCACCATTAAAACAAGGGAGGAATAATCAAGCAATCCAACAACAGTCTGTTTATTTATCTACCCCAGAGACAACTCCATTTACGGTTTTTGTATATAGAGGAACTAGTACAACATCAATTGCTAATTTCACCATTTCCAACGCATCCCCGCAAGAATATGTTTTAGGCAATGGGGATAATAATATAACCTTAGTAACAAATGCTAATACCGGAGTAGTTCTTAATAATGCTGGTCTTCGTTTCGAAGCTCCCAGTGGAAATAGTTTTTATGTTAATTACAGAGGAGTTTCGGGCTCACAAGCTGCTTCATTAACGGCCAAAGGTAGGGCTGCTATGGGGCAAAATTTCAAATGGGGTGGCGCACCCAATCTAGGAACACATTCTTCAAAATCCAACACTTTAGGTATTATGGCAACTGAAGATAATACTACTATAACGCTTTCAGGTTATAATCCAGACTGTACTTTTAGATTAGGTAGTGATAGTGATGGAATTACAGATAATAGCTATCAAATTATACTTGATAAAAATGAATCTTTTGTTTTTGAAGCTTACTTGGGAAATACATTTAGTTTAGCTCAAAGTGAAGGGTGGATTGGGGCTTCTGTAGATGCCGATAAAGATATCGTGATTAGCAATGGAATGCTGAACTATGGGCGACAAGCCAACGCCACAAATAGAGATGCAGGTATGGATCAACCTGTTCCAGAGGATAGATTGGGTAAAGAATATGTTTTTGTTAGAGCCGGAGGAACTGATGCAAATGAATTTCCAATAATTATTGCTACCCAAAATAATACTCAAATTTTTGTCAATGGTGCCTTAACCCCAATGGCAACAATTAATAGCGGCGAATTTTTTATGGTACCAGGCAGTAATTATTCTTCCAGTACTCCTGGGGCTAATATGTATGTACGTGTTTCAAAAGATGCATATGCCTACCAGAACATTGCCGGTAGTACGGGTATTCAAACTGCTGGTCTAAATTTTGTAGCACCTCTCAACTGTTTAATTCCAGATACAGTAAATAATATTCCAGATATAACCGATGCTGCCAATACAACTTTAACAGGCGGCATTACCATTATTGCATCAACAACAACCCCAGATTCTAACATTGTTGTTACAGATGGCACAGGTATAGTTACCATGCCCGCTTCAAATTCTGTTGCTGGCAATTCAGATTGGAAGACATTTTATATACCTAATCTTAGCGGAAATGTTGATGTGCAATCTACTGGACCTATTGCTGTCGGATTTTTTGGAGTTAACTCGAACCGGGGTATTGCAGGTTACTTCTCTGGATTTGATGTTGCACCAAATGTTAATCTTGAAATTACTGGTACGCAATGCCTTCCTGGTGCCTTTTTAGAAATAATAGGAGAAACTTTTGATGCATATCAATGGTATGGAGACGGCGAATTAATTGTTGGAGCAACTAGTACTACCTATGCTCCAACGGTAGCTGGCGACTATTTTGTTCGTGTTACTAAAGGACCATGCTTTTATGATTCTAATACATTGGCGGCTTACTATTGCGACCCAGATATTGAATTAATAAAAACAGCAGACTCCTCTTCACTAAATGAAGGGGATACTGTAACCTTTACAATTACAGTTCAAAATTATGCCGTTGACCCAGCAACTAATTTGGTAATTACTGATGCTTTACCCTTAGGGCTTTCATTAGTTTCTGTAACCCCTAGTGCAGGAACATGGACTTCACCTAATTGGAATGTAGGAACTTTAAATAGTGGTGAATTAGAAACTCTGGTTATAACAGCACTGGCTGATGAAATAGATAATGTACCATACAGAAATTTAACTAACATTGCGTTTAATGAACAGGATCAATCTGATTCTAATTTCACAACAGATAGTCCATTTGTCAACATCGAAATTAATTATGACAACGACGACGATAATGTAATAGATTCCTCAGATCTTGATGATGATAATGATGGGATTCTAGACAGTGTTGAATGCAATGTCGTGACTACGAATTTCGCGCTTACAGGTTCTGCTACATTAAGCTCAACATATCCTTCCGGCAATGCTTCAAAAGCAATTGATGGTAATACCAACGGAGCTTGGTCAAATGGCTCAATTGCTCATTCTCAAGCACCAACTAATACCGAATGGTTAACGATTGACTTAGGAACGTCAGAATTAATAGATGAGGTTCGTATTTGGAATCGCACTGATTGTTGCTCTCAAAGACTATCGGATGCTTATGTAATGATCTCAGATAACCCTTTTCCAGCAAATACTAATGTGAATGAATCATTAAATAACGCAGAATTTATTTTTCAAATTGGCAATACTAGTGGTGTATCAGAAATTGTTATTCCGGCAGGAATTAAAGCACGATATGTTCGTTTACAACAATCTGGGCAGAACTCTGGTTCTTTATACATCAATATTTCGGAACTACAAGTTATTGGACCATTAACTTGTGATACTGACTCAGATAACATACCTGATGTTTATGATCTTGACAGTGATGGCGATACTTGTAATGATACTATTGAAGCATATTATGATTCTAATGCCGACGGTGGTGATGGCGGTCAATATGGAACAGGAAATCCTCCAGCGATTAATCTCAATGGAACAGTTTCTGCAGCTTCTTATACAACTCCAATTGATATTGATACAAATAGCACTTTTGAATTCCAAGAGGCTGGGACATCTCCATTGATTACGATACAACCTGCTGACGAAAAAGTATTTCTACCAGATAATGGATCTTTTGGTTTAACAGAATCCAATACCGATAATTACCAGTGGCAAGTTAGTACGGATGGAGGAACTAATTTCAATGATATTAGTGATGGATTAGAATATGTAGGTACACAAACTGATGCCCTTACGGTTTTAGCACCTGAACAATCTAAAAATGGTTATCTATATCGAGTTATTCTTACAAATAATACTTTTATTTGTGGTGAGACCATTTCTAATGAAGTTGAACTAAACGTTGGTCCAAAAAACATTATTACCAACCGAAGAATTACCCTTCGCGTTAACCAAGACTAACTATTAATATTCGTTCTTATAATGTTTTTAAACAGAAGTTGTAACAATTTATGACCTATATCGTCATACTTCTATAACAATCAAAAAACCAATTCTGTTTTGGACACTATACTAACCGTATCCAATCTTACCAAAAAGTTTGGACATCTTACCGCAGTTAAAAATTTATCATTCACCATAGAAAAGGGCAATGTCTATGGTATTTTAGGCCCAAATGGTAGCGGAAAATCAACTACCTTAGGAATCATATTAAATGTTGTTAATAGAACAGCAGGAGAATTCAGTTGGTTCAATGGTGACACATCAACCCACGAAGCATTAAAAAAAGTAGGAGCAATTATTGAACGCCCAAACTTTTACCCATATATGACAGCCATTCAGAACTTAAAATTGGTATGCAAAATCAAAGAAGTTCCGGTTGATAAAATTCAAGAGAAATTAGAATTGGTTGGTCTTTGGGAAAGAAAAGACAGCAAATTCAAAACCTACTCTTTAGGTATGAAGCAGCGACTAGCAATTGCTTCTGCCCTGCTCAATGACCCTGAGATTTTAATATTAGATGAACCAACCAATGGTTTAGATCCACAAGGTATTCATCAAATTAGGGAAATAATTAAGAAAATTGCTGGTCTGGGAACTACCATTCTTCTAGCTTCACACCTTTTAGATGAAGTTGAAAAAGTATGTTCACATGTGGTCATTTTAAGAAAAGGTGAAAAGCTATATTCTGGCCCTGTTGATAGTATGCTTGCCAGTCATGGCTTCTTTGAATTACGTGCCGTGGAAATGGAAAAACTTAAAGGAGTTTTAGACACTAATACAAGTTTTAGTAAGATTGAAGCTGATAATGGAATCATAACTGCTTATTTAAAAGAAGATATGGAAGCAGAGGCTTTAAATAAAATCTTATTTGAGAAAGGAATTGTGCTTTCTCATTTGGTAAAAAGAAGAGAGAGTCTTGAAGAGCAATTTTTAGAATTAACCAAAAACAACTAATCCAAACGAAATGGTACGTTTACTACAAATAGAATTCATAAAACTCTGGAATAATAGAGCCAGTAAAATATTAATTACCTCTTATTTTGTATTGTTGACCTCTATTGCTTTGGTAGCTGCAATAAAATTCGACATTGGGCCGGTGAAGTTTCATTTGGCAGAAATAGGTATTTTCAATTTCCCATACATCTGGCATTTTAACACCTTTGTAACAGCATTTTTTAAATTGTTTTTAGCCATCGTTATTGTGTCTATGATGGCCAATGAATACAGCAACAAAACTATAAAGCAAAATCTGATTGATGGACTATCTAAAAAGGAGTTTATTTTATCAAAATTCTTAACAGTAATCTCGTTTTCATTGATTTCAACTGTTTTTGTCTTTGTTGTTTCTTTGATTTTAGGGCTGTTCTACTCTGATTACAATGAGATGTCCATAATATTTTCTGATTTAGAATTCGTTTTAGCATTTTTTATCAAGCTTGTTGGTTTCTTCTCCTTTTGTCTTTTCTTGGGCATTTTAGTCAAACGTTCAGCCTTTGCCCTTGGTTTTCTAATTATTTGGCAAGTTCTAGAAGGGATTATAAGAGGACTTATCAGATGGAAACTTTTTGACGGCGATACAACAGAGACTATAATGGGGTTCTTTCCACTACAATCAATGTTTAATTTAATTAAGCAACCAATTACAAGATTAGAAGCAGTGCAGACCGTAGCCGATCAAGTAGGTGAAAATGTTATTTTAGATTATCATGTACATTGGTATGAAATTTTAATAGTATTCGCCTGGACAGCTATTTTTATTTACCTGTCATATGCTTTATTAAAAAAACGCGATTTATAAGAAATTTTTTGCTTTTCTTTTTCCATTGCAAGTTGCTATCAAAGCACTTAAAAAGAGGAAACATGAAGTTTAAAGACGATTATACTTCAAATTTTTAAGCCTAAAAGAAGTTCACTATATTACAGTTCGTTTGAACGATGCTGTATGAAAAGAAAATTGCTCCTTATACTTGCACTATGTGTTTGTGCCTCAGGTTTTGCGCAAGACTGTCCCCCACTGCTAAGTCCAGTAAGTGGTCAAGTCGATGTACCTGTTGATGCTACAATTACTTGGGACCAAGTAGACGGAATACCCGGATATCAGATTCTGTTAGGTACAGCACCTGGGCAATCAGATTTAGGTCAGGCCTCTGTTGGTAGCGCAACTTCTTTTACACCAGAGACTGGCCTTCCGGAAAATACCGAGGTCTTCGTAACAATCATTTTAGATTTTTTATTTGAAGGCGGTACTGATATCGTATGTGACAGTCAATCATTCACCACAGTTGACGTTACTACTGCACCAGGCTGTACTACCATACGTACTCCTGTAAATGGTTCAACCGGAGTAAGTGTGTTCACGAATATTCTATGGAATTATGCCGCTACGGCGACCAGCTATGATATCATTGTTGGCACCGCACCTGGACTTGGTGATATTGCAACTACTAATGTGCAAAGTTTAGCTTTTAATCCAGCTGGTGAATTTCCACCGGACACGTTAATTTATGTGGAAATTACACCACGAAATGAAAATGGCACGGCCTTAAGTTGTACTGAATTCACCTTCAGAACAGGAGCTGTAGCACCCCTACCAAGTTGCACAAGTCTTATTCAACCTTTAAATGGGGCAACCAACATTCCGCTAACACCACTTTTAGAATGGGTGGCTGTACCTGGAGCAACAGGTTATCGCGTTACTATTGGTACTACCCCAGACGGTACCGATGTTCTTAATAATGCAACATTTTTTACCAATTCAACTTTCGTTATTGATTTTGAACCGAATCGTACATTCTTTATTACCATTACTCCTTTCAATGATTCAGGTGATGCAATTACCTGTGGCCAAGAAACTTTTTCCACTTTATTGGGCTGCGGACCTTTCTTAGACCAAGATACCGGTGAGTTTGTTTCACTCAATCCTGATATTACCTTACCAAATGTGTTTTCATTTTGTGAAAATTCTGACCCTTTAACTATTACCGCTCCGATTGGTGCTGATGGATATCGTTGGGTGAATTTTGATGAATTTGGAACACAAACATTATTATCCGAATTAAATGAGGTCACTATCACACAAACTGGTAGTTATTATCTTGAAGCGTATACCATAATTTCTCAACCTGGTGGAGTTATCGAGTGTCCAACCATTTTAGAGTTTGATGTAGTTTCTTCTGAGATTGCTACAATTAACAACCTTGTAGTTTCTGACACCGCTTTAGGCCTTAGAATTGAAGTGCAAGTGAGTGGTGCTGGCGATTATGAATATGCCATAGATGATATTACAGGCCCATATCAAGACAGTAATGTTTTTAGTGCAGTGACACCAGGTGGACACACCTTATATGTCAGAGATAAAAACGGATGTGGAATTGTTGAAGATAGTTTTGTTCAAGATTTAACCGTTGAAGGTTTTCCAAAATTTTTCACACCTAATGGTGATTCAACTAATGATTTTTGGCAGTTTATTCAGCCACAAGGGGAACAAATTATTCTTGCAAGCATACAAATTTTTGATAGATACGGTACATTTATTGCCGAGATAGATCAGAATTCTAGAGGTTGGGATGGCACCTTCAATGGAAGACCTTTGCCATCGGGCGGTTATTGGTTCAAAGCCATCGATGATAATGCTAGAGAAGTTCAAGGTTTTTTTACCCTTAAGCGTTAATCTTAAATTTTGACAAGCTTTTGTGACCCTCCGTTTTAGTATTTTTACCATATGAAATTTAAGGTTGTTGCAGATTTTACCCCTACGGGAGACCAACCACAGGCTATTGATAAATTAGCTAAAGGTATAGAAGGCGGTGAACCACATCAAACATTATTAGGAGTAACTGGCTCAGGCAAAACATTTACCGTGGCTAATGTGGTGGCAGAAGTGCAAAGACCTACTCTAGTTTTAGCTCATAATAAAACACTAGCTGCGCAATTGTATTCTGAGTTTAAGCAATTTTTTCCAGAAAATGCTGTAGAATATTTTGTGTCTTATTATGACTACTATCAGCCAGAAGCTTATATTCCAACTAGCGGAACATATATTGAAAAAGACCTCTCAATTAACGAGGATATTGAAAAACTAAGATTAAGCGCCACCTCTTCATTGCTATCTGGCCGCCGTGATGTATTAGTTGTTGCATCTGTTTCGTGTTTGTATGGTATTGGTAATCCTGTTGAATTTCAAAAAAATGTAATTTCAATACAAAGAGACCAGGTAATTTCTAGAACCAAATTTTTACATCAATTAGTGCAAAGTCTCTACTCTAGAACAACTGCAGATTTTAGAAATGGAAATTTTAGAGTAAAAGGAGATGTTGTTGATGTTTTTCCAGGTTATGCTGACCATGCATTTAGAATTCATTTTTTTGGAGATGAAATTGAAGAAATAGAAGCTCTAGACCCTGTCAATAATAAGGTTATTGAAATCTATGATAGTTTAAATATTTACCCAGCCAATATGTTTGTAACATCGCCAGATGTTCTACAAAACGCCATTCATCTTATCCAGGATGATTTAGTAAAGCAAGTTGATTATTTTAAAGATATCGCTCGACCGTTGGAGGCCAAACGTTTAGAAGAACGGACAAACTTTGATTTGGAAATGATTAGAGAACTAGGCTATTGCTCAGGAATAGAAAACTATTCAAGATACCTAGATGGCCGAGAACCTGGTACAAGACCTTTCTGTTTATTGGACTATTTTCCAGATGATTATTTGATGATTATTGATGAAAGTCATGTTACAATACCACAAGTTCACGCAATGTATGGTGGTGACCGATCAAGAAAAGAGAATTTAGTAGAGTATGGCTTTCGATTGCCTGCAGCAATGGATAATAGACCTTTGAAATTTGAAGAATTCGAAGCATTGCAAAACCAAGCCATTTACGTTAGTGCGACTCCAGCAGATTATGAACTACAATTATGTGAGGGAATATATGTGGAACAAGTTATTCGACCAACTGGATTACTTGACCCGATAATTGAAGTTAGACCAAGTTTAAATCAAATTGATGATTTAATTGAAGAAATTCAAAAAAGGGTGGAGTTAGATGAACGTACATTGGTAACCACCCTTACCAAAAGAATGGCCGAAGAATTAACAAAATACCTTTCGCGAATTGATGTGCGTTGTCGTTATATTCATAGTGATGTAGATACCTTAGAACGCGTCGAGATTATGCAAGATTTACGTAAAGGGATATTCGATGTTTTAGTTGGAGTAAACTTGCTACGTGAAGGTCTTGATTTACCAGAAGTATCTTTAGTAGCAATTTTGGATGCAGATAAAGAAGGGTTTTTAAGAAGTAATCGTTCTTTAACACAAACCGTTGGTCGTGCAGCGAGACACTTAAATGGTAGAGCACTAATGTATGCCGACAAGATTACGGACAGCATGCAAAAAACAATTGACGAAACTAATTATCGTAGAGAAAAACAAATCGCTTACAATACGAAGCACAATATGGTACCTAAAGCCCTTAATAAAAGTTTGGACAGTGCTTTAGCAAAAAATTCGGTATCTACCTATCATTTTCAAAAAGAAGAATTGCGAGCAGCAGAGCCAGATTTAGCTTATTTGACGCCTGATCAAAAAGCAAAAATGGTTCAACAAAAAAGAAAAGAAATGGAAAAAGCCGCAAAAGAGCTAAATTTTATGGAAGCTGCCAAACTTCGTGATGAGATTAAAATGCTACAAGAACAAGAATAAAAAGAAAGCGCCACTTTAAAAAGTGACGCTCTCCATACTAACCAACTAATCAACCAACCATTATGAAAACCAAATTGGCCCCATAATACACTTATCTTATTTCAATTAAACGCTTTGGTTTCGGCAAAGCTTCTTCTTTTTTTGGTACTAACAGCTTTAAAATTCCACTTTCATATTGTGCATTAATCTTGCTACCATCTACAGTTTTAGGCAGTGTAAATGCTCTTTTAAATGAAGTATGTGAAAACTCTTTTCTGGTAAACTTTCCATCTTTGTTTTCGTTCACTTTCTTTAAATCAGATGAAATAGTAAGCACATCGTTGTCTAACTCAATGTTAAAATCATCTTTTTGAAAGCCAGGTACAGATAATTCAATGACAAAGTCACTATCATTCTCCTTAATGTTTACTGCAGGAATATTATGATTCATGTTTTCAATACCACCAAACCAATCAGGATTGAAGATATCATTCATTAAACTTGGGAATATTAAATTGTTTCTTTTAACTAAACTCATGGTGAATAAATTTTAAAATTATTATCACCAATACATAGTCAAAAGATATACCAACAAGAAACAACTGTCATTTTGACTTGTTTTCTTGAGATGGAAATGCCATAATGACACTTTGTCTAATTTTGATGTATTTTGAAGATATTAATGAGTACCTCTGGCGGTACCATTTTATTAGGGTATTTATGCATTATTTCAAGTACCTGGCCTATAGCTGATGGCCTTAGCCCCATCCAAAGTCCGATATTGTGCAATTGCTCTATCTCCTTTTTATGCTGTTCTTGATCAACATTCATCAATAATAACAAACGATGAAATTGAACGATTTTTTTCAATTCTGTTTTTGGTGTTTTGATAGAGGCTTTTTCTTTTAACAAAGTATCCAACGATGCCTTTTTTATTTCAAGTAGATTAGCTACACTAAGAAGAAAATCGTATTCTGATTCTTTAATTTGATGATCAACTCTAGCAAAGGCTATGAGTTCACTCAATACACTTAGTTTGTCTTGGTAGGTATTCATAAAGAAAGGGTTACTTTATTATAACTGCAAGAAACTGGATTTCGTATAATAAAAAAATCCTGAATGTTTTCAGGATTTTTCAGCTAATTCAAATAACTATACTTTATACAGCTATTCTCACAGGAACTGTGTATGTTCTGCCTTCTTTAAAATCAATGGCATCTACTTTTTTATAATTCAAACGCCCTTTAACAAAGCCTTCTAAAGAATCATTTACTGTATCAACAGATAGAACAACAATCTCACCATCCTTATTGATAGTAAATTGCACTTTCGCAGTTAAATCTTCTTCAACGTCAAAAGAATTACTTTCTAACAGTTGATGAATTTGGGTAGATAAATTTTTTGTAGGATTTACAGGTTCAGCATTACTATTTGCTGATACGTTAACAGCTGCAAACATAGTAGCAGCAACCAATACTAGGCTAATTTTTCTCATGACTTGTTGTTTTTATCTCCGATTATTTTTTAGGAGATTGATTAATAATTGATTGATGATGTAATATTATAAAGACGTTCAAAAAAAGAAATTGTTACATGATGTGTATTTTTTAACAATAATTTATCGAATTCCCTATTTCTTACTCCTGTTCAAAATTAGATTGAAAAGAAGGACTATACTAAGGTGAAAGTGCTATTTAATACTTTAATAAATTTGGTAACAATGAATTCACTTATGAAGCATATTTCAAACTTGACTACCTATATAAATGATTGATACCTGTTCTTAACAATAACTATGGAAAATTCATGGATTGATTGGAATTGATATTTTTAAATAAATAATTCATTCAGTTCACTATCAAAACAAAAAAAGGGCAATGTTACATAAACATCACCCTTTCAATTATAGTTTGAGAAATTTAGCTTAAGCTAACACCTCTTTTACTTTATCAGCAGCTTCTTGAAACTGAACAGCAGAATGAACTGCTAATCCAGAATTATCAATAATCTCTTTTGCTAACTTAGCATTAGTACCTTGTAATCTAACAATAATCGGAACCTTAATAGCATCACCCATATTTTTATAAGCATCTACCACTCCTTGTGCAACTCTATCGCAACGGACAATTCCGCCGAAAATATTTATTAAGATAGCTTTGACATTGGTGTCCTTTAAAATAATACGGAAAGCTTCTTCTACCCTTTTTGCATCTGCTGTTCCACCTACATCTAAAAAGTTTGCAGGTTCACCGCCAGCCATCTTAATTAAATCCATTGTTGCCATAGCCAAACCAGCTCCGTTCACCATACAACCTACATTACCGTCTAAATCAACGTAATTAAGCCCTACAGCCCTTGCTTCAACCTCTATAGCGTTCTCTTCTCTTAGGTCACGCATTTCAGCATATTGTTTTCTTCTATATAATGCATTATCATCAATAGAAACCTTAGCATCAACCGCCATAATCAAGTCATCCGAAGTCTTTAAAACTGGATTGATTTCAAACATACTTGAATCACTTTGTACATAAGCTTTATATAATGACGCAACAAATTTGGTCATCTCTTTAAAAGCAGTGCCTGATAACCCAAGATTAAAAGCAATCTTTCTTGATTGGAAAGGCATTAATCCAACAGCAGGGTCAATCTCTTCTGTAAATATCAAATGAGGTGTTTTCTCTGCAACTTCCTCAATATCCATACCTCCTTCAGTAGAATACATAATCATATTTCTGCCCGTACCTCTATTAAGTAAAACCGACATATAAAATTCGTTAGTTTCAGATTCACCGGGATAATACACATCTTCCGCAATAAGTACTTGATGAACCTTCTTGCCTTCAGCCGAAGTTTGAGGTGTTATTAGATTCATACCTATAATACTTCCAGCTATTTCTTCTACTTCTTTTAAGTTTTTAGCTAATTTAACACCACCACCTTTACCACGGCCTCCTGCATGAACTTGAGCTTTAATAACATGCCACCCAGTACCTGTTTCTTGAGTTAACTGCTTAGCTGCATCTACCGCTTCTTTAGCATTATGAGCAACTATACCACGTTGAATACGTACTCCAAAACTTGCTAAAATCTCTTTACCTTGATATTCGTGAAGGTTCATATGAATGTAAAATTTTATTTGGCCACAAAAATAGGGAACCAGTAGTAGATTTAATAATTATCTACAAAAGAATTGAATACAAATGAAACCAAAAACCTTAGTCCACCTTAAAATCTTCAAAATCTAAAGGATCAAAATTCTTAAAGTGCCCGTTCATCTCAATTACAGCTTTTGTTGTATTTATTTGTTTTAAAATAGCAATAGTTGATTCTAAGTGAAGTCTAATAAAATGAAGCCTTTCGATTTCATTGGTAAGTTGCAACAATTCATATTCTTGATCAAAAGATAATCCCATTTTATGTGCAAAAGCATAACTATTAAATTTATCGGCTGGGACCGTTGGCAATTCTACAGCCATTAATTGATATAACTCTTCAATTTTTTCAAGCACATCAGAACGCAAATTTTCATCCGCATCATTATTAGCCTCTAAAAATTCTACTTCGCCCCCAGCATAAAGCTTATCTCCCATTTCATTCTCAAAAGAAACAACTTTAAAAACCTGTCTAGCTACGCAAACCACATCCATTTCACCACCTTCATAAGTATTTACAACTTCTACTAATTGTACTTCTGTTCCAAATTCAATTTTTTTATCAATGTAAACAGGAATTCCAAAAGTTATGGCCTCACTACGACAATCTTTAATTAATTCTTGATAACGCTCTTCAAAAATGTGAAGAGGAACAGTCTCTCCAGGAAAGAAAACAGATTGTAATGGAAACATTGGTAATTTCATTAGTGCAAATATTTTTTTTCTAAAATAAGAACAAGTAGACAATAGGACAACTTTACACTTTGTTATTTTTATAACAATTTGTTGTATTTATTTAATTATCTGAATAATTTCTTGTTTCACATGAAAACCTATTTTAAATTTGATAAAAATTGGTATTATGGATTCTAATAGATTGTTGAAAATTGCTGAAGATTACGGTGCACCACTTTATGTCTATGATGCCGATAAAATTACCTCACAATACCAAAGACTTACGAACGCTTTCGATGGCGTAGAAAATTTACGTTTGAATTATGCTTGTAAGGCATTATCGAATATTGCTGTACTTAGATTAATGAATAGTTTAGGTAGTGGTTTAGATACGGTATCAATACAAGAAGTAAAACTTGGCCTATTAGCAGGTTTCAAACCTGAGGCAATTATCTACACCCCAAATGGTGTTTCTTTAGAAGAGATTGAAGAAGCTGCTGCACTTGGAGTTCAAATCAACATCGACAATCTATCTGTTTTGGAGCAATTTGGTAGCAAACATCCAGATATTCCTGTTTGTATTCGTATTAATCCACATGTGATGGCAGGCGGTAATTCAAACATTTCTGTCGGTCATATAGATTCTAAATTCGGTATAAGTATCCATCAAATTCCACACTTATTACGTATCGTTGAATTGACAGACATGAATATCAATGGAATTCATATGCATACAGGGAGTGATATCTTAGATATTGATGTCTTCCTTTATGCTTCTGAAATTCTTTTTGAAACTGCTAAAAACTTTAAAAACCTCGAATTTATTGATTTTGGTAGTGGCTTTAAAGTACCATACAAAACTGGGGATATTGAAACTAACATCGAAGAATTAGGTAAAAAGCTAACACAACGTTTTAATGAATTCTGTGAAGAGTATGGAAAACAATTAACATTAGCATTTGAACCGGGCAAGTTTTTAGTAAGTGAAGCTGGTTATTTTTTAGCTAAAGTTAATGTTGTTAAACAAACTACATCAACAGTATTCGCTAGTGTTGATTCTGGGTTTAATCACTTAATTCGCCCAATGCTATATGGCTCTAATCATGAAATTGTAAATATTTCAAATCCTGATGGTCGAGAACGCTATTATTCTGTTGTTGGTTACATCTGTGAAACAGATACCTTTGGTAGCAATCGTCGTATAAATGAAATTAAAGAAGGTGATATTTTAGCCTTTAAAAATGCTGGGGCTTACTGTTTTACTATGGCAAGTAATTATAATTCTAGATATCGTCCAGCCGAAGTATTATTTTATAAAAATCAAGCCCACCTAATTCGCGAGCGAGAAACATTTGATGATATACTTAAAAATCAGGTTGATATATCTCAAGTTTTTGAAGAAAAAGTAGAAAAAGTGACCGCGAAATAATTTAGCACAATTTTCGTTAGTTTTGATATAGTCTTCGGACTATAGAAAGAAAGCGGAATTATGAAGAAGTTTTTAGTTATCACAGGCTTATTTTTTACCGTTACATTGACCGCTCAACAGGTGCAATGGGTATCTTGGGATGAAGCTGTAACCTTATCTAAAACAGATGCGAATCCAAAAAAGATTTTTATTGATGTTTACACCGATTGGTGTGGCTGGTGCAAAAAAATGGATAAAGAAACCTTTCAAAATCCTGAGGTAGCTGCTTACATGGCCCAAAACTTTTATATGGTCAAAATGGATGCTGAAGGTAAAGAACCCATTGAATATGATGGCAGAACTTTCAAATTTGTTCCTCAAGGAAGACGTGGTTACCACGAACTTGCGGCAGCACTGCTACAAGGAAAAATGAGCTACCCGACGGTAATCTTTTTAGATGAAAAATTAAAAATGCTTTCTCCCGTACCCGGGTATCAAAAAGTAGAACCTTTTCTTCAGATTGCTCGTTATTTTGGAGATGATATCTATAAAGACAAGGATTGGAAATCGTATACAGGTATTGGTAAGTAATTTACAATATAGCCACTACCATAAAACCTAGATAAGTTCCTAAGGCATTTCCTAAAGTACCTACCAGAATAGCTGGAAGTATTAATTCTTTGCGATTAAAAGTTTCTGCTAGGGCAATTGCCGACGTCCCTCCACCAACGTTAGCTTGACTCGCAATAGAAATCATGTCCCAATCTTTGAATAATAAACCTCCCAAAATTATTATTAGTAAACCATGAATAAGTACTGCTATTGATGTAAACAAGAGCAGTGTTAACCCAACTTCTTTTAGAGCTACTACAGCTCCAACTTCACAATATGCTCCAATCACAGCTAAAAACAAATAAACTAAATATAACCCTAGTTCATGTGAACCATTAAGTTTAGAAATAAAGGGGGTTTGAGCCAAAACTATTCCAATTGTTGAAAGTGTAATTATTGACGGAATACTCGGCAACCAGATAGAAACAAACTCCGAAACCAAGAATGAACTTAATCCTATAAAAATTAACCAAGCAAAGGAATTTAAATCCATAGAGGATTCCTTATTCAATTCATTAGTCCTATTTTCAGTACTAAGCTTTTTATCTTTAAAGCGCTTTCGTAGTATTACTGGAAAAGCTATTGTAATTACAACCCAAATAGCGGTAACTACATTATCTACTGCAATCGCACCTGCATAGAGAGTTCCTTTTTTTTGAAAATCATAAGCCAAGGCCACAGAATTAAAATTAACACTACCACCGGTATAAGTACCTGTAAGCATACCTGCCAAGATTTTGCCATCATCGCCAAGAACGTTTTGCGGCGAAATTAGATACCATGAGGCCAATATTCCTAATACAGTCGCTAAAGACCCGATTAGAAAAAGCCCTATCATGGGCGCGCCTGCTTTTTTAATAGATTTTAAGTTAGCTCCCAATAGTAAATAAAAAATTGAAATTGGCGCTAGATAACCAAAAATAACATCATACAAAGGAATAGAATTCGAAGCAGACGGAATTAATTTAAAATTGGCTACGATAGCAGTAAAAACAATAACTAAAAGGGCCGCACCAAAAGGTTTTCCCCATTTCTTTTTTGCCGCATAGAGCGATAGCAGCACCATAAGTGCTAAGACGGTTAAAACATAAATAGGGTTTTCAATGAAATTCATTATTGCATGTCGCTAACTACAGCAAACATAGGCAAATGATTTAGAAGAATTCAAATTAAAGACTTAGAGGAAATTTAGCGCTAATTACCTACTATAATTCGGACTTTCTTTGGTAATCGTAACATCATGTGGGTGACTTTCATTGATTCCGCTAGTTGTAATTTTCACAAAACGACCAGTCTCCTTTAGGGTTTCAATGTCTTTAGCACCACAATAACCCATACCCGCACGCAAACCACCAACAAATTGATGTATGCTTTCAAAAAGATCACCTTTGTATGGCACCCGACCTACAATTCCTTCAGGAACTAATTTTTTGATATCGTCCTCCACATCTTGAAAGTACCGGTCTTTTGATCCTTGTTTCATAGCCTCTACAGAGCCCATACCACGATAGCTTTTGAATTTACGTCCTTCGTAGATAATAGTTTCACCAGGAGATTCTTTTGTTCCAGCCAACAATGAACCCAGCATGACAGTATCAGCGCCTGCTGCGATTGCTTTAGGAATATCACCTGTATATCTTATACCTCCATCTGCGATTACCGGCACACCGGAGCCTTTGATTGCTGCTGAAACTTCAAGTACAGCAGAAAACTGTGGAAATCCAACTCCGGCTACTACTCTAGTGGTACAAATAGAGCCAGGTCCAATACCCACTTTAACCGCATCAGCACCGGCTTCTACCAAATATTTAGCAGCTTCTCCGGTGGCTATATTACCAACAATAACGTCTAATTGAGGAAATTTTTTCTTTACTTCTTTTAGAACTGCAACAACACCTTTAGTATGTCCATGAGCTGTGTCTATAACAACCGCATCAACTCCTGCATTAACAAGGGCTTCTGCCCTATTGACTGCATCACCAGTAACACCCAAGGCAGCTGCGACACGGAGACGACCATACATGTCTTTATTAGCAATCGGCTTTTGCGTCAATTTAGTTATATCTCTAAAAGTAATTAGCCCAACCAATTTGTAGTTGGCGTCAACCACAGGTAGTTTTTCAATCTTATGTTCTTGCAGAATATCTTCGGCTTCAGAAAGTGAAGTTCCCTCGGCAGCAGTTACCAAGTTTTCTGAGGTCATCACTTCAGAAATTGGTCTTTCATTATTTTTTTCAAAACGTAAATCTCGATTAGTAACAATTCCAATCAACTTACCGCCATTGTCAACGATTGGTATACCGCCAATACTATGCTCTTTCATATTTGCCTTAGCATCACTTACTTTTGAGTTAAGAGGCATTGTAACCGGATCTAAAATCATTCCGCTTTCAGCACGTTTTACTTTACGAACCTTAATTGCTTGTTGCTCAATGGTCATGTTCTTGTGTAAAACTCCAATACCACCTTCTTGAGCTATAGCAATTGCCATTCGGCTTTCTGTAACAGTATCCATAGCAGCAGATACAATAGGAACATTAATCGTTATGTTACGAGTAAATCTTGATTGAATACTGACTTCTCTAGGTAGCACTTCTGAAAAGGCTGGCACTAAAAGAACATCATCGTATGTAAGGCCTTCGCCGAGAATTTTGTTTAGGTGAGCTTCCATTGCAATTACGGATTAATTGCGTGCAAAGATACTGTTTTTTAGTTAGTGTTTTAGAAACACCTAATGTTGCCTTTAAGTTCTAAAAGTTAAAATTTAGCTCTAATTCCTTGTTAATGAAAACTTAATGTTTTATTATTTTTAATTAATCTAAATAAACTTTGTTTTTATAGAAACCTCTTTTACATTTGTATCATTATTCTTAATCAGTCTAAATTAAAACAAATGTTCAAAAAGATAAGTTTATCATTAATTATAGCTACTTTTTACTCTTTTGCACAGCAAAATCAAAGTCAGCTAATCGATTCAATTCGTTTAAAGGAAGTGGTACTTTCAGCCAAGGTCATTTTAGGTAGCAAATTCGAGGCAAAAAATAGAACTGGATCTGCTTATTATATTTCACCAGAAGAAATAAAGAAATTCAATTATACCGATGTTAATAGAACATTACGAAGTGTTCCAGGCGTCAATGTGTATGAGGAAGATGGATTCGGCCTTAGACCTAATATTAGTTTACGAGGTACCTCACCGGAACGTAGTTCAAAGATAACGCTAATGGAAGATGGAGTTTTAATAGCGCCGGCACCTTATAGTGCGCCTTCAGCCTACTACTTTCCAACAATTGCAAGAATGCAGGCTGTAGAAATTTTGAAAGGAAGTAGTCAAGTACAATACGGTCCATATACCACAGGAGGTGCAATTAATATGCTATCTACTGAAGTTCCTGATGATTTTGGAATTTTCATCAACTCTAGTTATGGAAGTTTTCAAAGTGGTCGCCTTCATGCACAGTTAGGTGATAGCAAAAAGAATTTCGGGTATTCCGTTGAGTATCTTAACTATAATTCTAATGGATTTAAAGAGCTTGATAATGGCGCTGATACTGGGTTTGACAAAAACGACTTAGTAGCTAAATTTAAGGTTAACACCAATCCAGAGGCGAAACTGGGCCACGAGTTTGAGGTTAAATTTCAATACGCAGATGAAACCTCTGATGAAACCTACTTAGGATTAACACAAACTGATTTTATTATATCTCCGTTTCGCCGGTACTCCGGTTCACAAGTTGATCAAATGAATACGGAACATCTCCAATTCATGGGAACTCATACCTTAAAATTTAGTGATTACTTTAGAATAACCACTGTTGGGTACTATAATGATTTTAGTCGTAATTGGTACAAACTAGATTATGTATCAGTAAATGGAGAAAATCAAGGAATTGCTAATATCATAGAGGACCCCGTCACCTTCGCTTCTTACTATGATATTGTTAGTGGTGCTGCCAATACCAGCGATAACGATGTACTTGGGGTAAAAGCCAATAATAGAAATTATCTTTCTACCGGAGTACAAACTAAACTAGACTATCATTGGACAGGTGAAAATACCTTTCATGATATAGAAGTGGGCTTGCGCTATCATTTTGATGAAGAAGACCGCTTTCAATGGGTAGATGACTACAGTTTAATAAATGGTATTATGCAAATAACTAGTGCAGGCACCCCAGGCACTAATGCGAACAGAATTAGCGATGCAAAAGCTTTTTCGTCTTATGCTTTATATAAACTTAAGTATAAAGATTTAACATTAACCCCTGGCATTCGTTATGAAAACATTACCCTTAGTAGAATGAATTACGGAACTAATGATATTGAAAGAACAGGGGTTGAATTAACAGAACGCGAAAATAAAGTTGATGTCTTTATACCGGGAGTAGGATTCAATTATAATTTTGAAAACTTATCTTTATTCGGCGGAGTGCATAAGGGGTTTTCTCCACCAAGTAACCAAGAAGGTGAAAAACCGGAAGAGAGCATTAACTACGAATTAGGCACACGATTTTCTTATGGAGGACTAACCGGTGAAATAGTTGGTTTTTTTAATGATTATAGTAATTTATTGGGGAGTGATTTAGCTGCTTCCGGAGGCACAGGATCACTAGATCAATTTAATGCTGGTGAAGTTAAAGTACAAGGTCTCGAGGTATTACTAAATTATAATCTATTACCAAATTCAGAAAGGTTTGTTTTACCAATCACCATAGGCTACACATTGACCGATACAGAATTTTTAAATAGCTTCGGAAGTGAGAATGATATCTGGGGAGAAGTTACAATTGGAGACGAGCTACCTTATCTTTCAAAGCATCAACTAAACACTACTATTTCTTTTGAACACGAGAAGTATGAAATAAACTTTAATGGTCGTTTTAATGGTGCTTTCAGAACGCAAGCTGGTACCGGAAGAATTCCAGAAAATGAAAAAGTAGCTTCAAATTTAATTCTGGACTTAGGTGGTAAATATCGTTTGGGCGAGCACATCGCAGTAACGGCCAATATGATGAATCTCTTAGATGAGACTTATGCAGTAGCTAGAGTACCTGCAGGTCTAAGACCTGGAATGCCTTTTGGAATTTTTGGAGGATTAGAAATTCGTTATTAATAAGATTTAAAATTGTCTTTTATACGGCTTTGAACGCCCAATTTTTATTGGGCGTTTTTTAATGATAAGCACCAAATAATTCAGTTGCCTTATTATATGCTGCTTCAAAAGTCATCCAGTTTACTCCTGACTCGGCTTTTTCTTTCGTAAAATACGATAGCATTCTTTCTGTGGGCATATTACCCGTCAATTCATCTTTAGCCATTGGGCATCCACCAAAACCTTGCACAGCACCATCGAATCTTCGACAACCTGCTTCAAAAGCTGCTGCTATTTTTTCGTGCCATTTAGTTGGCGTCGTATGTAAATGTGCTCCAAATTCTATTTCAGGATATTTTGGAATCAAGTTAGAAAACAAATATTCAATAACTTCGGGTGTTGAAGTACCTACTGTATCTGACAAAGAAAGTATTTTGGCTCCCATTTCGGCAAGTCTTTCTGTCCACTCCCCAACTATTTCAACATTCCATGGGTCACCATAGGGGTTTCCAAAACCCATAGAGATATAAGTAACCACCTTTTTATTGGCGTAATTGGCAATTTCTAATATTGATTTTAACGTTTCAACAGACTCTTCAATAGTTTTGTGCGTATTACGCATTTGAAAGTTCTCTGATATAGAAAAAGGATAACCTAAATAATTTATTTGCTCGTGTTTGCTTGCATCATTAGCTCCTCTAGTATTTGCAACAATAGCCAACAACTTACTTTTGGTTTTAGTAAGGTCTAAGCTATTTAAAACCTCGGCAGTATCTACCATTTGTGGAATAGCTTTAGGAGAAACAAAACTGCCGAAATCAATAGTATCAAAGCCACAACCTAATAAAGACTGAATATACCTGACCTTCTGTTCTGTTGGAATAAAGGTTTTGATACCTTGCATGGCATCTCTTGGGCATTCAATTACTTTAACTTTATCCTTCGACATATGATAAAATTAAGCTTATTTATCCGATAGCAATAGATAAACTGCTATCGATATAAAAACCATGATTTGCATCCACTTTAGAAACACCCCTGCACTACTGTTTTTTGTAATATACTTGGAAATTTTACCTGCTAGAATAGCTATAGATCCAAAAATAATTGACGAGACCCCTATGAAAAGAAAACCCAAGACATAAAACTGAATAACTGTGTTTAAACTTTCAC
Source organism: Croceitalea sp. P059 (assembly GCF_031846365.1). Lineage (NCBI taxonomy): Bacteria > Pseudomonadati > Bacteroidota > Flavobacteriia > Flavobacteriales > Flavobacteriaceae > Croceitalea > Croceitalea sp. P059. Next base: position 137,280 of record NZ_JAVRHW010000003.1, read on the forward strand.
TAAAAAGAAATCCAGGAAAAAAAGCTAAGAAAAATATTGTCACTTTAGGGTTCAGGACATTCATCCAAAACCCAGTTTGAAATAATTTTCCAAAACTTTTTTTTGTACCCGTTTGATTAGGAAAATCAATATGAGCATCACTTTTAAAAACTTTATAGCTTAAAAACAAAAGATATAAAGCTCCAAAAAGTTTAATTATAAAAAATAATGACTCGTTCTCCTTTATTAAAACTGATACTCCAAAAGCCAATAAAGTAGTATGAATTAAACAACCGGTCATTAAACCTGCTGTTGTTGCTAAACCATACTTTTTACCATTTGCAATACTTTGCACCAAAACAAAAATGTTATCTGGACCAGGTGAAATTGCCAAAGCGGCAGTTGCAAATATGAAAGCGATAAGAATTTCGTAGTTCAATAGAGTTGTTTTGTTTTAATTCTTGAAAATACGAAATACTATAATTGTATCTTTCATCTGAAATAATCAAAAACTATTTATGAAAAAATTTACTTTCAATCTTCTGCTTATAGGCATAATCATTATGATCAGCTCTGCCTTTATTACCAATGACAACCCAAAGTTTACTGAGTTCAGTGAAAATAATTATAAACAAGAAGCAGATAGCTTGTTACGGCATGTAGTGCTCTTTAAGTTCAAAGAAGACACTTCTGCAGAAAAGTTGAAAGAAATAGAAACTAGTTTTAATGCGTTACCTTCAAAAATCAAAGAAATTAAAGCATATGAGTGGGGACTAAACAATAGCCCAGAAGGCCTAAACAAGGGCTTTACTCATTGCTATTTTGTTACTTTTAAATCTGAAAAAGACAGGGCTATTTACTTACCACATCCAGAGCATCAAGCCTTTGTAACTATTGCTTCACCATTCATTGAAGATGTTACCGTGGTAGATTACTGGACCAAATAGGCTACCAAGTATATTCTGGCGGTTTAATATTATTCATTCGCAAATAAAGATTCGATTTTGCCCTATGGTTTGCCATATGATCCTGTACATAGAAAAGAGCAAAAGCTCTACTTACAGTATTTCCACTATGGTACATAATACAAGTTTCGTCTAGTTTTTCTTGTGTTATAGTCACAATTACATTGGTGGTATAATCAAATCCCTTTTCTAGAAGCAATAGAATATCTTGCTTACTCATTTTACCAGCATCAGGGCTGTTTGGTTTTACTTCTAATCCTTCAACATATCTTTTAGTCAATAATTCAATAGTGTATCCTATATGAACCATTTGTTCTGCAAAGCTTTTACTTTCTGCAGTGGGTCTATAAGTATATAAATCTTCAGGCATCGCTTTAGCCACTTGCAAACAATGCATTTTAGCTTCCTGCCATACTGGCAAGTACATTTTAGAAAATTCAGTTTTGGGTTCTTTTGACTTCTGCGAACAAACGCTTAGCGAGCAAAAAATAAGAATGATTAAAGTAAATGACTTCATTTGAAAAAGACTTATGATTCCTTTTTCAAGATAGCCTTATTGATTTGTTTTAGCAAACTAGGTCCTTCATAAACAAATCCAGTATATAACTGAATTAAATCAGCACCTGCTTCTATTTTTTCAAGAGCGTCTGCAGCAGAATGAATACCACCTACCCCGATAATGGGAAAAGCCTTTTTACTCTTTTCTGATAAAAACCGAATTACTTCAGTGCTTCTATTTGTCAAAGGCTTACCGCTTAATCCTCCTTTTTCTTCAGCCAAGGTTAAATGAGATTTTAAATGATTCCGAGCAATTGTAGTATTGGTAGCGATGACGCCGTCAATTTTAGTAGTTCTGACGATATCAATAATATCTATTAGCTGTTCATTTGTTAAATCTGGAGCTATTTTAAGTAAAATAGGTTTTTCATTTTTAGCAAATTTTTGAGCATTCTTAATATTGGCCCTTTTCAACTTATGTAATATATCAGATAGTGGTTTCTTATCTTGAAGTTCTCTCAAACCAGGGGTATTCGGCGAGCTTACATTGACTACAAAATAATCAACATGCTCAAAAAGCGCATCAAAACAGATGAGATAGTCTTTAACGGCATCTTTATTTGCAGTGACTTTGTTCTTTCCAATATTGCCACCAACCAATACTCGGTGCTTCTTTTTTAATCGCTCAACAGCATCAAAAACCCCACTATTATTAAAGCCCATTCGGTTAATAATAGCTTGGTCATCAAGCAATCTAAACAGTCTCTTCTTTGGATTGCCTGGTTGTGGCTTTGGCGTTAAGGTGCCTATTTCAATAAAGCCAAAACCAAAATCTGAAAACTCATTATATAATTTAGCATCTTTATCAAAACCAGCCGCAAGACCGATAGGGTTCTTAAATTTTAATCCAAAAACCTCACGTTCTAACCTTTTATCATTAACCACAAATAGCTTTCTAAAAACTAGTCCTAAACCAATTTTAGAAAAAAAACGAATCATAGTAAACGAAAAATAATGGGCAGTCTCCGCATCAAGTAAAAAAACAATTGGGCGGATAACGAACTTATACATTAAGACTAATTTTTTGCAAAAATAGAAACTATAAAAAGAGTAGGTTATAAAAATATGAATTATTCGTTCACTGACCTTGAGGTGTAAATCGGACTCCTCGACAATTGATTACAGAGCATGATATATACATTATACTGCTTATTAGTAAATGTGCCTAACATACGTTTGTCTAGTAACCTCATATTTGCCGCCATACTATCTAGTAGAGCTTTATAATTATAAGACATTTTAAGTAAATCTTCCGGTGAAGCTTGGGCATGATTCTTAAGAAGATTATTTGCTTTTAATTCAAAAATTTCATTTCTGAACTTCAGCTCAGCACCCCAATTTTTTAAATTTTCAGTTTGTTCTTCTGTTAATTCAAAAACTTCTGTAATAATGACATCATCTTTACCACCAATACCTAAATAGCAATCTTCTTGTGCATAGGACGAGAAGAATATTAATATGGAGAATATAAAAAGTAGTTGTTCTTTCAAATGAACTCAAATTAAACCTTCGAAATATACTAAGTGAAAATAACGAATTCGAATATTTACGGTCGAATAAACATTATTTTTGATGAAAAGCATTTATTGATGGAAAAACTACTACCCCGTTTTTTAGATTATGTGACTATTGACACCCAAAGCGACCCCAAATCAAACACAACACCAAGCACTGAAAAACAATGGGTTTTAGCAAAAAAACTGGTTTTAGAACTACATAAAATTGGAATGCAAGAAGTCTCTATTGATGAAAATGCTTATATCATGGCAACCTTACCTAGTAATATGGAAAAGGAGATTCCAACCATTGGCTTCATTTCACATTTTGATACCACACCTGATTTCAGTGGCTATAATGTTAGACCAAAGATAATTGAAAATTATGATGGGAAAGAAATACTTTTAAACACCACAAAAAACATAGTTCTGTCGCCAGAATATTTTGAAGATCTACTGCAATATAAAGGACAAACTTTAATCACCACAGATGGTACTACTTTACTTGGAGCAGATGATAAAGCAGGTATCGCAGAAATCATAACGGCGATGGAATTTCTGATTCAACATCCTGAAATTAAACACGGGAAAATACGGGTAGGTTTTACCCCTGATGAAGAAATTGGAAGAGGGGCCCATAAGTTTGATGTAAAAAAATTTGGTGCTGAATGGGCTTATACTATAGATGGTAGTCAAGTTGGAGAATTGGAATATGAAAATTTCAATGCCGCAGGAGCAAAAATCACCATAACCGGCAAAAGTGTTCACCCAGGATATGCAAAGGACAAAATGATTAATGCTCTTGTTTTAGCAAATCAATTTTTAAGCCTTTTACCACCGGAAGAAACGCCAGAAACTACCGAGGGCACTGAAGGATTTTTTCATGTTCACCATATCAGTGGAGAAATTGAACAGGCCAAAATTGAATTAATTATTCGTGATCATGATGAAGAACAATTTCAGGCTCGAAAGGATTTGATTAAAGATATTACCCAAAAAATAAATTCAAAATGCCCCGATTCAGTCATAGTTGAAATTAATGACCAATATTTCAATATGAAAGAAAAAATTGAACCGGCCTATCATATTGTTGAAATTGCCGAAGAAGCCATGATACAACTAGGTATTCAACCTATCATAAAGCCTATAAGAGGTGGTACTGATGGTTCTCAATTAAGTTTTATGGGCTTACCCTGCCCTAATATTTTTGCTGGAGGTCATAATTTTCATGGAAAATATGAATATGTGCCTTTAGAAAGCATGCAAAAAGCGGTAAAGACAATAGTTAAAATTTGTCAACTAACCGGAGAGAAGTTTTAAGGTAAAAACTATTTGCTATCTTGAATTGAAAACTTTTAAGAAGTATAAATGGACAAGTTAGAAAAAATAGCTTCCTATTTTAACGAAGAGCACCATTACCAAACAGGGATTGAGGCTCTGAGAACTATTGCCCTAAGCACGCCAGTAGAAGAAACTTATAAATGGCAATTTCCTACTTACACTATTAACAGTAAAAACATTTTCGCAATTTGTAAGTTTAAAAGTCATTTCGGCATTTGGTTTTTTAACGGAGTATTTTTGAACGATCCTTTTAATGTTTTAGAAAATGCTCAAGAAGGAAAAACAAAAGCCATGAGGCATTGGAAATTTAAAGCTATTGAGGACATTGATAAAAAACTTGTTTTAGCTTATATAAAGGAAGCCATTGAAAATCAAAAACAAGGCAAAGTACTCGTGGCATCAAAGAAAAAAGCTAAACAACTTGAAATTCCGTTGTTGTTAGCTGAGGCTTTGTCTAAAGATGAAAAAGCAAAAACTGCATTTGGTAAATTATCTACATACAAACAAAATGAATATTGCGAATACATTCATACTGCAAAGCAAGAGAAAACCAAAATAAATCGTCTTGAAAAATCTATAACACTCATTAAGCAAGGCATTGGACTTAATGATAAGTATAAAAACTGTTGATTTGGTACATCTCTAAAATTTAGGAATGTTCCAACCATTGTGATAAGTTGGTATAATTAGTTCATTTGCTTTTGCATTATCAAAAATCCCTTTCTGTTTATCCCAGTAAATTCTATTACCTGATTTATAAGCAATATTTCCCATATGACATACTAAAGCAGTATCGTAGCCTACTTCAATAGGAGCATTTAAAGTAGATCTGTCTCTTGATTTTACAGATTCTATGAAATTCTTGGTATGCAAATCCAAACCATTACCTTGATTTGTTTGTAGAGGAATAGCATCTATTTTTGGTCCTAAATTTTTATCCCAATCTTCTCGCTCATCTTCAGGAATAACTTCCCAACCACTTCTATCAAGTATTAATGTTCCATTATTTCCTATAAAAGCAATACCATGATCGCGGCCATAATTACCTCCATCAATACCGGTTGCATGCTCCCAAAGTATTGAAAAGTCATCATATTCATAAACGGTTTGCAAAGTATCAGGAGCTTCTTGGGCATCATTTGGATATGCAAATTTACCTCCTAAAGCCATCACAGATTTAGGCGTTCCTGCTTTCATTCCATAAAGCGCATAGTCCATTAAATGCACCCCCCAATCCGTCATCAATCCTCCAGCGTAATCCCAAAACCATCTAAAATTAAAATGAAATCGATTTGGGTTAAAAGGTCTTTTTAAAGCCGGCCCTAGCCACATATTATAATCAACTCCTTTTGGTACCGAACTATCTGGTAAAACTGGTATTGATTTCATCCATCCTTGGTAAGCCCATGCTTTTGCCAAACGAATTTGACCTAATTTACCCGAGTGAACATATTCGATAGCATCAACGAAGTGGGGCTGACTCCTTTGCCATTGGCCAATCTGCACTATACTATTATTTGCATTAACAAAATCTAGCATTGTCTTACTCTCGGCTATAGAATTAGCAATAGGTTTTTCACAATATGCATCCTTTCCTGCAGCTATGGCATCTGTTAATTGCAGACAATGCCAATGATCTGGGGTTCCAATGATAACAATATCAACATCTTTGTCATCTAAAAGTTTTCTATAATCCTGGTACAATTTTGGTTTTTTGACTCCAGCTTTGTTCAAATCATTGGAACGAGATTCTAAGACATTTTTATCAACATCACAAAGAGCAACCACTTTAACTTCACTTATCTTAAGCATGGAAATTAAATCTGTAAAGCCCATACCACGGCACCCAATAAGACCGACTTGAATAGTATCATTTGGACTTACCTTATTACGAACAGTTGCTAATAATTCGACTGGAAAAAGTAGTGAGGCCCCCAAACTAGTGCTGCAAATAAAACTCTTTTTGATAAAATTCCTGCGGTTATCCATAGTGTTTTGTCTTCGTAAAAAGATACCAAATAATTGAACATAAAAAAAGCACCTGTTAACACAGGTGCTTAAAAATCAATGTTTAATTGAATTTTATTTCTTTACTGGAGCAGGATTCAGCTTTCTGCTCATTTCCATTGAAATGGCACTTTTATCAAATTTTAAACGACCAGCCATTGTTTCAATAACGCAAGACCCATCTTTGTCATTTAATTCCGTTACTTTACCATGCAGTCCACTTTTGGTTATTATCTTATCTCCTTTTTTTAAAGCTTCCGCAAATTTCTTTTCATCCTTCTGACGTTTCATTTGTGGTCTTATCATAAAAAAATAAGCCACAACAAAAATCAGTATTAGCGGAAAAAACTGTCCTAATCCTTCCATATAATTTTTTTAGCTTTTTACTGGTCCAGAAGGAGCAGCACCTTTAGGGTTAACAAAAGCTTTTATTCTTAATAATTCAGAACCTTTTTGAGTATTTGCTGTAACCGTAATAGTTTTAGTCACTTGATTCTGACCTGCACCATTAAATTTCACAACCATTTCGCCTGAGGCTCCTGGAGCGATTGGTGTATTTTTTGGGTATTGAGGCACTGTACAACCACAACTACTTTTAGCATCGGTAATGATTAACGGTGCATCACCAGTGTTGGTAAAAGTAAAAATAGTTTCTTGTGGTGTTCCTTGAACGATTTGACCAAAGTCATGTTCTGACTTATCAAAAGACATCACAGGTATTTTTTTGGCAACCTCATCTCTTTCAGTAGCAGTTTCTACATTATCAGCTACAATTTTTGTTGTTGCTTTTTCTTTACAAGACATTGAAATAAACAAAAGTGCGATAACACTTAAGGCAGTTACTGTTCTTTTCATTATTATAAATTTTTATTTATACAAAAATAACGAATTACTCTTTATTATAGTATTAAAGCAAGCCGCGACCTATTTTCTGTAATTTCCCATCTGTTTTGTACTCTTTGACCAACTTATCTAAAATTCCATTAATGAAAATACTACTCTTTGGTGTAGAGTACTCTTTAGCAATCTCTAAGTATTCGTTGATGGTGACTTTTTCAGGTATTGAAGAGAAATTAAGCAATTCACAAATTGCCATTTTTAATAATATATAATCAATCTCGGCAATTCTATCTTTATCCCAATTAGGAGTTTTACCTTCTATTTCTTTCTCCCACTTTTCATTATTTAATAAGGTCTTCACCAAAAGATCGTTAGCAAAAACCATATCCTGATCGTCTTTTAACAATGCCGGAGTAAAAAAATTCACTGGATTGTTCGGCTTCGACTTTTTAAGACGCTTAACTAAAAAGGTATTTACAATTGGAATGTCATCTACCCAAGTTAATTTATCATCTTCAAAATATTCATATATTTTTTCATTGGGAGCTATTGTTTCTTTGAATAAGGCAATAATAAAATCCACGTCATTTTCAAAACTGTCTTTTTCAGACATCATGTATCTTTCATACATTTTGCTTGACATAATTTCTTTAAAAATAATCTTCACATATTCTTCATTCAAATACCAATTTTGAATTTTCTTATTTTCTAATAAGGATTTTAAATTCTCGTCTTCAGCTAATTGTAGTAAAAGCCTATTATTTACAAATTTCTCTTTATCTGGGTAGTCCGTAGTGTCAGCTAAATATTTCTTTGTGGCATGAACCACGTGTTTATTAGCCATTTGATGTAATTCTATCAAAAGACTCAACATTAGAAGATATAAGGTATAGGTATTTTCAATACTAACTTTTAGAAACTTTTCTTGTTTCTCAAGAGCATTGTCTTTTGACTGAATCAATGCATATATACATTGCATCACTTTTACTCGAATATGCCGTCTGGTTAGCATTTTTAAAGAACTTTAGATGATTGGTGAAATTTTACGAGGCAAAAGTAAGCTTATATTTCTATTAGACCTATGGTTCTTTTTTATCTTATCAGTTTTATAACATTAGTTTGTTCTTCAAACCCATATCTTTGAGACTTGTCTTAAACCAAGAAACCGCGAACATCTTTTATGCAAGAACTTAGGCATATCAATAAATACTTTAAAAAGTATAGATTTAAACTTCTTTTAGGAATTATAATTACGATTATCGCGAGGGTATTTTCTCTTATTATGCCTTCTTATGTAAGTAAGTCCGTTGATACTATTAAAGAATTTGTTGATGGCAATATTGAAGGCAGCATTGTAAAAGGCCTCCTTTTTGAATATATACTTATAATTATCGGGGCTGCTCTTCTATCTGGTTTATTCACTTTTTTGATGCGACAAACTATAATCAACGTATCAAGGTACATTGAATATGATTTAAAGAACGAGGTTTTCGACCATTATCAATATTTAAATCTCAACTTTTATAAAAGAAATAGAATTGGCGATTTAATGAATCGTATTAGTGAAGACGTCACCCAAGTTCGCATGTATGGCGGACCAGCAATAATGTACGGCATTCAAACATTAACGCTATTTGTTTGTCTTATACCTTTAATGTTTATTAAGGCTCCTACTATCGCATTTTATACCTTAATACCCTTACCTATTCTTTCTGTTTTGATTTACCAAATCAGTAAGATTATTCATAAGCGTAGCACAAAAGTTCAAGAATACTTATCTAAACTTTCAACTTTTACTCAAGAATCTTTTTCTGGGGTTTCGGTTATTAAAGCATATAATTTAGAGGAATCAATTAACAATGACCTTTATGATTTAGCCGAAGAAGGTAAAAATACGAGTATGGACTTGGCAAAAGTTAATGCTTGGTTTTTTCCCTTGATGATTCTATTAATTGGTATTAGTAATTTGTTTGTAATCTATATCGGCGGCAAACAATATATTAATGGTGAAATTGGACTGGGTATTATAGCAGAATTCATCTTATATGTGAATATGCTAACGTGGCCTGTAGCAGTTGTTGGATGGCTCACTTCAATTGTACAACGAGCAGAAGCTTCCCAAAAACGAATAAATGAATTTTTAAAGGAACAACCGACTATTAAAAATGAAGTTTTGACAACAAATGAGGTAAAGGGAAAAATTGAATTCAAGAATGTTTCTTTTACTTATGAGGATACAAATATTACAGCCCTTAAAAATGTTTCTTTTACTATTGAACCCGGAGAAACGGTAGCATTTTTAGGCAAGACAGGTTCAGGCAAATCAACTATTCTTGATTTGGTTGCCAGATTATACGATACCACTAAAGGTGAAATTTTAATAGATGGCACTCCGATTCAAAAAGTTAACCTTAATAGCCTTAGAAGCTCAATTGGCGCTGTTCCTCAAGATGCTTTTCTTTTTTCAGACACTATTGAAAATAATATTCGATTTGGTAAAGAAGATGCAGTCATAGATGAAATTGAAACTGTTGCTAAAAATGCTGTCGTTCATGAAAATATTATGGCATTTACAAATCAATATAACACCGTACTAGGCGAAAGAGGAATCACCTTGAGTGGAGGACAAAAGCAAAGAGTTTCAATAGCTCGTGCTTTATTAAAGAGTCCAAAAATTTATCTCTTTGACGACTGTTTATCTGCTGTCGACACTGAAACTGAAGAAGAAATTTTAAAGAATTTAAAACAGGCTTCAGAAGACAAAACCACACTAATTGTTAGCCATCGAGTTTCTTCTGCTAAAAATGCAGATAAAATTATTATCCTAGAAGATGGCAGTATTTTACAAGAAGGAAATCATGAAGAATTAAACAATACGGAAGGCTACTATCAACAACTTTACTTGGATCAACTTACCGAGAAAGAATAGCAAAAAAGTTGCTGGATTAGCTTTTTTTTTACATTTTTGATAGATTACAATGTTTCCCCTATTATAAAACACTAAACCTATTATGAGCGAAAAAGATTTAATGGATCAGGAAGAAATTTACTCCAAAGTCTTACGAGCAGGCAGAAGGACTTATTTTTTTGATGTAAGAAGTACAAAGGCCGGAGATTATTATTTGACTATAACAGAGAGTAAAAAGTTTACACACGATGATGGCTCTTTTCATTACAAAAAGCACAAAATTTATTTGTACAAAGAAGATTTTCACGCTTTTAAAGACATCATGGAAGAAATGATGACTTACATTATAGATGAAAAAGGAACCGAGGTTATTTCTGAACGTCACCAAAAAGATTTTAAAAAGGAAGAAGACATTCCGAAAAGTTCTACTGATGAAAGCGGAACTACATCAGGTAATTTTACGGATGTAAGTTTTGATGACATTTAGTAAAAAGTTAAAATAATCAGAACAAACGACCTGTTTACGCAGGTCGTTTTTTATTTTTAGAAATGCTAATTCAAACCACCTAAAATGAAAAAAATACTAGTAATCGCATTCTTGGCTATAAATGTTATTGGACTTGCTCAAGAAAAAATCACACTTGATTATTACTTACCTAAAAACATCAGCTATGATGAATCAATTCCGATACCAGCGGAAGTAATTGGTCATGAAGTAGGCGAATGGCATGTAACTCATGACAAGCTCATGTTTTACATGCAAACACTTGCTAAAGCAAGTAATCGTATAACTATTGAAACAAGAGGAGAAACTTTTGAAGGGCGACCTATTTTATTATTAACCGTTACATCTGCTAAAAATCATCAAAATATTGATCAAATTAGAAAAGACCACATTGCATTAACTGAAAGTGGTTCTGGCAATATGAATACAGCTGAAATGCCAATAGTTGTTTATCAAGGCTTTTCAATTCATGGTAATGAACCTAGTGGCTCTAATGCTTCTCTTGCTTATGCCTATTATTTGGCAGCTGCTCAAGGTCCAGAAATTGAAGCAAAATTGGATAATATGGTGATATTACTAGATCCAAGTTTTAACCCTGATGGTCTACAACGTTTTGCGTATTGGGCTAACACCAATCGCAGTATTAATCTTAATCCTGACAAGAACGATAGAGAATATTCTGAAGTATGGCCAGGGGGTAGAACTAATCATTATTGGTTTGACATGAACCGTGATTGGTTACCAGTACAATTACCGGAAAGTAGAGCTAGAATAAAAACCTTTCACAAATGGTTACCCAATATTTTAACTGATCATCATGAAATGGGTACTAACTCAACCTTTTTCTTTCAACCAGGTGAACCCACTCGTGTTAATCCGTTAACTCCGAAAATTAATCAAGAATTGACTACAGAAATAGGTACTTACCATGCAAAGGCCTTAGACAAAATAGGTTCTTTGTATTACTCTGAAGAAAATTATGATGACTACTATTATGGTAAAGGTTCCACCTTTCCTGATGTTAATGGAAGTATTGGCATCTTATTTGAGCAAGGCAGTTCTAGAGGTCATATTCAAGAAAGCGAAAATGGTATTTTAACTTTTCCATTTACGATTCGTAATCAATTTACTACTGCACTATCAACCATTGAAGCAGCAGAAAACATGCGTAGTAAAATTCTAGATTATCAAAGAAAATACTATACTGATATCAAAAATGAAGCAGCCAGAAGTAAAACTAAAGGTTATGTTTTTGGTGATAGTAAAGATGCCTCAAAAGCTTGGCACTTAGCCGAAATTTTGAACCGTCATCAAATTAAATTTCATGATTTAGCAAATGATGTAACTATTAGCGGAAAGGCCTATAAAAAAGGAGCAGGTTATATAGTGCCCATCAATCAAAAAAACCCAAGACTAATACAAGCGATGTTCGAAAAGCGTACGACGTTTACTGATAGTCTTTTTTATGATATTTCGGCTTGGACATTTCCATTAGCATTTAATGTAGACTATGCGGAAATCACTTCATTAGCCAATGCAGGAGCACAGATTACAGATTTTAAACCTTTAAAAAGCTCGGTTAGTGGTCAAAGTACTTACGCTTATCTCTTTGAATGGAATGAGTATTATACACCGAAAGCACTTAATAGAATACTTGAAAAAGGTTTAAGAGCCAAAACGGCAAAATCACCTTTTTCGTTACAAGGCAAAAACTATGATTATGGTACGATAATGATTCCTGTTCAAAATCAAAAACTTGATGGAAAAGAACTTTATGATTTTTTGAAAGAAGTTGCGGAAGAAAGTTATTTAAATATTAACGCAGTTTCGACAGGTCTTACAAAAGGAATTGATTTAGGAAGCAATGATTTTGACCCTATTAAAAAACAACAAGTGGCCATTTTAGTTGGCGACGGAATTCGTTCATATGATGCGGGTGAAATTTGGCATCTTTTTGACACGCGTTATCAAATGAAGTTAACTAAACTAGATACTCGAGATTTAAGCGGTTCCGATTTAAGTCACTACACTGATATCATTGTGCCTGGTGGCTGGGGTAGTAATATGGTCAACAAATCAAATACAGAGAAACTAAAGAAATGGGTGAAAGAAGGTGGAACCATTATTGGATATAGGAATACTGCCAATTGGTTTAACAAATATGAGTTCATGAAACTCGAAATGAAAAAAGACACTTTAATAGCCAAAAACATTTCTTTTGAAGAAAGAAGAGATTTTTTAGGAGCCCAAGTGACTGGCGGTGCAATTTTCGAAGCGAAATTAGACCGCTCACATCCAATTAACTTTGGGTATAAGAATGATAAAATTTCGCTATTTAGAAATACGAACATTTATCTTAAAGCAGACAAGAATAGCTATAATAATCCTATTCAGTACACTAACAGTCCGCTACAAAGTGGTTATATATCTGAGGAAAATGCAGAACTCATAAAAAACAGTGTGCCTTTTAAGGTAAATCGTATGGGTCAAGGCAAGGTGATTTTATTCACAGATAACACTAATTTTAGAGCTTTCTGGTACGGTACAAACAAACTATTAATGAACGCTATTTTCTTTGGTGAAATGATGTAGTAGTCTTATCTATTCATTCCTTTGCAGAGGATTCTTAATTAAGAATAAATTCAAAACAGCATGTCCAATCACTAAAAGACATGCTGTTTTTATAGGAATAAAAGCGCCCGAAAACAATAAGAATAATAGATAGAAAACTGGATAAATTATCATTGAAAAACCAAACCTAAACGTGCTCATGAACTCTGCTTCAGGTACTTTAGGTTTTAATAATACTCTCCAAATTAATACAAAGGGAATATTATTTAAATAGAACAATATTCTAAAAATCTTGGACAGTAAAGTGTTTTTTTGTTTTGGTAATGTATTTATCTCTGCTTTCTCATTAATCAAATAACTATTTATGGTTTTTGGGCGTAAATAATCAACTTCATTGGAATCCAATTGTTCAATTACAACTTGATAGTCTTCTTCATTTTCAATATGTGTTGTTAGCTGTTTTAGACCTTTAGATACTTCAGACTTCAAATTTTGAATACTTTGATCTTTATTATCAGAAATGAAATCTTGCACACGAATTGCTTTTCCAAAATGCAAAATTGCGCTATCTCCAAAATCGGTTGGATTCTGATAATTCTGACCAATAGGAATTAAAATTATATCACTCTTTGAATGCTGTTCAAGTACATTAAATAAGATTCTAGTAAAACCTTTACTTAAAGACCTAATTCGTCGCTTAAGATTATGGTTGGCTTCAGGAAAAATTAAAATAGCTTCTTGTTTATTTAGTAAATCAGAGCATTTATCAAAAATAGCATGGTTTTTAGCTAGAGAAGTTTTCCCATCTCTTAAACGATAAATGGGTAACATTTGTAAAAATTGAAATAATGGTCGTAACAAAGCAATTTTAAAGACATCAGCACGCGCTAAAAACCATGGTTTTCTAGAACACCTGGTGGCAATTAACAATACATCCAACAAGGCGTTTTGATGATTCGATAAAAAAACAACGGGTTTATTTTGAGGAATGTTTTCAAGACCATTAACTTCAATTGATTTATAATAAAATGAAAGCCCTAGTGATATCAAATTCTTAATAAAATAATACCCTGATTTTTTCAAACTAACTCTTCTTTTTTATTAGGCTCATATCCCCAGAGTCCGCCTAAGATTAAACCTGAAACTAAATGCCAAATACCCCAAAAAGCAGTGAGAATAGCCATCCCTCCAAGTCCATCAAAAAAAGTAAAAATCAAGAGTAATCCTAGTCCTGAATTTTGAATTCCCGTTTCAATTGTGATACTTCGAATATTCTTTTTTGAAAAACCCATCAACTTTGCTAGAGAAAACCCTGTAATAAAGGCAATCAAATTATGAAGTAATACTAGCCAAAAAACGTAAAAAACATAATCTAAAAAGATATCCCTGTTTTTAAATAGTGCTAGAAAGATTAGTACAACAAAAAATAAGAGCGATCCTATTTTAAAATACTTGGACAATTTAAAAGCTAATTTTGGTTTCAGACGATTCACCAACATACCTAATAACAAAGGAAATCCTAATAATAATGAAACAAGTTTGATCATTTCAAGAGGAGAAATGGCTACCTCTTTTAAAATAGCGGCTGTAGGATCATATAAACTTCCCCAAAACTGTAAGTTCAAAGGTGTCATGAAAATAGCAAGTAAAGTTGCTATTGCAGTAAGTGTAACTGATAATGCGGAATTGCCTTTGGCCAAATGTGTAATAAAGTTTGAGATGTTACCACCAGGGCAAGCAGCAACCATAAACATACCTAAAGCAATACTAGGTGTAGGCTTAGTGAACCAGACCAATAAAAAGGTAACTAGAGGTAATACTATGAATTGACTAAACACTCCTGTCAAAACCAATTTTGGTTTTTGTAACAACTGCTTAAAGTCATTAACAGATATTTCTAACGCTATCCCAAACATGACCAAAGCCAAAGCTAAATTGAGTGACCACAGTGTATTTGAATCAAAGTTTATGTGAACATTGTCTATTAGTTGCTCCAAGAACTTAAAATTTATGAAGAGCAATATACTCTATCTTTTTTTGAATTTAATTTGATAATCTAAAAAGTACTACGCACTACCCTTAAACCTATTTTTCGAAAATATCTTAAAAAAGTCATACGTTTTAAAAGACTTAATTTCATATCTTATTAGACTTTATATTCGATATAGTGGATTCAATAGTTTAATTCTACTTCAACTTAAAAAGTAATTCAAGATGAGACGTTTTTATTATTCATTAATTATAGCTTTTATAGCCATTACTCTTTTCTCTTTTAAAAAAATTCAAGACCAACCTAGTCCGTCATATGAAGAACTAGAGTCGCTCTTTAAAGAATGGAGGAGCTTTGAAAACCCACCTAAAGCTGATAGTGTTCCGGATTACACCTTAAATACTTTTAAAAAACGCTGGCCTATTTTTAAGTCCCTACAGGCCCAACTAATGGCCATTGACACCACTAATTGGTTGACTGAGGAAAAAGTTGATTGGCACATTGTTTGGGCAGAAATGAATGGTTATGATTTTAACTATAATATTTTAAAACCCTGGGAACGTGACCCAGCTTTTTATAAAGTATTGTGGATGAACCGCAGTGACGTTCCCGCTCATGAAGGGCCTACAAATCACGCTACAATTGAAATTTGGACTTATGACTTTCCACTAAACCAAGCATCAAAACAAAAACTATTGAACGAAATTAATCTCATACCAAAATTTTATGAGCAAGCAAGGCAAAATTTAACTGGTGATGCTAAGGATTTATGGGTAACCGGTATCCGAGATATAAGTTCACAAGCTAGAAACCTTAGCACAATTAAAGCATGGGAAAGTATTAAAGACCAAGCTGATTTAGTAAGTGCAATTGATGCTGCCATTTTAGCTACTGATGAATTGGTCAAATGGCTTGAAATCAAAGGTAAAAGCAAGACAGGTCCATCAGGTATTGGTAAAGAGAACTATACATGGTATTTGCAAAATGTACATTTAGTTCCAATGACATGGGATGACGAAGTACTACTTCTAAAACGAGAATTATTCAGAGCTTGGTCGGCTTTAAAATTAGAGGAGCATAAAAATAAAGACTTACCAAGACTTACGGCAGCAAATACCGCAGACGATTTTGATAAAATGACGGTAAAATCTGCAGATAAGTTGTTACAATTTTTAAATGACAAAGAAATTGTCACCGTTAAAGATTATTTCAAACCTGCCTTATATGAACATCTTGGAACTTTTATTCAAGAGGAGAAACGCAACTTTTTTGAAATTGGAAGACATTACAATCCTGGCCCTTTATACTCTCACTTTTATCACTGGTTTGAATTAGCCCGAATGGATAATGAACCACATAAAAGTAAAATTAGAAAAGGACCATTACTCTATAATATTTTTGATTCAAGAAACGAGGGGACCGCAACTGCAGTAGAAGAAATGTTTATGGATGCCGGGCTTTATGATAACAACCCAAGGGTAAATGAGATAGTGTATATCATGATTGCACAAAGAGCGGCGAGAGGTCTCGGCTCACTTTATGCTCATGCTAATGAAATGACAATGAAAGAAGCAGGAGGAATTCATTCAGAGTTTACACCACGTGGCTGGATGAAAACAGAAAAAGAGCTATTGATTTTTGAACAACATCTTTACTTAAGACAACCGGGTTACGGAACAAGCTATATCACGGGTAAATATTTGCTCGAAGCAGCTATGGCTGACTTTGCAAAAATGAAGGAAGCTAATAATCAGGAATTTCAGCTTAAAGAATTCTTTGACCAATTAAACGCTATTGGAAATATCCCGATTAGTTTAGGGCATTGGCAGATGACTGGTGTAGACCAGCAAGTGAGGTTAATTACAAATAAAAATTAAAAGCTTAATGATTATCACAATTCATTAAACGTCTTTAAATTAGATGAACAATTGAAACCAATAAAATGGCTCGCACACCAAGCAACATGTTACCATTAGGTACAAAAGCTCCCAATTTTTCACTTTTTGATACGGTTAGTGGACAAACTTTAAGCCTTCAAGAACTCAAAGGTGAAAAAGGTACTGTTATCATGTTTATTTGTAATCATTGTCCTTTTGTTTTACATGTTAATCCAGAATTGGCTAAGCTAGGTCATGAGTATCAAAAAAAGGGAATTGGCATTATTGCAATTTCAAGTAACGATGTTGAAAACTATCCTCAAGATGCTCCACATCTAATGACCAAAGTTGCAAAAAATGAAGATTACACTTTCCCCTATTTATACGATGAAAGTCAAGAGGTAGCCAAATCATATGATGCTGCCTGTACCCCAGATTTTTACTTATTCGACAAGAATTTAGAATTAAGATATCGAGGCCAATTAGATGATTCAAGACCTGGTAATGGAATTGCTTTATCCGGAAAAGACTTAAGAAATGCTATAGATAATCTTTTAGCTGGACTGAAAATATCAAAAATTCAAAAACCTAGTATTGGATGTAATATAAAATGGGTTAATAGATAATTATGAAAATTAACCCGAAAGAAGCATTACAAAAGCTTGCCAATCAAAAAAGTAAGTTCTTAAAATTATTTGAACACGGCTCTCTATCTGTAGAAATTTACAAGCCAATTAAAGTTGATTTGCAAAAGCCTCATTCTTATGATGAAGTTTATATTATTGTTTCAGGAACGGGACATTTTATAAATGGAGAAACCAAATCCACGGTTGCTCCAGGAGATTTCTTTTTTGTACCGGCAGGAGTTGCACATCGTTTTGAAAACTTCACTGAAGATTTTTCAACTTGGGTATTGTTTTATGGCCCTGAAGGTGGTGAAGCTAATTGAGTTTTATCATGAATCTGAATTTTATCCCAGTTAATGAAGAAAACCTCACAAGATATTTACAAGTTGGTATTCAATCCTACGAAGAACACTACTTACATCTTTGGGAAAATTCAGACCCGACGCCTTTTATAGATGCCTTTCTGACTCAACAATCTTTAAAAAATGCCTTAAAAGATTCGCATCAACTTTTTTATATAATTCAATTTAACCAAAAAGATGTGGGTATTTTAAATCTGACTATAAACAATGAAAAAGGTAATTTTTTATCAAAAAACAATTTGTTACTAAACAAAATATATCTTTTAAAAAGTTATTCATCCTTAGGAATTGGAACAATGACCCTCGACTTTGTACAAAATTTAGCTAAAAACAAACAAAAAGACGTGATTTGGTTGTACACGATGAAAAATGGAAATCCACTTTTATTCTATCTTAAACATGGTTATAAAATCATTAAAGAAGCCTTTATAGAACTTCCTAAAGTCCTTGAAAAAGAAAAAGAAATGTGGTTAATGGCTAAAAATATTTAGTCACCATTCTTTTCTAGTAATAAGGTTTTCAATATGTGCTAAATGATGACTACCATGCCAAGCATATCGACCTATATTCTCAGCGAGTGTTGTTTCTTCATTTCCATCAGGATGAGTAAACCTTCTTTCTAAATCTTTTGTTGATAATCCTTTAAGCAAATAGACCAATTTAGCATGTACGGCACTTAGATGATCTAAGGACAATTGAATAGGCGCAGTTTTGGCATCAAAAAGACTAGACCATTCTTTTTCTAGATAAGGCTTTATCACTGGATTATCTTCAGTCAAAGCCCATTTAAAACGTATATAACTATGATGATGACTATCAGAAATATGATGCACTAGCTGCCTAACTGTCCAACCTCCTGGACGATAAGCAGTCTCTAATTGAGCATCAGAAAGTCTATTTACCAACTTGGATAATTTTTCAGGCAAATACTCTAAAACAGCTATCCATTCGCTTAAATGTCCCGGTTTAATTGGAGTAGGAATTTCATATTTTCCAATAGGGTACCTCAGTTGTTCCAAAGCAGTTTTATCCATGAGTTAAAATTAAGAAACCATGATTAATTCAAATTAAAAACAAATGCAATAAAAGAAGTATTGTGAATATAAAAAAGAGATTTGTATGCCCAAACTTTTCGTGATTAATACTAAAACAAAATATTTCTTCTTAAGTAATTTTAAAATTTTCAATCAGATATCAGCCTGACAACGGCTATATCAACGTAAATTTTACCAAAAATTAACATAAAGCCCTTCATTGTCAACAAATTAAACGTACATTTGCTGCTCAAATTAATTATTATTTTTATTATGAGTAAAGGAACAGTAAAATTCTTCAATGATTCAAAGGGCTATGGCTTTATTACTGAAGAAGGTTCAAACACAGATCACTTCGTACACATTTCAGGTTTAATCGATGAGATTAGAGAAGGTGACAATGTAGAATTCGAACTACAACAAGGTAAAAAAGGATTGAACGCCGTAAATGTACAAGTTATAGATTAAGGTAAACAGCACACTTTTTTATATGAAAGCTTCCACTTTATTGTGGAGGCTTTTTTTTATACTTTTTTGTTTGAACTTTACGCAACTTAAAAGCCATGTGACGTCTAATAATTAAATGATGATGGTTTCCCCAACTAAAATCAATAGCCATAGTTACTTTTTTATGGGTTCTAATTGGCCTACTTGCTATCAATTTTGCACTTTTATTTATAAGTGTTAATGATTTTAAAAAATAAGTAGGGTTTTTCTTCGTTTAACTGTTATAGGTGAAAGCATCTTTCATTTTAAATAACAAACCACAGTCAAATGAATACCTTTTTTACAATTCTACTTTTCTTGCTTGCAATCAACTTATTTTTGTTATTGTTAAGCGTTAATAGAGCAAAATAAAAAAGCCTCCTTGAAAGGAAGCTTTTTATTTTTTTGGTTGAAACTATACTATTATAGTTAGGCCAACTATACTTTCCTATTTTACATCCATCAATTCCACATCAAAAATCAAAGTGGCATCAGGAGGAATAACACCACCAGCACCAGCACTACCATATCCAAGGTGAGAAGGAATTACAAATCGGGCTTTATCACCTACTTTTAATAGTGCAATACCTTCATCCCATCCAGAAATCACTTGACCTACACCTAATTGAAAATCAATTGGTTTGTTTCTTTTGAATGAGGAATCAAATACTTGACCATCAGGCAAACTTCCTTCATAGTGAACTGAAACAGTTTTACCTTTTTCGGCTTTTATACCTGAACCATTTTGTATCATTTTAAAGCGTAAGCCAGAATCGGTTTTATCAAAACCTGCAGCTAGTTCTTCCATTGCAGCCTCAGCTTGCGCTTTTAGTTCGGCGATTCTTTTCTCTCTTGCTCCTTCAAAGGTTCTAAAAGATTCGATAGCATTGAACTTTTCCGCTTCATCCCCTACCCTAACAATTTCCAAACTTTCAATAGTATCACCTTGAGCAACTGTATCAACAACTTCTTGACCTGACTCAACATGACCAAAAACAGTATGTTTGTTATCTAACCAAGGTGTAGGAACATGAGTTATAAAAAACTGACTACCATTAGTTCCAGGTCCTGCATTGGCCATAGAAAGTACTCCAGGTTCTGAGTGATTAAGATCTGGGTGAAACTCATCATCAAATTGGTAACCCGGACTACCAGTTCCAGTACCTTGAGGACACCCCCCTTGAACCATAAAATCGGGAATAACTCTATGGAACTTTAATCCATCATAATATGGTTTACCCTGTGGTTTAGCCTCATTTTCCATATTTCCTTCAGCCAAGGCAACAAAGTTACCCACTGTACCTGGTGTTTTATCGTGAGTAAGTTTTACTAAAATCTCACCTTTTGTAGTATTAAATTTTGCGTATATACCTTCTTGCATTTTACTCATTTTAATTGAGCGGCAAAGGTAATGGTTTTTAGGCTCAAAGAAAATTAAGTGCTCCTGCTACGAACAAAAGCAAATTATATCCTATCTCTTTTTGCTATCTTAGACCAAAGCTTTAAATATATAATCATTAAGTATTCTGTATGACATATTCGCCAATCAAACTAATTTACTTAGCCCTGATAATCTTTTTCACTTTGCATAGTTGCAAAAACCCTGGTGGTGAATCAAAACAAAAAACGGAAGTCACGGCTGACATAGGTAAAACTCAAAAATTAGTATATGCCAGTGAGGTAACTCCATTTTTTGACGATTGGAAATTAATTTTAGGTGATGGGTCTAATGCTGGTATCGCAAATAATTTTGAACACAAAGATTTCTTTTATACCGTAAATGATGGTAAAAGCAATTGGGTAGTATACAAAGCTCCAAACGCTGGCAATACCCATGGAACATCAAATAATACTAGAACAGAATTGGCTCAAGCAAAAAAATGGTATCCTAAAACCGCGAATGATAAATTAACAGCTACACTTAAAGTGATGAATGTCTCTAGTACTGGTGATGCAAGGGTTGCATCAACTCATTCCGTAGTTGTCGGTCAAATACATAGCGCCGATGGACATGAAAATGAACCTCTCAAAATATTTTACAAGAAGTTTCCAAGTCATAATAAAGGTTCTGTTTTTTGGCATTATGAAATTAATACTGCAGGTGACGATAACTCAGGACGATGGGATTATTCTACAGCAGTTTGGGGAAACGACTTTTCTGTTGTAGGCAATGAAGAAAACACATATCCTGACGAACCTAAAGATGGCATAGCTCTAGGCGAAGAATTTAGTTACCAAATAGAAGTAAAAGAGGGCATTATGTATTTAAAGTTTATGAGCGATGGTCATGAAACCAAATCATTTACAAAAAACTTGATTAATTCAGAATACGCAAACAAAGCCGAAATTCCTGAACAAACTCAAAAATTATTTGTGCCAATTGGTCAAGATGGTGTAGAACGTATTTCAGCTTATACTGGTGAAGGATTATTTTTTAAGCTAGGTTCTTATAATCAAACCAATGGAAAATCTCCAGAGGTAAATAAAAATTGGTGCTCCGGAGCTGAAACCCATGGTGGTGATATTCAAAAACAATATGCTGATGGAAACTATGCCGAGGTTTGGTTTAAAACAGCAAGTATTTCAGTTAGCGATTCTGCAGTATCTAATCAGGGTTATTTTACTAAGAATGATTAGCCTTTAATTTTCTTTTGAATACCAAAACCATATTTATCGGCTAAGTAAATAAGACTAGTCATGGTTGCTGCACCTAACTCTAGTTCTCTTTTATTCACATGTTCAAACGTATCATTTTCAGCGTGATGGTGATCAAAATATCGCTGGGAATCTGGTCTTAGACCGGCAAGTACGAGGCCTTCGTCTTTAAGTGGACCTATATCAGCACCACTACCACCCTTTATAAACATATGAATTAAATAAGGTTCAAAAAGTTTTTTCCAACCCTGAACCTGGGCAAATTCTTCGTCAGAACAATCAAACGAAAATCCTCTAGGAGTGAATCCACCTGCATCACTTTCTAGAGCGAAAACATGATTCTCTTTTTTACTTTTTGCCACTTCAGCATACTTATTACCTCCTCTAAGTCCGTTTTCTTCATTCATAAACAAAACAACTCTAATAGTACGTTTGGGTTTGTAACCGCTCGCCTTAATCAATCTTAAAACATCCATACTTTGCACAACACCAGCACCATCATCATGAGAACCATCACCTAAATCCCAAGAGTCTAAATGACCGCCTACAATCATGATTTCATTTGGATAGGTTGTTCCTTTTATCTCCCCGATGACATTATAAGATTCTACATCATCAAACTGTTTACAGTTTTGCTTAAAATAAAAGTTGATATCAGGGTTTAACTGCAAAGTAGTACTTAATAAGTCAGCCCCTTTTGTACTAATTGCCGCTGCAGGAATTCGATTCTGTACTGGGGTGTCGCCATAACTCATTGAACCCGTATGCGGATAATCATCTTGTCTTAAATTCATGGAGCGTACAATAACCCCCAAAGCTCCATATTTACCAGCTTCTTCAGCCCCAGAATAGCGCTGATCTACACAGCCAGAATAAGCACTAAATGTGCTAATTTTAGTTGGATCCATCGGACGGTTATAAAAAACAATTTTTCCTCTTATGTTTTCAATACCTAGTTTTTCTAAATCTTCAATACCCTTGACTTCAATAATATTAGCTTTTATGCCGACATCTGGCGTAGCGACAGATCCACCCAGAGCACAGATTGGCACATTTGTAGTTAGGCCAGGCTTCGTTTCGATATATGCAAATTCGGGTGTGCCACGAACCCATTTCGGCACCATTACTGGTTGCAGCCAAACCCTATCTAAACCTAGAGAATCAAGTTGATTTCTTGTATAGTCCACTGCCTGTTGAGCCTGCACGGAACCAGAAAGTCTGCCACCGATTTGGTTAGAAAGGTGATTTAGCCAATCATATGCTTTACCATTTGTAAGGGCCATATCATAAATAGCCTTAATTTGTTTTTCATCAGCAGTCTGTGAAAATACAGTGCTTAAAGTTAAAAGGGCAATCAGAAGGGTGATTCTCATTCTTTCTCTTTTTCTAATTCTTGTTTGAAGGTTTCTAAATTAGCTTTTATTTCTTCATCTAGCTCAGGCTCTTGCACATCTTTGTATTTTTTTAACGCTTCTAATAATATTGAAGCGACAAGTACTCTTGCTGCTTTTTTATCATCGGCAGGAATAATGTGCCAGGGCGCATGAGGTTTTGAGGTCTTATTTATTGCCTCTTCATAACAGGCTTGATATTTATCCCAAAGTTTTCGCTCTTTTAAATCACTAGGTGAGAATTTCCAGTTTTTCTCTTTCAATTCTAAACGCCTTAGCAACCGTTGTCGTTGCTCTTCTTTAGATAGATGCAGAAAAAACTTAAAAATTAAGGTTCCATTTTCAGCAATGTGCTTTTCAAAATCATTTATCTGTCGATATCGATTCTCCCAGAACTCCGTATTTACATCTTCAATATTCTCAACACCAGGAATGTTTTCTCCTAAAATATAATTTGGATGAACTTTAGTTACCAAAACATTCTCATAATGTGTTCTATTGAAAACACTAAACCTGCCTCTTTCAGGCAATGCTATATAATGTCTCCATAAATAATCATGATTAAGCTCTAACTCGGTAGGCACTTTGAAACTATGAACCTCAACACCTCTTGCATTTAGCTCTTTAAAAACTTCTCGTATTAGGCTATCTTTTCCAGCTGTATCCATACCTTGCAAACAGACTAAGACACCATACTTTCCATGCGCATACAAGGTATTTTGAAACTCGGCCAATTCGCGTGTGACATTACGAAGCTTCTTTTTTAGGGCCTTGCTATCTTGTCCTAAATTATCCAGGGTATTTCTTTCAGAAAGCTTAATTGGTTTATCGACTCGATAATGGGTGATATCTATATAATCCATAGCCAGAAATATAAACAATTTTCAGCATTTACTCTAAATGAAATGCAGCATGTATTTCGTCGGTATTTAGAGAATTTTCTTCCTTTTAAAGAGTAAAAAAGTGATTTAACCGATGGAATTTTTATTCGTTTTGACTCTAGACTACCTTTGGAAGACCAAATCAATTTTTATGAAAACCTACAGAAAAGTTGTATTACTAATAGCCACTATTTTGGGTGTTTTGTTCTTATTATTAATGGCTTCATTCACCACTATTAATGCCTGTGCCTTTGCTAACCAACATTCTGTTTTCATAAAGAGTCAAACCCAATTAGCCATTGAGTCTTCCGATTTAGAGCAAGCGAAATATTACGCTTATAAAGCTTTAAAAGGCATCAACAAGACTAAAAATAATTTTAAAGATTGTGGTTGCGAAAATGCTTTGGTAAATATTAAACAAGCAGAACAAAACTTAAAACAAGCTACAAAAACAAACTCACTAGAGGCTTCTAAATCATTTCTACAAACAGCTTTAAAAAGCACCATGATTAGTATTAATGCCTTAGAGGAATTTGAAGATGGAGATAATACCACTTACGGTAATGATGTCTTAGTACTTAACACAAAACAAGTATTAAACGAACAAGGTGGAGTAATTTTACCCAAAGCAAAAAGGTTAAAAGAAGCTATAGATTTAAATGTTTCTCAATTTGAACAATCTTTACAAAATGTGTTAGAACACGTAGAGTGCGGAGATGCCTTTAATTTCATTTCAAAAATACATACGAAAACAAAAGAGAAACTTGGTGACAAATCACTATCAGAGGCCAAAATTTATTACCACGTTCGCGTAAAAGAGATTACTTATAATGCTTTGTTGAGTTTAGAGGGCTGTCCTGCCAAGTAATTATTTACTAGCAAACAGTTTTACATCATCTTCATTAACTTCATTACCACCTAAGATAATAAGCCGTTCAACAACATTTCGTAATTCCCGAACATTGCCGGTCCAATCATAACCTTTTAATAATTCCAATGCTTTTTTAGAAAAGCTCTTTTTGACTGTCCCTTGTTCATTCGCAATCTTAGTAGAAAAATGTTCAATTAATAAAGGAATGTCATTTCTACGGTCATTTAATGACGGTACTTTTATTAAAATAACAGCCAAACGATGGTATAAATCCTCTCGAAACTTACCGTCTTCAATTTCTTGTTTTAGGTTTTTATTTGTTGCTGCAACTACACGTACATCCACTTTTATGTCCTTGTCTGTACCGACTCTTGAAATTTTATTTTCTTGTAAAGCGCGCAGTACTTTTGCTTGTGCAGATAAACTCATATCACCAATTTCATCTAAAAATATAGTTCCCTTATTTGCAGCTTCAAATTTACCTGCTCTATCTTTTACTGCGGAAGTAAAGGCCCCTTTTACATGACCAAACAACTCACTTTCAATAAGTTCAGACGGAATTGCAGCACAGTTAACCTCGATAAAAGGTGCTGATGATCGCTGACTCTTTTCGTGCACCCAATGTGCTACCAATTCTTTTCCTGTACCATTTGAACCAGTTATTAAAACTCGAGCATCGGTAGGCGCGACTTTTTCAATCATGTCTTTGATGATGCCTATTTCAGGACTTTCACCTATCATTTCATAATTCTTACTTACTTTTTTCTTTAAAATCTTATTTTCAACAACCAATTCTTTTCTGTCAAGAGCATTACGAACAGTTGTCAAAAGTCTATTTAAATCTGGTGGTTTTGATATATAATCAAAGGCGCCTAACCGCATCGTATTAACCGCAGTATCTAAATCTCCATGCCCCGATATCATTATAAATGGAATTTCGGGTTTGATTTTTTTAGCCGCTTCTAAGACCTCAACACCATCCATTTTAGGCATTTTAATATCACAAAGCACCAAATCAAAATCATCTTTTTTGATGGTTTCCATTCCTCTTAAACCATCTTCTGCTTCCATGACATTATAAGCATCATTTTCTTCACTAAGTATTTTTACTAACACCCTTCTTATGGCTGCTTCATCTTCTATGACCAATATTTTTGACATGTGCTTTTTTTAAAAAATTGATATTTTAAAACCTGTTCTAAGATAAAAATTTGCTTCATCATTCAATAATAAAGTTCTATCTCGACGGTCATTGCGCAAAATTCCTTCTTGAATCAACGAACGCCCTCCTAAAACATACAATGACATCATTTTAGTGATGTTGTATTGATAACCTATTACACCTATTAAAGCGGACAATGAAATTCTAGATCCCAAGGTGTTATCCGGCAATAAGATATCGTCCTGGATATTTATAAAGTAACCATCCAATAATAATGCCAATTGTAACGTATGATTACTACTTGGGTGATATTTAAAATTCATTTTAGGTATTCCAAGCGTATAAGACCATTTGGGATGAAATCTTTTGTAATAACTAATTAAAGGTAACGGAATAGGAAGCCCTGTTGTACTATTATACGTTAAGCCAAGCACTATTCTATAAGGCTTCTCAACATCTTTCTTCTCTTTCCACAAGGTTGCTGTTGCATTGAAGAAAAAATCATCGGTCATTGCCCCTTCTGTAAAATTTGAAGCGAGTCTCGGAGTCAAAATACCAATGAAACGCCAGTTATCATTCCATTTAGTAATGTAACCCAAATTCAAATCAATAATATGTAATTTTTGTAATTCACTTTTATCAAAAGGTAATTGTTGTGAAAAATCAACATCAAATTGATTATACTCCCCCCCAATAATTAGATAATTCTCTTCATTTACTTTAATAGGAGCATTCAATAAAAACTTGTATCGTGATGTTTGAATACCACTTTCGTTCTCAGGTATTCTGAGGTATTCAACTCTGACTAAATCCGTACTTTGAGCACAAGTATTTGAGAACTGAATCAGCAATAAAACAATACATACTGACGGAAAGAGCTTGTTTATCATTAAGATTACTTATCTGAGCCTAGCTGATGTTGATATAAATGAACATCGCGCTGTGGGAACGGAATGCTAACGTTATTCTCCCTAAACTTAGTATCTATTTCATAGCGAATACTACTTTTTATTCTAGGGTCACTAAAACTATCATTGATATAAAAATTGATAGAAAATAATAAAGCAGAATCTCCAAAATCTTCAAATAAAACAAAAGGCTTAGGATTTTTTAAAATACCTTTTTGCCCATCTACAACGTCTTCTAACAACTGAGTTACCAATTGGACATCGCTACCATAAGCTACACCAACGTTCACCTTTTCTCTTGTGGTTTTATGATTTTGTGTATAGTTATGAATAATATCACTAATGAATTTGTGATTAGGAATAATAATAACCTTATCATCTCTAGTCAATGCCCTAGTAGTTCTTAACTTAATTTCAAAAACCTTACCTACCTTGCCATCTACCTCAACTATATCGCCTACCCTTAAAGATTTATCAACGATAATGAAAATACCTCCTATTATATCCTGAAATAACTCTTGCAAGGCTAATCCTAGTCCCACAAATAGCGCTGCAGACGCTGTTAAAATTACGGTAACGTTTATACCGGCAGCACTCATTGTTAAAAGAATCACTACCAAGTAAACTACATACTTAATGAACTTGAAAATACTGATAAACTTTAGTTTATCTTCTTGGTCCATTTTTCGGGTAAAAAACTTCCTAACCCACTTTAGAACAAACCCCGTAATCATAAAGGCTAATGTGAGCAATAACAAAAGACCTATGGTAATATGTATTGAATTTGAACCTTCTCCGTAGTGGAAACCCCAATTAAGAAACTCTTGAATGGAGCCCCAAATATCTTTTTCAATAATCTCTTTTATGTCTTTTGCTTTGTCTTGAATCATTAGTTAATATTTGAGCCACTTGAACAACTCGCGATAAGTAGGTTTCTTTCCATACATTAAAATACCGACTCTATAAATTTTTGCAGCAAGCCAAACAATTCCTAAAAAGGTAATTATCAAGAATATAATGCTTGTCAAAAATTGCCATAAAGGAACTCCACCTTCACCTAAACCACCAGGTAAACGCATTAGCATTACTATAGGTGATGTTAACGGAAATAAAGAAAATCCTACTGCTATTGGCCCATGTGGATTACTAAATACTGAAAAGAAACCCACATAAATCGCTAACATCAAAGGTAGGATTATAGGGAATATAAACTGTTGAGTATCTGTTTCATTGTCAACTGCAGCTCCTATAGCTGCGTATATGGAACTATAAATTAAATAACCAAGCACAAAATAAATGATAAACGAACTCAATAATAATACCCATGGAATTTTAAAAAATTCCTCAGCGTAAACCTGCATATCATTACTCGAAGCTTCAGGTAATGTTGCCATATTAACCATTGCATTTTGTTCCATCATCGGATTAGCACTCAAAGCATTTAAATCAATATCAAGTAAAAGCATAGCGACAAAAAGTAAAATGGAGGCGGAAAAAATCCATATTGCAAATTGGGTTATACCTGCTAAAGAAGTACCTATTATCTTCCCTAACATCAATTGAAAAGGTTTTACTGAAGAAATTATAACCTCAATAATTCTACTAGTTTTTTCTTCAATTACGCTGCGCATTACAAAACCACCGTAAATGATTATAAACATCATAATTAAATATCCGAACCCACCGCCAATTACAGCTTTAATTTCATTAATACCTTTGACATTTTGTTCACCCTCAAAAGTTGATGTTCTGATTTCAAAATTCTCGTCAATATCAGCAAAATCCTTTGCAGAAACCCCTAGTTGTTGCAATCTTCCTTGACGCAATCTATTTTGAAAAATAGTTTCTAATCGTTCCACAACATTACTGACTGGGCTTTCTTTTGTATAAAAAAAGGCTTGACTAGCTGTTGCTTCTAAATTTTCTTGTTTAGAAATATGAAGAAGTCCATAATTGCCCATAGAAATGGTTGAATCTTTCGCTTCTTCAAAGCTCAAATTTCTCAGTTTTATATAGGAAATACTTTCGTTTGGATTAAAAGAATTTGAAAAAAAATCACTTTCATTTAAAACTGTGATGATGCGTTTTTCGCTATCATTAACTTTGGTCAAAAACGCAATAAGCACTATCATTCCAACCATTAGAATAGGACTTAAAAAGGTCATTATAATAAAGGACTTATTACGAACCTTTGCCAAATACTCTCTTTTGATGATTAGTTTAAGTTTACTCATTTAGTTCGTGCATTTACATTTTGAATGAAAATATCATTAGCAGAAGGTATTAGCTCTTCAAAATGATTAATTGTACCAATTGCCGCTAAGCTATTCAATGCAGATGAAGTATCTGGGCTTGATAATTGCAATGTAAAATCAATTTGATTTACATCATTACCAACTATTTCATTTGTAATTTCAAAAGAAGTTTTGATTTGTTCTAATAATTGATCATTTGGATTGCTAACATTTAATCCCACTTTAAACTTATTATTCTTGTAAGCTTTTTTAATATCAGTCAATTTTCCGTCTAATATTTTTTCCGATTGATGCAGCAGAGTTATATACTCACAAAGCTCTTCGACAGATTCCATTCGATGAGTAGAAAAAATAATGGAAGTACCCATTTTCTTTAACTCTAGAATTTCATCTTTTATTTTATTAGCATTAATGGGGTCAAAACCACTAAAAGGTTCATCAAAAATCAACAGTTTTGGTTCATGAAGTACGGTTACAATAAATTGTATTTTCTGAGCCATTCCTTTTGAAAGCTCTTGTATTTTTTTGTTCCACCAATCTCCAATTTCAAGGCGCTCAAACCAATACTTTAATCTTTTCTTAGCTTCAGTCTTTGAAAGCCCTTTTAATTGAGCTAGATATAATGCTTGCTCACCTACTTTCATACTTTTATAGAGTCCACGCTCTTCTGGTAGGTAACCTATTGTTGCAATATGTTTAGGGGCTAAAGGTTGACCATTAAATAATACATGGCCTGTATCGGGATAAGTTATTTGATTGATAATTCTAATTAGCGTAGTCTTGCCTGCTCCATTCGGACCTAATAGACCATATATACAATTCTCTGGAATTTCAAGAGAAATATTGCTCAATGCTGTATGATTCCCAAACTTTTTAGAAACATTTTCAGCAATAAGAATGTGGTTCATACAATCAATTTTATCAAAGATACATCTATTTAAAAATGCGCAAAATCAATAACCCATGTGAAGATTAAAAGGTGATTCTAAGAATCTATTATCGCCATAAATCACAAAACCCACCCTTAACGAATCAAGGATGGGAAAAAAATTGCTATGAAAAAGAAAATAGACACTGCGAACAGCATCTAGTTCAAATATACGTTTTTTATTTTATTGGCAATAGTAAAACTTTTAAGAGAACATATCTTTTACTTTCTCGAAGAATGATTTGTCAGATTTTTCGGGTTTGGGGGCAAAATTATCATCATTCTGCATGCGTTCAAAAAACTCTTTTTGCTCTCTACTTAGCTCTTTTGGCGTCCAAACATTCACGTGTACTAATAAATCGCCACTACCATATCCATTTAGACTTTGAATACCTTTACCTCTTAGTCGCAGTATCTTTCCCGATTGGATACCAGACTCCAGCTTAATTCTTACTTTTCCAGTGACCGCATCAATTTCTTTAGAACTTCCGAGAACAGCTTCAGAAAAACTAATATATAGGTCATAATGTAAATTATCGCCTTCGCGCTTCAGAGTGTTGTGCTCTTCCGTTTCAATAGCTACCAATAAATCTCCTGATATACCATCTCCGGGAGCACCATTTCCTTTACCGGAAACTTTAAGTTGCATACCCTCTTCAACGCCCGCTGGAATTTTAATTGAAACAGTTTCTTCTACAACTTTTAAACCCTGAGAATCTGCATCACTTGGTCTTTTGTCAATAATTTGACCAGCACCACCGCAAGCACTACAAGTAGCTGCAGTTTGCATACGACCAAGAATTGTATTTTGAATTTTAGTGACTTGACCCGTACCATTACATGTTCCACAAGTTTTATATGTAACGCCATCGGCTTGTACTTTTCTGCGAACCTTAACTTTCTTTTCTACACCATTAGCAACCTCCTCAAGTGTCATCTTTACTCTTATCCTAAGATTACTTCCCTTTACACGTCTTTGACCACCTCCAAAACCGCTGAAACCTCCAAAACCGCCGCCTCCAAAAGCACTACCAAAAATATCTCCAAATTGGCTAAAGATATCATCCATGTTCATACCTCCACCACCACCGAAGCCACCGCCTTCAAAAGCAGCATGACCAAATTGGTCATATTTAGCTCGTTTATCAGGGTCACTTAAAACTTCATAAGCTTCAGCCGCCTTTTTAAACATTTCTTCTGCATTGGAATCTCCCGGATTCTTATCAGGATGAAACTCTATCGCCTTTTTTCGATAAGCTTTCTTAATTTCAGCTGCTGTTGCACCCTTTGAAAGGCCTAATATTTCGTAAAAATCTTGTTTCAAAATATGTGTTTAATTTAATTGGTGCTTTTTATTCTTTAATTAGTTACCAACCACTACTTTAGGGTGACGGATAATTTTATCTCCTAAGGTAAAACCCTTCTCAATTACGTCAATAATTTTTCCCTTAAGCTTTTTATTCGGTGCAGGGATTTGGGTTACGGCATCATGAATCTCTGCATCAAAAACATCACCTGCTCCAACTTCCATTTCTGCTAAACCTTTATTCTTCAAAATTTCTCTAAACTTATTGCTTATCAAGCCAACACCTTTAAAAAGTTCATTGTCTTCTGACTTAGAAATTTCTTTCAATGCTCGATCAAAATCGTCAAGAATTGGCAACATGGAAACAATTACATCTTGCCCAGCCGTTTTAAAAAGCTCCATTCGCTCTTTGGAGGTTCGCTTCTTGAAATTCTCAAATTCCGCAAAAAGCCTCAAGAATTTATCTTTTTCTTTCGCAAGATCTTCTTTTAATTGATCTTCAACTGATATTTCATCTTTATCTGCCACACCTTCATTAACTTTATCAGTTTTTAGCTCAGTTTCATTAACAGATTGTTCTTTATCGATTTCTTCCTCCATTTCTTGAACCTTACTTTTCTTGCTCATTAATCTAAATTTTAATTTTCAAATTTAAGATGGCAAAAGTACTGCCAATTGTCTTAAAATGTCAAAATGTCACCAATAAATACAAAAAAATCCGCCAAAAGCGGATTCCTCATTTTTAATTTGAAAATATAGCCTAGGCAAATTCCTTTTTATAATCTGACACAGGGCTGCGTTTATTGGAATCCTTATCATAAATGGCCTCGAAAGCTTTACATATATTCAGATAATTAAAATAAAAACCATCTTTTTCGATTCGCTGACTACTTACACGCTGACTAGCGAATAATAAATAAGCCATTTCTCCTAACAACAATTTCATTGCGAACTCAGGAATATTAGGCAATATTATTGAACGCCCTAATACCTTGGCAAGCTCTGTGACCATTTTAGAGTTGGTTACAGGGTTCGGGGCTACAGCATTATAAATACCAGAAAGCTTGTTTGAAACAACAAAAGTAAATAGCCGTGCCAAATCATCTATATGTATCCACGACTGCCATTGCTCACCAGTACCAAAAGCAGCACCAACATAATTCTTAATTGGGGTCGCCATTTTTGGAAGAGCACCACCATCTTTAGAGAGTACTAAACCAATACGTATTTTAGATACTTTAAATCCGAATTCTTTAAAAGATTCAATTTCGTCTTCCCAAGAATTTACTACTTCTCCTAAAAAACTATTATCAACTTTAGTTTCTTCTTCTGTATAAAAAGTTCCTAAAGAGTTTGGATAAATTCCTATTGCAGAAGCGGATGCAAATGTTTCAATCTTAGTGGTATCAGATAATTCGAGTCCTTGTTTTAGAGTTTTTAAACTATCTATTCGACTATTCAAAACCTCATTTTTGTAAGATTTTGTCCATCTTTTTGATATAGTCGCACCCGCCAAATTAATAATAGCTTCTACATCGTTAAAACAATTAATATCTATTTCGGATTCCTTGGGATTCCAGTAATATCCTTGATAACCTTTCTTAGAAACGATTTTACTTTTGCTTGTAGTTAAATAATTAACTGTAATTTTTTTAGCATGTAATTCTTTAACAATGGCCTTACCCACTAACCCTGTCGCACCCGTTATCAAAATCTTCATACAATCATTTTAAACAAATATAATTGAATTAAAGTGCTGATTAATAGGCATTAATTAAGGTTTAACACAATTGTTTAAAGTTTGAAAAGCGTATAATTAAGTGTGAATTCACAATTAAAAGGTTATTCTGATTTTAGCTTTTTAAAAGCACGAAGCATTTCACGCTTACCTGGTGGACCTGGAAGTCTTTCTACTTCAAAACCTACTTCTTGCATAGCTCTGCGAACACTGCCCTTAGCAGAGTAGGTAACCAAAACGCCATCCCAATCTAAAGCAGCATACATTTTTTTAAAAATTGAAACCGTCCAAAGTTCTGGTTGTACTCTAGCTCCAAATGCATCAAAATAAATAAGGTTAAACAAACCGATTTCATTTATAGTTGTAAAATCTTTCTTCTGTTTGGTCAATTCAAAATTTGAAGAAAGTCTAACCTTCTCATTCCAATTTGATGTATGCATTTGTCGAAATGTCTCTTCGAACTCTTTAGCTTCTAATAAATCAATATAATTTAAAGAAGAAATTTCTACTTCACTTACCGGATAGGCCTCGACACCAACATAGTGTATTTTTAATTGTTGTTTTGGCGCCTCAATTAAACTTATTAATGCGTTAAGTCCAGTTCCAAAACCAATTTCAAGAATTTGAATTTGTCGATGACTAAAATATCTTAAACCATTTTTAATAAAAACATGATAAGCCTCTTGAATTGCTCCGTGTTTAGAGTGGTATTGTTCATTCCAATCCTCTATTTGAATGGTTTTGGAACCATCTAATGTTGTGATGATTCTTCTTTTCACTTTATTGATTTATTAAAACACCATCCGCTTCAAAACGAAGCGTTTTTTTTACTTGAGTAATTTTTGCAATCTCTTCTTTGGCAACACCTTCATCTTCGGCGTAGTGCTTTTGTTCT
Organism: Croceitalea sp. P059; assembly: GCF_031846365.1. NCBI lineage: Bacteria > Pseudomonadati > Bacteroidota > Flavobacteriia > Flavobacteriales > Flavobacteriaceae > Croceitalea > Croceitalea sp. P059. The sequence goes on from NZ_JAVRHW010000003.1 coordinate 171,815, forward strand.
TCAACAGACATTTCTTCAATAAATGCTTTTCCATTCATTACTACAGTTTTATCAGAAGAGTCTAAAGGCACAAAAAAGCCATAATCCTTAAATTTCACAAAAACCTCTTGCCCATTGGATAAATCAACTTTCATCCAACATCCCTTAGCCTGACAGACTTCAGTTATTTTGCCACTCAATTGGATTAAAGTGGTATCAGCAACTTTTAAACCCTCATAAACTTTCCAATTTTCCTCACTACTCTTTACTTTATCAAAAGACGAACCAAATTGGCCTGTTGAAATATCATCTTGGGCTTGAGAAAATTGAGCTATAATCATTAAGAATATCACAATCAAAATGTTAAAAGTTTTCATATCTAAAAAAAGTTTGTGGTGTTATGAGTTTTACTAGTATTTAAAGTTAATAAAAGGAAAAAAACTTATTAGAATTAGCTAATTTTATTTTTTTCAAAGGTATTACTATGGAAGCTCAGTTAAAAAATATTAAGATTGAAAAATCGAAAACAACTAAAATCAATGAGGTTGATTTTGACAACCTAGCTTTTGGCAGTGTTTATTCGGACCATATGTTGGTCTGCGATTATAAAAACGGAGCGTGGGAAACTCCAGAGATTATGCCTTACCAACCTATTACCTTGGATCCAGCGGCAAAAATATTTCATTATGGCCAGTCCATTTTCGAAGGAATGAAGGCTTATAAAGATAGTTCGGGAGCAACATGGCTTTTTAGACCAAAGAATAATCACAAAAGGCTTAATATTTCAGCCAAACGCCTTGCTATACCAGAAATTCCTGAAGAAATTTTCATGGAAGGACTAACAACACTTCTTCGTTTAGAAAAAGATTGGATACCTTCAAACCCTGGTAGTTCTTTATACATTAGACCGTTCATTTTAGCTTCTGGTAACGGATTTCATGCTTCTCCGGCCGATGAATATAAATTCATCATTTGTTGTGCTCCATCCGGAGCCTATTTTTCTGGAAAAGTAAAAGTATTGATAGAAGAAAAATATTCAAGATCAGCTAATGGTGGCGTTGGCTATGCAAAAGCTGGTGGTAACTACGCTGGACAATTCTACCCTACACAATTAGCCGTTAAAAAAGGATACAACCAAGTCATATGGACTGATGATAATACGCATGAATATATCGAAGAGGCCGGCGCGATGAATATTTTTATTCGAATTAACGACACATTAATAACTGGTCCGACCAGTGATCGTATATTAGATGGTATTACAAGAAAAAGTATTTTGGAAATAGCAGAAGATGAGGGCATACAGACCGAAGTTCGTAAGATTACTGTAACTGAAGTTGTCAGGGCAGCTAAATCTGGAGCACTTAAAGAAATGTTTGGTGCGGGAACCGCTGCAGTAGTTTCACCGATTTCTACTTTTGGTCACAAAGGTGTTGATTATGACCTGCCAGAACTACAAGATAATTTTGCATCGCTGTTAAAAAAACGAATAACTGATATTCAATACAATCGCGCCGAAGATAAATTTGGTTGGAGATATAAAGTATAAAAAAAGCGCCAAATTTGGCGCTTTTTTAATTTTCTAATATTTTGGCAATATTTGGTTTAAAATAATTTGGCCCTTTAAGTACCTTACCATCTTCTCGATAAATAGGTTTACCATCGGCACCTAACTTACTCATATTACTTCTTTGGATTTCATTAAAAACTTCTTCTATTTTATGTTGCATTCCATGTTCAAGAATAGTACCACATAAAATATAAAGCATATCACCTAGTGCATCAGCAACTTCAATTAAATCGCCTTCACCAGCTGCTTCCAAATACTCTCGATTCTCTTCATCCATCAAATTAAAACGAAGTTCATTTTTTGATTTTCCCAAATTAGCCTTAGGATTATCTAATATTCCAAGACCAAAAGCTTCATGAAACTCTTTTACTGCTCGAATTTTACTTTTCATTGATTATGTTTTGCATTAGCTTTGCGTAAAAATAGAAAAACTATGTTCTCTACAGGACAATTAATTTTTGCCGGACTTTTTATACTAGTTTTCACTTTAGTTATTGTTTTTATGTATAAGAAAGACAACAAACTCCATTTAAAAAACTACGAAGGAGTGAAATGGGTCTTAATTTCCTTTACGATTTTCATAATTATCTTGTTTTTAATTAAACACTTCCTTAAAAATTAACAGATATTTTGCTTACGCAACAAAAATCAAACGTTTGACAACATTATTCGGTTAAAAAGTCAATTATATAAGAAAAGACGTACTTTTACAGTGTTAATAATTTAGTACGATGATTTCATTTTTCTTCATTTTCTTTTCTCTATTAGCTATGAATATTCTCTTTTTAATCCTTAGCTCTAAAGGGATTTTAGACAGGTTTAAGAAACCGCTCATGAAGACTTCTGAAACACCTATTGCTAAACTTTTTCCTACAGAATATTCTGAGACCAAATATAAAAAGGCAGTTTAATTAAATTTGTCGCTAATACTTCCCTTAGCGTCAATACACTCTATTATTATTTTTATATTTTTTCTAATTAAACCATTTAAAACCTAAATTTGAGCAAATGAAACAAGCTCTTTTAGTTTTTATTGGTGGAGGGATTGGCAGTACTTTGAGGTATGTCGTATCAAAATACTTTAATTCGTTTTTTGAGCACTTTTATCTAGGCACATTTGCCGTAAACATAATCGGCTGTCTTTTAATTGGTTTTTTATTAACCTTATCCGTTAAGGGCCAATTATTAAGTGAGAATCAACTACTCCTTTTAGCTACAGGGTTTTGCGGTGGTTTCACAACATTTTCAACTTTTGCTTTTGAAAAACATTCACTTTTAAAAAGTGGCGCACTATTCCATTTTTCAATTTATACCTTATCAAGTATAGTCATCGGAATAATTGCCATTACTATTGGTATTTGGGTAGCACGACTTCTTTAAACTCTTCTATAATTTTTTTGATTTTTAAAATTGTTAGAATTAAAACAATTGAACCTAGTTATTGTTAAAAATTATCAGAATTTCTAAAAATCTCAAAACCCATTATTCTAAGATTTTTTAATTATCATAACATTAAATTAATATACCCCTAAAAAAATAGGGGTTTTTCTTTTTATATGATAAAAATGACACTTCACACCCGTTTTTCTAATAGGTCATAATTCATTTAACATATATTTGGCTCTTTAACTAACAAAATCAATTATGAAAAAAGTCGAGGCAATTATTCGAAAATCAAAGTTCGATGAAGTGAAAAAAGCACTTCATGGAATTGAGGTCAACTTCTTTAGTTATTGGGACGTAACTGGAGTTGGAAATGAAAAACAAGGTCATGTATATCGCGGTATTACTTACAGTACAACAGATATCCAAAGAAGATACCTAGTTATAGTAGTATCTGATGAGTTTCTAGAAAAAACAGTGGATACCCTAATCAAAACGGCATCAACCGGTAATGTAGGTGATGGGAAAGTATTTGTTTCTGAAATCTCAGAAGCCTACAGAATACGAACTGGTGAGAGCGGACACGCCGGAATCAATTAATTAAACTAACCAACTTTTTAAATTATATTATGGAAGCAGGATTATTTACAGCAAATAACGTATGGATGATGGTGTGTACCGCATTGGTATTCTTCATGCATCTAGGATTTTCTTTCTTAGAAATAGGATTGACAAGACAAAAGAACACAGTAAACATTTTATTCAAAAACGTTTTTATCATTTGTGTAGGTCTATTGTTATACTACATCGGTGGTTTTAACCTTATGTACCCAGGATTCGAAGATGGAGATATGGGTATTTTTAAATTCGCAGGTTTTGGTATTGCAGCTCCAGAAGGCGGAATGACAGCTGCTTATGCAGATGGAGGTTACACTTGGTGGACAGACTTTCTTTTTCAAGGAATGTTCGCAGCAACAGCTGCAACCATTGTATCTGGTGCAGTAGCTGAAAGAGTAAAATTAGGTGGATTTATGGTTTTCACTATTATCTATGTAGGATTGGTTTATCCAATTGTTGGTGCATGGAAATGGGGTGGAGGCTGGTTAGACGGTCTTGGATTTTATGATTTTGCGGGCTCAACTTTAGTTCACTCTGTAGGTGGATGGGCTGCTTTAATAGCAATTTTCTTATTAGGAGCTAGAAAAGGAAAATTTGGGGAGGATGGAAAAGCCAAAGCTATACCAGGCCATAACTTACCTTTAGCAGCTGCAGGGGTTCTTATCCTTTGGTTAGGATGGTTTGGATTTAACGGTGGATCAGTATTATCCGCTGATCCTGAATTAACTTCATTAGTACTCGTAACTACATGCTTAGCTGCTGCAGCCGGTGGTGTAGCTGCATTTATCACTTCTTTAATAAAGTACAAAAATTATGACTTAACCATGTTCTTAAATGGTATTTTAGGTGGTCTAGTTAGTATTACTGCTGGTGCTGATTTAATGTCACCAAATGAGGCAGTAATTATTGGATTACTAGGAGGAGTTATTGTGGTATTCGGTATTGCCCTAATCGACAAACTAAAATTAGATGACCCTGTAGGCGCTGTAGCCGTTCACTTAATTTGTGGTATTTGGGGAACTTTAGCAGTTGGTTTGTTCGGATCTATGGCAAGTATGGATCAGTTCTTAATTCAACTTGCTGGTGTAGGTGCAGCAGCAACCTTCTGTACTCTTACAGCGTTTATCATACTATTTACTATTAAAAAGGTAGTTGGCATAAGAGTTTCTGAAAAAGAAGAAATCGAAGGTCTAGACATACACGAACATGGTATGGATGCCTATGCTGATTTTAGAATGAATCAACATTAAATAAAAAACGGAGCGTTTTGCAGAGCGCTCCGTAAATAACCTTTTCACTTTTACACATTTAATTTATCAAAAACGCCTCTTTTTGTAGGGGTAATTAATTCTTAACATTATGAAAATGATTATTAATACAAATTACATAAAAAATATATTTTTAGCAGGTTTTGCTCTTGTATCAACCGTTGCTTTTGCTCAAGATGAAGAATCAAAACCAAGTTTATCATTAGCAGGTAGCGTGGACACTTACTACAGAACCACCTTTGGAGAGGCTGGAGTGGATGAAGCAAATTCATTTACCTCTTTTGCCAACCAAACTGGTTTTGCTCTTGGTATGGCGAACATAGTTGGGAGCTATGAAACAGGAAATACCGGTGTGGTTGTTGATTTAGTTTTTGGGCCAAGAGGTACTGAAGCTACTTTTAATAACGATGTATTAAATGGTATAATCAACCAAGCATACGCATATTGGAACGTATCAGAAGGAACTACCTTAACTATTGGTAGATTTAATACATTTTTAGGTTATGAGGTTATTGCTCCACAAGCTAACTTTAACTATAGTGTATCGCATTTATTCTCTAATGGTCCTTTTTCTCATATGGGATTAAAAGCAGATTTTACATTATCTGATGATGTAAGTTTAATGTTAGCTGTAATGAACCCATGGGATACGAATGATGTAACCGGAACCGGAGAAGTTTCTTTAGGAGCTCAATTAGGTTTTTATGGCCAATACCTTAACCTATACTACGATAGCGGAGAAAATGATGGTTTAGGATTTGAAATAGATTATACTGGTGGTTTTGATGTTTCTGACGAATTTTTCTTCGGAATTAATGCGGCATACAACAAAAACTCAGAAACAGATAGCGGGTTCTATGGTGTAGCGCTTTACCCTCAAATAACAACTTCAGATAGTTTTGCTCTTGGTCTAAGAGGAGAATATGTTGCCTTTACTCAAGATGGTTTTGACGACACACCAGTACTTGCAGCGACATTAACTGGCAGTTATACTACTGGTAACTTAATTATTAAACCAGAAATTCGTTTAGATAGCTGGGGTAATGATGTTGAGCCTTTTGGCAGTGCTACTGACCCAAGTAACTCTCTTTCATCCTTTACTTTAGCAGCAATCTACTCTTTTGATTAATTCAAAATATTCATAATTGACAAAATCCCCTAGCAAGATTGTTGGGGGATTTTATTTTTTTATAAAATCTTTTACTCCTGCCAAAACTCTAGTTTTCAAATGATTTTGCCTTGGCACTAGAGGGCAGGAGTATTTTTTGTTATAAACACAATACGGATTATAAGCCTTATTAAAGTCAATTAAAATACTATCACCCTCAGGAATTTTTAAATCGATATAACGTCCTCCACCATAGGTTTCTTCTCCATTAGTATTATCCAAAAAAGGTAAAAAAAGATAGTCCTTATATTTTTCTTGGGTTTTTAATTCTGAGTTTTGATACACCTCTAATTGGTGTGTTTTTCCATTTAATTCAAAACTGACAACAGCATAAACTACTTCTTCATTAATTTCATCAGTAGTTGTACTCATCATAAAAGGTAATGCATCTGGTGTTCTTTTAAAATGTGCTAACACTATATAATTGGTGTCTGGCTCAAAGAAGTCTAATGCATCAAAGTCTTTACGATATCTATCGGGCAAAGGTGAAATTTCAGGGTTCTGAAAATCTTCATTTATCTTTTTCCTATGTTCCAATATTTCAGTAATTGAATTAGAAATAAAAACCATTTGATTATCGGAAGTCTCATGATATTTTTTCCCTTGTTTACAAGAAATAAAAACTAAAAAAAGTATCAATGTTATTTGCTTCATGAAGTAAAAATACGACGAATGTGTTTTATTCTTAAACCAGCTATTGTACTTTGCAAAACTTACTTTTAATTCAAAATGAAAAACAAATACCTCATTCTCGTCATTTCGCTACTTTTCATATCATGTCATACAAAAAAAAGAGAAGAAGCCAGATATGTAACTCAAATTAAAAAAGATAGGTACAATGTAGCATTTTTAATAATGGACGGTGTATACAACACCGAATTTACCGCGCCGTTTGATATTTTTCAGCACACCCAGTACCGAGAAGGTATTAAGGCAATGAATACTTTTACAGTAGCTAACACCTTAAATCCTATCACTTCATTTGAAGGCATACGAATACTTCCAGATTTTGACTATACTAAAGATTCAATTCCTAAAATTGACATCTTGGTTGTGCCAAGTGCAGAGCATCATTTAGATTCAGATTTAGAAGATATGGAGATGTTAAAATTCATAAAGCAAGTAGATAAAAAAGCCCTATTTATGACTTCACATTGTGATGGTGCTTTCGTTTTGGCAAAAGCTGGATTATTAAACAATGTTGCTTCAACGACATTCCCTAGTGATCTTGAAACCTACAAAAAAATGTTCCCTAAACTTGAAGTTAAAGACAGTGTGCTTTTTGTGCACGATGGAAAATATATTACTTCGGCAGGTGGTGCGAAAAGTTTTGAAGCCGCGCTGTATCTTAGCGAGTATTTATATGGGAAAGACATTGCGGAATCTTTAGCCGGTGGATTAGTAATTGACTGGGATTTAGAAGAGATACCACGGTTTATTCGTCCTTGATTTCGTAACGGGCATTGTTCAAATATTTTTCAATCAATTTATTGAATTCGGGCGTTATCTTAAATAAGGTGGTGTGTTCAATATTGTAAAGTTGATTCTTATTTTTAAATCCTTTTTTAAGCAATTCTTCTAAATAATAAAGTGCCGTTCCATAATCGCTATTCTTTGAAGCAATTGAAATCACTTTAATATAATTATCAATTTGATCCGGTTCGGTAATTGTTTTTAGCATCAGTAATAAAATTAGCGCCTCATCATCAGCAATTGGCTCTGCTTGAACTAAGTCAATATTATCTTCCACCAGCGCATTAACATAACCTAACAAACGCTTGCCCATTTGTTGTTCAAGCTTACTATCACCAGAAATAAATCCATTAATTTGGGTCATCTGATAATTCCACCATCCCAAATTATTATAATTATACGTTAGTATATCTTCCTCCAAATAATATGCAAAGTCTTCTCGCAGTAAATTCTCTTTGAAAAGTGCGGCATTTTTAATTCTATTTAAACTCCTGTATAACTTATCTTTCTTTAAACTTTTTTGAACGTTTTTTAAAGAATCAATAGGTATCAAGGTTCTATTACTAGTGATAGTTTCTTTTATTAATCGTTCAGTAAGCAAAAGATTTTTTGTGCTTTGCAGCACCTCGATATCCTTTAATTCCTTCTTATAATTTTGTGCTATAAATAAACTATCCTTCGGAATATTTCCCTTAGCCATGGCGGAAAGATCAAATAAGGACAGTGCTTTTTCAATATAAGTAGGGTTTGGCCACTCAGTACCCCCATCAAAAAAGAGCAAATTATTCGGAAACTTCAATCTATTTAAAACCTTCTCATCTTCAATAAGAGAAGTATAATTAAAATCTTCAGTGCCAGAAATTGCAACGAAATGGAAAGGATTTTTAGTCAACAATAATTCCGTATTTACCAACGATGCACCAATTGATAAAACTCCCTTAATATCCTTGATAACGATAGGTGCCAAATTTGCAAAACGAGCTCCGCTCGAATAGCCTGCAGTATATATCCTATTATTATTAACAGGAAATAATGATTTTACTTGCCGTATCACCATATCAGCATTTAAAATATTTTGTGATACCGTCAAACTATCATTAACCATGTTTGGAGAAGCCAAGATATACCCATTAGCCTCCGCAGCATTTTTAAACATGGCCATACTTTGTTTTGACTTTCCATTCATGTCAAAAACAAAAAGAACTGGCCAACTGCCCTTCATTTCAAATCTTTCCGGCAAATAAAGCGCAAAAGTGTGATTAACAGAATCCTTTACTGCAATAGAATCCATTATTACTCCTTTTTGAAGTCTTAACTCTTGCGAATTGGAAAGCTGAACTAAAATAAAGAAGATGAAAAAAGGCAAGTATTTTTTTATCATATCTTAATTACATCAAAAATCTAGCCAAAAAAAACATACACAAAACAAGATTATTTTTGTTTACTAATCGCTGCATTTGAAATCACATCAGAAAGTATAATATGTGTTCTAGTTTCCCCGTAAGTTATTAATTTATCTATAAACTTTTCTAGATGAAATTGGTCTTTTAATACAACCTCCATTATTATATTTTCATTTCCAGTTATCCTATAACAGTTTAAAACCTCATCAAAAGTTTTAATGATTTCTAAAAATGGTTTAAGCTTCCCAACAAATGCACGAACCGTAATCATTGCCTTTAATTGGTAACCCAAATGAATATGAGATACTTGTGCACGATAGTTTTTAATAACCCCAACATCTTCCATCTTCTTCACTCTATCTGCAACTGCCGGAGAAGTAAGACCAACTTCCTTTCCTATTTCAACAAATGAAGTTCTCGCATTGCGTTGCAAACAATGTAGAATTTTCAAGCTTAATTCATCAACCTTAATATTCAAAGCAATTTGATAATATTTATTTAATATTTAAAGTATTTATGTTTTTTATAGCGACAAAGTAAAGTTAATTTATTTTTTTGAGATGTACCTTTATGTAAAGAATTTCTTAAATAAAAGATGAAAAATAGTAGTTTTAACACCCTTCAGGTATATCAAAAATCTTTGGTTTTAAAAGATTTAACTACTGCAATAGCCTACTATTTTTCTCATGACTCTAATTTCTTTTCAAATAGTAAATCAGAAGGTTTGAGAACAGAAATTGCAAAGGCGTTGTTTGTAGATGCTTCATTGATATCTTCAAATATAAAAGAGGTTACTGTTTCAAAATCTGGTGTTGTTCGTAATAAAAATCTAATTTTTATTAATATAATGACCCGGAACATACTTTCTTATTGCAATGGACTGGAAAAGGATGGTGTCAAAGAAAAAGAATATGTTCATCTACTTCGAAGAGAAATTCAAATTTTTCGTTCTCATTTTAAGCAGTGGAGAAAATCATTGCAAACTAGTGATGATAATTAAATAACAATCTAGGTTTTCATTCAAATAGCAATTACATATTGCGACGATATTGACCACCAACTTGGAATAAAGCATTAGTTATTTCACCTAGGGAGCAATACTTAGTTACTTCCATTAATTCTTCAAAAATATTCTGGTTATCAATTGCTACTTGTTTTAATTCACTTAAAAGTTTTTTTGACTCTTTTATATTTCCTTTATGTAAATTCTCAAGTGTAGTTATTTGATTTTCTTTTTCTCCAATAGTTGCCCTAATTACTTCTGAGGGGAGTACTGTTGGAGAGCCTTTTGAGCTTAAAAACGTATTTACGCCTATTATTGGAAAATCTCCAGAATGTTTCAAAGTTTCATAATACAAACTTTCTTCTTGAATTTTTGAACGTTGATACATGGTTTCCATAGCACCCAATACTCCTCCACGTTCTGTAATTCTATCAAACTCAATTAAAACAGCTTCTTCAACTAAGTCAGTTAACTCCTCAATTATAAAAGATCCCTGAAGAGGGTTTTCATTTTTCGTAAGACCTAATTCTTTATTAATGATGAGCTGAATAGCCATAGCTCTGCGCACTGATTCTTCAGTTGGGGTAGTAATTGCTTCATCATAAGCATTAGTATGTAATGAGTTACAATTATCATAAATAGCATATAAGGCTTGTAACGTTGTTCTAATATCATTAAAGTCTATCTCTTGCGCATGTAGACTGCGACCTGATGTTTGAATATGATATTTCAGCATTTGAGCACGCGGACCTGCCCCATATTTTTCCTTCATTGATTTTGCCCATATTCTACGTGCAACCCTTCCAATAACAGCATACTCGGGATCAATTCCATTTGAAAAAAAGAAAGAAAGGTTAGGTCCAAAATCATTAATATCCATTCCTCGACTTAAATAATACTCCACATATGTAAAACCATTAGATAAAGTAAAGGCTAATTGTGAAATGGGATTAGCACCAGCCTCCGCAATATGATAACCTGAGATTGAAACAGAATAAAAATTTCGAACCTTGTTCTTAATAAAATAAGACTGCACATCACCCATTAAACGTAAAGCGAACTCGGTGGAAAAAATACAAGTATTTTGGGCTTGATCCTCTTTTAAAATATCAGCCTGAACCGTACCCCTAACTAGACTTAACGTTTCAGCCTTTATTGTTTCATAGACATCTTTTGGCAATACTTGATCACCTGTGACCCCAAGAAGTAAAAGTCCAAGTCCGTTATTACCTTCAGGTAATTCTCCAAAGTAACTTGGTCTAATAACTTCTTTTTCTTTAAATATGGTATTTATTTTTTCTTTCACTTTTTCAACCAGACCGTTTTCATGAATATATTTTTCGCAATTTTGGTCAATTGCAGCATTCATAAAAAACCCTAAAAGCATTGGTGCTGGGCCGTTAATGGTCATACTTACTGATGTCATTGCGTCACTCAAGTCAAAGCCTGAATATAACTTTTTAGCATCATCTAAACAGCAGATAGATACTCCAGCATTACCAATCTTACCATAAATATCAGGACGTTTTCCTGGATCATTACCATAAAGTGTAACGGAATCAAAAGCTGTAGATAATCGCTTAGCTTCCATTCCAAAACTTACATAATGAAATCTTCTATTCGTTCTTTCAGGACCGCCCTCGCCAGCAAACATTCTAGTAGGGTCTTCACCAGTTCTTTTAAACGGATAAATACCCGCAGTATAAGGAAATTCACCAGGAACATTTTCCTGTAACATCCATGATAACAGATCACCCCAAGCTTTAAATTTAGGTAGTGCTACTTTTGGAATTTGAGAATGTGATAAAGACGTCGAATGTGTCTCAATTTGAATTTCTTTATTTCTAACTTTAAATGAATAAATTGAGGCTTTATATTTTTGAATTTGAGCATTCCAATTCAAAATCAGGTTCCAATTATAAGGATTTAAATCCATTTTTAATTTATCAAACTCCTCTAACAAACCGGTCACCAGACTCTTATTTTCATTGGTGGTTTTTGACTTCACCGCATCATTTGCAATTCCTGATTTATCAATCTTCAACAACTCATCATCATTTATTATTGATGCTATGGTCATATAAAGACTATATAATTTTTGAGCAATTTTTGCCTGTTCTTGAGCATCGTTATCGTACGACCTATTGATTTCGGCTATTTCGGAAAGATATCGTGTTCGCGATGGCGGAATAACAAATTGCTTCTTGACTTCGTTTTGGTCATTGAATGCGTATTTTGATTCTGGACGAGCCTCTGTTTTGCTCCGTAAAGTTTGTATGACTTTTTGGTATAAATGATTCATTCCTGGATCATTAAACTGTGAGGCTATTGTACCATAAATGGGCAAATCTTCTTGGCTTACTTCCCAAAGATTATGATTTCGAACGTATTGTTTTTTTACATCTCTAATAGCGTCTAAAGCACCTCTTTTGTCAAATTTGTTGATAGCTACCATATCAGCAAAATCTAACATATCAATTTTTTCTAATTGGGTTGCAGCACCAAATTCTGGAGTCATTACATATAAAGAAGCATTACTATGTTCAATTATTTCTGTATCCGACTGTCCAATTCCTGATGTTTCTAAAATGATTAAATCATATTGGGCTGCTTTTAATACTTGAACCGCTTCGTTCACATGTTTTGATAAGGCCAAATTAGATTGTCTAGTGGCCAATGAGCGCATATAAACTCGTTCATTGTTTATTGCGTTCATTCTAATACGGTCTCCTAATAGTGCTCCACCCGTTTTTCTTTTAGATGGATCTACGGAAATAACACCAATATGTTTCTCTGGAAAATCAAACAAAAACCTTCTAATTAACTCATCAACTAAACTCGACTTTCCTGCACCGCCTGTCCCAGTGATTCCTAAAACAGGAATATTATTATCAATCTTAATGCTGGAAAAATGAGATTCAAACTCATTATGTCTATTTTCAGCTAAAGAAATTAATCTTGCAATGGTATTGACATCTTTTTCCACTAATAAACTTATTATGGATTTATCATCAGAATTTCTGAGTTTCGGAACAGCAGTATCACTTGTTTTTACTAAATCATTTATCATTCCTTGGAGCCCCATTTCTCTTCCATCATCTGGTGAGTAAATTCTAGTAATTCCATAATCCATTAATGTTTTAATCTCCCTTGGTAGAATTACACCTCCACCTCCTCCAAAAATTTTGATATGCCCAGCGCCTTTTTCTTCTAATAAGTCATGCATATACTTAAAATACTCATTATGGCCACCTTGATAAGAAGTCATTGCAATGGCATTAGCATCTTCTTGTATAGCGCAATCAACTACTTCTAAAACACTGCGATCATGACCTAGATGAATTACCTCAACACCTGTTGATTGAATGATACGACGCATTATATTAATTGCAGCATCATGACCATCAAATAAAGACGCAGCTGTAACTATTCGTATTTTATTCTTTGGGATATATGGCTTTACTTGCTCCATTGATAAAAAAACATCAAATTTTGTATTGCAATTTACGATAAATGCAAAGAAAATACATGTTTACTTATAATTTTATAAAAGAGTAGTCCTTTCGGGTTTCATTTTTTAGAATAGTATAATTTTATTCCCTAAATAGAACTTGTGAAACTTACCATATTAATTCATTGTGCTGATAGCTCTGGTATTATAAGTGCTGTTACTGGTTTTTTACACAAAAAATTAGGTAACATCATTTATTTAGACCAACATGTTGACCAGCAAACGGGTGTTTTCTTTATGCGATTAGAATGTGAATTCGAAAAAATAGAAGTTTTAACTAAATTCAAAAAGGAATTTGAAGAGGATTTAGCCCAACCCTATAAAATGAAATGGAGCATACATGAAGCCGGAGTAAAACCCAAAATGGCAATATTTGTTTCGAAATATAATCATTGTCTTTACGACTTATTGAGCAGATATAATTCAGGAGAATTGGAGGTAACAATTCCATTTATAATTAGTAACCATAATGACCTTAAATCCATTGCCAATCAATTCAACATACCTTTTCATTATATTCCTGTAACAAAAACAACAAAATCGGAAGCAGAAGAACAACAACTCAAACTCTTGAAGCAAGAAAATATTGATTTTATTGTTCTTGCTCGATACATGCAAATTGTTAGTGAAAAATTAATTTCAATTTATCCCAACAAAATAATTAACATCCACCATTCATTTTTACCTGCATTTGCAGGAGCTAAACCTTATCACGCCGCCTATGAACGAGGAGTTAAAATTATTGGAGCTACGAGTCACTATGTTACCGAAAAATTAGATGCTGGTCCAATTATTGAGCAAGATGTCACTGCAGTATCACATACACATCACATAAAAGACTTTATTTTGAAAGGAAGAGATCTTGAGAAAATTGTGTTATCAAGAGCGGTTAAACTCCACTTACAACGCAAGACTATGGTTTATAACAATAAGACGGTCATTTTTACTTAATTAAGATGATTGCTTGTAATTACTCTAATTTAAAATTTAACAAATGAAAAAGAAAATCCTATTATGCTTAGCTGCGTTTCAACTATTTGGCTGTAATGAGTTGCAACAAGTCGTTAACCAATTACCTCAAGCTGGTGCCCTTGGTAATGAAGAAATTGCAAGTGGGCTAAAAGAAGCTTTAAATTTTGGAATAGAGAAGCAGGTCAGTAAATTAAGTGCTCAAGATGGTTTTTTTAAAAACGAACTCGTTAAAATACTTCTTCCGGAAGAGCTTAGTAAGGTAGATAAAACTTTGCGCGATATTGGTCTAGGTAAACTAGCCAATGAAGGGCTTAAAGTTCTTAATAATGCTGCGGAAGATGCGGTTAGAGAAGCCACACCAATCTTTGTAGATGCAGTGAAAAACATGAGTTTTACAGATGCTAAAAATATTCTATTGGGTGCAGACAATGCTGCAACTACCTATCTTGAACAACAAACGAATTCTAAACTATACGCGAAATTTAATCCTATAATAGAACAATCATTTAAAAAAGTAGGTGCCGATCAGATATGGTCTAATTTAATTACTAAATACAATACACTTCCTCTTACAAATGATGTAAACCCGGATTTAACAGAATATGTTACGCAAGAAGCTTTGGAAGGTGTTTACACCATGATTTCGATAGAAGAAAAAGAAATAAGGAATAAAGTTTCATCAAGATCAACTGACTTATTGAAACGTGTATTTACACTTCAAGATTAACGTTTATTTAATATGAAACTGTTACAATAAACATGTTTAAAGCTCGTTATAACTGTAAGAAAACAAAGCAATTATAACAAATTGCTAAAGTTTGGTTAACCTTGTTTTCAAGATATTAACTGAGCTTTGTACGAGTTATTTGAGTTAGCATTTTTTTGAGTTAGTTAGTTTAAAAACCGGTGTTCGCACCGGTTTTTTATTTTATAAAAAGTTGAAGTTTTTACTTTTCTAAAGAAGCCAAGTACTTAATAACGGTTTCATTAAATACCAATGGCCTCTCCACATTTACTACATGTCCGCAATTTGGCACCACAAAAAGTTCCGAAACTTTATGATGTTTTACAATCTTTTCTATGGTGGGTAAAAACAAATAATCTTCTTTACCCATGACATATAAAGTAGGGATTTTAATGTCTGCACCTCTAAAAAATCGAAGTAGTGGATTAATTTCAGAAGTCAATTTAAACCATCTTATAAATTCTTTCTGGTAAAGTTTTTTGGCCTCTCGCACAAACAATGAGCGCGATTCGCGGTGGTTTTTATTTGGCATTATAACAAATGCAAAAAACTTATAAAGCCATAAGTAGGGAACGATGGATTTAAAAATTACCCCTAAACGCATTAACACTTGTGATCTGAAATTTAATTTCATAATCGCACCACCCATAACCATACTAGCAACTCTGTTCGGATACTTTTCTGCAAGATTTCTAATTAAGATGGTTCCTAATGAAATGCCTACAAAATGTGTTTTCTCAATTTTCTCATGATCAATGACCTTGACGATGTCTTCCGTTATAGAATCAAAGGTATATTTATCATTAAAGGCATCTTTTAAATTAGGTTTAGAATTCCCGTGCCCTCTTAAATCAAGTAATAGAATATTAAAATGCTTTTTAAAATCTCGTAATTGCTTATACCAAATGGTAGAGCTGCCACCCGCTCCATGAACAAATGTTACCCATTCTTTTGATGACTTATGCTTATATGTAGTGTAATGAAGCAAGAAAATATTTTGACTAAAAATACGTTAAATTTTAACCAACAAACCTTCTCATACTATAGCAGAATGCTAATTAAGAGTTAAAATTAGACAAACTGCCTGATTTTTAGACGTGTAGACTGATTACCATACATCCAAAAATTCGTTTTGAACGTATCTTTGGTATAACAAATCTTTTAAGAATGGAAAATCAGTATTGCAGGGTTGGGGCAGTTACACCAATCACAAGTGGAAGTCATGCTGTAGCTATTTTAGAGCACAGATATCAGCATTTTTTGGAAAAAGCATCAAGTATTGGGAATATCGATACGAGATTAGCAGAATTTTTTGAATCAAAAGCTCAGAGCATTAAAAATACGCTGGAAAGTCTACTTTAGTTTATCAAGTTCTATTTTCATTTCAAGTTGTATTTTTTTTGCTTGTTCTTTAGCTGAGCTCGCAAAATGCTCATCTGATGAGGCATAAATTATCCCTCTACTTGAATTGACTAACAAGCCTATATTTTCAGTTATACCGAACTTACATACATCTTGCAAGTTACCTCCTTGTGCACCTACACCAGGAACTAATAAAAAGCTCTCAGGTATTATTTTCCGAATATCCTTTAAAAATTCAGCTTTTGTGGCTCCAACCACATACATTAAATTTTGAGGATTTTCATAAGTTTTTGAGGTACTCAAGACCATTTTATAAAGTTCTTGACCATCAACTTTTTTGGTTTGAAAATCAAAAGCACCAACATTTGATGTAAGAGCTAATATTATAGTATGCTTGTGTTTAAAAGCCAAAAACGGCTCAACAGAATCTTTACCCATGTAAGGCGCTATAGTGATAGAATCAAAGTTTAATTCCTCAAAAAAAGCTTTTGCATATCTCGTCGAAGTGTTTCCTATATCGCCTCGTTTGGCATCAGCAATAGTAAACTGTTCGGGGTAATGGGTATTTAAATAATCAATAGTTTTTTCTAAAGATTTCCAACCTTTTATACCATAAGCCTCATAAAAAGCAATATTTGGTTTATAGGCAACACAGAATTCTTGTGTGGCCTCAATAATCGCCTTATTAAACTCAAAAATGGGATCTTCTTCTTTTAATAAATGTGGTGGTATTTTTTCTAAATCAGTATCTAACCCTACACAAAGAAAAGATTTTTTCTTTCTAATTTGATTAATTAGTTCTTCCGTTTTCATTAAAATATCTCTGAGGCTTCTTTTAGTTTCTCTGTATTCTCTACCAACATGAGCTCATCAATAATCTTTTGAACGTCACCATTTATAATATTTTGTAAATCATACAAAGTAAGTCCAATTCTATGGTCTGTAACTCTGCCTTGAGGATAATTATAGGTTCTAATTTTTGCTGAACGGTCACCACTGCTTACTTGAGAATTTCTTTTAGCCGCATCGGCTTCTTGTTTTTTAGCCAATTCCAAATCGTACAATCTAGAACGAAGAACCTTAAAAGCTTTTTCCTTGTTTTTGTGTTGCGATTTTTGATCTTGACATTGGGCAACGAGTCCGGTTGGAACATGAGTTAGTCTAACAGCCGAATAGGTAGTATTTACAGATTGCCCCCCAGGTCCTGATGAACAGAAAAAATCAATTCGAACATCTTTTGGGTCAATTTGAACATCAAACTCTTCTGCCTCTGGTATCACCATAACCGTTGCCGCGCTAGTGTGAACACGACCTTGTGTTTCAGTCTGTGGTACTCGTTGTACACGATGCACTCCTGCTTCAAACTTTAAAGTTCCGTAAACATCTTCACCAGTAACCTCAAAATGAATTTCTTTATAACCTCCACTAGTCCCCTCACTTAGGTCCATGATATTGGTTTTCCAACCTTTTGACTCACAATACTTAGCATACATGCGATACAGGTCACCTGCAAAAATGCTTGCTTCGTCACCACCTGTGCCTGCTCGCACTTCCATCACCACATTCTTCTCATCTTCTGGGTCTTTTGGTATTAGTAGTAATTTTATTTCCTCTTCTAATTTGGGTATAGCTTCCTTGGCTTCATCAAGTTGCATCTTGGCCATTTCAACCATTTCAGTATCGCTTCCGTCAGCAATTATTTCTTCTGCCTCAGCTAAATTATTAGTTAGTGTTATGTAGTCATCACGTCTGTCACAAAGAATTTTAAGGTCTTTATATTCCTTATTCAATTTAACATAACGCTTTTGGTCAGCAATGATATCTGGTTGAATAATAAGGTCAGAAACCTCATCAAATCGTTGCTTTACAATATTCAATTTATCAAGCATATTTCAATCGTCGTATAGTTCAGCGAATTTACGATTTTTAAAAGACACTATTTTGAGCATTGAGTTAATCGATGATAAAAGTAGTTCCTAAAGTAATTATTGAGGCATTTAAACCATTACTCCGATTGTAATAACTAAAGCGCAGATCTACAGTTTTAAGACCAAAAAGCAAGAGTTTGGTTTTAGTAAAAATATCTTTGTATTGTACGCCGAAACCATATTGATTCGCGCTGTATTCTGACAAGTCAAAATCTGAAGTGTAATATTCAAAGGTTGATTGTGCAACCTCTTTAGCATAAAAATAATCGGCAGCTGTTTGGGTATAATATCGGTAAGTAGGATATAAAGTGAAAGTGTCATTCAACTTAATCGGCGCCTCAAGATTGAAGGTGTGAGCCGTAATACCCCAATCATCAAAATATAAACGATAATAAGACCTTAAAACTAATAAGTCATTAGCAAAATAATTTAACCGTGCACCAATAGGTAATTTTAACCTATTTTCTGGTAATCGTTCAACATCATCCGCTAATTGAAAATCTTCAATAAAAAAATCATCTACATCACCAAAATAAACACGTTGAAAAGGTGTGCTCAACAAACCATTCTGTGTAACTATATCAATGGACAAGGAACCTTGTAAACGCTTACTTAGTATTTGCGAAATATTCAAGGAAGCGGAATACGAGTTTCTACCTTCTTTGTCAAACCTATTAAATGAAGGGTTATAACCAACTATATTTCCTTCAAAACCACCTCTTAATTCTACTGGGTATTGCGGATTCCATCCATCCAGAAACGCCTGAACACTAATAGAAACTTCAGTGTTCTTTTCGTTAAAAAGGTATGCGTATGAACCCCCGAAGCCAATAGAAAAGTAATCATATTCATTTGATACATATGCCTTAGCACTCCAAACCTTATTACGGTCATCAGAGCTATGCGTATAACTTGGATTAAAGTAAGCCAAAACATCACTTTTCGAAGCTCCAGAAGAGGCACTAAAAGGGTTTGCTAAACCACCACCATCGAAAGGATTAACGTTACTGGATGAGGCTGAGGTATAAGCGGAAACACCAACATCAACTGTCAATACATCATCGTCATTTAAAGGTAACTTCAGAACTAATGAGGAAGTAGCATCAGTCAGCTCTTCTGTTCCTTCACCCCCACTTACAGCCGCGTTCTGACCATCTTGACTGTAATAACTAAACAACATTTCTAATTCACCAGCTTCTAAAACACGTTTTTTATAATCCGTGTCTGTTTGCTGTCCAGAACTTAAGCAAAAAACAAATAGCAAGGGTATAAGGAAAAGTTTATTCAAAATACACAGTTATAATTATTCTTAAATAATTGACCAAAAAATGAAAAGACTAAACTAAATCAGAAAATTTATCCTTCTATCAATTATAAATTTGGGATTTAGTTACACCCGCATCCACCGCCAGATTTACCTCCATTGGCCCCTGAAGCCGCTTCTCGGTAAATTTGAAAATTTGTTTCAAATCTATCCATCCCTTTTAAACTCAATTGCATTTCGGCATCATTGATATAAACCTTTTCATACTCTTTTACCACTACGCAGGAGCTACAAGCAATCAAAATCAAAAATAGTAGTATCAATTTTTTCATTTTTCTAAGTCTATTTTGAAGAATCAAAAATGATTCCTGAACTCTTATTTATCTCATTATTTTCATCAATAACTACCACATCAACACCAGGTAGTTGATTAATCATATGAATACCACTGTCTCTGCCCATGATAAAAACTGCGGTAGCCAAAGCATCACACAATTCTGCTTTTTTAGCGAAAACAGTAACGCTTTTAACTCCTTTTGTTGGATAACCAGTTCGGGGATCAATAATGTGCGAATACTTTTCGTCATTTATTACTACATATTTCTCGTAACTACCTGATGTAGCAACCGATGATTCAATTACCGGAAGCCAAGAAAACATTTTCTTTGTGTCTAAAGGATTGGTAATACCCACCATCCATTTTTCTCCGGTGTTTTTGGTTCCCCATGTAGTTAAATCTCCAGACGCATTAATTATACCTCCTAATACGCCTTTCGAAATTAATAACGCTTTGGTTTTATCTGCTGCATATCCTTTTCCAATCGCACCAAAACCCAACTTCATTCCAACTTTTCTTAAAAATACGGTAGAATTCTCTTTATCTAAATCAATATCATTGTAGTTAATTTTACTTATGGACTTATCTATTTCTTCTTTTGAAGGCAACTTTTTCATCTCGCCATTAAACCTCCAAATTCTATCCAAAGAAGCATAAGAAATATCAAAAGCTCCATCTGTGATTTTAGATATTTTTTTCGATCTTTCGATTAATTCAAAAAGTTCTGTACTCACCTTTACCGGTTGCAATCCGGCATTTTTGTTTATTTGTGAAGTTTCAGAATTGGAGTCCCATGAAGAAATTATTTTTTCAATTCTTTTGATTTCAGCAATTGCTTCGTCAATATTTATATAGCCGATATCTTCATTTTGGGCTACCACCGTAATTTCAAATCGAGTGCCCATTAATTTTAAAACCCTAGATACTGTCACTAGGTCTTCTTGGGCCATGCTCGAAAACGAGATAATCAAGAAAAAGAATATTGGATACAATCTCATTCAATAAAAGAATTAAACAACCTAATATACGCCTTTGGTTCCTTTCTTTTATATCCGGTCGTACCTAAAATCGATTCATCTTGGTTTAAGACAACAACCAAAGGAAAATAACCTTTAGGGTTATACCTTTTAGCAAGCTCACCATTCTGTAAAGCTAAATCCGTCTTTAGTTTGTTGGCTTTCTTTCTAGGAAAATCAGCTTTATAAAGCACATAGTTCTCTTTAGAAAAGTTCTTAAATTCTTCGGATTGCCAAATCTGATTATCTAAAAGAATACATGGCGCACACCAGTCTGAACCTGCAAAAACGAGGATTATGGGTTTGTTCTCTTCTTTTGATTTTATTAAAGCGTTGTTATAACTTGTTTCCCAGTTTTGAGCAACTAAAAAGATAGGAAAGAATAATACCATTAATGGTATTCTTTTTATCATTTTCATAGCAATGGAGTTACTTATTCAAAAATTCTTAGAATGTCGCCATTTAATTCTGTATTGAACACTTTCAATGGGTTACTAGTAATTGTATTCAAGGGTGTTCCTGTTTGAGAGAACCTAGACCCATGAGTACTACATCTAAAAATACCACCATCATCAGAAATAAAACGCACTTCTTCAGTTTGTTGATGGCTACATACTTGACTTGCGGCTACTAATTCTCCTTCTAAATTACGTGCGATTACCACAAAATTCTTTAATATAAAACCACCATTAGTGGCAAGAGGTGCCGCTTCAGTGTCAGTTAAATTAACCGTAAAATCCACTCCTGTTGGAACTGGAAATACTTCTAAATCTTCTTCAGCATCTGAAGAACATGAATGTAAACAAGGGAAGGTTACTGCAAAGGCTGCTCCTGCGCCTATCGTTTTTAAAAATTTTTTTCTTTCCATAGCATTGGGGTTTATAAAAAGAACGGAGTTTTATGCTTTATCGTATGCCTAATAATGGAATGTTCCAAAATCACTTTCAATAGTCAGTTTTTTGTTTTCAGATGCTTCTACACGACCTATAATTTGAGCATCAACACTAAAACTTTCAGATATAGCAATAATATCTTTTGTAATTTTCTCATCGACGTATAACTCTAATCGATGACCACAGTTAAATACCTGGTACATCTCTTTCCAATCCGTACCAGATTGCTCTTGTATTAGTTTGAATAGTGGTGGGATTTCAAATAGGTTGTCTTTTATGATATGTAATTCATCAATGAAATGTAAAATCTTTGTTTGTGCACCACCACTACAATGTACCATTCCATGAATATCACTTGAATTATATTTTTCTAATAATTTTTTAACGATAGGCGCATAAGTTCTTGTTGGCGACAATACTAATTTACCGGCATCTACAGGTGAATTTTCAATAGAATCGGTTAATGAAGTTCGACCTGAATAAACTAGTTCCGAAGGTACAGCAGCATCAAAACTTTCTGGGTACTTTTCTGCTAGGTATTTTGAAAATACATCGTGACGTGCAGAAGTCAATCCATTACTACCCATACCACCGTTATATTCATTCTCATAACTTGCTTGCCCAAATGATGATAAACCAACAATAACATCACCAGCTTTAATATTAGCATTATCAATAACCTGGCTTCTCTTCAAGCGCGCAGTAACCGTAGAATCTACAATGATTGTACGAACCAAATCACCCACGTCCGCCGTTTCACCACCCGTAGAATGAATCGTCATTCCGTGAGATTTCAAATCTTCTATTAACTCTTCAGTCCCATTGATTATGGCAGATATAACTTCACCCGGAATCAAATTTTTATTACGACCTATAGTAGATGAAAGCATGATATTATCGACAGCACCAACACAAATAAGGTCATCAATATTCATAATAAGAGCATCTTGAGCAATTCCTTTCCAAACAGATAAATCACCAGTTTCTTTCCAATACATGTAAGCTAAAGAAGATTTAGTACCAGCACCATCTGCATGCATGACCAAACAATGCTCTTCACTATTGGTCAAATAATCAGGTACTATTTTACAGAACGCTTGAGGAAATAAGCCCTTGTCTATATTTTTGATAGCATTGTGCACATCTTCTTTTGATGCGGAAACGCCGCGTTGTGCATATCTTTTACTGGTATCTGAAGACATTAATTTGGTGTTTGGGCAAAAATAAGAAATCGATTGGTAGAAGATTAAACAAAGAAGTTAGAAGTTGTCAATAGGTTGTGAACGCCTATATTTGATACTTATACTATACTTACAATTTGTAAAAAGTATAAGTTCGAGACCAACTTACGCTTTGCTTTGGATCTAATGCAATTTCAAAAAACAATTCAGGGCTAATAACATGTTTACAACCCCAAACATTAACTTTTGAAGTTTTAAAATCACCTACTTCTTTAATACCTATATTTAATTTGCTGTTTTCTAACTTCCAGCTTGCCTGAACTTTCTTCTTGCCATTGAGATAACTAAAAAAGAATACTTCATTTGGTGTTTTTGAAAAACCCAATTGGTCATTTTTAAACTGAACAAAATTTTCCGGATTGACGTTTTCATCAAATTGGCCACTATCTAGTTCGAAAGGTAATACCAACCTATAGTTATTACTCATTGATTCCTTATTAAAAGCCAAAAAATTATGATTATACTCGGTAGTTTTTATAGTTTTATCACCTATGTTCTCTAGCCAATAATTTATTCGAAAACCAGTTTCAAGCAACTGAATCTCTTTCTTGAGAATATACTGATAACCATTAACCAATTCAGAACTACATTCCAGATGAATGCTATCAGTTGATTTTTGGATAGAAAAATTAAGAGTTTTTACCTTGTAGTTATTTACAAAAGAATAACTATCGTCCTCTTTTTTTAATAAGCCCACTCCTATTTTATGAAACCATTCACCTTTTTTAGCCTCATCAAAACCCAAAGGTGAATCTATTCCAAACTCATTAAAAAATCCTCGACCATTATGGTGTTGGTGGGCAGCTTTGGGTGCTTCAGTAATCCCAAAAGTCACATTTTCAAAATTAACTTCAATAATTTTACCACTCCAATCAAACCGAGTTTCCCGATAATTTTCATGAGGTAAATCAATTAAAATTTCGAGGTTTTTATTCTTTAATATATGAGGCATACTAGATTTAAACGGACTTAATTTTAAGAGCCAAAATTACTATGCTCTTAAAACTATAATCAAAAGAGATAATTATTTACCTTAAACTATTTCTTAGTCTTTATCTCCGAAATAAGAAACCTCTCCGCCACTTAGAAAATCTTCTCTTACAGGACTAAAAGTATCAATTAGCATTCCTTCCTCTAAACAAACGGCACTATGCAATAAGTTCGGCTCAATGTAAACCCCATCACCAGCTTCAACAATCTGTTTAACTCCATCAATTTCAAATTCAAATTTACCAGACACACAATATGTTGCTTGGGTATGAAAATGTTGGTGTGGAGCACCTAAGGCGCCTTTTTCAAAATTAACTTGCACCATCATAATTTGATTATCATAGCCTAAGAATTTTCTTGATACTCCTCCTCCAAGATTTTCCCATTCCATGTCTTTTGTGATGATGTACTTTTCGCTAAATCTCTGCATTTTGCTTACTATTTTGTTTTGTTGTTAGTAAAATAAAATTAACCACGGCAAGATAATTAATTTCAAAGTTTTAGAACCGTAAGGAATTTAAGCTTTCTGTTAGATTATTCTACCTTAATTGTTATTCGGTTCGAGGTTTGAAATGACTTTAATTCTTCAAAATCTTTATGTCTACCGCTACAGAATCTATTTTATCTCGTGAATAGTAGACCGGAAAGTAATTGTCATTTGCCCAAGGTTCAAATAAATTGTCATAGAATGGACTTTCTGGATTTCCCGATTGACCTGGACCATTTGTTCCAATAGCGGCATCCCAATCACCAGTATTCACAATCATGCGAAAAGATGCTCCACTACTTTGTTTTAAATTACCTCCTGTAGAACCCGGTGTATAGGCATTACCACCTCTAGGCAAGGGACCTAAATTGAGTTTGTTTTTAATAGAATCATGTGAAACAGCACTCAAGGCATGTTCCACGTAAGTATGTTTATTATTTTCTTGCCCATACTGCCATTGTTTGATATCTGATCCTAGATTTTTCTCAAGGTCTTCAACTGCATTACTAAAAGCCGTAGCTAAAAATTGATTTCTGCTTAATATTGAGTTTGCTCCAAACTTATCACCTGGTGTAACCAACCAGTCTACAATACGTTTCATTTGTATAGAAGAAATAATACTCTTAGCCTCTTCTGGTATAAATTGTTCATCAGCTAAAGCTTTCAGCTGATTTTCCCATGCAACATAAATAGCTGCCGCTATTGAATTGGATTCAAGCTTATAATCCCAACCTTCTAGTTCTTCTATTGCCGCTGAAGCTTTTCTGTCAAAAGCAATTCCTTGCAACATTGGAACCAAAATGCGGGCAGGAATAGAAAGATAATCTGTTTGCAACGCTTTCATATCTTCCATAGTCATTTTCTTGTCAGATTCCAACACTTCGTTCACCCGGTCACCACGATAGGGGTCTGACCACGAGAAACCTATTGCATCCCAATATTTATAATCTTCGGGAGTTACATTTTGGTTCGCTGTTGCTATAAAACCAGTTTCTGGATTATAACTATTCGGTTTATCAACAATAGGCAAATAACCGTCCCATTCGTAACGACCATCGCCCGGTACAGGAACCAAACCACTAAAATTTCTTCTAATTGGTGCTATACCAACCGCTTGCCAACCAATATTTCCTTCTTTATCTGCCCATATCATATTTTCTCCCGGAATATGACTGTAGTTACAGGCCTCTCTAAATTCTTCCCAGGTTTTAGCTTGGTCCATTCTTAAAGAAGCCAAATAAGGAGATCCTCCCGGTTCTAGCCAAGCACATTTAACAGCATAAGCTACATGATTTTCTTTGTCGATATAAGTAACAGGGCCATGATGGGTATAAGAAAGCTTAACAATAGTATCGTTTTGATCTTTTATTTTAATTGTTTCAGAAATATGCTCCATGTCTTTCCACTTACCCTTGTATTTGTATTGGTTTGAATTTTCAGGGTTCAATTCATAAACATATAAATCTTCCCCATCTGTTCTAAAAACAGTCAAACCCCATGAACCATATTCATTGTGGCCAATAGAAATACCCGGTATTTCTGGTTCACCGCCCCCTATTACGTTCCACCCTGGTGCCACCAAATGTGCCATATATCTTAGCGACGGAACAGCTATAGTTCTATGAGGATCATTAGCCATATATGTATTTCCATCTTCCATTAATTCGCCTTTGACAACCCAATTGTTACTCCCTATGGCTAAAGAATCGTCCTTACCTTCAAAAAGTGATGATACCGCTGCCATTTCCATATCATTTTGATAGGCTGGCACCACATCTCCTTCTTGAAATTTAACCGATTTGCGATAAGCGTTGTACAAGCCTAAAATATCATCGGAGAGCAAATCAGTATTAATTTTGGAGTCTATCTTAAGATTAGGGTCCTTAGGGTGCAGCCAAAACAACTCTTTAGCTTTTTCTTCACCTATAGCAGCAACTGCACGGCCAATTTGTAGTTCTTGACCAATATTACCTAAAAGCCCTTGATGCCTAGAAATAACTACTTCAGGAGTCCATTTTTGAGGTTCAATACCTAATATTTTGAATTCAAGTGGAAGATTTTCAGGCGTTTTTAATATGGCATCAATATAAGCATTAACTCCATTGGTATAGGCGGTAATGATTTCTACTCCGTCATCATGATAATGATTCATTTCTGTGGTCATATCACCTCTAAACTTAAAAAGACGTGTACCAATATCACGATTGAGTTCTCGTTCTCCAAGAATTTCGGCTACCGTGCCGGTTGCCTGTCTTCTCCATATCTCAAATTGAAAAAGACGGTCTTCTGCAGCTGCATATCCTTGAGCAAAAAAGAGATCCTGTTGGTTCTTAGCATATATATGGTTGATACCCCATTTATCTCTAATTATTTCAACAGATTCTTGCAGGCCTTCAATAGTTAGTTCATTTTTCACCTTGGTTTGGTCTTGCTTACAAGAAAATAAAAGAACTATTGTTAAGAAGAAAAAAATATGTTTCATAGATCAGGATTTTACGGCATACAACAATTATAAATCGGTATTGGCAAATTTTTACATTTTATGTCATTCAATTCTTTTTTGAAAGGGGATTATACTATTAGCGATTATTACAGGAATAATTTGGGCTTTTGGGTCAAATAATCTTTCTTCCATATTTTTTGAGTTGTTGGTTGGTCTACATTACCCCCAGAAATCACCATCAATACCTTTTGTTTTAACTTTTGAGTTTGCAACCAACGTCGAATAGCTTCCATAGGCATAGCGCATGTCGGTTCTATTCTGCATTTTAATAAATGTGTTAGCCATTGCGTCCAATACACCAAGTATTCTTCTTCAATTTCATAAAAACCATCTAACTGTTTTAAATACTCAAAAGTAATATCACCGACAGCCATAGTCATAGCACCGTCGGCCATAGTATCTGGCACCCCAGGCAAACGTTGAATACTTCCTTTTCTTAGAGACTCAGCCGCATCATTAGCATTTAACGGTTCTACACCGAACATTTTGGCTTGTGGTGTGAGACCACGTGTAGCGATTAATGAACCAGAAGTGAGCCCACCGCCACCACAAGGTGTAAAAACGGCGTCTATATGACCTAATTCTGATAATGCTTCATAAGCGGCTGTACCCTGACCACAAATTACCTGTTCATGATTAAAGGGGGGAATCCAATAAGTGCCTTCTTGTTTTGCTGCTTCGGCGACCCTAGCATCGGTAATATCTCGAGTTTCACTCAACACGACCTCAGCACCATAATCTTTGGTAGCCTGCACTTTTACTTTAGAAGAATAGGCCGCCATAAATATAGTTGCAGGGATATTAAATTGCCTCGCTGCATAAGCTACTGCCTGTGCATGATTACCTGAACTATTTGCCACAATATGATTTGGCTTGCGACCATTTTCTAGTAACCAAGCTAAAGTATTTACTCCTCCTCTAGCTTTAAAAGCTCCTATTTTTTGAAAGTTCTCTGCCTTAAAATAAATTTCATGACCAAGCCATTCATTTAATAACGATGATGTCAGAATTGGGGTTTCTATAATGTATGGGGTAATACGTTTTTTTGCAGCTTGAATATCTTTTAGTGTCAAATTCATTACAGTAAATTATGGAAAAAAGATTTGTTCGCTAAACCCTTTAGTTCTTTCTCTTATATTAATATATAAACTCCGACTTTTAGTTGGCGTTAACGATGCTTTATTTTGTAAAAAGCAATTCACGGTATTTCGTTAGTGGCCATAGTTCATCTGCCACTAACTGTTCAAGAGCATCAGCATGCTCTCTAATCTGATCTAAATATGGTTTAACATCATCACAATACGACTGTGCCTTCTTTGCTATAGAAGTTGCTTTGTCAGATTTGATTTTAGCCTGTGTCATCAAATCAGCCAATTTTTTAGCTGCAACCATATGCTCTGCCATTTTCTCTAAAATATTCAATTGTGGTTCGGTCAGTTTTTTATGCGCTGCACCATAAACATCTTTCAAACCAGCGATATTTTCAAGTAACAAATTTTGATATTTTAAGGTGGCGGGTACAATGTAATTGTAAACCAATTCGTTTAAAATACTGCTCTCAATTTGTAGATGAAATATATAGTTGTCGAGTTCAACTTCTTGATGTGCAACTAATTCCTTATCATTCATGACCTTTGTTGCTTCAAAAAGGGCGAGACTGTCTTTTGAGGTCAGTACCTGAATAGCCTTAGGTGTATTTTTATTATTACTTAATTTTCTTTTTCGTGCCTCTGTGTCCCAATCTTTACTATAACCATCGCCATCAAAACGGATGCGCTTAGAAGTTTTAATATATTCCCGTAAGACATTAAATACAGCCTCATCTTTTTTAAGATTCTTCTTATCTATTAGAGCATCAACTTCCTTTTTAAAATCCACTAACTGTTTTGCAACAATGGTGTTTAAAACCGTCATTGGTTTGGCACAATTCATTTTGGACCCAACACCGCGCATTTCAAATTTATTTCCTGTAAAGGCAAAAGGAGAGGTTCTATTTCTATCTGTATTATCTAGTAATATTTCAGGAATCTTACCAACTACATTAAGCTTCAACTCTGTCTTTTCTTCAGGTGATAGTTTACCTTTAGAAACGCCCTCTAAATCATCTAAAACATCACTTAATTGTTTACCCACGAAAATGGAAAAAATTGCGGGCGGTGCTTCATTTGCTCCTAAACGATGATCATTACTTGCCGAGGCAATTGAAGATCGTAACAATTCTTCATAAGTATCAACTGCTTTAATTGTATTGATAAAAAAAGTTAAAAACTGTAGATTCTTCATTGGCGTAGAACCTGGGCTTAATAAATTAACCCCAGTATCAGTGGCGAGAGACCAGTTGTTATGTTTACCTGATCCATTAATTCCTGCGAAAGGTTTCTCATGAAAAAGGACTTTAAAACCATGTTTGTCTGCGATTTCGTCCATAACATCCATCAACAATAAATTATGATCAACAGATAAGTTCGCCTCTTCAAAAACTGGTGCAAGTTCAAACTGGTTTGGAGCTACTTCATTATGTCTTGTTTTTACAGGAATCCCTAAAAGCATACATTGCTTCTCTAAGGCACTCATAAAACTAAGCACCCTATTAGGAATAACACCAAAATAATGATCATCTAATTGCTGTCCTTTAGCAGCTGAACTGCCGACTAAAGTACGTCCTGTCATTAAAATATCAGGTCTTGACTGAGCAAGTGCTTTATCGATTAAAAAATACTCTTGTTCCCAACCCAAAGTTGCATGAACTTTGCGAACATTTTTATCAAAGTATTGTGCAACACCAGTTGCCGCCTCATCGACTGCATGCAATGCACGCAATAATGGTGCTTTATTGTCTAAAGCTTCACCTGTATAAGAAACAAATATGGTGGGGATACAAAGCGTGGTTTTATATATAAAAGCTGGCGAAGTCGGATCCCAAGCAGTATACCCTCTTGCTTCAAAAGTATTTCGAATTCCACCACTTGGAAAACTAGATGCATCAGGTTCTTGTTGTACTAATTGCCCTCCTCCAAACTTTTCAATTCCTCGACCATCAGGCATTAAATCAAAAAAGGCATCATGCTTTTCAGCGGTGGCACCGGTTAAAGGTTGAAACCAATGCGTATAATGTGTCGCACCCATTGATAAAGCCCAGGCTTTCATTCCTTCAGCAACTTGGTCTGCAATTTTTCTGTCAATTTTATTCCCAGAAAAAATAGCAGCTTGCACCTTACTATATGCCTCATTTGTAAGGAATTGCAACATTTTACTGTTATTGAAAACGTTTTTTGCGAATAAATCAGAACGTTTTTCTAACTCTTCAATACGTACTGATTCTCTATTATGGCTTTTGGCTAATGCTTCAAATCTCATCATGATCTCTTCCTATTTAATTCAGTGCCACAAAATTAACAATTTAGCAATATTCACCCTATAAAAATGATTATTTATTAATTAACCCTAATTTAAATAGGGGTTAACAAATTATTGATAACTTTTAACGATTTACACCCCTATAAATAGAGGTTTTTGATAAAAAAAATTATTTTTACCGCCTATTAAAACAAAAAGTAATTAATCCACTATTATGAGCAAGGCAAAATTAGAGTACATCTGGTTGGATGGATATTTTCCAACTCAAAACATGAGAAGTAAAACCAAAGTTGTAAATGACTTTAGCGGTAAATTAGAAGACTGTCCAATGTGGTCTTTTGACGGTAGTTCAACAAGACAGGCTGAAGGCGGTTCATCTGACTGCTTATTGAAGCCAGTTGCTATATTCCCAGATCCAGCAAGAAAGGATGGGTTTTTAGTAATGACTGAAGTATTAAATGCGGACGGTACGCCACATGTATCAAACGGAAGATCAACTATTGATGATGATGATAATGATTTCTGGTTTGGTTTTGAGCAAGAATATTTCATCATGGATACTGCTACTCAATTGCCTTTAGGTTTCCCAATTGGTGGTTACCCTGCTCCACAAGGCATGTACTACTGTTCAGTTGGTGGTAAAAACACGCATGGTAGAGATTTAGTTGAAGAGCATGCTGATTTATGTATCGCTGCTGGTATCAACTTTGAAGGTATTAATCAAGAAGTTGCTTCAGGACAATGGGAATTTCAACTCTTCGCAAAAGGAGCTAAAAAAGCTGGTGATGAAATTTGGGTTGCTAGATACTTACTTGACCGTTTAACTGAACAATACGGATTCTATATTGATTACCATCCAAAACCGTTAGGAAAAGATATGGATTGGAATGGTTCAGGTATGCACGCCAATTTTTCAAACACTACTTTGAGAACATGTGGTGACCAAGGTACTTACGAAAAAATATGTGAAGCTTTCCGCCCAGTTGTTAAAGAACATATTGAAGTTTATGGCGAGTTTAACGATCAGCGTCTGACTGGTGATCATGAAACACAATCTATACATGAGTTCAGTTTTGGTATTTCTGATAGAGGTGCTTCAATTCGTATTCCAATCGCTACAGTAGAAAGTGGTTGGAAAGGTTGGTTAGAAGATAGA
Source organism: Croceitalea sp. P059 (assembly GCF_031846365.1). NCBI lineage: Bacteria > Pseudomonadati > Bacteroidota > Flavobacteriia > Flavobacteriales > Flavobacteriaceae > Croceitalea > Croceitalea sp. P059. Next base: position 203,442 of record NZ_JAVRHW010000003.1, read on the forward strand.
AGACCAGCTTCAAATGGTGATCCATATAAAATTGCAGGAAGAATTATTAAGACTGTAAAGTCTGCTAAAGTATAAGTTAATTTAGTTGTTGATTATTATTAAAAACCGTCTTAGCAATAAGGCGGTTTTTTTATTTTATGGTGAGGTACACAAATAAGATATAAACAGCAATCAAAATAAGGCCATCACGCCAACCTAATCGAAGCCCTTTCGGAATAAAAACCAAGGGTAGTATCAAGAATGATATACCAAGCATCCAAAAGATATCATTAGATAATAAGCCCTGATCTATTACTTGTATTGGAGTAATCATAGAGGTTATTCCTAAAACCGCTAGTAGATTAAAAATATTAGAACCGATGAGGTTTCCCAATGAGATTGCCTTTTCTTTTTTAATAATGGCAATTATAGAAGCCGCTAGTTCTGGTATACTAGTACCTACAGAAACAACTGTAACCCCAATTACGCGTTCTGTTACCCCAAAAGACGACGCCATACTCTTTGCTCCTTCAATTAAAAGTTCAGAACCTCCCCAAAGTGCCACGCCACCCAAACCAAGAAAAAGAACGGTTTTATATAATGGTAAAGGAATATCATCTTCCGGTAATTCGTCTACAACGGCCGTTTTCTGAAATCGAAGCAGATACACCAAAAAAGCAAAAAGAAATACAACCATAACAATTCCTTCATATTGTTGTAGTATTCCGTCAAAGTATATAAAACCAAAAAAGAGCAATGAAGCCGCCATCATCACTGGCCAATCCGTGGTGTAAAAACTTTTGCGAACATTTATACTACCTAAAAGAACTGTAATGGCCAATACCAATCCTAAATTGGCAATATTAGAACCTACTACATTACCTAAGGCTAAATCAGGAGATCCGTCTAAAGCAGCTTTTATACTAACTATTAGTTCAGGTGCTGATGTAGCGAAAGACACTACTGTCATTCCAATAACTATTTTAGGAATATTCAGTTTTAATGAAAGCGCAACTGCAGCTTTGAGCAACCAATTGCCACCAAAAATCAACAGCGTTAAACCTAAAATAATAAATAGTAAATCTTGCAAAATGGTGTGTTTATGGCATAAATATAGGCAGACATTTACACTTAATAGGAATTCAGTTTATAATTAAAAAACTAAATAAATAGTTAAATAACTAAAAATATAGTTGTTTAACTATATTTATAATAGTATGTTTGGAATCTAAAATTTGGCTCATGCAGAAATTGACAAATAAAGAAGAGGAAATCATGAAAATTTTATGGAAGCTTCAAAAAGCCTTTGTAAAAGAGATTCTAAGCGAGACTGATGGTGTAAAACCTCACTACAATACCTTATCTACCATTGTGAGAAACTTAGAAGAAAAAGGTTATGTGGGTCATGAAGCTTTTGGCAATACGCATCGATACTTTCCAACGATTACAAAAGAAGCGTACCGTAAAACATATATCAACTCTACCATAGCTGATTATTACGACAACTCTTATAAAAGTCTTGTTTCATTTTTTGCTAAAGAGGAAAAGATTTCGATTGAGGAGTTAAAAGAAATTATTGAACTTATTGAAAAGAAAAAGTAATGGAAACGTTTTTAATTCACCTTTTAAAATCCTCAGGAATTTTACTTCTATTTTTAGGAATATATCATGTATTTCTTAAAAAAGAGACCTTCTTTAATGGGAATCGCCTTTTCCTGATTAGCGGATTAGTGCTCTCATGGCTTTTACCTTTTATAACCATAAGCAAAACTATTTACGTAGAACGTGCTCCAGTAAATGTTATGGAATTTGAAAGCATAGCCTCTAGCTCTTCTCAGGTTATTGCTGATAAAACTTTTGAATGGCCCTTTTTACTTTTAACACTATACCTTATTGGTGTATGCTATTTTAGTATAAAACTGTTGCTTCAATTGCGAGCTATTGAAAAGATTAAAAAAGACAGCGAAGTTAGCAGAGAAGATGGGTTTTATCATGTAAAGACCAAATCAACAATTTCACCATTTTCTTTTTTTAAGCATATCTTTTATTATCCGTTTCAATTTAATACTAAAGAACTAGATACCATATTAATCCATGAAAAAGAACATGCCAAAGGCCTTCATTCAATGGATATTCTATTGACTGAAATTGTTTGTATTCTACAATGGTTCAACCCTGCAATTTGGCTTTATAAAATTATTGTAAAACAAAACTTGGAATTTCTTGCTGATTCCAAAACTTGCGAGCGATACCAAAATAAAAAACAATATCAATATCTGATGCTGAAACAGTTAGTTCATCCTCAGAAAATTACAATCGCAAATCCATTTTTTAATTCATTAATCAAAAAACGAATCGTCATGTTAAATCAAAAACAATCTTCAAAATTGAATCTTCTAAAATTATTTCTTGTTTTACCGTTATTAGGGGGGTTTTTAATGGCTTTCAATTCGGAAACAATCCACAAGGAAAAAGATGTTATTATTGACACCAATACTGTGGCTGATGCTATAAATGTGATAATTACAAAAAATAGTTCAGAAATTTATTTAGAAACTATAAAACAAGATTTAGATAATAAGGACATTGATTTTTCTTACACTATAGTGCGCAATAATCTAAGAGAAATAATTAATGCCGAATTAGAATTTAGTGGGATTGATGATAAAGGCCAAACCTTCCAGTTAGATTATAACACCAATTCTGAAACACCTATTGAAGATATACTTTTCCTTTGCAATTCAAAAAACAACATCAAATATTTAGGAAAAAAAGCTTACGCGGAAAACCATTTAAAAAATAAAATAAGGGAATCTTCAAAATTGAATGTGCAAATCACCAATATCACCTTAGATATTGATAAAACCTCTAAAACAGAAGACTTAAACTCGGAAGCAGACTTTTTAGCTAAAAGAGGTGTCATCATTAAATTTAAAGGAATTAAAAGAAATAATTCAGGTGATATTACAGCAATAAAAGTATCCTACGACAACGGTTCTAAAGACAAGGGAAAATATGAGCAAAAAAACACAGAAGGAATTAGTCCATTTAAAATTAAAATTAATTTTCAAGATGGTGAATCAGCTAAAATAACGGTGAATCAAGGGCAAGAAAAGCAAAATATGATATTCGTGAGTGATCAAGGAAATAGCAAGGTGATTAATCTTCATAAAAATGATGCTCACGATAATGTATGGATAAGTTCAAATGACAGTGACACATCTATTTTAAAAATTAACAAGTCTAAAAGCGGTGAAGTGATTTTTTTAAATGGAGAGAAAACTACAAGAGAAGCTCTGGCGAATGAAGGTAAAATAGAAAAAATGCTTGTTAAGTTTATAAATAATGATAGTGTAAATCTTCAAGTTGATACAAAAATTATACACATGGGATTTAAAGATTCTTTAGTAAATACAAGTGAAGAAGTACATTTAATTGAAGATGATGAGGAAGGCAATAAAAAATATATAATTATTAAAAGTGCCGAAGGAGAAGTGCTTTCTGAAGATACTAATAGTTTAATCAAAGAAGATATTATTTTAAAAATGAATAAAACATCTACAAATGACAAAAGTGATAAAGATAAAAATGTATTCATCCTTAAAAAGTCAGACGATCATGCAGCAATTAAAGTAGATGAAAAGGCTGGATTCGTTTTTATAGATACTGATAGCCAAGAAAAACCAATATATTTTATTGATGGTAAAGAAGTATCTGGGAAAATTATGGAAGAACTCTCCCCAGACGATATTGCAACCATTAATGTGTTAAAAGGTGATGCTGCCGAAAAAAAATATGGCGATAAAGCTAAAAATGGGGTTGTTGAAATTACCACGAAAAAAGAACAATAGTAAAATAGTTTTTAACCAAATAAATAAAAAGCCGTTCAAGTTTTTGAGCGGCTTTTTTATTTTCATTTTAAACGAAAACCCACAAAACCTTCATTTTCGGAATGAAACACCCCTTGGTTTTTGAAAATTGGCTTAAAATAGCCCTACAATTGTTTCAATTTTTAACTAAAAAATATTATTATAATTACATATTGTAATTTCTATAAAGGAAGTCACTTATAAATTATATCTAGAGTCATTCAAAGGCTTACTAACTCGTATTAAATTTCAATAATTTTAATCTAAATATTTGGAAACATGACAGTTATCATCATATCTTAAAATCATAATTGCAAAAAGCAATCAACTCAACCCTAAAAATTTAGCATAATATGATAGCATTAGTCAAATTCATTGTTACTCTTGTATTAAGTATTATAACCATTGCGTTATAATCAAAAAGACATTTTATTTATCAATCAAAAACGAACAGAGGTCTCATCAACCTTAAGATAAACTTTTAAATTCATTATTATCAAAAACGAAACACGTTAAAAGCTCGGTTAAAAACCGAGCTTTTATTTTTGTATTTTTCCAAAAAACTAAAAATGCAATCTTTTTATAAGGCCTTAGCCAGAGTTAATAAAATAGTACTTCCATCGTTTACCAAAAAAAGATTGGATTTAGCCAAAGCCTCTAAATTTCAACTAGCTATAATTGGTTGGCGATATTTTGTTACCACTAAAGCATTGGGTTAATATTTTAAAAGTGCTTCTGTCTGATATCCTTTGAGCTGATCTGATCCATTCAAAAAGGTTAATTCAATTAAGAAGTTACATTGCACTACCTCACCCCCTAAACTTTCGACTAATTTGCATACTGCTTTAGCGGTTCCACCCGTTGCTAACACATCGTCGTGAACAAGTACTTTTTCTCCCTTTAAAATAGCATCTGTATGTATTTCTAAGGTACCCGAACCATATTCCAAATCATATGATTCTGAATTAGTTTTGTATGGCAACTTACCAGCTTTGCGAATAGGCACAAAACCAGCACCTAATTTAGAGGCTAGCATTGGAGCAAAAATAAAACCACGACTATCAACACCAACCACCTTGTCAATTTTTAGTTCTCCAATTAATCCATGTAGGGTATCACACGCTGCTTTTAAAGCTTCAGGGCTCTTTAAAAGAGGTGTAATATCCTTAAAAACCACTCCGGTTTCCGGAAAGTCAACAATATCTCTAACAAAAGGTCTAAAATCCATTTAATAATGTTTTAGCAGTTTTGTAGTAAAGTTAAAAAGAAATATATTTGCACCCCGTTTAAAAGGCCTCGTAGCATAACTGAATAGTGCACTTGATTACGGCTCAAGAGGTTGCAGGTTTGAATCCTGCCGAGGTCACTAATAAATAGTATAATAAGAAAAAACGCCAAGCTTGCTTGAGCGTTTTTTTGTTTGGACTATTTTCAGAGCGGAGCTTTGTCTGGAAAAACGAAGTTAATCCTGCCGAGGTCACAAAAAAAGCCCATCATTAAAATGACGGGCTTTTTTATGAATTGAAAAACTAGTTAAACTAAAGGAGTACCTTTTAAACGTTTTTCAATTTTCTTTTTCTTCTCTGTTAGACGTTTCATAACGTCCATTAGATTTGAATCTTTAGTTTCTTTATAAATCTCATTAATATCTAGTATCAGTTTTTTTGCTTCTCTAGAGGCAGAAACACGATCACTTGTTGACATATGACTTAAAGTCCTGGTAACAAACTCTTCTGCATGTTCTAATAATTCTTCCGTCATTTTTATTTAAAATTAAATACTGTATTACAATTATTTTATAATAATCTATATTTTGACTCTATTTAACTATCGAAATTTCATATTTATGAAATATTTAACTTGAAAAATGTCGATATAATTATTCAATCAAGTCAATATAATTTGCCAATATAAAGAATAAACCCTAAACTTAATTCGTAAAAGATCTTTAAATTATAAATTCACCAAAAAATTATATGAAAAAGAAACTCTTAGTTCTATTATCAATAGTTGCTTTATTTTATGCTTGTTCATCTGATGATGATAACAATATTACTCCACCGTCGGGAGAAGAATTCATGGGAACTTGGCAATTAACAGCAATTACGGTTAGCAACGCCATTGATGCCAATAATGACGGTAATACTTCAACTAACTTATTAGATGAGGTTACTTGTCTGCAAGAGACTTTTATATTAAATGAAGGCTTTACTTGGACCTCAAATGCTGTTAATGTCCGGTTAATCTCTGCTATTACCGGTAACTTATATAATGTTTCTTGCTCTGACCCTCAGGCAACCAATGGAAATTGGGGAGTTGATAATGGCCGCATATTTTTGGTAGGTGGCAACGATACCAGAGAATTCACAGTTGCTGGTAGTGAAATTATAGAAACCATTGGTCAAAATCTACCAGGGATTCAAAGTTTTACCTTTCAAAGACAAGAATAGATAAAGTGATCACTTAATACTATCATTGGAATTAAGAGCGCCAACTGACTTTTGAAAAAGAGAATCTACTTCAGAATTTTCAGGATTTAGTTCATTTTTCAATTTTTGAATACGTTCTTCGAACTCTTGCTGACTGATATATTTATTATTATCAAATAGCGCATTAAAAAGGCTAAACAATGTAAATACAAAACTCAAAGCTACAGCGCCAATTAACCCGTATAAAAAGGTTCTTTCTCGCTTATAGGAGGCTTTTTCAGTTTTGCCCAGATTCTGCTTCTCTTCAATAGAGAGTTTTCTTGTATTTGCTAGTTGATCGAGAAAGGTATCCCACTTTTCTTCTTCTTGTAAAAAAAGCTGTTTAAAACCACCTGTTTCAATAAACTCTTCTGTAAGTGCTGTAGAAGAAATCATAAATATTTTAGAACCATTACCACTCATTACATCAATGAGATTTGGGTCATATTCTAAAATTTCACGAAGTAACCTCTCAATAAAATTTAGACTATAATTCGGTCTTAAAAATTCATCATAAAGCAATTGAACCTCAAAATAATCATCTCGATCAGAAGCGTATTGTAAAAATTTATCCTTCAATTCCGCTTTAAAAAACTCACTCATTTTTGATTATACAATTGTAAAAGGTTGGCCACTAAAATTTGTTAAAACAAATTTAAATGAATTTGATTTTTGAGGATGATTTTAGTGTAAACAAATATGAATATTTGTTTTAATTCTTTAAAAATTCAACAATTCATAAAAAACAACTCAAAATTCCAATTAAAGATAAAAGGAACCCGAGCTGCCTTATAATTTTAAATCATTAATATGTTTTAATCCTCAAAGATTCTACTCAACAAATACTAACTTTCACCAACTCATTCACCTCATAATACTTAGGACGCAAATTGATCTGCTTTTTTCTTCTCTAAAGCACTTCTAATCTCATTAGCTTTCTCTTCGTCGATATCATAATTACGCATTATGAGCATAGCAGTAATCGTTCCTACTAAAGGAAAAAGACAGAAGAAGGCATGTAAGCCATCAACGGCACCTTGTTGGTCTGTTGTTGCTAGGTCTGGATTAAAACCCACTATAGCTATAATTACTCCGCTAAGCGCACCGGCAATAGCAAAACCTACTTTGACCATCCACCAGTAAATAGCTCCAAAAATACCTTCACGACGTTTTCCAGATTTCAGTTCATCAATATCAATCACATCTGCCGTCATTGACATCATAATAGTAAACAAACTACCGATTCCAAACGAAAAGAATGGCAAAGCAATTATATACATCCAAGGTTTACCAGGAACAAATAAGAACCATAGCATAATATAGCCAACTATTGAAATACTTTGAGAAATCATGAAAGCTTTTTTCTTACCATAAACCTTAGACATCCAAGCAACTATTGGTATCACAATAAAGGTTGTTCCAAGCGCACCTAAGCAACCAAATAACGACACCCAAATGCCCGTTGCTTCGGCATCACCATTAAATAATTTGTATACTATAACAAAAAACGTAAGAGATGACACGGCCATGAAGGCATTATAGATAAGAAATGTTGCTCCACATAGTTTTCTGAACTCTTTTATTTTGAAAGCCTCAACAAAACTTATTAGAATTTTCACTAGGCTACCTCCTATATTTGAAAAACTTAGTGGCTCAAGATCCTTATCAAGGGTAGATTCACTTTTAATAAATATTGCCGGTACCATTGCACAAAGAGCACATGGTATAGCCACCCAAACTGCTAGTTCTCTAGCGGCTACTTCAGCCGATGGAAACCATTCTGGATCATACATAATTACCCAAAACCAAGGTGCTATTACCCAAGCCCATTGCCCTATCCATTGCGCTATTGCCATTATATTTGTACGTTCATGAAAATCATCACTCATTTCATAGCCCATAGCTACATAAGGCACACTAAAAAAGGTAAGACCTAAATAAAAAATGATAGACCAAATAAAGAAATACCAAAAGTTAAATTGCAACGAATTCTCACTAAAAAGCTGCCACATAAAAATATAGGAAACCCCCATAATTACACCTCCTATTAGCACATATTGCTTTCTTCGACCCCATTTGGATTTTGTATTATCAGATATAAAGCCCATTATAGGATCTGTAATTGAATCAAATATTCTAGGAAAAAAATAAATCAGAGCCCACATCCAGCCCGGGAAGCCTAAATCTTGTACAAGAACGACCATGAATATACCCAGGATGGCAGGAAACATTTGGTTTGCAAACATACCAACCCCAAAGGCGATTTTTTGTCCTAAAGGGACTTTACTTTTTGCTGATTCCATATGTAGTTTATTTGGTTACTAGTTAATTATTTCGCTCTGTTATTTCAAATTAAAATTTTGAAATAATTCATTGGTTAATTCGAGGTACCATAACGTCTTTCATTAATACCTGTTCATCCCCGTCATAAGTCTTTGTTATTGGCTTTCCATCTCTAGTTAGTCCTTCAAAAACATTATTATCTACCATCTCCCATAGTGCATATTTTGCCTGACCTTTCAAGTTTATAAGCCCAAAATGGTTTTCTGAACCTTTTGCATTTGTGGCATCTTTCCACTGTTCATCAAAACCCTCAAAATAAAAACATGATATACCTTCTAAATTTGTCCATTCTCTCATATGATTATAATAGAGTGCCTCTTTATATTCATCAGTTGCCTTTGAACCTTCAGGACCGTAAAATCCATTAGAAACAGTAGCCCAACCGGTTTCACCAATATGAATAGGTTTCTCAATACCTAAACTATTCATATACGTTTTTACATTGTTATACTGAGACATAGCATATTCTTTGGCTCGTAACATTGCTCCTTCAATTTGTTCTTTCTTTGATGCATTTTGTTCCGACTCAAAAACTCCCCAAAATTCGGGATTGTAATGCGTATCATGCATTGGATAGGTATGTACAGAGAGAAAATCTACGGCTTCAATTAACTTATTTAAGTCCTCTACATGATATTGACCATCTCCGCCTCCCCAAGAAGCAAAATTGTCAGAACTTGTAACCCATAAGTCTTTTTTTAATTCACCTGATAATTTTAAGGATTGAAGATAATTAACCCATTTTAAAATAATACCTGGTTGAACATAATAACTGGCCGCCCATTTGACCATAGCCTCATTGCCTACTGCAATAACCTTAACAATATCATCATATTTTTTAGCTAGGCGAACAGTTTCTTCAATTTCTAAGGCATTTCTTTCACTCTCTTTATTATGGTCAGGAACTTTATCCGTCCATGCATTTTTGCAATCTATCCACGCCCCGAGCATGACATACATGTCAAAACTAGAATCTTCTTTTTTTAATTGATGAATAGCTTCCAGAACATTAGCCGCATGTGGCAAATGCACCTTGTAAGTACGTATTATTTTAACACCCATGGCGTTCAAAATCTTCATGTCTTCTTTGAGTTCTTCTATGGAAGGTTCAACACTATGATCGACTTGACGATATCCACCATAAGACATAGCTAAATAATCTGGATTACCTAAAATTTCTCTAGCGCTTTTAGCTGGTTTTTCTTGTTCTTTAAGGTTTTGCTTTTGTTCTTTTTTACAAGAAAAAATACCAACTAATAAAATACATGCTATAACCCTTAAATGCTTTTGCGTCATAAAACTTTATTTAGGTAGTCCGTTATACTTTGCTTTTACGACTTCAAATGTTTCTTTTTTATTTCGTTCCAAGTCCACAACACCCCAGTATTCTTCATTTGGTGTACCATCATATGGCACCCCTGTGCTATTTGGCGCCCAACCTCCTGGGTTTTGCTTATCGTTTTCTCCGGCCTTCCACCATCCATCTGTAAATGAAAAAAGTGTAACCCCTAAGGTATTCTCTAAATTCTCAAAAACAGCATCCAATATTTTTTTATTAGCGTCAGCTTGGGCTTTTTGATTTTCTCCTTTTTGATATCCGCTTTTGGTTATTGTCATAAAACTATCTCCACCAGCTTCAGATAAGTACATGGGTTTTTCGCTAACATCTTTCCATTGTTTAAAAATTTCAGTAGGGTTGTCCCATCGGTAAACATTCATACCCCAAACATCAATATTAGGAGACATATTTAAGGCTAATTCGTTCGGTAATTCTCCGTGCGCTGTTGTCACAGGGTGATTAGAATCAACTTCTTTAATTTCTAAAGCAGCTTTATTCATAGCTAAATACCAATTCTGGATATTGCCTTTAAACCATTCCGGATGGTAATTGTATTCATTACCCAGTTCCCACATTAATATGGCTTGATGATTTTTATACTTTTTAACGTAGTCCAAAAAAGTACCCGAAAGAATGTCAAACTTACCTTTTTGATTATAGCCAAAACCTATTATTATTTTTATACCTGAATCAGCAATCTCATCTAAAACATCTTTATCGGCTATAGGCTCATAGACTCTGATTGTATTTATACCCAACTCTTTCATTAACAGCAAATCTTCCGTTAAGTTGGTAAAATCCCTTTTATTACTATTCTTTGGTACGGGGTGATAGCAAATTCCTTTGATAATATATGGACTCTCGTTCACCAATAAGCTTCTACCTTCTACGCTAACTACTTGAGACTGCATGGGTAGCCCCTTGCAAGAAGAGCAAACCCATAAAAAAAACACTATGACGATTCTTCCGATCATGCTAATCTAATTTTACAAAAACCTTTATTTGATTAATGATTCCAATTCTTTCAAACAAGGCACTACTCCATTGTTTATTTAGTTTTAAAGAAGAAAATTGTTCTTCTTTATCTTCGGTTGAGGTCACAATTATTTTTGAGGTCTCGGCTAATTGATAAATAATAGGTACTTGGCAATACGTGAAGCATAATTGACCTTCTTGAAGTGGAATACTTTTATCTGCCCCATCTAGCCCTTTAAAAATGAATGTAGAAGGCTCAATCAAGAATTCTTCAAGTAATAACAGTGAAGGATTAAAATGGAGTTGTCCCTGCTCAACGAATACTCCCAATTCTCCAAAACGACTTAAAATATCTTCTTTTACTTGACCAGTCATACCGGGTTGTTGCGCTCCCTTTCCACCAGGCGTATGAGAATAAGGGTCGGTTGGAAAAGCTCCGTATAATTCTGGAGATTTATGTACCCCTATTCCAGCATTAATTTCATAATAATGCTCTTTAAGCCTTCTGATAATTTCGCCACTTGCTCCTTCATTTATTGCTTTTAGACAACACTCTTGAACAGCTAGTAAAAGCTTTGACACCATATGCCAATAGATAGAGCCTAAACCTTCATAACCATAAAATGTGCCTGATCGACCCGTGAATGCCTTATGATTAAAAACAGTTTCAAAAATCTGTGATAGTTTTTCCCTTTCTTTTTCAACCAATTCTGAGTAAGACGTATCTAAATTATCTAGAGCACTTTCAAGACTATTAGCATTATTAAAATTTCCATTAAAATGAAAATCCCCTTTGATATCTTGTTCTATAATTTCACGATTACCTTGTTTCAAGAGCTTTTCTAAAAGTTCTGATTTTTTAACTTCTTCAGAAGGTATATTGTTTCGTTTCGTAAATCGCGGCAACTCCTTATTAGGATATAGTAAATAACTGTATTGATCCTCTCTAAAAAGCTTACTAGCTTTTAAAGCATCTAAAACTTCAAGAGCTTCTTTTGAAGATAAGTAACCAGCACTTAATACAGCCACTTGACCTTCTAACATTTCATTCAAATAAGAAACTGAAACTTCTTTTTCACTTTCTAATGTCATCAAATTGTAGGCATGATACAACTTATCGCTCCTTTTGTTAGCGTCTATAGCATGATCCAAATAATCCAAGGTCAATACCATAAATTCAAGCAAATCCTTTTTGTAAATACTACTCTTTGAAGCCGAAAAACCTTGTTGATAGATATTCCCCCTATACTTAGCTGCTGCAGTACCCAAACCATCCATTACCACTTTTCGATCTTTGTTAGAAAAACTCCCAGACAAAAGATTTTTACTCACCTTCAAAGTGGCTATGGTCTCGTCAAAAAACTTTAATAATTCAGATGAAATCTCAACACTTTCATTTGCAGATTGTTCTATAATACTTTGAAAAAATGATAGAAATCTTCTCATGTAATATAGTGTAACCATGGAAACACCATTACCAACTAAAGCATTATTAGCATCGTTCCACTCTGGTCTTTGAGTAGTTAACCATATACCTGCTTCTGGTATTAAATTAGAACACTTAGCTAGAAGTGTTGCAAGTAATTTTTCAATTAAATTGACCTTATAAATTTGATTTTCACCAACATGCCACAAAGCCCCATCAGCGCCAATAATTTCCCTATTTTCTCTAATCTCAACATCAAGTTCATGATTAAAATCAATAGTGTCTTTCGGGTTCTTCAAAATAGACTTATAATCCTTTATTACATATGGGACATTGGCATAAACAAAAATTTCTTTATCAAAATACTTTTCTAATTTTTTAGGCTGGTGCTTTTCAATAAATTCAAGAAACTTCAATAAATAGATAATTTGATGGTCACCCCAATAACCAATATAAGACCAAGGATCATCTGGCTCAATGGTTTCCCAGTCAAAGCCCCCTTTAGTTACTCTATATGGATTATAACCATCAAAAGTTGTAGCATTTAAAAATTTATGAATCATGCTTTCTATGAACTCAGGATATGAGTGTGCTAAAGCTTCCCAGTTCTGGAAAATATCTCGCCAATTACCTTCATAATCTAAAATTTTAGAACCATCAACCTCACTATTTGTATTAATAGAGAATTTATTCCATGGTCGACTTGGATCACCATGTCTTCGGCTAAACTTTAATGGTAGATATTCAAAACATAACCTACTAAAATTTTTGTCTTTGGCATCCCAAGCTAACTCTAATAATGCTTTGTGTTTAAATACTTCTGGAAGGGCTTTTAATAAACCAATGGAAGAACTAAAAACATTTTTATTGGCCTTTGATAAATAAGTCTCAAAATCTGACTTTTCAATATTGTAATTATCGTCAAAAATCCCCCCTCGCATTATATTAAATAACACATTAGCATAATGTCTCGTGTTTCTTCTTTTATCAGACGTTAACTGTTTTCCATCGGCAGCCATAGTCAGGGCTAAAAGGTTTTGAGTACCGGCCTCAATATCTTCATTAATTTGAGCTAATAAATTTTGCTCCTTAGTAATGAGCTCAGAAATTTGGACTACATCAGATGGCCCTTTATTTACATCAGCCACTAAAATCCATTCTTTTTCTTTCTTTTGTGGTAGTATCATTTCAGAAACAACAAAGTACGCTCCCTTTTCTGCTCGAATATCTATTTCCTCCTTCACACTTGACGTTCTTCTAAAATCGTTCAATTGCAATGAAGACAATAGTATTTTTGTATTATCTAAACCTTTGGACCAAACTATATTAGCTTTCAAAGCTTCACTAGGCTCTGCCTTGTCAACTATAACAGCACTAAGCGTGAAAATACCGAGCCCTGAATCAGTAAGAAGCTCATTTTTTTTATAAGCGTCTACCAAATTACTTGCTGCTTGTTGAGAACTCGGCTCAACACCATAAGGTATTATATTTTGAATACCATCTAAAACCTTAACTTCAATATTAGATTCCGAATCATTAATCAATTTACTTCTCTTAACAAAGCCAAATTTATTACTGGTATTCCAATGGCATTGATAAGTCAATCCAAGATCATGATTAACCTCTTCAAAGATGATTTTGTTACCGTATTCATTTTTGTAAAGATTTCTGGTATACTGATAAACACCAGTATATCTATCAGAAAAAGGTTCCCAAACTTTTCGTTTGCCATCAACTTGAATTATATAAATTGATTTACTCCCAGTAATTTCAAAAGACTCCGTGATTTTATCATCAGTGTAATACGGAAATAAAGCATAGTCACTATTCTTTCTACCTGCCGTCAAACCGCCATTACTTGCTATAAACATCCAATGATTAGCATCACTAACAATACTCATAAAAAAAGGGCGCATAGCCGCTATGTTTGAAATCATATAAAAGGTTTCTCCATTAATGGAAACAGCTTTCATATTTACTTCATTAGCCTTAGTATCATCCTTTATTTTCTGCATAATAATATAAAAATACTTGTTACTTAAACTTGTTTTCTTTAGTTATGGATTAAATCATCTATAAAGTAGGTACCATCCATTGTTATCGCACCATCATTTTCGTTATTATCGGGCTTTATAACCAACTGACTATAGGCAGTTGGAGAAGCTGGAAGATTGGTAAAAGTAAATTCAACCTCAATCCATTCATTAGCATCTGATATAGGAACAAAAACTGGTGTTGGATTACCAATGCTACCATCATTAGGATTAGCCAATAGCTCAAACCGAAATACTACATTAGCTTTAGTACTATAGACTTTTAGTTTAAAAGTACTTGATGTTCTTAAATCAAAATTATTAACAAATATATTTTGCACACCAGCAAAGAATTCTGACCCGGCAGGTTTATCTATTCGCAATACAAAATCTGAAGTATTTATTCCCGTTTTAAACGGATTTGCCACAAGCTCAGAAGTTAACCCATTACCAAAATTCAATGAAGAAAGAAATGTTTCACAACCCTCAAAATTTAATGGCAACTTAATTGCTTCTTCAAAGGTATCTGTGCAACCTCCTGATGGTACTTCCAGAGGATTTCCACCATTACTATCTCTACCATCTCCTCCCGTAAAAAGGGTTATATTATCTAAAGAAACTGCTCCTAATTCCGCACCCATATTAAATAATACACGACTATTACTATTGCCAAAGTCGCCAGCCGTTAATTGCAAGGTATATGTTTGACTGGTTGTTGTTAAATTAACCGTAGGTGTTGTTTCAGTAAAAGGAGCTTCATTTAAACCAATACCTGCCAAAATAGTACGTTCTCGGTCAGATGACGCGTCAAATGTTAGTATATAATTAGTTCCTTCAACTATTTCTGTTACTTGACTTATAGTTACCGAAGAGGCTTCTCCAGCGGTCATTATATTTACAAAATTAAATTCATTTCTATTCTCCGATTGTAGATTAACTCCATTTCCTATCCAAGGAGCTGCCCCAGATTCAAAATCACCGTTCACTATTATTCCAGCATCTAAATTACTATCCGTATCACCATCTCCACCTCCGCCAGAACCAACTAAATCAATATCATCAATAAAATAAGAACCGTCTTGAGTAATTGGGCTATCTGTTTGGTCATTATCTGGTTTTATTACTAATTGACGGTATGCCGTTGGAGATGCAGGAAGATTCGTAAATGTAAATTCAATTTCAACCCATTCATTAGCATTTGGTATTGTAACAAAAACCGGTGTTGGATTACCAATACTACCATCATTAGGGTTAGCTAATAATTCAAACCTAAATACAACATTCGCTCTTGTACTATATACTTTGGCTATAAATGTATCCGTGTCAGTAAGATCAAAATTACTTGGAAAAATATTTTGAACTCCCGCAAAAAATTCCGAACCTGCAGGCTTATCAATCTTTAAAACAAAGTCGGACGTATTGATGCCTATTTTAAATGGATTTTCAATTAGAGCAGAACTTATACCACTTCCAAAATTTAATGAAGAAAGAAATGTTTCGCACCCTTCAAAATCTAATGGTAAGGTCATAGCTTCAACTAGATTCGCTGTGCAACCAACAGCACTATTTGGCGTTTCTATTTGAGTGATAGAGTCTATTAAAAATAAACCCTCTTTAGTGCCACCAGGGTCTACAATAAAAGTTAATTTAGAATACTCGTCAATACTATCAAAAGTAAATAAGAGTTCTTCCCAACCCATTCCTGAATGACTTACAAGAACTTCAACTTCATTAGCATTAGGTCCTTCCATTCTTAAAAGTACTGCTATAGGAGCATCTGCCCAAAAATTAATTTGGATTGTTTTTTCTATTGCAAATTCTACTTCCGTTGCCAATTCAAAGAAAATACCTTCAAACGCTACACCACTATTTCTAATTTCGCCGACGTTAGAAACAGTTGGATTAGTACCAGAAATGTCTGGGTTTTCAATAATCCGAAAATTTGTGCCTCCAAAAGTTACTGCTTCATTATTAACTGTTGAATCATCAAAAGTAATAGGCAATGTGGCTTTATTAAGCGCAACAACAGTAATTTCATCTTCAATACTATCAAAAGAACCTTCGCTAGCCGATGCTGTTAGTTTTACCGTAAAAGTTCCGGATACATATATTTTAGTTGGATTGATTTCTGTTGACGTACTGCCATCTCCAAAATCCCACAGATATGTTGTAGCTTGTTCGGATGTATTTACAAAAATGGCTGTATCTCCCTCTATAGTAAATGTAAAATTTGCTACAACTTGGGGTCCATCATCATCGCTTTTACATCCAAAAAACAAAATTAAGAGTAGGAAAAAAGAAATAAAATTTAATTTTTTTTGAAATCTTTTCATTGTCCTGTTGGCTAACCTTCTATCTTATGTGATAAAAGGATTAATTCTCTTGCTATTCGAAGGTAATTTGATATTTAGGAGTATTTAAAGAAAAAGCAACTGACTTACTAGTTGCTTTTTCTTTAAAAAAATATACTGTATCTACTGATACATTCTAATATAGTCTACCTCCATTGTTGAATCTGTAAATGCTGCATCAATATCACCCCCAAAACTTCCTCCCATCGCAACATTCATAATAAAAAAGAAATCATTATTGAATGGTAATGTACCATCATTTGTAACAGTATGATATACTTGTCCGTCAACGGCAAACTGTATCTCAGTACTGGTCCATTCCATTTCATAAATATGATATTCCTCAGAGACCCCAGCGACTAAGGTTGACCCGGTACGTGCTGTGCCTCCAAAATTATTAGGATCATGTGTAGACCCAAAAACAATATCTTGCTGATTACCAACATGTTCCATTATATCCATTTCGCCAGCCGCTGGCCAACCAACTTCTGGAAAATTAGCGCCTAACATCCAAATTGCTGGCCATGTTCCACCTCCTGTTGGGAGTTTCGCTCTTGCCTCAACTCGACCATAAGTAAACTCTTGCAAGCCTTGAGATTTAATTCTAGCTGAGGTGTAACCAGAACCTACTGGACCATCTTCACCAAAATCAAAGAATATAACAACCCTATCATAATTAAAAGCTGGAGCTCCGCTCAAATCATAAGATAAAGTTTCCCATGCATTTGTTACAGTTGTATTAGCATCCACCTCTACAAATTTTGTTGAATCTGTAGCGTCCTCCAATTTTATCCGAACTACAGCACCCGATTTTGGGGACCAAGTTTTTATCAAAAGATTTGCGTTAACTGATAAATCTAGTGGTGCTGAGAAATCAAAAAATGCACCAGCAAAAAATGCTGCACCAGGATTTTTAGTGAATTCCACAACAGTTGAAGAGGTATTAATACCAGTAGCATCAGGGTTTTCAATTACTGCAGTTGAAGCCCCTTCAAAACCAGTTATAGATGGGGAATCACCTTCAAAATCCTGAATAGTCTCCGTTGCATTCCCTGAATCATCTCCAATTTGGATGTCATCAAAATAATAAACATCGGCGCCATTACCACCTCCTGTTGCCATTGCAGTAATCTTTAAAACATCGTCTTCAACAATTACATTTTCTGGATTACTAGTATAGCTCTGTGACTCTCCGTTACCCCAACCACCTGCACCTAAATCATAGGTCCAATTTACTGGATTGGGCGCTCCTGAAATATCAAACTCATCTGACCAAATTAGATTGGTGAATTCAGTTTCTAATGTACTTCCTCCGCCGCCAATACCATCACTTTCAGGTATAAAACTAAAATACCAAGCTAAAGGATCATCGCCATTAAATGGCTGACTAATTCCCCTTACACTAATTCTATTTTCAGATAACTCTACTATCTCATACTCCCCGGAAACAACAACCCAATAACTTAAAAAGCTATTACCTACATTTAGCGACTGGGTACCATCGGTATTCTCGATAATGATAAAATTATTTTCAAAAGTTGCTTGATTACTTATGTCTCTACATTCGTCTGCAAATTGTTGCGGTGTAGCTTCAGGAAAAAAGCGATTAACTTCAGTCCAATTTATAAAGGTTTCATTGCCTTCTCCTGTTTCAAGAGAAAATGTATAGTTGTCATTTCCATCATGTGAAAACTCTAAAACATCGTCATACATGCATGGATTAATTTGGTTTGGTCCAGCACTAAAAAACTCAGGAAAATTATTTGATAAAGGTCCTACACCAAAATGACCACCAACAGTTCTATCCCAAACCCAACGTTTAGTACTTGCTGAAAAGCCATCTCCACCTGTTATTTGAGCTAAAATTTCTGGCGAAATTCTTAAACTAACATCTAAATCAATAGATACTGTTGCACTAGAGCTTATACCCCCTGCACCAAAAGCAACCACAGTTATCGGAGTGCTATACTGCCCAGATTGAGAATATCTAAAGGTAGCCGAGTCGCCATTAGCGATAGTAATTGGGTCATCTCCTGGATTGAATATCACATGAAAGTTAATTGCATTTTCAGCAGTCGGTGTAACCGTTACATTCCCTGATTGATCTGTAGATACAGCAGCATTTACTTCAACATTAGTTGGAGCAACTAAGTTCTCGAGTACAGGCTCTTCTTCTTGACATGATATGACAAGAAGTAGTACCATAAGAATTCTAAATTGACCAAAAACCTTCTTTCTCATCGCTTTTATTTTTCTAAAGAATTAGCCTGCCCAACTAAATTAAGCAGGCCAAATTCATTTTTTTTACTCCACAAATAATTTTAAATCTTTAATCTTCCTTTTCAGGAAAACTATAATTCAAAATCTACACTTTTTTAAGGTGTATCACTTCCATCACCACCTTCGACTATGGATACATTATCAATATTAACAAGACCTGCCATCCCATTATTATCAAAAAGCACACGTATATCATCGCCACCAAAACCGGCAGCTGTTAAATTAAGTGTGAATGTCTGGATCTGATCTGTTAAGCTAACATCAACTACCACATTAGCGAAAGCACCATTAGCCCCACTTTCTCCAATACCCGCTATTATGGTTCGATTACGATCAGACCATGCGTCAAAAGTTAGAATATAGTTCGCATCTGCCGTAACGCTTAAACCTTGCTGACTCAAATTCACTAAGAAAGGTTGGCTTGCATCAGGGTTATCAATAGTAACAGAATAAAAAGTGTTCCCATTTTCAGTTACTACTGGTGCTGGAGGTGCGTCAAACTCTTCGACACCCGCATTCCAAGGTTCTGCTCCATCTTCAAAATCACCATTAATTAGCATAACTGAGCCTGTTCCGCCATCACCGCCACCATCGCCGCCAGGTGTATCACTACCATCACCGCCTGCAATAAGAGAAACGTTATCAATATTAACTAAACCTGCTTCTCCATTACTATCAAAAAGTACGCGAATATCGTCACCACCAAAACCATCAGCAGTTAAATTAAATGTGAAGGTTTGCATGGCAGCAGTCAGATTTACATCATTTACCACACTAGCAAAAGCACCATTAGCTCCACTTTCTCCGATTCCTGCTATTATAGTTCGATTACGATCTGACCAAGCATCAAAAGTCAAAATATAGTTGGCCCCAGCGGCAACACTTAAACCTTGTTGACTTAAATTCACTAAGAATGGTTGATTAGGATCTGGATTATCTATTGTTACAGAATAAAAGGTGTTTCCATTTTCTGTTACTACTGGTGCTGGTGGAGCGTCAAACTCCTCAACTCCGGCATTCCATGGCTCTGCTCCAGCTTCAAAATCTCCATTTACAATTAATTCTGTCGCATCTCCTCCTCCAGGAGTATCACTACCGTCGCCTCCTTCAAAAAGCATAACATTATCAATATTAACTAAACCGGCTGCACCATTACTATCAAAAATCACACGGATATCATCACCACCAAACCCAACAGCTGTTAAGTTTAAAGTAAATGTTTGCATCGCAGAAGTCAGATTTACATCTACCGCAACACTAGCAAAACCTCCACTGCTTTCTCCGATACCTGCAATTATAGGACGGTCACGATCGGACCATGCATCAAAAGTCAAAATATAATTTGTTCCATCAACTAGAGTTAATCCTTGCTGACTTAGATTCACTAAGAATGGTTGATTAGGATCTGGATTATCAACAGTAACAGAATAAAAAGTATTACCATCTTCAGTAACAACTGGCGCCGGTGGAGCATCAAAGGCTTCAACTCCAGCATTCCATGGTTCTGCACCTGCTTCGAAATCTCCATTTACAATTAATCCACCATCGAAGGCAGCTTCTTCAATAAGCACAGTTTCCATAACTTCAATAGTTGTTGCACTTGCTCCCATAGCAGTAACTGTTATCGTATACTCTCCTACTGCTTCATATTCATTTACAGCACTTGCTCCTGCCATAATTGTGGTAGCTTCTTCACCGTTGGCTTCATCACCAAATAAAACCGCAAACATAGTTGCATCATCAGCTGTTGGGGTTACTGTAACCTCAAAAGGATTACTTTCAGAAACAACTACATCCAACATTAAATTAGATGGCGCTGTAAATGCAACCGTAATATTGTTGGTAATTTGAGTTTCTTGCCCGTCTGCACCTATAGCTGTTAAAGTGATTGTAAATGTACCTTCACCGTATACATTGGTAGCTGATTGCCCGGGACTTAAATTAGTTGGTGTTTCATTGTCTTCATCTCCAAAAAGTACTTCAAAAGAAGTTGCACCATCTGCTGTAGGTGTAACTGTAACAGTACCTGTATCATCTTGCGCAATTTCAATATTCGCTGTAACATTAGAAGGAGCTTCAAGATTATCCATTGGATTATCATCGTCATCACCTCCACAACTAACCAAAAGGCCAGTGGTTATAAATAAAACTAAAAAGTGTTTAAAAATTTTCATTTTGAGTAATTTAAGTTAATGTTTAATATCCTGGGTTTTGTTCCCAACGGTTTCCCGCTAATTCAATTTCTATACTTGGTATCGGGAATAATTCATGTTTCCCCGTTTGAAAACCATTTATTTCAGCGGCAGCTCTACCAGTTCTAACTAAGTCAAAAAAACGATGTCCTTCACCCACTAATTCAACTCGACGTTCTTGGTAAATTGCCTCAGTTAATGCTTGTCCAGTTGCAGAACTATTTCCTAAAATCGCTCGATTCCGGACTCTATTTAAATAGGTTTGTGCTTTAGAATCATCTATGTTCCCTCTGTTATTAGCTTCTGCCGCCATTAATAGTACGTCAGCGAAACGTATAGCGCGGTAGTTATTAGGGTTTGTCAAATTGGCATCACCTGTATTTAAATCTCCTTGTCGAGCAATGTATTTTCTGTTGTAGTATCCGGTATGTTCGAAGCCTTCTACGAAAGACACATCAGGATTAGTAATTGCCCATGCCTCTATATCTAAAATTGCAACGTCTCTTCGAATATCTCCTGATTCGAAGGCATCAAAGGCTTCTTGTGTCGGAACATTAAAACTAAAGCCAGATTCAAATTCAGGTCCAGAATAATTACGTATTCCATTAAAACCAACAGCCACATTACCTTCACTACATTGCAAGCAACCAAAACCAGCTCCTTCAATATCTGTATACTGAACTTCAAAAACTGATTCTATATTATTCTCGTTGTCATTCTCAAACATTGTACTGTAATCGACCAACAAATCATAAGTACCCGAATTAATTACTTCATCTAAAACCGATGCTGACTCCGTAAATTTATCTTGATATAAATAAACTTTACCAAGCATTGCCTGTGCTGCGCCCTTGGTTGCACGACCGGTTTCTGTTTGAACTAAAG
Source organism: Croceitalea sp. P059 (assembly GCF_031846365.1). Classification (NCBI taxonomy): domain Bacteria; kingdom Pseudomonadati; phylum Bacteroidota; class Flavobacteriia; order Flavobacteriales; family Flavobacteriaceae; genus Croceitalea; species Croceitalea sp. P059. Next base: position 225,582 of record NZ_JAVRHW010000003.1, read on the forward strand.
GCAAGTTGTTAGCAGCAAACAGTAAATCTTGTTCTATTTGCGTGTAAACTTCAGATTGAGGTGTTCTTTCAACAATATTTTGGTCTCCAAAAAGTAATCTTTGATCCACAGCTAATGGAACATCGCCAAACCATTTTACTAGTTCAAAATAATAGTAAGCTCTTAAAAAAGTAGCCTCAGCTATAACTATATCTCGATTCGCAAAATCAGTTTTGTCTTTAAATTCTAAAATATAGTTTGCTCTATTTACTCCAGCGAACATCCAACTCCAGATATCACGCAGCTGCTGATTTACCGGAGTATGAATCATATCATCAATTTCCTGTATACCTGGAACATCCGTAGCACTTTCTCCACCAGCCAATGTATTATCAGATGCAATTTCTCCTAACATTACATTGATATAACTTGACTGTAACATATCGTAAGCTGAGATTAAAGCACTTTGATAATCGTCTTCCGAATTAAAAAAGCTTTCAGAATCTTCATCAAATGAATCAACATTTACAAAATCATCCGAACAAGCAAAAACTAAAAGCACTGATGTCAATACAAAAAGTGTTTTTCTCATATGTCTTGCTATATTTTGTTTTGTATTCATCCTATTAAAATTTAAGATTTAACCCCAATAAATATGTTCTAGGAACTGGATAAAAACCCTGATCAATACCTGCGCCTATTGGAGCTCCAGAAGACGCACTTGGATCATAACCTCTATACTTTGTAAATGTGTAAATATTATTTGCAGACAGATAAATTCTTAACTTATCCGCTCCCATTTTTTCCATAAGGTGATTAGGAAAAGTATAACCAATTTGTGCATTCTGTATTCTAACAAAAGAACCATCCTCTACAAAAAAGTCAGAGAATAAGGTGTTTGAAGTGGCTCCAGTTGTCAGTCTTGGAAATTCATTTGTGGAGCCCTCCCCAGTCCAACGATTGATTGTATATACTGATCTATTAACTAAAGGTTGATTTCTTTCATAATTTCGAACAATTTCATTACCTACAGAAGCAAAAGCATAGGCACCAAAATCAATACTTTTATAATTGATTGATAAATTTAGACCCATTGTCGCATCTGGTATTGGATTACCAATATCTATTCTATCATCAGTGTCTATAATTCCATCACTATTTTGATCTACAAAACGTAGATCTCCGGGCGCTGCATTTGCCTGGGTTGCATGCGAGTTAACTTCGTCTTGATTTTGAAAAATACCATTGGTTTCTAATCCATAGAAGAACCCAATTGGTTTCCCAGCTTCCATTCTTGCTGGTGGGTCCTGGCCAACCCCAAAACTACCTCCTTGTAAAAATCCTGCTTCATTATTTACTTGGGTAACTTCATTGGTTAAAAATGTTACGTTATAGTTTAATCCAAAATTAAAGTCTTTACTTCTATCGCTTTGGTATCCAATTGCAAATTCAAATCCTGAATTTTCTACCGTACCTCCATTAACAACCGGGGCTTGCGCACCGGGTGCGTTAGCACCTAAAATTCCTGAAACTTGAGGCTGCAATAAGAGACCTTCTGTTGTCTTATTAAAATAATCAGCCGTAATATCTATTTTACTATTAAACAATTTTAAATCAACTCCGATATCATAAGTCTTTTGTTCTTCCCATTGGATTGCTGGGTTCGGCAAAACACCTATAGCTTGGCCAAAAACCAATTGATTGTTTAGCACATAGGCTCCTTCACCATTTAAAATACCTCTAAAACCATTACCAGGTATTCTATCATTCCCTAATATTCCGTAACTAGCTCTGAACTTTAAGAAGTTAACGGCATTACTGTTCACTAAAAACTCCTCATCAGATGCAATCCAACCTATTGATCCAGAAGGGAAATATCCAAATCGATTATCAGGTCCAAATTTTGTAGAACCATCTCTTCGTATAACACCAGAAAAAAGATATCTTCCTTTATAATCGTATTGGATTCTTGCGAAATAAGAAAGAAGACGTTCATCAAACTTTCCGCTTAGTCCACTATCTTGAAGTCCGTTTCTAATATCGACTGCATTTATCAAATCTGCTTCGGCAAAACTTACTTCGTTCTCAAAAAATCCTTGTGTACCTCCAGAAAATTGTCCTTTCGTCACAAATACAGAAGTTCCTAAAGTGGCTTGAAAATTATGGTCTTCACTAAGACGTTTATTGTAATTTATAAAAGAATCAAAAGTGTAGTCTTTAAAAATATCCTTATTGGTAGTTAGGTTAGGTCTATCAATATTATTAAAAACCTTACCAGCGCCAAAAAATGCAACTGGAGAGAAAAACCTACCCTTTACTTCTGCATAATTGAACTGCAAACTAGATTCTACAGTGAAGTCATTCCAAAATTTATAGTTTAAGGCTGTTTTACCACTTATTCTTACAACATCATTTGAATTGAAAGTATTTTCAATTTGAGCTAAGGGATTAATTACTTCATTCCCCAATCCCTGGGCTAAAGTAAATGCACCATTAGCTTCTCTAACACCAAATGTTGGGGCATTATTTAGGGCATTAAATAAAACTGAGCCAATTCCGTTTTCAGATAATGTCTTTCTTTCAGTCCCTGTGTAAATGAGATTAGCAGTAAATTTTAAGTTTTCAAGAAGGTCAGTATTAAAATTAATTCGGCTTGTAAAACGTTTAAAATTTGCCTTACTTCCTCCAACAATTCCATCTTGAGTTAACAAAGAACTACCAAAAGAAAAGGTAGATTTTTCTGTTCCCCCGGTAATTGTAATATTGTGATTAATGATTGGAGCATTTTGAAAAACCTCATCTTGCCAATTTGTACCGACCCCGAAATCAGAAACATTTGGAAAGGGATTAGCTTGACCACCAGCAGCAAATGCTTCATTTGTCAATAAAGCGTACTCCGTAGCGTTTAGTACTGGAATAGTTCTAGAAGTCTGTTGGTAACCGCCATAAACGTCATAACTAAACTTAAGCTTTGAATTTTTTCTTCCTGTCTTTGTTGTAATTAATACAACCCCATTTGCAGCTCTAACACCGTAAATACCTGCGGTTGCATCTTTTAGAACATTGATACTTTCAATATCACCTGGATTTAGAACACTTAAGTCTTCTATAACATTACCATCAACCAAGATTAAAGGACGATTATCCCCATTTGTAGAAATACCTCGAATTCGTATGTTAGATCCACTACCTGGTGATCCGGACTCTGCAGTAATATTGACACCTGCGACTTGGCCTTGTAGAGCTTGCTCTATACGTGTAGGGTTTAACTCCTCAATGGTTTCTGCACCTACCACTGCAACAGCACCTGTAATTTCTTTTTTGGTTTGAGTTCCGTAACCAATTACAACAACTTCATCTAATGCACTTACGTCTTCCCTTAGATAAAGTGAAATAGAATCCTGATTAGAAACCGTTATCTCTTGTGTTTTAAAACTTATATATGAGAATACTAAAATATCTCCTACAGCTACATTAGGTAGTGAAAAATTACCATCAAAATCTGTTGTCGTTCCGTTTGATGTGTTTTTCACAAAAACGTTTACACCTGGTAAAACATCATTAATGTCTGCATCGTAAACCGTACCTGTAGCGGTGAACTGCTGACCGTATGTTACTATGGTCACAAGTATAAAAATTAATAAAGTATAGAACTGCTTCATTTAAGGCCTATTAGAATAGTGCAATATATATTGCATTATTACGAATTCCTTAAATAATACCCATACAAAAAACATACATGATAATTTTTTTAAGGTATAATTAACATAAACTCAAGAGTACAAGGCCTTTTCGGACACTTAAGGTATTTTCATTTTGTAAGATTTAGTTCGATAAAAAGTTAAACAAAATGAATGTGTATAGGTAATGTTGTGGTACTAAAAAATAATGTATGGTTGCTATAACTCCAAAATATAGGTAACCAAGCCTCTTTCATGTTCTAAATTCATTTTTTTTCTTAACCGATAGCGTTTTACCTCTACACTGCGAACAGAAATATTAAGCAAAGGTGCTATTTCTTTAGAGGAAAGATTTAATCTTAAATAGGCACATAATCGTAAATCGTTAGCTGTAAGTTCTGGATGTATATCTTTTATTTTCTTTAAGAAATCCTTATCTGCATTATTAAAAGCTTCTTCAAAAAATTTCCAATCATCTTCATTACTAATGTTTTTGTCTATTGTTTTAATTACCGCCTTAACGTGATTTGTATTATCTATCTGTGATAATTGCTCCTTGATTGTACTTAAAAACTTATTCTTTTTAATCATACTCATTGTTGCAACCGCTAATTCACGATTCTTTGCTTCAATTTCACTTTTTAACTTTTCATTTTTAACTTGAATAAGTTCTTTCTCTGTTTTTAACTTTTTTCTCTTTAATTTCTTTTTTTCTAAATCTAAAAGTCGATTTTGTTTGGTAGTATAGTACTTCTTATATATTCGATGAACACCTAAGAATGTCAGAACTAATGCCAAAATGTAAAGAATAATAGCTACCGTTGATAGATACCAAGGCCGATTAATCTTAAAACTATATTTAGCTGCATTATCTGTAAGTATATTGTCAACTTTTGCCCTAACTTCAAATTGATATTCATTATACTTCAAATTGTTAAAAACAACTTCCGCATTACTAGTCCATGGGCTCCAAACATCAAAAAGGCCCATGAGCCTATATTGATAATTGACCTCAGAGTACTTGCTAAATTGTGGTACACTGTAATTAAAGACAATAGAATTGTTTTCATACTCCAATTCTGTTTCAGTAGACAAACCTATTTGTTCCGGTTGACCTAAACCACTTTTACTTTCAACTTGATTTATGGCAATAGTATAAGTGGACTCTTTGGTTTTATCATTATCTAGTATAACATAACCATTGGAAATACCAATTAGATATTGCTCGTCCTTAATTCTAGTCAAATTTTCAAAACCTGATACTCCTAAACTTCTACGAAAAAACGGAGGAATTGAAATTGTTTTTATGCCTAATGATGCATTAAAGGTATTTGGATAAATGTAGGAAAGACCACTATGTGTAAAACACCAAAATCGGTTTACTTCATTATCTGGCATTAAAATACTTGTTATGCCACCTGCCTCTTCAAATAAATACTTGATTAAAACATCATCAGGTGTAAAAGTTAAACTATCTCTATTCTTGGTAAATGCTGCATCAAGTGATGTATAAATGATACTATCTTGATACTTCAGAATACTTGATCCATGACCCATAATCGGATGAGTATTGATTTGATTTACTGAGGTGTTTATTGAATCCAATGACAATTCATAAAGCCCTTTATATTCGTGATTAACGAGTATTTTTTTATTATCTAAAACCTCGAAAAAACGACTTGATATATTGAAGCCTTCGATTTTGTTTTGAAAAATCCAATTCCCATTTTCTTTTTTCAAAAACGATAATCCGTCATAATTTCCTTGTAATAATAAATCTGGGTACTCTTTAGACGCTTTAATATCCCATGTACCTGGTAAGTTTGAAATAAGTTTAGCTTTATTATTATCAATACTAAAAGTCCCATTATTATGACCACAAAACAACGTATTGTCTATAAGCCTTAAACTCCACACCTGACCATCGGTTCCCGGTATCATTTTAAAGTCTACCTCACTATTTTCAGGCTTGAAAAACAAACCCTGATTGGTACCTAGATATAAATCACCTTCATAAAGTATAGAGGCATAAACCAAACCTAACCGACCAAGATTATCTACATATTCATTGAATGGAGAATTAATATTTATAACACTTAAACCATTATCCAAGCCAAGCCATAAATTGTCATCAATATCTTGAAAAGTGGACAATACAGTATTGTTATTTAAGCCCTTTCGTTGGTCTATTTTTCTCAATAATTCTCCTTCGTGACTTATTTGAAAAATTCCTTTGGAAATTGTCCCTAAAACAAAAGAGCCATCTGAAAGTCTTTCTGTACAATAAACATTAACCCCCTCCAGTTCATTAGCTGCAGGTATTTTCCATTCAACAACTTCAACCCCATTCATTCTAAGAAATCTAGCATCGTCTAACACCAGAACAAGACCGTTCTTATCTTTATGCATTCCTACAACGCCCTTATCTTTCAAAATACTGTGCTCGATAATCACTTCAGGCAAACCATTTTCAATTTTGTACACACTAAAATCTTCACTTTGAAAATAAATTGATTCATCCACTTTAAAAATATGGGCCTTGGTAGATTTTGCTTCTAAAACTTTGAACTGACCGGTCTTAATATTATAGCTATAAATTCTATCTAAGGATTGAAACAAAACCCAGTCTTGTAAAGTCAAAATATTCCAAAACTCCTCATCTTCAAGCATCGGTTCCTTAAGTCTTTCAGAGATAGAGGTGTAATTAAGGTCACCTAGTTTATCTTTTTTCCAAAATCCAAATTCCATATACTGACCGGTAAAAAGCAGGGAATCCTTTGAACTGACAGCTCTGAATATTGAGGCGTTCGGAGAATTGTATTTACTCCAACGGACACCGTCATACTCAAGAAGATTGTGATTGTTAGCTATATAAATATGCTTATCAAACCCTTGAGTAATATCCCAGTTTTGATTCTCCCCATTATAGTTCAAAGGGGTAAAGTTTTGAATTGGAGGTAGCGCTTGCGAAAAAATGCAATTGAGACAGAATAGACAAAAAAGAAATGATAGCGCGCGCAAAGTAAACTATAAAATAAGTTTAGCTAAAGATAAGAAACTATAGAGCCTAAATCTAATTTGAGACTATTACACCAACTCGGCGCTTAAGCCAGCTTGTAGTAATCTGGAACACCTAGGTTTTAAATCATCATACTCACCAGTTTTTACAGTACACTTACCATTGTGATGAACAATTAAAGAACATTGCTCAGCTTGCTCTGGGGTATGATCACAAACAGAAATTAAAGTATTTATTACGTGGTCAAAGGTATTGACCTCATCATTAAAAAGTACGATTTCATTTTGCTTTAGAACTTCTTCTTCTAAAAGTAACTCTTCGGAGATTTTTTCTTTAGTTCCCATATTCTTGCCTTCCTGTAAACTAAAATACATATTTTGCCGCAACCCAATTATTCTTTTCGTAATTTTTTTCAAATCGCAAATTAAACGCCTTACATTTTTCAGATATCATATCTAAATCACTTGAATAGAAGCCACTTAGAAATAGTAATCCTTTACTATTTAATGAAGAAGCATAAATAGGAATATCTTCTAAAAGAATATTTCTATTAATATTAGCCAAAATAATATCATATTTTTTACCCAACAGCAGATTCGAATTACCTTCAAAAACCTCAATCTTCTTACAGTTATTTCGATCTGCGTTTTCTATAGCATTGAGATAGCACCAGTTGTCCATATCTATTGCTTCAAGATGAGTTGCTCCTCGCATTTCAGCCAAAATAGCCAAGACACCAGTACCACAACCCATATCAAGGACTTTCTTGTTTTTAAAGTCATTATCAAGAATATGAGAGAGCATCATATGAGTTGTCTCATGATGACCAGTACCAAAACTCATTTTTGGCTCAATAATGATATCGTAATCTACATAAGATTTTTGATGAAATGGCGCTCTAACCATACATCGTTCATCAACCACAATTGGGTTAAAACTTTTTTCCCACTCTTCATTCCAATTTTGCTGAGCAACAGATTTGGAGGTCCATTCAATTGCGAATTCATCCGAACTCAAAATATGTATGGCATTAAGTTCTCCTTCATCAAATTTTGATTCTGAAATGTAAGCGGTCAATCCACTTTCATTCTCTACAAAACTTTCAAAACCAATTTCACTGAGCTCAGCAATAATAATGTCTGAAGCTGGTTGCAATGGCGCAATACTAAATTGAAACTCTAAATAGATCAATATCTCTTTTTAAATTCTTTATATGGCCTTAACAATAGCCATAAAGTCATCGCACTTTAAAGATGCTCCACCAATTAGACCACCATCAACATCAGTTTTAGAAAAAATTTCTTTTGCATTGTTTGGTTTTACGCTACCACCATAAAGAATGGTGACATTGTCTGCCACACTGTTATTGAATGCCTCAGCAATTGTTTTACGAATAAAAGCATGCATTTCTTGCGCTTGTTCTGGGCTAGCAGTTTCTCCTGTACCTATTGCCCAAACTGGCTCATAGGCCAATACTATTTGTTTCCAAGATGATGCATCTAAATCAAATAAAGCATTCTTGAGTTGACTTTCTACCACATTAAAATGATCACCTGATTTCCTGTCTTCTAACTCTTCGCCAAAGCAGAAAATAACTTTCATTTCTTTAGCAAGTGCTGTCTTAACTTTTTTCGCTAAAAGCTCGTCATTTTCACCAAAAATTGAACGACGTTCAGAGTGCCCTATAATGACAGTATCTACGTCAATATTCAATAACATATCTGCTGATATCTCTCCTGTAAAAGCACCATTTTCCTCAAAATGCATGTTCTGAGCAGCAACTTGAATAACTGAATGTGATAATTGATTCACCGCTGAAGCAAGATTCACAAATGTTGGTGCAACAATTACCTCAGCATTGGTGTCTGGTAATTTTGCCGCTAACTCACCTAAAAGAGCTTCAGTCTCTTCAAGATTTTTATTCATTTTCCAGTTTCCTGCAACTATTTTAGTTCTCATATTTATATTGCTTATTTAATAAGTTCAGGTATCAACCTGTTTATTTCTTCAATTGTATAATATTTCAACTCAAAACCTTCTCCGTACATATCAATAGCACTTTCTTCAAAAGTAGATCCAAAACCTGCCCTTCTCCTCCAAATATTAACTGAGTCTTTGTTTTTTAATGGCCACATAAATGTTAATTCTTTAGGGCTATTTATATAGTAAGAAGAACTTTGAGTACCGTAAATCTGTGGTTTGTTTTGGTTAGTTAAATGCCTATCCAACATCATCGCATATAGCCTAAAGGGAAGTTCATTTTGTCCGGAGGCCTCTTTAATAATATCAATATATTTATCAATCTTATTAGAATGCTGAATAACATACCAAGCTGCTTTGCCTGCTTTATCTCCTACCATACTTTTACCAGGATAACCAGATTGAGCAATAATTTTTTCGACATATTTTAAATTTGAGCTGTCGATTTCCATTTGAAGACCCCAAGTTTCCATGTTGGGATTAGCTCTATACTTTTGATCTAGAACCATTATGCTATCTAAACTCTTCTTAAGGTTGAAATCAAAATAAATACCATTATCCGGTTCTTTAAATTCCAATTCATCTAAATCATTATAATGTACTTTTTGCAGAATGGTACCTTTCTCAAGAACAAGAACAGCAGGATTAGAACGAACGATTGTTTTTAAAGTAGTTTCATCTGTAAAGTAAAAATCAAAATTTAAATCATGTTCCCTTTTAAGAGCATTACCTATTTCATTACTTGAAGCAGACATTGCGATGACCTTGTATCCTTTTCTAATAGCCTCATCCGTTACATTTTTGACCTCATCAAATACTGCGTAATTACTTTTCGCAAGGTCATATGCAATTACCATAACTAGCTTGTCTTTTTGCAGCATAGATGTCGTAAAATCTCCACTATCCTTTTCAATGGTAAAATCGTGAACAGGAGGCTCATAACCTTTCTGAATTTCGGTTGTTTCCACTCCAATAAATTCTCCTTCAACACTTGGGTAATCACCATTAGTCAGTATGATTTGTTCTTGGCCATTCACTTCAAATTTCCAAGCGTACTCATAAATAGCTTTAGGTGCATCATTTGGTACTGACATTCCCTCTTCAATATTTGCTCCTATTTTATATGGTCTAAAATCTTTTGATGGTAAATGATTGAGAACCTGATAACAGAAAGCAATGCAACCTACAAGAGAAATTATTAAAACGGCGGTATTTAGTTTTTTACCAAAAAGTCCTTTAATATGTTTAACACCTAATACAAGGATAAGAATTAGTACTAGCAGAATGACATCTTTTGTAAATGACTCCCATGGAGTAAGCTTTACAGCATCACCAAAACAACCGCAATCTGTAACCTTATTAAAATAGGCTGAGTAAAAGGTCAAGAATGTAAAAAAGACAATCATTGCTAGAAGACTCCAAACGGTAAATTTTGATTTAAAGCCAATGAGTAGCATTATTCCTAACAAAACTTCTATAATAACCACCACAATGGCTATGGCCAAGGCATAGGGCATTAAAAACGGCAAATCCAGCACGCCTTGACTAAAATATTCTTCTAATTTGAATGAAAAACCTACTGGATCGTTCAGTTTAATTAGTCCGCTTATGATAAACAGAACACCAACGAATATTCTTGAAAGAGCTACTAAATATTTCATTTCTTCTCGCTTAAATGAATTAGTGCAAATACTGCGTAATTAATCATGTCTTGATAGTTTGCATCAACCCCCTCACTCACTATAGTCTGACCTTTATTATTTTCAATTTCTTTAACCCGCAGTAGCTTTTGCAAAATCAAATCAGTTAAAGAACTTACTCTCATCTCACGCCAAGCCTCTCCATAATCATGGTTCTTATCCTCCATTAATTTTTTGGTTAAGGCAACCTTGTCATCATATAAAGAAATAGCTTGTTCAGCTTCCAAATCAGGAGTATCTACAACCCCTTTTTCCATTTGAATTAAGGCCATTACGGAATAGTTGATGATACCAATAAATTCTGATTGCTCACCTTCATCAACTTTTCTGGTTTCATTTTCTTGCAAACTTCTAATACGCTGGGCTTTAATGAAAATTTGATCCGTTAAAGAGGGTAGCCTCAAAATACGCCATGCTGTACCGTAGTCTTTTGTTTTATTTACAAATAGCTTGCGACATTCGGTAATAACGGAATCGTACTGTTGCGAGGTTTGTTGCATATAGGTTAATTTGTGTAAATTTCGTCAAATCTAATAGACTCAAATTTAGCAACGTCAAAGATAATGAAACCCATTAAAGCGAAGTTTTTTTATGACTATAAACTGTAAGGGAAAATTAATTGATTTAAATACACCAATTGTGATGGGTGTTCTAAACCTTACACCTGATTCTTTTTACGATGGTGGTAAGTTTAGAAAACCAGCTTTAATCTTAAAACAAGTTGAAAAAATGCTTCAAGAAAATGCAAGCATTTTAGACTTAGGTGCATACAGTTCTAGGCCAGGAGCAGAACATGTATCTGAAGATGAAGAGCTTTTGCGCTTACTGCCAATCATAAATCTGATTTTAAAAGAATTTCCGAAGGCTGTTTTATCTATTGACACCTTTAGAAGTAAAGTCGCTGATAAATCAATACAGTTAGGAGCCGCGATTATTAATGATATTTCGGCAGGTAATCTTGACGAGAACATAGCAGACATTGTTGCAAAACACCAAGTGCCTTACATTATGATGCATATGAAGGGTACTCCAAAAAACATGAAGGACCTTACAGATTATGATGACCTGATTAAAGAGTTGCTAAAATATTTTTCAGAAAAAGTAGCTATTGCAAGAAAAAAGAAAATAAACGATATCATTATAGACCCTGGTTTTGGTTTTGCAAAAACAAGGGAACAAAATTTTCAACTATTAGCCCATTTTGACTTGTTTCAAACTTTTGATTTACCCCTTTTAGCAGGCTTAAGCCGAAAATCAATGATTTATAAAACTTTAAATTCAACACCTTCAGAAGCTTTAAATGGAACAACCGCCTTACATATGGTTGCTTTACAAAATGGTGCTAACATTTTAAGAGCGCACGATGTAAAAGAAGCAAATGAATGTATTAGCCTTTTTAAAGAACTAAAGGCAAATAGAATTTCGATTTAAGTAGCGCTATTTTTCATAATTTTACAAAAACACCGCCATTGGACTTTCTTAATTTTTTGGAGTTTAAAATCACTGATTTCATCGATATCATTCTGGTTGCGGTTCTCCTCTACTACATCTACAAACTTGTAAAAGGCACGGTTGCCATCAATATTTTTATTGGTATAGTAATTGTTTGGGCACTTTGGAAGTTAACCGAATTGCTACAAATGAAAATGATTAGCAGTATGGTTGGGGGCTTTATGAATATCGGGTTAATAGCTCTAATCATAGTGTTCCAGCAAGAAATTCGAAAGTTCCTTTTAATGATTGGTTCTACCAATTTTGCATCTAAAAGAAATTTCATCAAACATTTTAAATTTTTAAAACAAGAAGCATTACCTACTGATACAGATGTCTCAGCTCTTATTGGTGCATGTGAGAAAATGGGAATGAGTAAGACAGGTGCTATTTTGGTGATAGAAAAAAACAATAACCTTGATTTTGTTAAAATCACTGGAGACAAAATGAGTATTGAAATTACGCAACCTATTATTGAAAGTATTTTCTACAAAAACAGCCCATTACATGATGGTGCGGCTATAGTTCAAGATAATTACATAACAGCCACCAGAGTAATTCTGCCTGTTTCCAATGAAAGAACTATTCCATTACGATTTGGATTAAGACATAGAGCAGCTGTTGGTATTACCGAAAAGACAGATGCACTTTGCTTGGTAGTTAGTGAAGAAACTGGGCTCATTTCTTACATCAAAAATGGTGAATTTGTCTTATACAAAAGCCTTGAAGAATTGACCGAAATGATTAAAAAAGACTTGACCTAATGAACTGCAAAAATTGCGAAAACAGCTTACGTACTGATTATAGTTTTTGCCCTGATTGTGGTGCTAAGGTCATTCGCAATAGAATAACCGTAAAGAACTTATGGTATGATGCTGTCGAAAGGTTCTTTAATGTTGATAACACTTTTCTAATAACTGTCCTACATCTTTTTACTAAGCCTGAAAAAGTCATCATTGGTTACATAGAGGGTGTTCGCAAAAAGTACCTAAACCCAATCAGCTATTTTACCATTGCGGTAACAATAGGCGGATTATTTCTTTTTTTGGTTCAAGAATTTTTTCCAGATGCCTTGAGTTTTCAGTTTACTCAAATTGACTCAGAAACAATTAAAGAGAGTGATAAAATTGGATTAGAATTTGGAAAACAGTTTCAAGAGTTAATCTTTAAATATCAGGGCTTATTTTATATTTTGACATTACCAATATTAGCGGCAATCTCACGCCTTGTTTTCATTAATAGGAAGAAATATAATTTTAGTGAACATTTCATCATCAATATTTATGGATATTCACACCTATCTTTATGTATTAATATAATCTATCTGGGTTTGATGTGGAATTCTAAAATTCTATATTATATTGGACTAATTAATGTCCCAATACAAATACTATATTTCACTTATGTTTTTAAAAGAATATTTCAGTTAAATCTTAAACAAACTTTGATTAAACTAATATTCTTTTTATTCATTTTAGGAACACTGTTCTTTATTCTAATGGTATTGATTGCACTTTATATGGTCTTTTTTACTGACATCTTTCAACAAATGGCTCCAAAATAAATTAGGCTACTTCTTCAGACATAAATTGAGCTTCATACAAAGCACTGTAATACCCTTTCTGCTTTAAAAGTTCCTTATGCGAGCCACTCTCCACAATTTTACCAGCTTCCATCACTAAAATTGTATCAGCCTTTTTAATGGTAGCCAAACGATGTGCAATAATAATTGAAGTTCTACCCTCAGTTATTTTGGCAGTTGCCTGTTGTATCAACTGTTCTGAATATGTATCTACTGACGAAGTAGCTTCATCTAAAACCAAAATACTTGGGTTACTTACATAAGCTCTTAAAAATGCAATTAGCTGGCGTTGCCCACTCGAAAGCATCGTTCCTCTTTCTTTGACATTATACTCAAAACCACCAGGTAACCGCATGATAAATTCATGCACACCTATTTCTTTTGCAGCTGCTTCAATCACTTTCATATCTACGGCTTTCTCTTGCAAAGAAATATTGCTTGCTATAGTATCGGCAAATAAAAAGACATCTTGTAAAACCACAGCAATATGAGAACGCAAAGAATGTAATTTATAGTCACGAATATCGGCGCCATCAATAAAGATGTTTCCGGAATTAATCTCATAAAAACGGTTTAAAAGATTAATGATAGTAGACTTACCTGCCCCAGTTGCTCCGACAATGGCGACTGTTTCTCCTGCTTTTACATCAAAAGAAATTCCATGTAAAACCTCTTCATTTTCCAAATATCCAAAACGGACATCTTTGAATTGTATATTCCCTTTAACCTTATCTTTTACTAAACTACCAGCATCGTCTATATGGCTTTCCGTATCAATAATCTTGAATACTCTATTTGCCGCCACCATTCCCATTTGTAGCGTATTAAATTTATCAGCGATTTGACGCAATGGTCTAAATAACAAATCCATCAAAAAGAAAAAAGCGAAAATAGAACCGGTATCATTTAGCATTTGATCATCAATATTTTGAATTACCCCAAAATAAACAACCAAACCAATACCAATAGAATATGAAATTTCAGCGATTGGAAAAAAGATAGAGTTGTACCAAACCGTTTTCAACCAAGCATTTTGATGCTTTTCATTTATCGCTCTAAATTTTTCTTTTTCAATTTCTTCACGATTAAACAACTGCACTATTTTCATACCGGCAATACGCTCTTGCACAAATGAATTCAAGTTTGAAACTTGGGCTCTTACTTCAATAAAAGCAACTTTCATCGCTTGTTGAAACAACCGAGTAGCAACTAAGATTATTGGTAATATGGCAAAAACAATCAAGGCAAGCTTCCAATTAATATAAATCATTACAAAAGCACCCGCTAACATTTTTAACAGGTCAGATACAATTACAAAGAAGCCTTGGCTAAAAATTTCACCTATACGCTGCATATCAGCTACTGCCCTTGTAACAAGCACTCCGATGGACGAATTGTCAAAATAGGTCATTTTAAAACCCATCATCTTTCTAAAAAGCTTAACCCGTAAATCTTTAATTACAGACTCACCCAATAAGTTGGCGAAATAATTAAAGGTCAATTGACAAATCACTTGTCCGAGCAAGACCCCTCCCATTACTAAAACCAAAACGGACAATAAGTCTAAATCACTTTCAGGTAGTGCTGTGTTTATAATTTGCCGAACTAATATTGGGGTAAAAACCGCAAAAGCTGCTAAAAATATAGCCACAAAAGCAACCAACCAAAAAATAGATCTGTATGGTTTTGTAAAGGCAAAAACCCTTTTAAAAAGTCTGAAATCAAATGCTTTACCTTGTTCTTTTTCGTTACTCATTAAATAGCTTTTCTGGGTATCGTATTTTAGTTAAATATAATCCTTTTGCAGGTACTGAGGCACCTGCCATACTCCTATTTTTACTTTCGATAATCGCTCTTATTACCTCCGGTGATTTCTTACCTAATCCAATCTCTAGTAAGGTACCTACAATTGCTCGAACCATGTTTCTTAAAAAACGGTCTGCCGTTATAGTAAATACTAATTTATCTTCTTTTTGCTCCCAAACAGCTTTCTTAATTTTACATAAAAAGGTTTTCACGTCAGTATTCGTTTTTGAAAAGCACTCAAAATCTTCGTACTCTAATAAAACTGCAGCAGCCTTGTTCATGGCCTCAATATCTAAAACAGACCAAATAAAGTGTGCACTCTCTGAGTAAAAAGGGTTCTTTTCTTGGACCAACCAATACTCATACGTACGTTCTAAAGCATCAAAACGTGCATGGGCATCTGGTGTAACTGAACAAATATCTTTTATCGCTATATCGGTAGGTAAATAATTATTTAATCGCTGGGCTAAATCCGATGGAGAAGGCATCAAGTCAAAATCAAAATGTGCAAACATTTCTTTAGCATGTACACCAGCATCTGTTCTGCCAGCTCCTAGAACGTTTACTTTTGACCTTAAAAGCGTTGAAAGGCCTTCTTCTAAAACTTGTTGTACTGTAATTGCATTGGGTTGATTCTGCCAACCGTGATATGCCTTTCCGAAATAAGAGAATTGAACAAAATATCTCAACCTAAACAACTATTTTTAACAGGATAAAGATACTTGAAACCATAGGAAGGTTTGTTACCCCATTTTAATTTAGCATATTTTTAGCGTTATGACCAAAATTCTATTGCTTTCTGACACCCACGGTCATATGGATGATGCCATATTGAAGTATGCAAGAAGCGCCGATGAGATATGGCATGCTGGAGATATTGGAAATCTTGAAGTTACAGACCAACTAGAGGCTATTAAACCTTTAAAAGGTGTATATGGTAATATTGATGACCATATTATTCAAAAAGAGTTTCCCGAGCATAACCGTTTTTTCTGTGAAGGTGTTGATGTTTGGATTACTCATATTGGGGGCTACCCTACCAAGTATAACGTTAGGGTTCGTGAAGAGATTAAAGCAAATCCTCCAAAACTATTCATATGTGGGCATTCACATATTTTAAAAGTAATGCATGATAAAAAATTAGATGTACTTCATATGAACCCTGGGGCATGCGGAAAACACGGTTTTCATGCTGTTAGAACCATGCTTAGATTTCAAATTGACGGAGAAAAAATTAGTAATCTAGAAGTCATCGAATTAGGTAAACGATAAACATGAAGAAGCTTTTAAACATCATTTTAATTTTTATGTTTGTGAGTTGTCAAGCGCAAACTACCCCAGAAGTATCTTTAGTTATTTTAGGCACAGTTCAAGACGGTGGCAGTCCTCATATTGGCTGTAAAAAGGATTGTTGTAGCACGTTATTTGATCATCCGAACCCGGATAGAAAAGTGGTCTCACTGGGTGTTATCGATCATACAAACAAAAAAACCTTCCTTTTTGATGCTACACCTGACTTACCCTCACAGTTTAAACTTTTGAAAGAGTGGGGTCAAAAAGACGAAGAAGCTCCTGACGGAATTTTCTTGACCCATGCCCATATTGGTCATTATACAGGCCTAATGTTTTTAGGTCGTGAAGCAATGGGCAGTTCATCGGTACCCGTTTATGCCATGCCAAAAATGCAATCTTTTCTTAAAAACAATGGCCCTTGGAGTCAGTTGGTGTCTTTGAAAAATATTGAGCTCAAAGAAGTTAAAAATGAAGAAGCCGTAGCGGTAACAAACAAGCTTAAAGTTATACCTGTTACAGTACCTCATCGCGACGAATTTTCTGAAACTGTTGGGTATACCATTATCGGACCGCAAAAATCTGCACTTTTTATCCCAGATATTGACAAATGGTCTAAATGGGAAAAATCAATTATTGATGAAATTAAAAAGGTAGATTATGCCTTTTTAGATGCCTCTTTTTTTGATGGTAATGAAATTAATAATCGTGATATTTCTGAAATACCGCATCCATTTGTTATTGAAAGTATGGCTCTTTTCAAATTATTACCAGCATCAGAAAAGAACAAAGTACATTTCATCCATTTTAATCACACAAATCCATTATTAAATACCAGTAGTGATGAGGCCAAATTGGTCCTAAAAAATGGTTTTAATATTTCAAAATTTAATGATGTTTTTGGCTTGTAGTAAGGATGATAAATTTATTCGTCTAACACCTCAAATAATAAAAAATCATCATGAAATCAACATTAAAAATTTTAGCAATCTTATCACTTGTATTTATAATTTCTTGTGCTGAAAAAGTAAAAAAAGAAGTTGAAAAAATGGAAGAGACTGCTATGGAAGCAGAGGTGACTCCTAAATACGATACGAGCGACCCGCAAAGTATTTTAAAAGCAATTGAATACGCACACGGAGGGTGGAATGACCTTTGGAAAAAGAAAGATGTGCAATACACTTATAACTACTATAGCACTGACGCCGACAAAACAGACCTATCAACGGAGCGTTATATTTTTAAAAACGAAGCATCTTTTGGCCATTATACCCAACATGAGATTAATGTAATGCCAGAGGTAGATGGTGTTATAACCCACAGTTTTGATGGTGTAAATACTGCAGTACATATTGAAGGTGAAAAAACTGAAGATGCTCAAGGTAATGCAGTTGGAGACTTTATCCGTAGAGCAAATTATTTTTGGTTTGTAATGCCTTATAAATTAAATGATAAAGGAACAATTACCACTTATATTGGCCAAGAAGAGCTCAATGGTATAGCCTATGACAAATTACATGTAACATATGATCCAGAATTAACGGGTAAAGAACAAAATGACATTTATATTTTATATGTAAACCCAGCGACTAAACTAATTGATCGTTTTTACTTTTCGTTACCATTTATGGGGGTGAATGAGCCAATAATAATTGCCGATTATGAATATGAAGACATTGATGGGCAAATGATAGCGACTAAAAGAAATTATTTCATGCCTAGCTCTGATGGATATGCTGAGGCGCCAAATTTGATACAAACATTAACCGACATTAGTTTCAATAACGGTTTTACTCTGGAAACTATAGCGATTATGCCCGAGTAAGCATTTTAAAAAAAGTATAAAGCAAAAAACCCCGATGTTTCCATCGGGGTTTTACGCACTAATACTACTAAGATGTTAGGTTTAACGCAAACGATCTACAGATTTTACAAGATCTTCATCCTTTTTGATAGCTCTGTTGGCCAGAACTAGAAAAACGATAGAAAATACAGGAATCAGCATCCCAATACCCTTCTCAGAAACCGCCGTCTCTCCGGATAAGTTTAGTGATCGGTAAACGAAAAATCCTAGTAAAAAAAGATTTAATATCATGTTCAGTCTGTTCAAAACAAACTGGTTTTGTCTTTTCTTAAATAAAAATATCGCAACAACGGCCAAAATGGCTACTGCGTAAAAAACAATAGAAATCAGTATGTCATTTTTCGCAAAGAATTCTTTATTCTCAGATGCTACCCAAAGATTAACAAAAAAGGGCAGTATTGCTGAGAGCAAAGCAACTATGGTTAAATATAACGTCTGAATTCGTTGAATCATTGTAATTTCCCTTTAGGGACAGCAAAAATACGTGTCTTTTCGATAAATAGCCCTAGTTGTTGAAAAATAATTTGTATCATTGTATCGTTATTAAAAAACACTTACCCCGGGAAATCTTCCCAATTGTAATATCAAGAATAACATTTTACTTCAAAATTTATATACAAGTCTAACTTATTGATTACTTAATGTTCGAGATTTCAGATCTAAAAGCAAAAAAGCTTCCTGAGCTACAGGAAATAGCAAAAGGATTAAACATTCCTAAATTTAAGACCACCAAAAAACTGGATTTGGTCTATCAAATTCTTGATGTTCAAGCATCAAACCCAAAAGCGGTAGCATCCACTGTAACTAAGGCCCCTGTGCAAACAGAAGAAAAGCCAAAAAGAGCAAGAGCTCCTCGCAAAGAAGTTAAAAAGCCAGAAGCTGAAAAACCAGCTGCTCCGGCTACTGAGGAAAAGGTTATCCCTCAAAAAAATAATAATGGCCAACCTCAGAAAAGAGAGCCTAGAAAACCAAATCCTCAGCAGAAAAACCATAACCAAAAGAGGGACCAACGCAAACCAAATCCGCGTCCGCATCAAGACAAAAAGAACAACAACTTTGATAAAGATTTAAAGAACAGGTATAAAGAACCTGAATTTGAATTTGACAGTATTATTGCTAGTGAAGGTGTTCTTGACATTATGCAAGACGGATATGGGTTCTTGAGATCATCAGATTACAACTACTTATCATCACCTGACGATATTTATGTATCACAATCTCAAATACGTTTGTTTGGCTTAAAAACCGGTGATACCGTTCTTGGTAACGTGCGCCCACCAAAAGAAGGAGAAAAGTATTTTCCTTTAATTAAGGTGAACAAAATAAACGGTATTGACCCACAGGTAGTTCGTGATAGAGTTTCATTTGAACACTTAACACCACTTTTTCCTAAAGAAAAATTTAATTTGGCCGAACGCCAAAGCACAATATCAACCAGAATTATTGATTTGTTCTCACCAATAGGTAAAGGGCAACGTGGTATGATTGTATCACAACCAAAAACTGGTAAAACAATGTTACTTAAAGACATTGCAAACGGTATAGCAGCCAATCACCCCGAGGTGTACCAAATCATTTTATTGATTGATGAACGCCCAGAAGAGGTTACTGATATGCAGCGTAATGTGCGTGGTGAGGTAGTTGCCTCTACTTTTGATAAAGAGGCTACCGAACATGTTCGTGTTGCTAATATTGTTTTAGAAAAAGCAAAACGTTTGGTCGAATGTGGCCATGATGTTGTTATCCTTTTAGATTCTATAACACGTTTAGCAAGAGCATATAATACAGTGCAACCAGCTTCAGGTAAGGTATTATCTGGTGGTGTTGATGCTAATGCATTACATAAGCCTAAACGTTTCTTTGGTGCAGCTCGTAACATTGAAAATGGAGGGTCTTTATCCATTATTGCTACAGCATTGACAGAAACAGGTTCAAAAATGGATGAGGTTATTTTTGAAGAATTTAAAGGTACCGGTAATATGGAGCTTCAATTAGATCGTAAAATTTCTAACAGAAGAATATTCCCTGCAATTGACTTAACGTCTTCAAGCACGCGTAGAGACGATTTATTACTAGATGAATCGACTATTCAGCGTATGTGGATCATGCGCAAGTATCTTGCAGATATGAACCCAGTTGAAGCTATGGAGTTTATAGAGCAACGCTTTAAACAAACTAAAAACAACGAAGAATTTTTAATGACCATGAATCAATAGGTCGACAAAAATATCTCACTAACATCAAAAACCCCAATGGAATACCATTGGGGTTTTTTGGTAAATATATTGCTTTCACTTTTTTAATAACATTGATTTCATTTTAAAAATGAAGTTTTTTCTTACCTTAAAGGGATATTTTAAGATACATTATTAACCCTTTAATTCTACAAAATGAAAAGACACGTTTTGAACAGTGCAGCTGATGTTTTTGTGCTTCAAAGTAGCGCAAACAAACAAGTTGCCCTACCACAAAAGTCCATTGACATTGAAATGGCCAAAGTCTACTACAACAACTTCTACAACACAAGGCTTGCCAATGGCATTCAAAATCAAACCAAGGCTACATGGTTTGAACTTGATGGGCTCAAAAACTATTTCAATAATGTAATAGAACTATGTGCTAACAGGGACATAGAAATCACAAGGTTTGCTTTTTTATTGGGGGCTACAAAAAAAGGTAATCGAACGGTTTTAATAGCTCCTGTCACCTATGACGAAAAACTTGATCTTCAAAGGGCATTCTCTTTGGACAATGACAATATAACCTATCTATACCGCTTCCCGGGTGAAGACCATAGTGATGTTCAAAACTTTAAAGGGCTCCACTCTACATCACAAAGCTTGGTTCTCTCGAGTTCAGGTATGGTATCAAGTGCCAAGGCCATTGAGCTTTATAACAATTACCATGATACAATATTGGCCCCAAACAGCGATAAGTTAGCTTCTGATAGCAGGTTTGTTTATTACGAAAAAGGGGAGTTTGAAAACTATATTTCATTCTTGTGCGAACAAGCTCAGGAAAACAACATTGGCATCTCGGGCATCAATGCCATTTTTGGTGCAAAGAACGATTATGAGAGTGAAGGCATGTTTGCTAATCTGGTAACCTTGTTTTTTGCCCCAACTGTAGAAGGGTCAAAAACCGCAGTGATCACCTCTTTCGATGCTCCCAAAGAAAACGTACTTGACCTTAGAAATGATAGATGGGACAGCACCAAAGAAAAAGCCTTGATAACCACAATGTTTAATAGAGGGAGTGGTGCCCCTCCACCGTATCATTGGGATTGATATTAAATCTGGCGTAAATCAAACCCCAATGGTAGCTACCGTTGGGGTTTTTTGTTAAATGTGTTGAAATAAAAAGCATATCTTTAGCGAAGATTCCCCCAGCTATTGTAATCTTTTAACACTTTATGTATGAAAAACACTAACAAATTATTCTGGTCATTTTTGGGGTTAACAGTTATACTGACATCATGCCAAGAACAGCCAAAAAAAGAAAACCCTGCGGCCATTGCCGCGGAAGCCGAACAAGTTATTTACGAAGCTCCTAAACAAATCATCTCTCTTGAAGAAGCGGATTCTTTATACGTTAATTATGAAGACCGAAGGGCAACAAACATTGTTGAAATGGAGGCGAAATATCAAGAAGATGAAAAACCTTTTGTACCCACACAGTTTGTTTCTTTTGATATTGAAACTATTAAAGAATATATCAATTATGCAGAACAAGAAGCAAAAACAGGAGGCACTTCAATTGATAGTTTGAGAATTTATTTAGGAAATTATGGTAATAAAAAAGGGGTTGACAATAGACATAACACAGTGTTTTTTGTCCCAGCAGCTAAGGTTAAATCTGGATTTGGAGGTATTTATATTGCTGAAGACGGGCAAGCAAAATTAATCAGTGATTATTTTAAAGGAGAAGAAGAAGAAACAGTTAATTCTGGAACTAGTCTTATTTTAAATTTTGGTAACTGTTGTCCACCAAAAAATGGGGACTTTTAAAAAATGACTGAAGAGCTCATTCAATTTCTAAAACATAATTATTTTATTATCGTTTATGGAATTACTTGGATTGTCTCCGTTATCTACTATAAAAAGTATTTTGACACTCCGATAAGGTTTTTTCCTATGATAATTGCTTATACATTTTTGAATGAGCTCTTAGGTTATATAATTGGCACATCAAAAGAATTCGTGTTTTTTAATAAATATGAATATTCTAACGACATTCTATACAACATTTACAGTTTGATTTTCTTTCCTTACTTCTATTATATTTATTGGAAGTTGGTTAAATCATTAAAAAGAAAAAAACTAATTAAATTTTTAGCCCTTTCTTTTTTACCTTTTTTTGTCTTTAACTGTTTTTTTCAAAACCCTCTAATTCAAGTTCTAATCTTTGCCGTGGTTTTTGCTTCTTTTATTCTCGTTGTGATAATATCGATATATCTTAAGGAAATAAAAGAATTTGAAATTAAATGGGAGTTTCAAAAATACAATCTAATGACATGGATTTCATTTGGACTGCTCTCTTTTTACTTTTTCTTTCCTCTAATTTTTCTTATCAATTTTTTCGATTCTTATTTTTGGTTTAAATATGATCTAGGGACACTTCAAAAAATACTAATTATTATAATGTATTTACTTTTTTGCATCGGTTTCTATTTAAGTAAAAGAAGAGCATTTCGTTAAATTTATTTAGTGATAGAATTTTTAAAATCAGGTTATACGATTGTTCTCTATCTGGTCATTCTTATAGTGGCAATTGTTAACTATCGCCAATATTTTGATACCGCATTAAAATACTTTCCTATTTATATTGCTTATACCTTCTTTACGGAATTGCTTGGCTACTTTATTATAACCTACGAACATTTTAGCTTTTTTTCCGATTTGGCATATTCCTGGCATAATGTTGGTATTTACAATTTGTATAGTGTAATCATGCTAAGCTTTTTTAGTTGGGTATATTATCGTGTACTTAAAAAACATGCACACAAAACACTGGTACGTTGGGGAAGCTTCATTGTACTGAGCACCTATTTAATTAGTTGTTTTTTTCAAAACCCCTTGCATACTGGTCTATTTTACTCAAAGGCCTTGGCATCTTTTTTTTTGATACTGCTCGTTCTACTCTATTTCAAAGAAAAAAGAATTCAAAGCACGAGATTTTTCAATAAAAGAAACCTGATGCTTTGGGTAAGTTTAAGTTTACTCATATTTCATCTATTTTTTCCTTTCTTATATGTTATTGGCTTTTTAAAACCCGAGATTTGGATTGAATACCATTTTAGAGCTATTCTAAAAATATTAATTGTGATCTCGTATTCCTTCTTTCTAATTGGTCTTGTTCTAGGCCGTCGTAAAGCTTTCCATTAAATTCCAGTTCACATCAGATTTCTTTAACTACACAACATTTCGGTGCAGTTCATCGGATATTTATATCTTTTTGTAGTCTTTTTCGTTCATTTGTTAGAGTTTTTATGTTCGAACCAATTATCGATAGATTTTGGCCTTACATCTAAACTTACCCTTGTTCCAAATATTACAACACCTACTTGCCCTCCAAAAAAATGATATTTGGGGGCTCAAATTTTAAAGCTATGAATACAAAAAGCATTTTTAGATTCCTTTTTATTCCTGTTTTTCTGCTTACCATACAGTCGTGTGTTAAGGACACACTCACTGAAACTGTAAGTCCAGAAGAAGAAAACGTTGTTGAAGAAGAGGAAGAATCATCAACGAATGACATCACTAATTTACAGATACCAGAAGGTTTTGAGTTTGAAACCTCAGAAACGGTAACTGTTACTATAAACGATAATGCTTCAAATGCCATCTATACGGTTTATGCCTACGACGATAGACAATACAATATTGAAGAGGTTGATATTATCAATGATGAAGGACAGGCCGATACTGCAGTAACTTTTGAATCTGATGAACTCAATCAAATTTTATTTAAAGGAAGGCCGGTAAATGGTGTTTTAGAACAAACTATCATGTCACCGTCTTACTATTCACAGGTATATATTCGCCGAAAAGAAGGCAATATGTTTACTTCTCAAATAGTCGATATTCAAAATGGGGCTGCTAACTATATATTTTCAGATGCCACCAACAAAATAAGGCAGGCCGAAATAGCAAGCTTTAAACACAAAATCACTCAAAGTAGAATGGGTGCTAAAAATGTTGAGATTGACACTTTATTTGCTGTTAATGGATCAGGGCAATTATTTTCAATAAACCCACTCAATGGTAGTTTAAAAGAACTAGCTGCTATGCCTATGGGAAGTTATACCGCAGCCATTGATCATGCCAACATGTATTTATATTCTATTGGAAAAAATAATGGAAACCCATTAATGCGTTATGATATGATTAATGATGCGTGGACAACTATTTCCAATCTTGGTATGGGAGGTCCACGTTTGGCGTTTAATGACAATGACGGTCTATTATATTTTTCGAGTGGTGCTAGGGTTTACTCAATTGATCCATCAAACGCTTCAGTACTATCTACATGGGACATCAACAACCTTGATGTTACCGGTGGAGGTGATTTGGCCTTTGCAGCGGATGGCACGATATTCTTAAGTAGTTTCGGAGGCTTATATCGTTTAGATTTAGATAACAACAATATTTATCAAGCTACGCGCATAAGCTCAGATAACTTGCCTTTTAATCCTACCTCAATGACCTTTGATTCTAATAACGAGCTTTGGTTAGCGGCAAACGGTTCAAATTCTGATTTGATTATTATGGATACCGTAACCGGTGGATGGGAATATGTTTATGGTCCTAACTCCGATTCTGGTGTTAGTCTAGGACGTACGGTAAATGATTTAACAACGTATACCGTCACCACTGATACCGAAGATCCCGATACAGATGGCGATGGTATACCGGATAGTGATGATGAATATCCTGATGACGCCGACAAAGCTTTTGAAACGTTTACGCCCAGTAAATATGGCTGGGGTACTTTAGCTTTTGAAGACTTATGGCCATACTTAGGAGATTATGACTTTAACGATACGGCAGTAAATTACAGATTTGTAGCTATTCAGAATGCATTAAATGAAGTAGTTCAATTAGATATTTTCTTTGAAGTTACCTCTGACGGGGCTGGTTTCACTAATGGTATGGGTATCGAATTAGAAAGTATAGCACCTAACCAAATCGAGTCGGTTATTGGTAACGTTCTAACAGAAAATTACATTAATGTTGCAGCCAACGGTACTGAAGAAGGACAAAGTAGAGCGGTAATCATACTATTTGACAATAATGAAACCATGCTTGGTCTACCTTCAGAGGTTAACGTTAAATTCACCACACCAATAACCACTGCACAATTGGGTATCGCACCTTTTAATGCCTTTTTAATCATTAATAAAGAAAGAGGAAGAGAAATTCACTTACCTAATAGGTTACGCACAAGCCTAGGCCTTAATACCGTAGATGTTGAAGGTGTAAATCAAGATCCTGATGGCAATTATCAAACAGATTCGAGATTACCTTGGGCTATTAACATCATGCATAACTTTAAAGTACCTAAAGAGCGTGTACCAGTGAATCAGGCCTATAATTTTTTCAATAATTGGGCATCATCAGGAGGAGATAGTTACTCTGATTGGTATAAAGACAACCCTGGTTATCGAAACACCTCCAATATTAAAACAGAACAGTAAAACTAAAAAAGCCCTTCAATGAAGGGCTTTTTTTTATATGATAAATGACCAATACTACAACGTAGCCACTTTAGTCATTAATTTGCTTTTCAAGTTAGAAGCTTTGTTTGGGTGAATGATATTTCGCTTAGCAAGCTTATCAATCATACTAACAACTGAAGGCAACATAGTTTCAGCAGCTTTTTTATCCTCTTCACCACGCAATTTTCT
Source organism: Croceitalea sp. P059 (assembly GCF_031846365.1). Classification (NCBI taxonomy): domain Bacteria; kingdom Pseudomonadati; phylum Bacteroidota; class Flavobacteriia; order Flavobacteriales; family Flavobacteriaceae; genus Croceitalea; species Croceitalea sp. P059. Next base: position 251,879 of record NZ_JAVRHW010000003.1, read on the forward strand.
AATCGCGTTACGAACAGTTTTATGTTGGTATCTGTTACGTAAACGTACTGCCTCGTTTCTTCTAATTCTCTTTAATGCCGACTTATGATTTGCCATTACTTTATTTTAAAATTAAAAGTTGAATCTTTTGATTCAACATTTTTATGTTTTTATTGTTGTAGCCCGTAGGGGAATCGAACCCCTGTTACCAGGATGAAAACCTGGCGTCCTAACCCCTAGACGAACGGGCCATGAACTAAATATTCAAAATATCTATGTCACACTGTAAACTCAGTATAACACTTTATTTTCAATATTTAAATGAACTTCGTAGCCCGTAGGGGAATCGAACCCCTGTTACCAGGATGAAAACCTGGCGTCCTAACCCCTAGACGAACGGGCCTTAGGGTCGCATAATTGCGGATGCAAAAATACAACTATTTTTAAGTATTGCAAGGCCTAATTATGATTTTTTAGTTCTACTAATATGCTTTGGCAAAAAGTACTCTAAATGAAGAAGGTTTACCAGTGACCATACACCGCCCCTCTTCTTCAATAACATCAATAGGAATACAGCGTATTGTGGCTTTTGTTTCTGTTTTGATTCTATCTTCAGTTTCCGTGGTTCCGTCCCAATGTGCGGCAATAAATCCTCCTTTTTCTTCTAAAACCTGCTTGAATTCATCATAACTATCGACGTTCGTGATATGCGACTCTTGATAGGTTTTGGCTTTACTATAAATATTGGTTTGAATATCTTCTAAAAGCGTAGTGATTTTTTCAACCGCATCACCAGATGTAATAGTTTCTTTTTCTAAAGTATCTCTTCGCGCTATTTCAAACGTGTCGTTTTCTAAATCACGTTGGCCAACGGCAAGTCTAACAGGTACTCCTTTTAATTCATACTCATTAAACTTAAAACCAGGTTTATGCGTATCACGATTATCATACTTAACCGAGATACCTTTAGAACGCAGTTCTTTCACTAAGGGATTAACCTTTTCAGTGATAGCATCAAGTTGTTCTTCTCCTTTATAAATAGGCACAATAACCACTTGAATTGGCGCTAATTTTGGAGGCAGTACTAAACCATTATCGTCACTATGCGTCATAATCAGAGCACCCATTAACCGTGTTGAAACACCCCATGAAGTAGCCCAAACATGATCTTGTTTTCCTTCTTTATTTGCAAATTTTACATCAAAAGCTTTCGCAAAATTTTGACCCAAAAAGTGTGATGTACCAGCTTGTAAAGCTTTACCATCTTGCATTAATGCTTCAATACAATAGGTTTCAACCGCACCAGCAAAACGTTCACTTTCCGTTTTTGTCCCCTTAATCACGGGCACTGCCATATGGTTTTCAGCAAAATCAGCGTAAAGATGCATGATCATATCGGCTTCTTCAATAGCTTCTTTTTCAGTTGCGTGAGCTGTATGCCCCTCTTGCCATAAAAACTCAGCTGTTCTTAAAAACAAACGCGTACGCATTTCCCAACGAACGACATTTGCCCACTGGTTTATTAAAAGTGGTAAATCACGATAAGATTGAATCCATTTACGATAAGTATCCCAAATAATAGTTTCTGAGGTTGGTCTAACAATTAGTTCCTCTTCAAGTTTAGCATCTTCATCAACTACGATACCACTTCCGTCTTCTGCATTTTTAAGTCTATAATGCGTAACTACAGCGCATTCTTTAGCAAAGCCTTCCACGTGACTGGCTTCTTTACTTAAGTATGATTTTGGTATAAACAAAGGGAAATAAGCATTTTGATGTCCTGTATCTTTAAACATCTTGTCAAGACCAGCCTGCATCTTCTCCCATATCGCAAAACCGTATGGCTTTATTACCATACAACCTCTTACACCTGAATTTTCGGCTAAATCTGCCTTAACAACAAGTTCATTATACCATTTAGAGTAATCTTCTGCTCTACTCGTTAATTTTTTTCCCATTAAATATAGTTTGGCACAAAACTTGTGACTTGATTAACAAAAATAGTGTGGTAAAACTAACTATTTTTCATATGTTCAACAATAAAAATAAAAAGATGCAACATTCGCTACTCCACCAAAAATTTCAGTCTGTCGTTTTATTACCCTTAATGGCAATCATAATGGTATCATGTGGCTCATACCAACAAGCTTCTTATTACGACGACGATGGAATTTATTCTAATGGTAACCAAACAGTTGCTGTTGAGAAAAAGTCGGCTGAAGCTGTAAAAACAACACAGCTAGAAAATAATATTTATGGTGATTATTTTGGAGAAAAAGCTAATGAGTACGACGAAATACTAGAATCAGAAATCTTTACTGATGTAGATGGGTATTATAGTGGAGTACAAAACGACACTATTCCATTAGGAGAACAAACAGATTATTTAGCATATAACAATACGTATGAGGGCAACCCCGGTTGGGGAGACAATCCTACGAATTTAAGCATCAACGTTTACGGCGGTAATAATTGGGGATGGAATGATCCTTGGTTATGGGGCGGTGGCTTGGGTTGGGGTTGGAACAACCCATGGAGATGGAATCGCTTTGGTTGGGGCGGCGCTTACGGCTGGGGCTGGGGCGGTGGCTTCGGTTGGGGTTGGAATAATGCTTGGGGCTGGAATGGTGGTTACGGCTGGAATAATTGGGGCTATGCTGGTTACGGATGGAATAGACCTTATTATGGAGGATATTATAATAATAACGTAGCCTACAATAGAACAAGAAGAGCATCTTCAAGAAATACATTCGCATCAAATGCATTAAGAGGCAGATCTAATGTTCTTAATGATTCAAGAACAAGTACCTCTAGACTTCGCTCAAATAGTGGTCGTTCAAATATTAGTCGCTCAAGTGCGACTTCTAGAAGTGCAGCTACCAGAAGCTCTAGAACTTATCAAGGTAGAACTAGAACAACTGGCAGATCAATTAATGCCGATGCAATTGCACGAAATCGCAGTTATCGCACCAGTAGAAGTACTCGAGCAGTACCTAATTACAATCGTTCTTCACGCAGTAGTCAAGCAAGTCGCTCAACTACTCCAAGAACTAGTGGTTATAGTAGTGGAACAAGAACTAGTAGAAGTTCAATTGGGACTCGAAGTACTCGAGGATACCAGTCTTCAACACGTTCTGTACCTAGAACTAGTACTTATAGTCGTTCTTCTTCAAGAAGCTCAGGTTCTTACAGAAGCTCTGGCTCAAGATCATCAAGTAGAAGTTCTGGTTATAGAAGTTCTGGAAGCAGCTCAAGAAGCAGCGGTAGCTATAGAAGTTCAGGAGGTAGCTCTAGAAGTTCAGGTAGCGTAAGAAGTTCTGGTGGTTCAAGCAGATCATCTGGAAGTAGATCTTCAGGTGGAAGAAGTAGTGGACGACGAAACTAATTCCAAATTCATTTATAATAATTAAAGAACACAAAATGAGAAGCATTTTAACTTTCATAATGGGTATGGTATGTTTAATTGCGACAGCCCAAAATATCAATGATGTGGTCAGATTTGGCACTGAAAACCTTCAAGGTACCGCACGTTATCAAGCAATGTCAGGAGCTTTTGGAGCTTTAGGAGGAGATTTATCTTCATTAAATGTTAATCCGGCGGGTTCGGCTGTTTTTAATTACAGTCAATTCGGCATTAGTGGAACAAACTATAATAGAAATAACGATGCCACTTATGGCAGCAGTACGCAAAACACCGATTTAAATTCTTTAGAATTCAATCAAGTGGGTGGAGTTTTTGTTTTTAAATCGCCAAACTCTCCCTGGAAAAAAATTGCTCTTGCCCTTAATTACGATTTGGTTCAAAATTTTGACAATGAGTTTTTTGCCTCAGGTAATACGGACCAAGGGATTGACAATTATTTTCTAAACTTTGCTCAAGGGGTTCCTTTTGGTGATTTACTATTAGGGTCAAATGAATTTTTGGAAGAAGGTTACCTTCGAATCGGTGCACAACAAGGTTTTGCGGACCAACAGGCATTTCTAGGATATTTTGGAGGAGTTATCAATCCAACGGATGATACTAATAACGCCAATACAAGTTATGTTTCCAACGCACAATACTCAAATGTCAATCAACAATATCGTCAAAGTACCAGTGGTTATAATAGTAAGTTTACAGCAAATTTAGCCGGTCAATATCAAAACAATTTATACCTAGGCGCTTCCTTAAACTTTCATACCATCTTTTATGATAAGGTTAGCTTTTTTGATGAAACAGGTTATGACACCGGCTCACCTATCCAGAACACCACATTTGATAACTTTTTACATACCGAAGGCACTGGCTTCTCGTTTAGCCTAGGCGCAATTGCCAAGTTGAACGATAATATAAGAGTTGGTGGAAGTTATCAATCACCAACATGGTATAACTTAACAGACGATACCTCACAAAGAATAAATTCAGAGCTCGCAGATAATGATATTAACTTTATAGATTTCAATATTGTAAATCTTTTTGAGGCATATCGCATACAAATACCCTCCAAGCTTACAGGTAGTCTAGCCGTCGTTTTTGGTAAAGACGGTCTTTTGAGTTTTGACTACGGGTATCAAGATATGTCTCGGGCTGAATTACGACCAGACTCTGATCCGAGCTTTGCTGCTGAAAATGATTTTATTGCAAATCAACTTGGCGATGTTAACACTTATAGAATAGGTGGTGAATATCGGATTGACCGCGTTAGCCTCAGAGGTGGATATCGCTTTGAAGAAAGTCCCTATGAAACTGAAGGAATTATTGGTGACTTAGAAGGTTATTCAGGTGGTATAGGATATGATTTTGGAGGCAGTAAATTGGATTTAGCCGTGAACAGAACCGAACAAGAGGTGAGTGAACTACTGTTTGACAGCGGTATTGTAAATTCCGCATTAGTTGATAGAATTAATACGAATGTTACCTTATCGTATACTTTAAAATTCTAAAAAGAAAATAGCAAGAATAGGTCAACTGAAAAGTTGGCCTTTTTTTATCGTACAAGTGAAAAGTGATTTCTAACTGTCTTGGCAACTATTGCGGTTTGTTCATCTCTCTCATATTCAATTCTAAACCAATAATCGGAAGAAGGTAAATCAGTACCATTAAAGGTACCGTCCCAGCCTAGCGTAGTTTCATCCAATTGTTTTAATAATTTTCCATAACGATCAAAAATAAATATTGAAGGATCTATCAACTGATTAATTCCTAAAACATTCCAATTATCATGAATTCCATCTCCATTAGGGGTGAAGAATTTAGGGTAGCCAACAACGACAAACTCTATAGGCTCAGTTGCTCCACAACCGTTTTTATCATTAATAATTACTGTGTTGATTCCTGGGGGCACATCAAGAAAAATGGGGTCGTCTTGAAAATCACCACCATTTATTGCGTACTCGTATGACCCATCACCGTCAACTACGATTTCAACATTATAAGAATCTGGATCATCTGAAGTAATTAAATCTTCAAGAACTATAACTTCTTGTAAAACGGGAACAGCAAAAAATGTAATTAAAATACCACCATTATCAATAACCGTTGGTGGTGTACCAGATGCAGTGGTAATGGTAACGAAATATCTACCAGAATTTGGGCTAGTAACCACCAATTCAGAACCAAAAACTCCTGTTCCAGTTAAAATATCATCAATAGTTCCATCATCATCATAATCAACACTCCATTCAATATTTGCAATATCAGAACCAGCCGGCGAATTTAATGCAGTTAATACGATATCTGGATCACCTTCACAGGCAATAATATCTAAACCCAAAAACTCATCGCGTAAAGTACAATCTAGTGCGGTATCTTGATTGGCATTTACAGATGTTCCAGTAAAAGTAAGTTCAAATGATTCTGCATCCCCGTCAAAGTTTGTATTAAAATTATTGATGAGCAGATAATAAATTTCACCTGCAACAACATCAATGTATTCATCGTAAGTGTTTTGACTACCCGTAACATTCGGAGCCCCAATTTGACCATTATCAGGATTAATACCAATTCCTGTAAAATCTGTGTCATTTACTTCATAGTTACAACGTATTGGCTGTGCTGTTCCATCACTTATTCCAGCACAATCTGAATCTGGTCCATAAAGAGCAAAGTCCCATTCTGAGGTTACAATTCCGCCAGGTGTAACTGGTAAGGCCTCGATATTAAAACCAATTTGACCATCTGTTCCTGCTCTAAACACATACCATGAGGTGTTATTTTCAATGTTAGCAGAAGATACACTGCCTTTCTCTAAACATCCTGTTTGCCGTATAACATCTGGGTCAAAATCGTCAATATCTCCATTACCGTCTGCAGTACCCATAATTGGGGCATCTGCACAAACCGGTATGGCTGTTCTACAGTCTGGAGCGTTTTGTGCCTGTAAACTAAAAATGGCACAGAAAAAGAAAAGATTGATAGCACAAAATAGTGTTCGCATAGAATTTGGGGCTATTCTTATTTAAATATATAACTTAGGTAAAGACTATTTAGTATACGCCGGGTGAAAAATCGTTGAAATACATCAATTAGTTTAAAAACAACACTAACGTCTTAATGAAAAGTGGTTTTCTATAAATTTTGCATTTATTCTATTTCCATTATCATCGATAAAAGATAGTTGAAACCAATAATCCGACCCTGGTAGTGGCTCGCCATTGTGAGTACCATCCCAATCATTACTGGAATTATTAAGGGTTTTCAATGCTTTTCCATAACGGTCAAAAATGGAAACAACAGGGTCATTTAAATGTTCAATGCCCATTAAATTCCAATTATCATTTACCCCATCCCCATTAGGTGTAAAATAAGGTAGGTAGCCTATTACCGCAATTTCTTCTATAATAGTTGCGCAACCTTGTAAATCTCGCATATAAATGGTGTGATTCCCAGGTAAAACACCTTCAAAAACTGGACTACTCTGATAGGGTTCGTCGTCAATTCTAAATTCAAAATCTCCTAACGCGTTAGGCACAATTTCAACCGTATTCTCAATGCTAAAATCACTGAATAGAACCTCCAAAATCTCAGGTAGCTCGGTCTCAATTACAGTAAAGGTTTGTGTACGTACGCAAAAGACATTTGCTAAAGATGAGGTTGCAGTCAAAATATACTGTCCTGGTTGTGAAACATTTAATTCTGGTGTTGTTTCGCCTGTATTCCATGAATATTCAAACTCGATACTTGGAATACTTTCACCAATCGTAACAAATGAACTTAAATCGCAAAGGTAAATCTCTTCATCAGTCCCTAGCATAGGGGTTATCAATGTATTTAGCTCAAAACTAGCAGTGGCATCAAAGCAATTCGGATTTTGCACAGAAGCTATTCGAGCGAAAATCGTTTGTATTCCTGGCGTAGTAATCAATTGTTTTGGCAATTCATTTACACCCAAATCAGCATCTGCCTGAGATGAATAATAGCTAACTATGTAATCTGCTGAGTTTTGATTACCTAAAGCTTCATTATCCTTAGAAGTTAAATCAAAGCCAATCGAATTTTCGCAGGTAATCTCATCAATTATAGGATTGGTCGTCGGGGGCGATAAAAATGCTACTTGTACTTCACTAATTATCTGTTCTGTAGTTGTTACTACTAAAACACGATACATGGCACTTTGAGTAACCTGATAAGTTGCATTGTTTTCTCCGATTATCTCTTCAAAACCGCTACCAACATCTTGATACCAAACATAATTTGTTGCATTAGGGCTTGTGGCATCTAAAACAACAACCTCATTAGAACATGCCGCAATTGGTGGGCCTAACAAATTATTTATAATAGAACAATCTAAAGCATCATAAGGATTAGTTTCAAAAACATCACCTGAAAACTGAATTGAAAAACCTGAATTAACATCACTAAAATTGTTGATTAAAAGATAAAAATCTTGCCCAGGTTCAACCATTAACCATTCTCCATATTGCAAAGTAGAAGTATCACCAGTAGGGTCCTCCCCTATTCCTATAAAAGAATTTTCATCTCTATTATCAAAAAAATTACAGCGAATCGGTTCACCTAAGTTATTACAGTCCGCGGCTTGATAAAGAGCAAAATCCCAATCTTCAGACGAGTCATGACCGATGTTAAAACCTAATTGTCCCGCAGCATTTGCTCTAAAACGATACCAAGCAGAATTAGATTCTATTGCCCCAGTTGTAGTTGCTTCTAAACATCCACTTGATACTGCTCCATTAAAGTCATCAATACCGTAGCCAATGGTACCACCATTGATGGGAGTATTGTAGCATATCGGAATAGCATTAGAACATTCAGAAGAAATTTGTCCTAATGCGGCATGGTATGCCATGAGAAACAAAAAGAATATTATTACATGCCTAAGCATAAGTACTTGTTTGTTCGAGTATTGCTAAAATAAAATTGCCTTTCCCTTAACAATAATTTATGTTGCCAAAGCCGTTAATTCAGATGTTAAATAAACCATTAATGTATATCTTTGCGGTCCTTATCAAGCTTAAAATGAAAGTAGAACAGACTTTGGAAGAACAATATGAAGAACGGGGAGATGATCACGTTGGATCCTCTCAAGACACCCCAATGCGGAAAGATGCCTTTGAGCTAAGTGACACTGAGAAAATAAGTCATATTCAAGAAAATGTAAGGGAGATTATGCTAACCCTAGGATTAGATTTGGAAGATGACAGTTTAAAAGGAACTCCAAAAAGGGTTGCTAAAATGTATGTTAATGAAATTTTTGGAGGCTTACACCCAGACAGAAAACCGAAATCATCAACATTTGACAACAAATACAAGTATAATGAAATGCTTGTAGAAAAAAATATAACTCTTTATTCAACCTGTGAGCATCATTTATTGCCCATTGTTGGTAAGGCCCATGTTGCTTATATTTCAAATGGCACTGTAGTAGGTTTGTCAAAAATGAATCGGATAGTGGATTACTACGCAAAAAGACCACAAGTACAAGAACGCTTGAATATTCAAATTGTAAAAGAGTTACAAGAAGTTCTAGGCACTGAAGATGTTGCTTGTGTTATTGATGCTAAACATCTTTGTGTAAACTCTCGAGGTATTCGCGATATTGAAAGTAGCACAGTAACCGCCGAATATGGTGGTAAATTCAAAGAAGAAACGCTTAGGCGTGAATTTTTAGATTATATCAATCTTGACACCGAATTTTAATGCAATTATTTAAGAGCCAAGTCTTAAAAGTCTCCAATTCACTTTCAGGAAAAAAAGAAGTTTTTAAACCTATTAAAGAGGGATATGTTGGCATGTACGTTTGTGGTCCAACTGTTTATAGCAATGTTCATTTAGGCAATTGCAGGACTTTCATGTCTTTCGATATGATTTTTAGATACTTCAAACATCTTGGTTTCAAAGTACGATATGTTCGTAACATAACAGATGCGGGGCATTTGGTTGACGATGCCGATGATGGAGAAGATAAAATTGCTAAAAAGGCCAAACTAGAGCAGATTGAACCTATGGAGGTAGTTCAACGCTATACAGTAGATTTTCACGAAACACTTCAAAAGTTCAATTTTCTACCACCGAGCATTGAACCCACTGCTACTGGGCATATTATTGAGCAAATTGAAATCATTAAGCAAATAATAAAAAAAGACCTTGCATATGAAGTCAATGGTTCTGTTTATTTTGATGTCATCAAGTTCAACGAAAACCATGATTATGGAAAATTGAGTGGACGTAAACTCGAGGACATGATTGCTAACACTAGGTCTTTAACTGCACAAGACGACAAACGCAATCCTCAAGATTTTGCACTTTGGAAAAAAGCAGAACCACAGCATATTATGAGATGGCCCTCGCCTTGGGGCGATGGATTTCCAGGCTGGCATCTTGAGTGTACTGCGATGAGTACCAAATACTTGGGAGAAAATTTTGATATACATGGTGGTGGTATGGATTTGAAGTTTCCACACCATGAATGTGAAATAGCGCAAGCCGAAGCTAGTACAGGACATACTCCAGTAAATTATTGGTTACATGCCAATATGCTCACGCTTAACGGCAAAAAAATGTCAAAATCCACCGACAATAACATTTACCCTAACGAGATTTTTAGTGGTGATAATAAGATTTTGAGCAAAGCTTTTAATCCGTCAGTTGTGCGCTTTTTCATGATGCAGGCACATTACACTAGTATTCTAGACTTAAGCAATGATGCCTTACTTGCTTCTGAAAAAGGTTACTATCGCTTGATGGAAGCTTTAAAATCCTTGGAAGAACTTGAGACTAGTTCTAAAACTGATTTTGATATTAAACACTGGCAACAAGGTTGTTATGATGCCATGAATGATGATTTTAACACGCCAATATTAATAGCAAATTTATTTGAAGCAGTTAAGCACATCAATCTAATTAAAGAAAAAAAGGAAGGCATTTCTAAAGAAGACAAAACACTACTTAAAGGTATTTTACAGACCTTTATTTACGAGGTTTTAGGTCTTGAAAATCAGAATATAGTTGAAGGAAATTCGGGTACCCTTTCAGGAGTTGTTGAGCTTTTAATTGACTTAAGAAACAACGCACGTGCTAACAAAGATTTTGGCACTTCAGATAAAATTCGTGACGAATTATTAGCTTTAGGTGTTCAATTAAAAGATGGAAAAGAAGGGACTACTTTTAGTCTTAATTCATGACTATTAAACAGATTTTGGTCTGTTGTTCGATTCCCACGCAATTAATTAAAATAAAGTGAAGTGAAAAAAATACTGATAGCTCCTTTTGTTTTTTTAGTACGAGCTTATCAATTATTGATATCACCTTATACTCCGGCTACCTGTCGCTTCTCCCCTACTTGTTCCACTTACACTCTCAACGCTTTAAAAAAACATGGTCTTTTTAAAGGAGGGTGGCTCTCTTTAAAACGTATTATTAGCTGTAATCCATGGGGAGGAAAAGGTTATGATCCTGTACCATGAAAATTGATAATAAAATTTTATTTTATCATAAATCAAAGACATTTCATACTTGTAACAAACAAACTAAAATCTAAGGACTAAAATCAAAGCGGTCTAGCATCAAATTTTTATCTTAGCTCAAAATCAAATCATATGTATTTTTTAGGCTTTAACTGGAATCCCGATGACATTCTATTCAAGATTGGTTTTATTCAAATAAAATATTACAATCTATTATGGATTTTAGCCTTTGTAGCGGGGTGGTACATCATGAAACAAATTTTCAAAAAAGAGAACAAGTCACTTGAAAAGCTAGATTCTCTTTTCGTTTATGCCGTCGTCTCAATTATGTTAGGTGCTCGATTGGGCCACGTATTATTCTATCAATCAGAATTACTAACAACTGACCCCTTATCTGTATTATTACCAATTAGAACAGTACCTGAATTTGAATTTACAGGTTTTACTGGTCTAGCAAGTCATGGTGCTACAATTGCTGCTTTTATTGCTCTTTTTCTTTTTTCAAGAAAATATAAAGACATGAGTTTTTTATGGTTACTAGACCGTGTAGCAGTGGTAAGTACTATCGGATGTGCTTTTATCCGAATAGGAAACTTTTTTAACTCTGAAATCAATGGGAATATTGTTGATAAGTCTTTCGCTTTAGCTACACGTTTTATTCGAGATTCAGATGACATGCCATCCTATAGGGCTATGCAAATAACTAAAGAAAAAACTGCTAGTGCTGCTTATAAAGCTATTGAAAACAAACCTGAATTTTCACAAGTACTTGAGAGCATTCCATACCGTCATCCTGCACAACTTTATGAGGCTTTTTTATATGTGCTTTTATTTGGCATCATGTGGTTCACTTATTTAAAGACTAATAAATCTCAAAAATCTGGATTCTTGTTTGGCCTTTTCATGGTTGGTCTTTGGACCGCGCGATTCGTCGTGGAATATTTTAAAAAGAGTCAAGGTGGATTTGAAGAAACTTGGGGAACTTTTTCAACAGGACAATGGTTAAGCATTCCTATGATTTTGATTGGACTTTACTTTATGTTTAGACCTACTAATGAAGTTAGTACTAAATAATGAAACTCCTATCTAATTCAATTATCTGTATAGTATTTACCCTAGTTATTTTTGGCTGTAAAGAAAACTCAAAAACTGAAATAAAAACTTCTCCAGTAGAATTTACTAAAGAAGGTGAATTGCAAATTTTCAAATCACCTACGGATTCCCTTTTAGTTCAATTGGACATTGAATTTGCCAAAACCGAATATGAAACTCAAACAGGTTTAATGTACCGAGAATCTATGGCAGAAAAGCAAGGCATGCTTTTTATCTTTAAAGAACCCGCTGTACATTCATTTTATATGAAGAACACGCAAATTCCTTTAGATATTATTTATATCGATGAAAATCAAAACATAGCTAGTTTTCAAGAGCATACAGAACCATTTAATGAATCAGGTTTGTCATCAAAAGTACCTATTCAATATGTACTAGAAATCAATGCTGGTCTTTCAGAAAAGTGGCTTCTAGAAGTAGGTGATCGTATTACATATTCTGAAAACTAAATGAATAATTTCTTGTTAGAAGGTCAAGAAAGTCATCGATTACACTTTCGTAAAATTACACCTGCAGATTTTGAATCATGGCTTCCTTTTTATCATAACGCAAACTCGACAAAATACTGGGATGGCTTACCTAGCGACCCATTAATAGCTTGCCAGCAACAGTTTGATCGTATTTTTCAACGTTATGAAAACAATGAAGGAGGTATGAATGCACTAATATCCAAAAAAAACAATAAACTAATTGGTATTTGTGGACTACTGGTGCAACAAGTAGATGGTGAAAGAGAATTGGAAATAGGGTATTCTATATTACCAGAATATTGGTTAAAAGGATTTGCTTTTGAAGCAGCTAAAAAATGCAAACTTTTTGCTTTTGAAAAAGGCTATTCAAAAACTTTAATTTCCATAATACATATAGATAATATTCCTTCACAAAAAGTAGCGCTAAAAAATGGCATGCATCTAGATAAAGTGACCAGCTACAAAAACAATCCTGTTCATATTTACCGAATAGCTAATAAATTGGTTGAATAGTTACATTTGAGAAAGTTATAGAGTTTTGAAACACTACGCCATCCTTGTTGATAACACATCTAGAATTGAAAAGTTCATCACAAGATTTATCAATAAAAATCATGAGCAATTTAGTCTTCTGAATAATAAAAGAGGAGCTATCTTTTCAAGTTTTGAAATGGAACGTTTTATCAATCAAGAAGAAAAATACGGAATAAATAAACTAACAAGTTCTTCTCAGTCTTTAAAGTCTTTAAGTAGTGGAGAGCAAAAAAAGGCTTTATTACATCATATTTTAAATCAAAATCCTGAATACATAATACTTAATAATCCCTTCGATAATTTAGATATTCAAAGTCAAAAAGATTTGCGTGAAATACTACACAAAATCGCTGAAACAACTATTTTAATTCAATTAACTAATCGTTTGGAGGATTTACTTTCAATTCCTTCTGAATTTTTCACTTTTAAGAAAGCTGATTTAGTCCAATATAAAGATGAAGAAACCTTTATAAGTGCACATGAACAATTAAAGTCTAGAATTCAAAAAAGCATTCCACAACCTTTAAATTCCGTAGAAATAAATAGTAATGAGCTAGTTAAATTTAAAGAGGTTAGTGTTAGTTTCAATAACAAACCTGTTTTAAAACATATTAATTGGACGATTGAGAAGAGTGAATTTTGGCAACTTATAGGACCTAATGGCAGCGGAAAATCTACGCTCTTAAATATGATTAGTGGTGATAGTCATAAAGGTTATGGTCAAAATCTAAAATTATTTGGAATTAAAAAAGGAAGTGGTGAAAGTGTATGGGATATTAAGAAGCATATTGGCTATTTCACTCCTAGTCTAATCGATACCTTTAAAGGCAACTACAGTATTAAAAATATGGTCATTTCCGGCCTTTACGATTCCATCGGGCTTTATGTAAAACCTTCTGAAAATGAAAGTTGGATTGCTGAAGAATGGTTAAAAGTCATAGGCTTACTCCATAAAAAAGACATTTATTTTCAAAAACTTTCTATGGGTGAGAAAAGATTAGTAATGGCTGCTAGGGCAATGATTAAACACCCGCCATTACTTATTTTAGATGAACCAACTGTTGGGTTAGATGATTTCAATGCTAGTTTATTTACAAACCTTATTCATAAAATCTCCAAAGAAACAAACGTCGCAATTATTTATGTTTCTCATAGAAATGAAGCAGAAATCAATCCAGATTTTATTTATGAGCTTATTATGACTAAAGAGGGCTCTATTGGTCAAATAGTTTAAATTTAAATATGGTAAAAAATCAAATCAAAAAATTGATTATTGATAATCACAGGTTATTTATAAATAAAATAAAAGCCCTTTCTGATGAGGATTTTTTGAAGGTAGCCAATGGAAAATGGACTGCAGGTCAGCAACTGGATCATATTTTAAAATCTGTAAATGTAGTTAGGGCGGCATTTGAGGTTCCAAAGTATGTTTTAAAAGAGAAATTTGGTCTTTCCGTAAAATCAAGCAGAAGTTATGAACGTATTGTACGTGATTATTTAATCACCCTTAAGCAAAATCCGAATTATAAACTTGAAAAAAGGTTTTCTCCTGAAAAAATTAGCCTCGAAATAAAAATTGACAAACTTGAAGAATTAGAGAACAAGGTTCAGAACCTCTTTAAAGGTATCGAAAATTATTCTGAAGTTGAGTTAGATTTATATATGCTACCACATCCTGTTATGGGTAAATTCACTCTAAGAGAAATACTACATTTTACAGCTTATCATGTTCAGCATCACGACCAACAAATTTTACAAAACTTGAAGCATGGAGATTAAAACTGACTCTAAAGAAGAAACCTTAGACTTTAACAAGGCAATTTTTAAAAAACTTTTGGAACAAACAACCGAATTAATACTAAACCAATTCCAAGGCTTGGATAAATCAAAAGGATATCATGATTTTCCACAGCAAGAAGTTGAAGATTGGTTTGTTGAAAGTCTTCCAAAAAAAGGAATGGATATTTCATTATTATTAGATGATGTAGCCAAAAAAGTATTACGAACGGCAACTGGAAATCTTGGACCACATATGTATGCCTACGTTATGTCTGGCGGAAACCAAGTTTCCATATTAGCGGAACAACTAGCTACTACAATTAATCAAAATCAAACTAAATGGCATCTGGGGCCGGCAATGAACGAAATCGAAAAAAGAGTCATTGCCTGGACAGCTGAACTACTAAAATTTCCTGAAGATTCAGGCGGCGTTTTGGTGAGTGGAGGTTCTGCGGCAAATCTTACAGGTTTAACTGTCGGTCGAAATATATTTTTTGAAAAAGAGGGTATTAGAAAAAAGGGGGTCTTTGGTCAAAAACCTTTTATCGTTTATGCTTCGGAAGAGGTTCATAGTTGCATAGATAAGAGCGTTGAACTCTTAGGTATAGGTAGTAATCATTTGCGGAAAATTAAAACTAATTCTGAATTTCAGATTGATTTAACTGCTTTAAAAAATCAAATTGAAGAAGATATTAGCGCTGGTTATCAACCATTCTGTATCGTCGGGAATGCTGGCACAGTAAATACAGGTGCTATTGATGATTTGAATGCGTTGGCAGACATTGCTGAATCCTATGAACTTTGGTACCATATTGACGGAGCATACGGCGCACTCGCAGGTATTTTAGATAGCCTTAAAAAAGAATATCTAGGTTTGGATCGAGCCGATTCTATCGCCTTAGATTTTCATAAATGGCTTTATCAACCGTTTGAGGCTGGCTGTACTATTGTTCGAAATTGGAATAACCTTAAACGAACCTATTACAAACCAGCACCATATTTAGATACAGAACTTTCTAATGATGGAAAAAGATTAGAATTTAATGAACATTACTTTCAATTATCACGTAATGCAAAAGCATTTAAAGTTTGGATGACAATAAAAGCTTATGGGATGGAAAGGATTAAGGCGATGATTCAAAAAGATATTGATTTGACCAATTATCTAAATGAACAAATTAAAAAGTCCGATGATTTTGAGTTAGTTGCAGATTCAAAACTTGCAGTGTCTTGTTTTAGGTTCAAAGGCAATATGACTAATCCAAGTGAGATTATCGATTTTAATCAAAGACTCATGCCTGAACTTGAAAAAGATGGTAGGGTATTTATTATGGGTACAAAATTAAAAGGACAATACGCGATTAGAGCATGTTTTATTAACCATAGAAAAACAAGAGAAACTACTGATTACTTGTTAGATGTAATTAGAGACGTCGCCAAAACTTATTCATCTCTTAACTCTTGAGAATAAAGTAACATTTAGCTCAATGTAGTGATAAAAAAAGCCATTCATTGCTGAATGGCTCTTCTATTGAGTTAGTTAGTTATCTTATTCCTGACCTGAAGAAATTTTCTTCTTTAAGGCATCAAACATAATTGGAGTCGCGATAAATACAGATGAGTAAGTACCAACTATTACACCTACTATCATAGCGAACATGAATCCTCGTAGTGATTCACCGCCAAAAATAAATATCGCTAAGAGTACAATTAATGTAGTTAAAGACGTATTCAAAGTACGACTCAAAGTACTATTTAAAGCTTCATTAATATGATCGCCATTTTTCCAACCTTTTAGGCCTACAACCTCACGAATTCGGTCAAAAACTACAACGGTATCATTCAAAGAATAACCAATTACAGTAAGTATCGCAGCAATGAATGCTTGATCAATCTCCATGTTAAAAGGCATTATTGCACCTGTTAAAGAGAATATACCCAATACAATTAAAACGTCATGAAAGACTGCTGTAACTGCGCCTAGTGAGAATTGCCATCTTCTAAATCTTAGTAAGATGTATAAGAAAACTACTGCAAGTGAGCCTATGATAGCCCAAAAAGCATTCTTTTTAATATCATCTGCGATAGTTGGACCCACCTTAACGGATTGTAAAATACCAATGGATTTTTCAGAAGCACCTACTGTGAAATCATTAAATGAAGTTCCATCAGGTAAATATTTTTGCAATGATGTATATAATTTATCTTGAATCTCCGCATCAACTTCTATACCTTCTACATCAACCTTGTAAGGTGTTGTAACTTTAATCTGGTTAGATTCTCCAAAAGTCTTCACATTGGTTCCACTTCCAAAAACAACGTTTAAATCTGAAGCTATTTCAGAAGGATTCACCGGTTGGTCAAATCTAATTTGATATGAACGACCGCCCACAAAATCTACACCTTGTTGCAGTCCTGTTGTAAATAATGAGAATACACCAATTCCAACTAGAACTAGCGATATAATATATGCAATCTTTCTTTTGCCCAGGAAATTGATATTCATATTTTTAAACAAGCCTTTAGTCATGCTTGTGGAAAACTGAAGATCTCTGCCTTTCTTAGATATATACCAATCCACTAATAATCTCGTAATAAAGATTGCAGTAAATAATGAAGTTACAATACCTATTAATAAGGTTGTTGCGAATCCTTTAATTGGACCAGATCCAAAAATGAATAATATAACCGCAGTTAAACCTGTAGTTATGTTGGCATCAAGAATGGATGACAAAGCATTACTAAAACCATCGGCAACAGCTTGGGCTTTGCCCTTACCTCTTTCTAATTCTTCTTTAATACGTTCAAAAATAAGTACGTTCGCATCAACCGACATACCTATAGTTAAAACGATACCTGCTATACCTGGTAATGTTAATACAGCACCTAGACTAGTTAATACTCCAAAAATTAATACGATGTTGAAAACTAGAGCAATGTCAGCAAAAATACCTGCCTTACCATAGTAAAAAATCATCCATAGCAATACGAAAGCCATTGCTATCATAAAGGACATGAAACCACTATCAATTGCTTCTTGACCTAATGACGGTCCAACGACTTCAGATTGAATAATTTCAGCAGATGCTGGCAGTTTACCAGCCCGAAGAACGTTTGCAATATCTTTAGTCTCAACTAAAGTAAAGTCTCCCGTTATTTCAGAACGTCCACCAGAAATTGCACCTCTTGAAACTCCTGGGGCCGTATAAACTTTTTCATCAAGAACAACCGCTATACCAGTTTGGTTTTTGAATACCTCACCTGTTACATCTTCCCATTCTTTAGCACCACGAGTATTCATAACCATGGTAACTTTTGGTTTGTTTGAATAAGGATCAATTTCAGAGGCCGCATCAATTATTACGTCACCACTCATAGCTGGCACCTTGTCACGATTAGATTTCAATGCGAATAATCCAACCAATTCAGATTCACTATCACGACTTAATCTTTCCCATGCAAATTTTACAAACTGCACATCTGCGGGTAAAAGTCTTCTTATTTCAGGCATTCTAAGATATGACCCAACCTCAGCCGTATCAGCAATAGCTACTTGAGCGATTGCATTGTTACCAGCTGGTAATAATTTACTTAAAAGAGGGTTAGACTCTGCCGTTAAATCCAAAGAATCTTGTGCCACATCTGACAATAAAGAATCAATTTCAGATTCGGCAGATGCAAGTGTATCTTTTACTTCTTCTTTAGGTTCTAAAATATCGCGCAAACGTTCATTAGCACTAAAGATGAACTGTGAAATTCCTGGGCTATTTTGAGGATAAGTCTCCCAGAACTCCAATTGTGCTGTACTAGATAATAACTCTTGAGCTCTTGCAATATCTCTTGCTCCCGGTAACTCAACCAGTATACGACCAGAATTACCTTCTCGTTGAATATTAGGCTGAGTAACCCCGAAACCATCAATACGTTCACGTAGTACCTCAAAAGCAGATTCTATAGATTCATCAATCTTTGTTCTTATGATAGGTTTCACCTCATCATTAGACATCTGAAAGTTGATGACATCACTAAGTGTTTTATTCGCAAAAATATCAGGAGAACCTAATTTAGTATCCCCTTTAATATTATCAAAAGCTTCAAAAAATAATTCAAGATAAGTATCATCACTATTCCTAGAAGCCATGTCTGCATCAGCCAGTGCTTTATTAAAAATTGGGTTTCTTGTATTATCAGCTAAACCTTTAAGTATGTCTTTAACTGAAATTTGAAGAGTAACATTGATACCTCCTTTAAGGTCAAGTCCCTTGTTCAATTCCCATTTTTTAGCATCATCATAGCTCGTATAGCCCAATATTGGATCACTCCCGATTGAATCTAAATATGACGTTTCTAAATCTTCTCGCTTGGTTACATAATCATCTTCAGCTTCCGAGATTTGGCTAATGGCAAATTTTTCCGCATCACTTTCTGACTTCCCTGCTATAAACGTGAAGGAAAGTTGATAGATGCTTACCAAACCAAAAAGGAATGCAAAAAGCTTTATAAGTCCTTTATTTTGCATTTTATTATTAATTTAAGTTTAAAATATTCTATAGCTATACTAACTACAAAACATCTTTTATTTTTAATTATATTGATTAATATTATTTATTTACGCTAAGTGTTTTAATTCTTAAACTATAACTTTTATGAAAGGGCATTGGTAATTAGTAGAAGATTATTAACAAACACTTTGGCAATTCCATAATATACATGGACCTGCCCTTACTTGTGGAATAGTATGTGAGGTATTCGTTATTGCAATTACAATATCTCTATTTATTTTATAAGCAATAGCTACAATAGCATCTTGCTCTAAACTTATTTTATCATCAAAATGTAAGACAACCGGGTTGGAAAATCTATTGTACTCCTGCTTTAATTCAAAGGCCAGTTTCCCATTTTTATGAAACCCATCATTAGTTTGTTGCTGAAGGTCAGAAACTACTAGACTACAATTCTCAGGAAAATCATTTTCTGAATCGTCTAAAGGCAGTTTATCTGCATCCGTGTAAGTAAGTAATAACTCGGGGTTTTTAGAAAGGAATTCTTTAACGCTTATGGCATCAATATCACTATAGTAACGGATACTTAATTGTGCATCATCATCTTCTATTATTTCAATATCAGTAATGCCTAGGTCTTGTAACTTTTGGGTAATGGTTACCAAGACCTCATCATAAGAAGATTCTAAAGTTGTTTCCTCATCAGTAAATTGTATTACAATTTGCTGATTAGCAACCTTAGTTTGTCCCTGATTTAGCCCTATTAAGGCTATAATAATAACTAAAGTACTCACGTACCATTTTGAATTCATAGCGGCAAATATAAAAAGAAAGAAAGAAAACCCTTGTAATTACATTACAAAGGTTCTTTTCTTAATTTTTTAATAGGTGATATTAAGCTCCTATAGTTCTAAAAGACCATTAGTAGCAGTAACGCCTTTAGCACTCTCTTGCATTTTAGCTTTTTCAGCGTCGCTCAAATCAATATCTACAATCTTTTCGATACCTCCTTTACCAAGAACAACAGGCACACCAATACAAATATCATTTAATCCATATTCCCCTTCTAAATAAGTTGAACATGGGAATATTTTCTTTTGGTCACAAGCTATTGCTTGAACAAGGCCTGAAACTGCTGCACCTGGAGCATACCATGCACTGGTACCTAATAACTTTGTCAGTGTAGCCCCACCCACTTTCGTATCTTCAACAACTTGCTGCATGCGATCTTCACTTAAAAACTCAGAGACCTTAACACTATTTCTTGCTGCATGACCAATTAATGGCACCATACCCTTATCACTATGTCCTCCAATTACCATACCATCCACATCTGAGATAGGAGCCCCTAAGGCTTCTGCCAAACGATACTTAAAACGTGCGCTATCTAATGCTCCACCCATGCCAATGATTTTATGCTTTGGCAAGTTGGTTGTTTTGTGTACTAAATAAGTCATGGTATCCATAGGATTACTCACCACAATAAGAATAGCATTGGGCGAATGCTCCAATAAACTTTTTGAAACCGTTTTAACAATACCTGCATTGATACCTATAAGCTCTTCACGAGTCATACCTGGCTTACGTGGAATACCTGATGTAATTACAGCAATATCACTATTAGCTGTTTTAGTATAATCGCTGGTGCTACCAGTGATCTTAGTATCAAAGCCGTTCAATGAAGCTGTTTGCATTAAATCCATTGCTTTACCTTCAGCATATCCTTCTTTAATATCTAACAACACAACTTCAGAAGCAAAATTTTTGATGGCAATATACTCAGCACAGCTTGCCCCAACTGCTCCAGCTCCTACTACGGTTACTTTCATATTATAGTGTTTTTGAATTTTTATAATGACTGCAAAAATAGCAAATTTTTAACCTTTTATTTTACAAAAAAAATCATAATTCAGAGAGAATTAGTTAGATAAAAAAGTTGTCAAATGTTAAAAAAATGTGGTGTTCAACGAAGAAATCGACATAAAACTGCAATACGTCGAATTTTTACAATACTCGATTCATAAATCTCGTTAGCCTAATCCCAAACCTTACGAATTACCTACTTATGAAAAAGTTCTTTTCATTATTGGCTATTATTACCCTAATTTCTGTGAGTAACTGTACTCGGTTACCTGAGAACGATGATCCAGTATTAGGAATATGGTCAAAAACCGAGATTAGCGCCGTTGAAGATAGAATGAGTTCTTCTATTGAAAAAGAAGAATGGATTTTTAACGATGCTTATTTAGGAAGATATCACCAGTACTCTCAAGAAACTCTTACATTTTCTACAGATTTCAAATGGACCGTTGACAATGGCGTTTACTCCATTGTTTATGGAGAGGAATCTATTGAAGACACTACAGTTATTATAAATATGGATGATGATCCTGAACAGTTAGAGTTTGCCGATGGTGGTATTTTCGCACTAAGAGAATAACATTTCCCTATATGAAAATAAAAAGCCTTGCTACATATTAAGCAAGGCTTTTTTTATTTAAAAAAATTCGTTTCTTTTTATCTAAAACCGAAACTGATACCTGCTGTTAGTGTACTAAACTCAGCGATATTATAATCTACATTTATTCTAAAAAAGCCTAGTTTAATTTTAGTACCAACATTTGCGGTAACTCCACTCACATCATTGGTTATAGAAAAAGGGTCGTTATAAACAATTGGTACGCCTGACACTGTTGCAACTTCGTATCGTCCTAATAAATCTGTCTCAGATTTACCCACGATATAGCCTAATCCTCCATAAAAATTTATTACAGGAATTTTTCTTGTAGATACTACTGCACTAAAATTCCAAGTAGTAATATTTGCATCAATTCGTTGGTTCTCACCAGCAATTGCCCCTGTTTCAGTAAAATCATATTCACCATTTAAATTAGTGTACCCTATTACAGCTGAAATAGCTACAGGCAATAATTTATCAGCTGGCAACATTTTAGTGAAATCATACTGCAATCCAGCTCCAAATAAACCAATTTGAACATCGTCAGTATCGATTTTAGGTAAAAACCTAGCTTTTACTTCTAATCCCTTTATCAAACCAACACTACCTTGAATATAGCCTGTGGGTACAAAACTAATATCATCACCAATTCCTTTAGGTAACTCAAATTGCTCGTTCACCACTTGACCTTCAATAGTCGCATTTACATTCACAATTATACCATCAATATCACCAAGTGCAGTTGATACTTGTCTTGAGGCACTCCCATCATCAAATGTTAGGTTTTCGTAATCTGCAGTATTTAAAATAAATGTCTTCTTGTCATTTTTGTTTTTGAACCCTGTAATATTACCAACAAGTGAAATTTCAAAGCCACCTAAAGGCTTTGCATCTGCTGAATTATACCATCCATTAGAAACACTATAAATGCCTGCTTCAGTTACTGGTGCCAAATAACTATTTGCAAAACGTTCTGCATCATTTAAACCGGCAACTAAAAGATCATTCAAGTTTTGTGCGTTCGTTACAAAAGAACATAACAAAAACGCAATACCTATTTTAATTTTCATTTTGTACTAATTTTCTTTAAAACTAAAAAACTCGCCCTGTAGGAGCGAGTTTTTGTTGTGAAATTAGTGTTATGTATGCTGAACCTACACGTCAATGTTGGCATAGATAGCGTTCTTCTCAATAAATTCTCTTCTGGGTGGTACTTCATCACCCATTAACATAGAGAATATTCGGTCAGTTTCAGTGGCGTTATCAATAGTTACCTGTCTTAAAGTTCTAAACTCTGGGTTCATTGTAGTGTCCCACAATTGTTCAGCATTCATTTCACCAAGACCCTTGTAACGTTGAATACCTGCTGCGCCTCCCATAGATTCAACAATATCATCTCGTTCTTTATCATCCCAAGCATAGCGCTTTTTAGCACCTTTCTTTACTAAATAAAGCGGCGGAGTTGCTATATAAACGTGTCCTCCTTCAATTAATTCACGCATATATCTAAAGAAGAAAGTCAGAATTAAAGTTTCAATGTGGCTACCATCAACATCGGCATCACACATGATTACTACTTTATGGTAGCGCAGTTTTTCTAGATTCAATGCCTTACTATCCTCTTCGGTACCTATGGTTACCCCTAATGCGGTATATATATTTTTAATTTCTTCATTTTCAAAAACTTTATGTTGCATGGCTTTTTCAACATTAAGAATCTTACCTCTCAAGGGCAAAATCGCTTGAAACATTCTGTCACGACCCTGCTTTGCTGTACCACCCGCAGAATCACCCTCTACTAAGAACACCTCACATTTTGTTGCGTCTTGCTCAGAACAGTCGGATAATTTTCCAGGTAATCCACCGACACTCATCGGATTCTTACGCTGGACCATTTCACGAGCTTTCGCCGCAGCATGACGTGCTTGAGCCGCCAGTTTAACTTTTTCTACAATTTGTTTAGCATCATCAGGATGCTCTTCTAAATAATCAGTAAGCATTTCTGAAACTGCCTGACTTACTGCACTCGTAGCTTCTCTGTTACCCAATTTAGTTTTAGTCTGCCCTTCAAACTGTGGTTCAGCAACTTTAACAGAAACAATAGCTGTTAATCCTTCACGGAAATCATCACCTGAAATCTCAAACTTTAACTTATCAAGCATACCAGAGTTATCTGCATACTTTTTTAAAGTACCTGTAAGTCCTCTTCTAAAACCTGATAAATGTGTACCCCCTTCGTGGGTATTAATATTATTTACGTAGGAATGCAGGTTTTCAGAATATCCAGTATTGTATATCATAGCAACCTCAACGGGAATTCCGTTCTTCTCTCCTTCCATGGAGATGACCGTTTGAATTAGCGGGTCCCTTGTTCCATCTAAGAAACGTATAAATTCTTTTAAACCTTCATCCGAATGAAAGGTCTCTGATATGAATTCACCTTTTTCATCTTTATTTCTCTTATCAGTTAAGGTGATGGTAATACCCTTATTTAAATAAGAAAGCTCACGCATTCTATTGGCCAGAGTATCATAATTATATTCTGTGGTTTGAGTAAAAATGGTGTCATCCGGAGTAAAGGTTACAACGGTACCTGTTTCTTTACTCTCTCCAACACTTTTTACTGGATATTGCGTCTTTCCTCTTTCATATTCTTGCTCCCATACTTTACCCTCTCTGAAAACCGTAGCTTTTAAATGACTAGAAAGTGCATTTACACAAGAAACTCCAACACCATGTAAACCACCCGAAACTTTATAAGAATCTTTATCAAATTTACCACCAGCACCAATCTTCGTCATTACTACTTCAAGAGCAGAAACACCTTCTTTTTGGTGAAGACCAACCGGTATACCACGACCGTTATCTTTTGTCGTAATAGAGTTGTCTTCATTAATAGTAACATCAATGGTATCGCAATAACCACCCATAGCCTCATCGATAGAATTATCGACAACTTCATATACCAAATGATGCAATCCTCTCGTACCTACATCACCAATATACATGGAAGGACGCATGCGCACGTGTTCCATACCCTCAAGGGCTTGAATACTATCGGCAGAATATTGATTTTTCTTTGCTTCTTCGCTCATAATTAAACTGAATTATTTTGAAAATTTCAAATCTTACAAATATAACCAATCCCTAATGAAATTAAGGGTTTCAGGCGCTTCATCAATCTAAGTTATCAACAAATGATCGTGGAAAATTATCCACCAATTTTTAGGTTCTAAATTGAGCTTTAAAAACTCAGTTATAGGCTAAGAAATATGGGGTGTTTAACTAGAGAAGCACCTTAAAAGGTGCTTCTCACGGACTAATTAAAATGAATAAAAATTTGGATTCAAAACCCAAATACTCTTATTAAACCCTGAGAACTGACTCAGGGTAGGTTTGCTGGCAAGTTTATTTAAACTTAGGCCTTATTTTACATAAGCATCATCATGAACGTTAGCAACTGCTCTACCAGAAGGGTCATTCATGTTCTTAAATGCTTCATCCCATTCTAAAGCGATTTTCGTACTACAAGCCACTGAAGGCTCTTGAGGTACGCTTAAAGCAGCTGCATCTGAAGGAAAATGGTTTTCAAAAATAGAACGGTAATAATATTCTTCTTTCGAAGTTGGGGTCTGAATAGGGAATCTATAATTCGCACTCTTTAACTGTTCGTCCGTTACAGCTTCAGCAACTACCTCTTTCAAAGTATCAATCCAACTATATCCTACACCATCAGAAAACTGTTCTTTTTGCCTCCAAGCAACACTTTCTGGCAAATATGACTCAAAAGCTTTTCGAACAACCCATTTCTCCATTCGCTCCCCATTAATCATCTTGTCTTTTGGGTTAATACGCATAGCAACATCCATAAACTCTTTATCTAAAAATGGAACACGGCCTTCAATACCCCATGCAGCTAAAGATTTATTCGCTCGAAGACAATCATACATATGTAACTTATCTAATTTACGAACTGTTTCTTCATGAAAATCTTTCGGACTTGGCGCCTTATGAAAATACAAGTATCCACCAAAAAGTTCATCGGCACCTTCACCAGATAAGACCATTTTAATACCCATTGACTTAATAACACGAGCCATTAAGTACATGGGTGTGGATGCTCTTATCGTTGTTATATCATAGGTTTCTAAATTATAAATCACATCCTTAATAGCATCTAAACCTTCTTGAATAGTAAACTTAATTTCATGATGGACTGTTCCAATATGGTCTGCTACTTTTTGAGCCGCAGCCAAATCTGGTGAGCCATCTAAGCCAACGGAGAAAGAGTGTAGTTGTGGCCACCAGGCATCTTTTGTATCGCCTGATTCAATTCTTTTTTGAGAATATTTTTTGGCAACAGCAGAAGTCACTGAAGAATCTAATCCACCTGAAAGTAGCACACCGTAAGGTACATCAGACATCAATTGTCTTTTTACAGCCGCTTCCAAAGCATCATGAATTTCATCAATACTAGTTTGGTTCTCTTTAACAGCATCATACTCCATCCAATCTCTTTGGTACCATCGAACAAATTCACCGGTTGAACTATGCAAGTAATGCCCCGGAGGAAATAGTTCAATTTTTGTACAAGTACCTTCCAAAGCTTTTAATTCAGAAGCCACATAAAAGGTACCATTTTGATCCCATCCGATATACAGTGGAATTATACCCATATGGTCACGGGCTATAAAGTATTCATCCTTTTCTGTATCGTAAATAGCAAAACCAAAAATACCATTCAGTTCATCTATAAAATCGACACCTTTTTCTTGATACAATGCTAAAATAACCTCACAATCCGATTGGGTTTTAAATTCGTAGGTCCCATCAAACTGTTGTCTAAGCTCACTATGATTGTATATTTCTCCATTTGCTGCTAGCACTAATTTTCCATTAGCACTAAACAATGGTTGCTTACCCGAAGCAGGGTCAACAATAGCCAATCGTTCGTGAGCTAAAATGGCATTTTTATCGGCAAATATCCCACTCCAATCTGGACCACGATGTCTAACTTTTTTAGACATTTCTAATAATTGTGGTCTAAGTACCTCGGTACTTTCTTTTACATCAAACGCACATACAATTCCGCACATAACTTATCTTTAATAACAATTATGAAACAAAAATCTCATTTTAAATCATATATTAAAAGCTTATATTTATTATTAGTTACATTTTGTTACAAATAGAATATTGATATGATAAAAATGTAATAATTTTCTAAAATATTAATGATTCAAGCATATACATTGAAAGTTGAGCAAATTTTAACGACTCTTTAAAAATGTAGCATACATATACAAGCTACTTTTGAGTTCAACTAAAATTTTAAAAATGAAAAAAGTATTATTACCTGTATTATTTGCATTAGCCTTAGTTTTCACTACCGAGGCGACAGCACAAAAATTTAGCGGATTAGATAAGAGTCCTGCTGATATTGCTTCTTTTCCATCTAGTTATAAAGAGTCTGACAAAGCTGCGCGAGTTATTTATAGCCGACCACAATTAAAAGGTCGTGCTATTGCTGATTTAGCTCCTAATGGAAAAGTTTGGAGAACTGGTGCTAACGAAGCTGCAGAGGTTACCTTTTACAAAGATGTTAACTTTGGCGGTGAAAAAGTAGCTGCTGGTACGTATTCATTATTCACCATACCAGGTGAGGGTGAGTGGACAGTCATTTTAAATACTAATTTAAACCAATGGGGAGCTTACACTTACGATAAAGGAGCTGATGTTGTTCGTGTAACTTCAACTTCATCAACTGACGGAGAATCGGTAGAAGCTTTTTCTATTGCTTTTAAAGAAGTTGATGGTGGAGCACATTTAGTAATGGGCTGGGGAACAACTCGAGTTGCTACTCCTGTAATGTTTTAAGAATCATTCTCTAAAGAATTAAACCCCCAAAGCATTGGCTTTGGGGGTTTTTTATTTTTAATAATATCCTAATCTGAATTAAAATTAGTCGGATTTCTTTTTTGTAGCTATCCATCTATCAATCTTCTCCTCCAACAAAACAAGCGGTAAACTACCGGAATTCAGAATTTGGTCATGAAAATCGCCCACATTAAAATCGTCACCTAAAACTTCTTCCGCTTTATTTCTGAGTTCTCTAATTTTTAATTGGCCTATTTTATAAGATAAGGCCTGCCCAGGTGTTGCCATATACCGTTCAATTTCAGCAGTAATACCTGCTTCAGAATCTGCTTCATTCTCTAAGGAATATTGAATGGCTTGTTCTCTTGTCCAGCCTTTTGCATGAATACCTGTATCAACCACCAATCTAATTGCTCGGTGCATTTCCATGCTCAACATTCCAAAATACTGATATGGGTCTTTATACAAGCCTAGCTCTTTACCCAAAGATTCAGCATAGAGAGCCCAACCTTCAACAAAAACTCCCATACTTTCAGGATGTAAAAACTCCGGTAAATCCGTATTTTCTTGCTGCAAAGACAATTGAAAATGATGCCCTGGTACCGCCTCGTGTAGAAATAAAGCTTCACTAGTCAATATATTAAATTCACTTACAACTGGGATTGGCACATAAAATACTCCTGGTCTGCTAGCATCTTTAGAACCTGGTACATATTCCGCACTAGCAGATGCCTCTCTAAAAGCTTCCGTTCGCCGAACCTCAAAACCCGCATTTGGTCTCAAGTTAAAAACGGAATCTAGCTTGGCATCTATATTTTTTTCTATTGATTTAAAATAAGAGATAACTTCTTGCGGTTCTTGAAAGGGCTTCAATGCATTATTGGAACGAACATGTTCAAAAAATGCTATCAAATCACCATTAAAACCTACCTGGGTCATCGCCACTTCCATTTCACCTCTTATCCTTGAAACTTCACTTTTACCTAACTCATGTATTTCATCGGCAGTCATGTTTGTAGTAGTATGCAATCGTATTAAATAATCATAGGTTTCTATACCATTAACTAAAGCATTAATACCAGAGGTTGTTCTGGCTTTTGGCAAGTATTCTTCTTCTAAAAACGACTTTAAAGCTGTGTACTTAGGTATCACCTTTTCTGAAATAACTTTGCTGTAGGCAGACGAAAGCCTCTGTTTAGTTGCCTCATTAAAATCATTGGGAATATTTACTATGGGTTGGTAAAACAAGTGATCATCAATCGATGTTGAAATAAAATCATCTAATTGCGGAATCATTTTTACCACCAACGCCTTTGGTAAAACAATATCACTTTGAACACCTTCTTTCATTTTATTTATACTAGTATCCAAAAACTCTAAATAATCTTCAATTCGATCTAACCAATCGTCATAGTCTTTTGGAGTTTTAAAAGGGTGCACACTTGCACCACCTGCTAACTGCGCGACATATAAATGCAATGATTGAATTTGACCTAGCGGAAAAAGCTCTAGTGTTGGTAGGTTATAAATAGGAGAAGTAATAATGGTTAAGGGTGTCAATAGCCCTTCTTTTTTAATATCACAATCCCACTCCATTACCCCAAGGGCTATTTTCTGTGTCTCGTTCAAACTACTGGTATCAACTTTTTTAATACGATTCAAAAAGTCGTTATACTGCCGTAACAAATAGGCTTGATAATGATCTGAAATATAATCTGCAATAGTATCATTATATATCGCATAACCTGCTTTAGTAGCTTCAATAGGATTGATTTCAAGCTTAAAAGTTTGGTAATCTGCAAAAAGGGAATCTAAATTTTCAGTTTCGGCAATTTCAGAATTCTTGTTAGAATTTTTACATCCTACTAGACAAACTAAACATATTATAACGGAGGTAATGAAATAACGAATCATACTAAGGCTTTGTCCAAAAATACGGATTTGGTTTGAGCCTTTTTATGCCTTAATGGTCTTCAAATTTTGTAATAACGAATTCAACTCTTCTATTGGCATCACGCTCTTTATCAGAAGTACCTAAGTGCAATGGGGCCTTATCCCCTTTTCCCTCCCAAGTAATGCGTTTTTCGCTGAGACCGAGTTCCTGCAAGTACAGTGCTACAGACCTTGCCCTTCTTGAAGACAAGTATTTATTATAATTCTCAGAACCCAAATCATCAGTGTGCCCATAAATTTCTAGTTGTACTTTTGGGTTTCTACGCAAATGAGCGTATACTTTTTGAACTTCCTTTTTTGCTTTTTCAGTTAGCTTAAAATCATCAAACTCAAACTGTAATTGATTCAGAACAAAAGGCTTGTTGATTTCAAATTTTTGCTTGTTACTAATTGTAAGGGTAACATCATCTATATAGTAGTAAGAAAGGTTCTTTTGATTCGGCTCATTTTTATTCAACCTTATAGTTCTAGAATATCTGTCGTCTTTAAAATTGCCAAAAGTCAAGTATTCCTCATAGCCCTTTGACTGAAATTCAGCTTCTACTAATGACCACTTATCGCTATCAAAAATAGTACCTTTTACTTTTAATTTGATGTATGAAAACTTATTCACTTTAAACCTATCTAAACGCCTTGGAGAGAGATTTTTATTGGTATCAAGATTTAATGGATTTTCAGTTAACAGCACAGAAGCCTCTTGTATGGCCAAGGCAGATATTTCTGCTAAGCTCAAACGTAAAGAGACTTTATAAAATTTACCCTTTTCTAATTTAGAACTTAACTTGAACTGAATGTATTCTCTGTAATCATTAGGACTTAAAAGATATAAACCTGCATATGCATTACCTTCAAAAGCTTCTTGTGAACCATTAAAATTATTGGGAACACTTACATCTTTTGCTCCACATATATTAAAATAATCGGTAGAGCCTTTTGTTGGTGCTTTTAAACTTTTACTATCATTTGAAAGATTCCCTATCATTGTAGGGCATGCATAATATGCTTCAAAACCACCATTGACCGCCAAGTTTTGGGCAGTTAAGGGTAAAATCGAAAAACAAAGAACCAAGACGAAAGATAATCTTTCAGTCATACTTTCAGTTTATCAATGAACCTTTAGTTCATTAATTAGGTTTGGTCAGCGTCTATTATTGGTTGTCAAAATTTGTCATTACAAACTCAACCTGACGCTTTTTAAGTTGGTTTTCTTTTAACTTACCATTTCTGAGAGGCTTGGTTTCACCAACACCTTCCCAAACGATACGATCATCGTTTACTCCTAGTTTTTTTAGATATAAAGCAACAGCTCTTGCTCTTAATGAAGATACAAACTTGTTGTATTCAGGATTTCCCGCCTCATTAGAATGCCCAGTGATTTTCATTTGCACATCAGCATTCTCTTTTAAAAACTTAAAAATCTTTTTAACACTTGCAATCGCTTCGTCGTCTAATTCATAGCCTTTGGGTTCAAATGGCTTACTCTCTAAAACATATATTTTGTCTTTCTCATAATTTACTCGAGGTAATTCTTCTAGCTCTAAATTATCTACATAATAATATGAAAAGTCACTTGGTATTATTGTTTGGTCACTTTTTAATAACTCAGTATCCTCATTGTTTCTGAAGTTGCCAACTATCATATGGTTTTCAAAACCTTTGGCGTCAAACTCTGCTGTTAAAGTAACCCAGCCATCGTTACTCGATAAAGATTTGTCAGCCTTTAATGAAACTTCATAGAATTCAATTCCTTCTTGCAAATCCATTCTAGAACTTGTTAGTGCCGCACTATTTGGCACTCTAATTCTAGCATTAGTTAAAAGGATGGACATATTTTTTAAAGCCAAACTTGAATGTTCAGCTAAACTTACTTGTAATGATATTTTATATGGATGTTTTTCTCTTAAGGTCTTAGCCGTATTCAATTGAATATATTCTCTATAATCATTTAAGGCATAAAAATAAAGACCAATGTAGCCAGCGCCATCACTAGCTGCTTGTTCACCTTTAAAATTAGACGGAACGTTAAAATCGTTTGAGGCGCACTTATTAAAATAATCACCAGAGCTAGAGGTCGGCAAGGAAACATCTTCTAACAAAGCATCAAAATTAGCCATATTGACAGGGCAGTCTTTAAAGCTCTCAAAACTTGGATTCAAAATCAAGTTTTGTGCAAATGTTACACCACTAAAAAATAAAATGAAAATAAAAGAAACGCTAAAGCGAGAGTATAGATTGGTCATAGTATACTGATTTTGGCTCTCGCACTAGTATAAACGACAATCTTTTAGCAATATTGTTTGTTATTTAGCAATTCTAAAAATGACGTTCATCGAAAAGAAATACTAATTCTGGTTAGCTTACGTTACAATAGTCCAAATCTTATATTATAATGCGCATAGTACCTATTGTGCTCATATTATTTATGCTACCGTTTTTGGGCCATGCTCAAAATACGATTACTGGCAAAGTCACTGATGAATTGGGATTACCAATTTATCTTGCTGCCATTTCTATTGATACTTCCAAGGATATTACTTATACAGACTATGATGGCTTATTCTCTCTAACTAGCGATAAAGATTTTCATTGGAAAATTAATATCAAATCAACAGGATATAAAACAGAGTCCTTTTTTGTCTTAAGTGGCGGGAGCACAGAAAGTATTGTGTTAGAATATAATGAGGAAATGAAAAAATTACTAGGAGGTTCAGATGGTTTAGGCTTCAATTACCGAATGAAGCCTTGGTCAAATAAATGGTTGTTTGACAAACCAAAAAGTCAATTCGTTGGTGCATTTAGTTTAAAATAGGAATCACTCTATTTTTAATAAAAATTCTGCACGCCTATTCTTTGCACGTCCAGTTTCTTCAATATTATTTGAAATAGGCTTTGTACTGCCATGACCGAACCAGGAAACTCTTTCTCGACTCACTCCAGCATCAATTAAATATTTAGCAATTGCTTTTGCTCTTTTATTTGAAAGAAGATGGTTATAATATTGAGTACCCTGATTATCAGTATGCCCATGAATTTCAATCATTAGTCTAGGGTTTTCTTTAAGTCTAGACAATATACTAGTTAATTCTACTCGAGCCTCTTGAGTTAAATTAAAGTGGTCAAAATCAAAATGTATATTCTTAAAAGCTATTAAAGAATCGTTTTTTATTTCAGATTCACCGAGTATGATATCGCTATCTGCAGTTAATGAAACCATATCAATATAGTAATACGCCCCCTTCTTGGTTTCTTTTCTTTTAGTTTGCACTTTTCGTGTACCCTTATTATTACGAAGGTTGCCCAGTATAAGATAGCGTTCAAACCCTTTAGCTTTGAAACTTGCTTCAACTTTCAACCAGTCTGTTTTATCTTTATGAAATTTTGGATGATTGACTTCAATTGTCTGAAATTGATTTCTTTCTGTTCTATACAATCGTCCTCTTGAAAGCTCTTTACGCGTTTCAACATCTAATGATTTATAACTCATGACAACCCCAAAATCTTTCACTGCAAAATCAGAACCTTCCGCTAAACTAACGTAGAAACTGATGGTATAGGCCACTCCTTTTCTGAGCATTCCTTTTAAGGGCACTTGAATATATTCTCGATAATCTGCTGGTGCATAAAAATATAAACCAGCATATGCATTTCCGTATTTAGGTTGTTGAACCCCATTAAAATTTTCTGGAGCACCCATTACCTTACTACATGTATTAAAATAATCTGTAGTTCCATTAGTCGGGGTTGACCAATGCTTTACGTCTTCATTAAAAGTACCAAGAGTTTTAGGGCATATTTCATACACCTCAAAACTTGGGTTTTTCACCAAATTCTGACTAAGGCACATGGGTACGTTAACTAGGAATACTATGCTATACAGAACTGCTCTCATGCAGTTGTAAGATAGTAAAAAGAAATACTGGGCTAAAATAAACAGACGCCGATAGTATTCTCAGGGTAACTTCAACTAAACACTAGTTGGACTCAACTTAAGTGCAGAATAATTGGTGTTTCACTAAAAATCAAATTTATAAGAAACCCCTGCCAGTGCTTGAAAACCTTGAACTCTGAAATTATACCAATTCTGATAATTGTTGTTGGCGATGTTTGACAGTTTTGCAAAAACCGATAATTGATCATTAAAACGATAACCCAAATGTGCATTAGCATCAAAAAAGCTATCTAAAGTCACAATTGTCGATGGAAATTCATTTGCCGGAATATTGGCTACTGCTTGCGACTGTAAATCTTGTCTTTCACCAATAAAAAATAAATTCGCCCCTGCAAACCATTGATTCGTAATTTGATAATCCATAAACAAAGACCCTTTTAATTCAGGAAGGTTCCAAGCTGGATTATCAGTCTCTGTACTATAATTGAAATATTCAGCATTTAATCCTAAAGTAAAGTTTCTATTTACATCAACATTCAATTCAGCAAAAACCCCAAGGGTTCTGATATCGTCATAAAAAACTTGAAAAGAGTTACCGTAGTTATAACCCTGATCATCTGTTCTCAAAAGGTTTTGTGGATTTAAAAAGAACAAAGGCCGACGATTTTCTGCCATATATGAGCCCTTTATATTATAGCCAACATTAGAGAATAATTGTCCTTTTAAGCCCAAATACCCATTGTATTGCTGATCGGTTGGTTGAATAAATAAAGTGGGAGAAACGTATGGATTGTCATTAACAAAATCATAATACGAGTTTTGCCTTAAATCACCTTCTATTCCTCCATAGGCAATTACTTGTTCATCAAGTAAGCGATAAGAGGCAGTAACTGCTGGATAAATATAAAAACTACCATTACTTCGTTCAATATCTGAACCATAAACAAAATTAGCACCCAAACTAAGGGTCAACTCATCACGTAAAACCAAGAAACTTGGATTCACTCCAACTTGAAAATGACCATAATCAACACCATTTGTATTTTCTGTACTATTCAAATCTGCGTTGATAAAACTACCACCGAGATAATCAAACTTAGTTTTGATATTTACCAATTCATCTGTAATAGGTAATTCAATTTCAGATTTAAAAACAGCCCTGTTCTCTGCTGATTCTGAAGTATCCCAAAAACGACGAATCAAAATATTTCCATTTTTAAAAAAAGAATCCTCTAAATTTAAATGGCCCTTTACTTGAGCGTTAAAATAATTTTGTCTTTCGTCTATAGCATTAACTTGAGTTTGTGTGAAAGCACCACTCTCTAATCCGTACCAATTATACAATTGATGTTGCAGTCCAATGCTTGCACCCCAATCAAAATCACGGTCTTTTTTAGCATATGAAGCATTCAATTTTGTGTTATAAAAATCTGTCTCTAACGGTGTGCTATTAATATCACCTCTTGAAGAATGATGGGAAAAACCAAAGTCTAACAAATCTTCATCCCTCCCTAATTCTCGACTGGTATAAAAATCGACTAAGGCATTATTAAAATTACCCAAACCAACCGACGCATATGAATTATATAATATTGGAGGTGGTAATTTCTCAACCTTAGCAGCTTTTGCCTTTGCTGGAGTAAACGTAGATGCGACAGGAACCGAGAAAATACTATATTCAATTTTCTTTTTTTGCAATACAATTGAATCATTAAGAACAGGAACCGATTTTATCTTAAAAGCATCTGAAACGGTGGGGGAATAGGGTTTTACAACGGTAACCGTTTCAGTGCCGATATCGTCAGTTTCTTGGGCTGAAACCAACATAAAAAGGCTCAAAAAAAATATGATGAATAAATTTCGTTTTTGCATCGATTTCTGATTAATTTCCGTTAGGATTAACTGATGAATTTATTTCTGCTTGACGGGTTTTTATTAAGGAAAGTTCGCCTTTTGCCTCTGCAACAATTTTATTAAATTCTGCAAAATTTTCTATTACACTTTCCAATATATAAGTAGCCTGAAAAGCATCATCTAAAGCATAAAAATTCTTTGCCATTAGTACTAATCCTTTTCCACCCCATTCTTTGTAACCGGCGTAATCTTTTACTAATCTTTGTACGGAAATATTTGAAGCTTCATAATCCGTATTCTTATTCTTAAAAAATGCATCATAGTACCATGCCTCTGCAGCAACTTCACCTGATGCTATTTTTTTTACTTCGGTAAATGCAGATTCTGCTAATTGTTCATTTCCTGTTTCAATTGCTGAGCGAGCTATCATAATTTGAGCATCACTTTTAATACGATCATCAATATTTGAAGCGGCTAATACTTTTTCAGCATAGGCGATAGTGAGCTGATAATTCTTTTGCTCGTAGTACCCTTTCATTAAATTTGATTGGGCGAAGGTTTTATTCTGAGAAATTTCAGCTGTATTCTCGAGTCTTTCTAAAAATGGTACCGCATTTTGATAATCTTGCTTTGCTACATATATTTCACAAACCCTTGTTAAAGCTTGTTCAGTATATTCACTTGTTCCACTATCAGCTACATTTACATAGCGCGGCAAGGCCTTTACTTGATCACCTTTTGAAAAATAAAGTTGCGCTAAAGTGAAATTGGCTTGATTAGAATGTAAACCATTAGGAAATTCTTTGAGATAGTCTTCAAAACTTTTAATAGCGCCATCAGTCTTACCTTCAGCGTATTTTCTATTGGCAGCTTCAAAACTAGCTTCATCAAGCTCAGCATCTGTTACTTCAACAAAATCTAAATTTCTTGCCCAAGCAGCATATTCACTTACCCTACCCATATCAACATAAACTAATTTCGCAGTAGCAACTGCCTGTTTCGCCTCTTGCGTATTAGCATAGTCATTTACAACCTTTTTCAATTTGGTTAAAGCCTGTTCATTACGATTTGCATTGTAATGGACTAAGCCCTGTCGTAGCATAGCTTGTGGTGCAAACTTGCTCTTTGAAAATCTTGAAATTAATTGATTATAAGTTTGCAAACCAGATGCTTCATTCCCGCCTTTTATATAAGTATTTCCTAATTCGAATAAGGCATCATCGCGTAGCGAAGACCTTGGAAAACGTTCAACAAAACGCTCTAACTCATTAATTTTATTAGAATTATTACCTAAGAAACCATTACATAGCGCTTTTTGAAAGGTAGCATAATCACGTTCAGGTCCATTTATTTTTGAGGCGCTATTGTATTCAGAAATTGCGGCGTTGTAATTACTAGTCACAAAATAACTATCACCTAGTCGTAAGTAAGCGTCCGTTTTTTCCGGAAGCCCATCTTCGTAATTATTAGTTACTTTCTTGAAATAAGAAATAGCACTGGTATAATTTTTCAATTTAAAATGGCTATAGCCAAGATTATAATCTAACTGATTATATTCTTCTACATTTTTACTTGTTAAACTATGTTCAAAAGATGTAAAATCACTCAAAGCTTCTTCGAACCTGTTCAGGCGATACGCCGATTCAGCCTTCCAATATTGTGCCCTAGCCTCAAAATCTTTATTCTCTGTATTTTTTAAAGACTTTGAAAACCGCTCAATAGCGTTTTCATAATCTCCATCAATAAAAAGCTCCACACCACGATAAAAAGCTACCTTTTGATAAGTTTCTTTACTTGCATAACCACTGTTTTTTTCGAGCAGAATCATTGCACCTTCAAAATTCTTTGATGTGATGTAAGAATCTACCAAAAGAGTTTGTAATTCATTTTGATGTTCATCCTTAGGGTATTTTTCTAAATAGGCACTGATAACCTGTGGTACAGGCTCATAGGCATTACCAATTTCATAACTTAATCGGGCATAATTTAGAGTTGCATCTTTCTCAATTTCTTCATTGAACGTCATCTCTGAGGCATTCCTAAATGCATTTAAGGCTTCTGATTTTTTATCTAATTTTAAATAACATTCTGCTAAATGGTAATAAGCATTTTGAGCAACGCTATTGGTGCCCCCAATAATTCTATTAAATTGACCAATTGCCGATTCAAAATCGCCTTGTTTATAGTAACTGTATCCTAAAAGATAAAAATCTGTATTACTCCATTTACCTCTTTTACCTTTATATTGTTTTAGGTAAGGAATTGCTTGATCGTATTTTTCTAAATTAAAATAGCTTTCACCTATTATTTTATTTAACTCAGAAATTTCTCGTCTATCTGATTTCGGAATTTGTTTTTCAGCCATCTCAATGGCCTTTTCAAAATTACCTAGCTTAAAATTTAAATCTGCTTGGTAGTATGATAGTTTCTCTTCTAGAACCTTGGGGTCTGTAATTTCATCAAAACGCTCATTTGCCGATTCATAGTCATCTTGCTCATAAGCGATATAGCCCATGTAGTATTTCGCTTGAGCTCCATACTTTTCTGAATCTAGAACTTTATTTAAATAGCGTTCTGCTTGGTCTGCATTATTTGTGGCGTAGTAAGAATAACCACTATTGAAATTATAACGTTCTTCATCAGCCCTAGCCATAGCCCCTTTATCCACTTTCTTATACCACTTTAAGGCGTAAGGGTATTTTCCAGTCTCAAAATAATAGTCCGCTACATCAATAAAAGCAGAATTACGTTTGGTAGACGTTGGGTAGCGTTCGACAAAATCTTCCATTAGTTTATCAGCACCTCTTTGATTAAGTCTTACCGCAGCATTGGCAGCATAATAAACACTATTAGCTTCAGTCTCATAATCATCAGTGGTGTTTTTAACCTTTTCAAATAAAGCTTGAGCTGCCTGATATTGTTGGTTATTATACAAAGCCAAGGCATCTTGAAACTGCTTCTGTTCGTGGGTATAAATTTTTGTTTCTTGGGCGTCAATGGATAATAAAACGCCTAATAGGAAAATAAAAAATAATGAAGTGGTTCGATTCATAGTGTTCTACGCTGTTCTCGATTGATGAATCCATAACGTCAAAATCCGCGCCAAAGTATATTTTTAATCAAAGTGCGTTAAAAAGAATAGTTTCAAACATAGAATTAAGGAACTTAGTACCTTTATATCTCTTAAAGTTAAAAAATGCCAGAAACCATATTGAAATTACAAGACGTCGCTGTTTTTCAAAATGAAAACTTAATACTTAATGATGTCACTTTAGAAGTAAAAAAGGGTGAATTCGTTTATATTATTGGAAAAACCGGAAGTGGTAAAAGTAGTTTCATGAAGACACTTTATGGGGATATCCCTTTGAGACAAGGTTATGGGTCGGTTGTAGACTTTAATCTAAAAACTCTCAAGGAAAATGACATACCATTTTTACGAAGAAAACTAGGAATCGTTTTTCAAGATTTCAAATTGCTTTCTGATCGTAATATTAACAATAATCTAAAGTTTGTTTTAAAAGCTACTGGTTGGACAGATTCTGTAAAAATGGATTTGAAAATTGAAGAGGTTTTGGACAAAGTAAGAATGAAAACCAAAGGCTTTAAATTTCCTCATGAGCTTTCAGGTGGTGAACAACAACGTATTGCCATAGCTCGCTCTTTACTTAATGACCCTGAATTAATATTGGCAGATGAGCCAACAGGTAACCTTGATCCTCAAACAAGTGTAGAAGTCATGAAGGTACTTCAAGATATTAATGATAGTGGTCGAACTATTATTATGGCTACCCATGATTATGCACTTATTTTAAAATATCCACATAAAACGATCAAATGTGATGGTAACAAGATGTTTGAAGTAATTCAAAAAGCTATTTAAATTAAATAGAGCATGATACTCCATAAAGAAAATCATAAAAAAGATAAAGAGACAAACCCTTTAATTGGGATACTACTTTTTCTAATATCGATAGTTTTAATGCTTATCTCAGGGCCAATTGGGTTTATTTTTGCTTTTCTTAAATTACTTTTTACGAAAGGAATAAAGGGTATCGGCGGGTATGCTTTGCAATTAGCTATATCAATTGACCAGCTTGGGAATGTGCTTATGCAACATCTTTTCAATAGTATTTGGATAAAAAATAATGGATATCAATTTGGGAATAGAGATGAAACTATTTCAAGCGCTATCGGTAAAAACAAAGAACTGGGAACTTTAACCAATTTTGGTAAAGTAATCGATAAACTTTTAGACCTAATTGACCCAAATCATTCTTTAAATTCTATTGATTACTACATACAACCCACTGATTAAAATATCTCATAATTACAAGTATTGTTAAAAATTCGTTAAGTATCACCCAAAAGATTTTCGTTTCTTTGTTAAAACAAAACTTACTTTCCTTTTATGGAACTTCTTGGAATTGATATAGGTGGCACCGGAATAAAAGGAGCCTTGGTAAATGCTGAAACTGGAGAAATGCTAACCAAAAGGTTCCGAATACCAACCCCAACTTCAAGAAAACCTCAAGAAATGGCTGAAGTGATTAAGCAAATTACTAATCATTTTAACTATAATGGACCCGTTGGATGTGGGTTTCCCACAATTGTAAAAAATGGCGTTTGTATGTCGGCCGGCAATCTTGATGAAAGCTGGGTTGGTGTTAATATTGACGAATTATTAACTACCGTAACTGGTCGTGAATGCACTGTAGTCAATGATGCTGATGCTGCTGGCTATGCTTCAATGAATTATGGTATTGGAAAAGGAAGAGAAGGTTTAGTTATCATGATTACCATTGGTACAGGTCTTGGTAGCGGTGCTTTTTATAATGGACATTTATTACCAAATTTTGAGCTGGGACAAATTCCATACAAAAAATACAAGAAGATTGAGCTTTGGGCTGCTGCCTCTGCAAAAGAGCGTGAAGATTTGACTTTTGAAAAATGGGGCAAACGTTTTAATAAGTTTCTTAAGTTAGTTGAAACTATTGTTGCGCCAGATTTAATAATAGTAGGCGGAGGAACTTCTAAAAAATGGAATGAGTTTAACCAGTATATTGATATCGAAACTGAAGTTGTAAAAGCAGAATTAATGAATCATGCTGGAATCATTGGTGCTGCCGTAGCCAGTTTAAAGGAAGAACACCACGGCCATCTCAATTAAAAAAATTATTAATAAAAAAAGCCCTTTTTTAAAAGGGCTTTTTTTATTATTTAAGTAATCTTATTTCGTTTACGATCAACTTCTTTTAAATAAATTTTTCGAAGTCGAAGGTGATTAGGAGTTACCTCGCAATACTCATCCTTTTGAATATATTCTAAAGCCTCTTCTAACGAAAACTTAATAGCCGGTACAATTTTAGCCTTATCATCTGCTCCAGATGAACGAACATTCGATAGCTTTTTGGTTTTCGTTACATTAACAGTCATGTCATCTGCTCTAGAGTTTTCACCAATAACCTGTCCTTCATAAATATCTTCTCCCGGATCAATAAAAAACTTACCTCTATCTTGCAGTTTATCAATTGAATAAGGAATTGCAGAACCATTTTCCATAGAAACTAATGATCCATTATTACGTTGAGCAATTTCTCCTTTTAATGGCTGATACTCTAAAAATCGATGCGCCATAATAGCCTCACCTGCAGTGGCTGTCAGTAATTGATTTCGTAAACCAATGATTCCTCTTGACGGGATTATAAACTCACACAACATACGAGAACCCTTGGCCTCCATACTCGTCATCTCTCCTTTACGAATAGATACCATTTCTACAGCTTTTCCTGAAACTTCTTCAGGCAAATCAATAGTCAAATGCTCTACAGGTTCACATTTTTTTCCATCAATCTCTTTTATGATTACTTGCGGTTGACCAATCTGTAATTCGTAACCTTCACGACGCATAGTCTCAATTAAAACTGAAAGGTGTAATACGCCACGACCAAAAACCATAAACTTATCTGCACTATCAGTTTCTTCAACTCTCAGCGCTAAGTTCTTTTCAAGTTCTTTTTGCAAACGTTCATTAATATGCCTTGAAGTAACGAATTTTCCGTCTTTACCAAAGAAAGGACTATCGTTAATAGTGAATAGCATACTCATCGTTGGCTCATCAATGGCAATTGTCTTTAGTTTTTCAGGATTTTCAATATCGGCAACAGTATCACCAATTTCAAAACCTTCCATACCAACTATAGCACAAATATCACCAGTTCTTACATCTTGCACCTTTTGACGACCTAATCCTTCAAAAGTAAAAAGCTCTTTAATTTTTGATTTTACGATTGTACCATCTCTTTTTACCAATGAGACTTGTTGTCCTTCTTTTAAAGAACCTCTTGTTAATCTACCAATCGCTATACGACCAGTAAAAGACGAAAAATCTAAGGATGTAATTAGCATTTGTGTAGTTCCCTCTTGAGGCTTAAACTCAGGGACATGTTCTATTACCATATCCAATAAAGGCTCAATATTATCAGTTGGATTTTGCCAATCTTCACTCATCCAATTCTGTTTTGCAGACCCATATACCGTTGGAAAATCTAACTGCCATTCTTCAGCACCCAATTCGAACATCAAATCAAAAACTTTTTCATGTACTTCTTCAGGAGTACAATTTTCTTTATCAACTTTATTGATAACAACACAAGGTTTTAAACCTAAGTCAATTGCTTTTTGAAGTACAAATCGTGTTTGCGGCATTGGACCTTCAAAAGCATCTACTAACAGTAATACTCCATCAGCCATATTTAATACACGCTCTACCTCACCGCCAAAATCGGCGTGACCAGGTGTATCTATTATATTAATCTTTGTCTCTTTATAAACAACAGAAACATTTTTAGAAACAATGGTAATACCACGTTCTCTTTCCAAATCATTATTGTCTAGAATTAAATCACCTTTGTTCTCATTTTCACGAAACAATTGACAATGAAACATAATCTTATCAACCAACGTAGTTTTACCGTGGTCAACGTGAGCAATGATGGCAATATTCTTGATTTTAGACATAACCTTTATTTTAAGCGTGCAAAGATACTGCTAAATTTTACAGTGTAACACAAAGCTGTGTTATTTTTATCTTATTGATTTTGAGGAAGTTTTGCAATTACTTTTTCTTATTCCCTAGCACCCATCCAATACTAAAATCAATTCTAACTGCAAGACCACTATCAACATCATTTTGATAGTAACCACTGCCAAACTCCAAGCCAAAGTTAAATCCTGATTTTGAAGTTCGTTGCAACCCGTATAAAGGACCAACAAATAAGTTGCTATTATTACTAAGATTTAAATCACCTAGTATCGAATTTCCATTAACGTATAAAACACTGAGAGCTAAATAATTTCCAGAATTAGCACTAATTTTTTTTCCTTTTGTCAATCTACGTTTCATATTCGTGTAATAACGATATTGACTTTCAACATAAGGATAGATACCAAACTCTGTACTACGTTCAGAACCAGTTCTAATTGCAAAACCAGTTCCAAGTTCAAGATTTATAGTAGCGTTATTACCAATCCCTTTTTCATATTCTAAACTTGGGGCTAGAAAATTTACTTTGAATTGATTGTTTTCAACACTGTAAGAAGACTGACTTAAAACTATTGAAGTAAAAAAAAGACATAAAAAAGTTGAAATAATTCGCATGATGGTGTTTTTAGTTATGCAATCCTTTTAACAAATACAATGCCAATCTTGAAATAAGAACTACAAGTACCTTAGCGAATTATTTGCCTACACACCAGCGTTTCTCGCTCACAATCCAACCAATACTTAAGTTAACGATCGGATAAATACCATTTTCAAAAGGCCCAACATAGTAGGCTGCCCCAGCATCAATTGAAAAACTGAGACCTGAATTATAACTGCGTTGTACCCCATAGACTAATCCAGCATATCCATGAACTCCTTCCTCTATCTCATTAGCAACAACTCTTGGGTCAGGAGATAACACCGCGGCGGTAGGTGCAAAATAGTTTGCCGAATTACCATATATCTGTCTCCGCCTTCTGGCTCTTTGTTCAAAATTATGGTAAAATCGAGTTTGCAGTGTCAGTGCAGGAACAAAGTTAATTTCATCATAGGGGTCGGTAAAAGCTGGATCAAGAGCGGGTTGTAATGCCGCTTTAATATTTAAGGTTTGATTTACACCGATACCCATTTCGTATTCAAGCCCAGGACTAATTATATTAATTTTCCATTGCCGCAACTCACAATTTTTTCCAAATTGAGAATGTAGTATTGCGGTTAAAAAACAAAAAATCAAAAGGATAATTCTTTGCATAGTAGGTGAATTTGGGTATTAACATAACACAGACTTATTCAAAATAGTATTTTTGCCAAAAATTAAGTCACATGCAACTAAGTCTTATTTCTCAGATAAAACATACTAATACTGATAATTTTTTTTTATTGGCTGGTCCATGCGCCATTGAAGGTGAAGAAATGGCACTTAGAATTGCTGAGAAAGTTGTTGCTATAACTGATGATTTACAAATACCATACATCTTTAAAGGGAGTTTTAAAAAAGCAAACAGAAGTCGCCTTGATTCCTTTACGGGAATTGGTGATGAAAAAGCGCTAAAAATCCTGAGAAAAGTATCTGAAACATTTAATGTACCAACGGTAACTGATATTCATACTGAACAAGATGCAGAAATGGCTGCTCAGTATGTCGACGTATTACAAATTCCAGCATTTTTAGCTCGGCAAACGGACTTGCTAGTCGCAGCGGCAAAAACTGGCAAAGTGGTAAACATAAAAAAAGGACAATTCATGAGTCCTGAAAGCATGAAACATGCTGTAACTAAAATAACCGAAACTGGAAATTCACAGGCCATAATAACCGACAGAGGCACTATGTTTGGTTATCAAGATATGGTGGTTGATTTTAGAGGCATTCCTACTATGAAAGCGTATGCTCCTGTTGTTTTAGATGTTACTCATTCATTACAACAACCCAATCAGTCTTCCGGTGTTACGGGTGGCCGTCCTGCATTAATAGGGACTATGGCTAAAGCAGGCATAGCCGCAGGAGCTGATGGCCTTTTTATCGAAACTCATTTTGACCCAGCTAATGCTAAAAGTGATGGAGCAAATATGTTAGAGCTTAGCTTATTAGAGAAACTTTTAAGTGATTTAGTGGCAATACGCGAAGTTGTTAATCGTTTGTAAATTTCAAGGTTTACCATCATGCGATTATTTTTAGCTCTAATTTTCATTCTTGCACCCCTTATCTTCAATGGTCAATATAATTTTGATAAAGTCACTCAAAGTGATATCAATCTTAAGGTTTATGAAAGAGATACCACAGCCAATGCTGTTGTTCTGACTGAAAAAGGAGATTTCTTCTTTACCGTAATTGAGCGACAGATTTTTTTAATAAAAAAGTATTCCGTTAAAATCAAAATCTTTAATGAAAAAGGATTTGAACAAGCTAACGTCATGATTCCCCTTTATCATAATGAAG
Source organism: Croceitalea sp. P059 (assembly GCF_031846365.1). Lineage (NCBI taxonomy): Bacteria > Pseudomonadati > Bacteroidota > Flavobacteriia > Flavobacteriales > Flavobacteriaceae > Croceitalea > Croceitalea sp. P059. The sequence continues at coordinate 296,668 of NZ_JAVRHW010000003.1, forward strand.
ATAGTAGAGAAAAAGCATATGATATTAAAGGAATGACTAATAATGGTCTTATCAAAACTGGGTTAAACCAAAAAGACATTTATCAAGAAGAGGAAGGAGAAAACTGGAGCTATACCAAATTTACTTTACCAAATATTCAAAAAGGTTCAATCATTCAATATTCATATAAAATTAAAACTCCATTTTTCTTTAATCTAGATGGTTGGGATTTTCAGACTGATATTCCAAAAATTTATAGTGAGTTTAATGCTAAAATTCCAGGTACATACTATTATAATCGAAGTCTATATGGAGGGCTACCTTTAGTTGTTAAAGAGAATAGTATTAAAAAAACTTGTTTTGATGTTGGAGCCGGTTATCCTGCTGTCGATTGCGAAATTATCAAATATGCGATGAAAAATATCCCGGCATTTAATAATGAAGAAGAATATATGTTAGCTCCATCAAATTATTTAGCGCGATTAGATTTCGAATTAGCCACCCATTATCGCTATGATGGCTCTAAAAAACAATACACTAAAACTTGGAAATCAGTTGACTCCGAGTTCAAAAAAGATAAGGATATTGGAAGACAGCTTGTTAAAAATTCCTTTTTTACAAAACAGTTTGAAGAAAACAATCTTCAAGGAAATAGTGACCTTGAAACAGCAAATAACATATTTAATTTCGTAAAAAAGCACTTTAGATGGAACGGTAAATATGGTATTTACAAGAATATTCGAGTTAAAGAAGCTTTCAATGAAAAAGTTGGAAACATTGGAGAAATCAATATTTCATTAATTAATATGCTGAATGCCGCAGATATTACAACAAATTTAATGCTGATTTCAACACGCCAAAATGGTTTACCTAAAAAATCTCAACCCGTAATTACAGATTTTAATTATGTAATTGCAAAAACCGAAATTGGTGGCAAAACATTTCTTTTAGACGCAAGTGACAAAATAAATTCCTTCGGTTTTTTACCATTCAGATGTTTAAACCATTATGGTCGTGTAATGGATTTTAAAGAAGATAGCTATTGGTATGATATTGTACCTCAAAACAAGAATAAAGTAGTGATTAGAGGTAATGCAACCTTGAATCCTGAACTAGGAGAAATAACCGGTAAAATCAGGGAAATTAATCAAGGTTATAATGCTATTGCAAAATATAAAATCCTAAAATCCAAGACAGAGTCTGAATATTTAGACGATATCGAAGGTTCTACTTCTTCAGAATTCTTTATCGACGACTATAAGTTAGAAAAGGAGAGAAGTACTGATAAATTGGTGATGCAATCTTATGATTTTAGTATCGAAAATGCGCTTAAAGATGGTGCAATTTATCTTAATCCAATTCTTATTAAGTTTTTTGCAAAAAATCCTTTTTTGCGAGACAGTAGAAATTTTCCAATTGATTTTGGATATCCTTACACCTATGAATATAATTTGACCATTAAAATTCCTGAAGAATATAAGTTAATATCCCTCCCAGAAAATAAGGCCATTGCCTTGCCTAATAATCATGGAATTCTTGATTTTAAATGCTTAGAAAATAATGGACAGTTAAATGTGCGATTTCTATTTCAATTGAAAAACTATTATTTTGAATCTGAAAATTATGAAGCACTTCAGGCATTTTTCAATGAAGCTGTAATCATTCAGAAAAATTCCCTTGTCAACATTCAAAAAATTTAACACTTACTTTTTATAAAACCCATTGGCTTTAAGGGCATAAGATTCTTTTAGAACCTCAGCTAAAATAACATCATCGATTTCTTGAAGAGAAGTGTATCGTAAAGATTTAACTACCTTTCTATCTTGACTAACCATAAGTTCAATATGCTTAGTCAAATGAGAAGAATTCCAAAATGCGACATCTACGTACTTGCCCTTATAAGAGGCATTCAAATAGCATATGGGCTGTTTACCAGCGTAAAAGCAAGGAATGTTCCATTTGTATTTCATATCAACTTCAGAAATGACCATTTCGATAACTGCTTTAATATGAAGCAAGATACTTCGGTAAGGCTCTTCCCTACTCAATATATATTCTTCGGCTGGATTCATTTCATAAAATTATCGAATTAGCTTTAATTAATCTTTTCTTAACCTTTTAAATAAACAGCTGATTAATTCGGGCGCTTATATTAAAATATATTTGAGAAGTTAAACTAATAACCATGAAAAACTTATTTTTTATTTCCGCCCTTTTATGTTTTTTTAATTCCCAAAGTCAAGAACACTCCCATAAGAGCACAAGAGCACTTTCTTTTCCTGATATTAGCGGCTACGTTACTTTAAAAACCGATTTGCATCAACATACCGTGTTTTCAGATGGTAATGTTTGGCCCACCATTCGTGTTCAAGAAGCATTGCGAGATAATTTAGATGTTATCTCGTTAACCGAACATATTGAATACCAACCCCACTTAGCCGATATTCCCCACCCCGACAGAAATAGATCTTACGAAATTGCCTTAGAAGAGGCGAAAAATCATGATTTAATGTTAATTCATGGTACCGAAATTACAAGAAGGGCTCCAGCGGGCCATAGCAACGCCATCTTTGTTTCTGACGTAAATTCTTTAATGCAAAAAGATTCTGTTGCTCAATTCGCTGCTGCCAAAAGCCAGGGCGCTTTTGTTTTTTGGAATCATCCTGCTTGGTATGCACAGCGACCTCAAGGCAATCCAATACTTAGTAATTTTCAAAAAGAGCGAATTGCCAACAAAGAATTGCATGGTATTGAAGTCATTAACACAACTGACTATTCAGAAGAAGCGTTAGCCATAGCCCTTGAAAATGACCTAACAATTATGGGTACAAGTGATATTCATGGTTTAATTGATTGGGACTATATTGAAAAAGGTTATAGTAGACCTGTTACCCTAGTTTTTTCTAAAGAAAGAACAAAAGCAAGTTTAAAGGAAGCTTTGTTCGAAGGTAGAACAGTAGCCGTTTTTAATGAACTAATTGTAGGCAAATCTGAGTATGTAAAACCTTTATTAAAAGCATGTATTAAAATAGAGAATGCTACGTATATTTCGAACACCGAAATACTAAAAATTGAGTTAAAAAATATTTCGAGTAATAATATATTATTTGAAAATACAATGGATTATACCTTTTACTCAAGCTCACCAGTTTTTGAAATTAAAGGAGGTGAAACAAAAACATTACAAGTAAAAACCTTAAAAAAACTGACTTCTTTAAACCTGCAATTAAAAGCAATTAGCGCTTATGATGCCCCTAAATCACATCCAATAATTAATTGGTTTATTTCATTGGACTAACTAACGGAAGATAAATTTTGAGGTCGATTAATTTGAATATCAAATTCATTCTTAATTTTATCAAAGAAATTTTTTGGTGTCTTTTCTGAAAGCAATACCTGTTGAGTTTTCATATCAACATCAAAATAAAAACAAGAAAAATCGCCACAACATTCTTGTTCTAAATGCTCCATTAAAAACTTGGTGATTTTAGGTCTTAGACGATATTCAAGTTCAACACTCTGTTTTTGTAGGTTTTTGTCTGCGTTATTTGAAAAAATCCAATTAAATTTCACTTGGTTGGTTAAAAATTAGAATTTGGAATATACAAAAAAGTAATCAATAGAATGTTAACCAAATTTAAACTTCGACCAGCGACCGTTTAAGCTATATAATCCTGTAGATATTTATAATTTTTAGTCAATTCACCGTTTAGAGTCATTCTTGCTCTTTCAAGAATTCCATCTTTATCTCCATTAAAAAAGGCAGGGATTACATATTTTGAAAAAGCTTCACCAAAGCCGTCACTAGCATCTCTAGGTAGTTCTGCAGGTAGGTTATCAACTGCCATAACTGCTATCGCGTTTTCTTGTTTATAGTCGATTTCATTTTCTGACTTGGCGTCATAACCATAAATAGGATCAGCAATTGTTGAAGGTCTAATCGTTGTTGCTACTGGGCCATCAATATCACAGCTAATATCCGCTACCATTTTAATTTTGAAATCAGGGTGTTTGGCATCTTCTCTTGTATATAAAAAAGGAGCCCCATCTCCATAAAAGTGTCCCGCAATATAAAAGTCAGTCACCTTACTAAATCTAAAAAAATTAGACTTATAGTCTTCGGGGTTAGCAAAAAAGTCGGCTTTATTACCACGTACACCGTCTTTACGCTTGTTATATTCAGACGCATCTATTTGACAATAAACTGGTTCATTAAAGTCATCGGTCAGATACGCGGCTACATTAACTCTTTTCATATTCATAGCATCCAGCATTTCCTTTGCTCCGTTACCAACACGACCCTTACCTGTAAGTAAAATTTTAATTTTTGGTAATTGAATATTATTAAGCTCAGCAATCAAAGCTTTTTGGTCTTTTAAATCTTCTGCTTTGGGTAAAACAAATACATCATACTTCAGGCCATAAGCACGTATGCCATTATATGCACCAACTATACCGGCATATCGTCCAAAAGCCACCAACCGCTGTCCATTCTGATTAGTGATTACTTCATGATCATATAATTCAATATTCTTCTCTAAAACAGCTTTAAGCAATTTCCTATTGTAGGGTTGTTTTTTTATGGTGTGAGAAAAGAAAAAATACTTTTTGTTTGGTATTAAAGCCTCAATAGGAACTTCTTTTACACCCAACAGCACATCACAATCTACCATTTCTGACGCCACATTAATTCCTGCTTCTTCATATTCTTTATCAGAAAAAATACGAATTGGCGAAGGCTCAACAATAAGTTCAGCCTTGGAATGTTGTTGAAGAACATTTTTACAAAGTTTTGGTGATAATACAACCCTTTTGTCCGGTGGATTCTTGCGTTCTCTGATGATTCCAAACTTCATATTAGCTTTGGTATAATTATTGACCTAAATTAAGTGGATTACAAAGGGTACGCAAACTTTTCTGCCATAGGTAGATAAATATTGTAACTTTGCCATCCTTTTAAAAATTGTTCATTGAAATAATGGGGCCGACTGGTTTTGACAGCGAGACCAATTGGAATGTAAGCATGCCGAGCTATGGAAGTAATGCTCGTTAAAATCTATTCCACACTTTTAATTGGCGATAATAACTACGCTCTTGCCGCTTAATCTGAATTATAGTAAGATTAGCCTCGTCGCTACTAGGTAGCGAAGCGAGATGTCTCAGAATAGCCCTTGTTGACGGCGATTCATTTTGAGGCACCATAAAAGTCAACATAAGGCTTTTGTTCGCTTTGACAATAGCACTAAAACTTTAAGAAGCTAAGCGTAAGATAGGCGGTTTTTGGTCGGTCTTGCGTCTAAAATTGAACAAAAACTAAGCATGTAGAAAGCCTTTTAATTGCTTGTTTGGACGGGAGTTCGATTCTCCCCGGCTCCACAATTCAAATATTCCCTAATTTTAGTTACTCATAATTCGCCATTGTACACCATAATAGACATAGAGACCACAGGTAACGGAATTAAAGGGAATAAAATTACTGAAATTTCTATTTTCAAATTCGATGGCGAAAAGGTAATAGATGAATTTACCAACTTGGTAAATCCACAATGTGAAATACCTTATTTTATTACTGGACTAACAGGTATTGACAACCAAATGGTTGCTAAAGCACCCACTTTTAAAGAAATTTCTGATAAAGTTCTTGAAATAACCAAAGACAGTATTTTCATAGCACATTCTGTAAATTTTGATTATGGTGTTATTAAAGAAGAGTTTAGACAAATAGGTGTTGACTTTTCTAGAAAAAAATTATGTACTGTTCGGCTTTCTCGAAAACTCATACCCGGTTTTAATTCTTATAGTTTAGGCAAACTCTGTTCATCACTCTCTATACCATTGACAGACCGACATAGAGCCCGTGGTGATGCACGTGCTACTGTACTATTATTTAAATTACTTTTAAAAAATACTGCGTCGGATAAGGTGATAAAAACGTTTTTAAACGCTCGTAGTCAAGAAGCTACTCTACCACCATTATTGTCCAAATCAACTGTTAATAATTTACCTTCAACACCTGGTGTTTACTACTTCAAAAACAAAAACGGTGAAATCATTTATGTCGGTAAAGCCATTAATATTAAGAAGCGGGTTTTAGGTCACTTTTATGATAAGAGCAATCATGAAATTAAACTTTGTAAAGAAATAGCGGATATTGATTTTGAACTCTCGGGAAGCGAGCTTTTAGCATTGTTAATGGAATCTGCTGCTATTAAAGAACACTATCCAATTTTTAATAGAGCGCAAAAAAAAATTATAAAACAGTATGCCATTTTTAGCTATGAAGACAGACGAGGAATTTTGCATTTAGCTTTTGATTCACTTAAAACCGTTATTAATCCATTAATGGTATTTTACAATCAAACTGATTGTAGAGCTTATCTTGAAAATTTATGTGATGTTTTAGCACTTTGTCCAAAATATTGTCATTTACAAGTTACAAACGGAGCATGTAGCCATTACAAAGCGAAAAGTTGTAATGGAATATGCAAAGGTGAAGAGGCTATTGTAGAATACAATACAAAAGTAATAAAGGCTATTGCTCTGCTCAAGCAACGTGAAGAACGAATTTTGTTAGAACGCAAAGGAAGAACTACTGACGAAAAAGCATTTGTTTTAATGGAAAGTGGAATTTATAAGGGATACGGGTTTATTCAGAACTCAGTTCAAATTAATACTCAGGAGGATTTAGAGGCTCATTTAATTCCTCAGAAAAATACTGTTGAAGCTCTAAGAATAATTCAAAATACAATTCAAAAAAATATAAAGGTTTCTAATTAAAAGTTTTGTATTTTTTACCCTTATTAGTCAACCAACCATGCTTTTAAAGAACGCCAAGACTATACTTGGTTTCAATGATTATCTTTTTGTTTTCGCCGGTGTTTTAATTAACACCCATACTGTCATGGCTATTTATTACACTGGAGCTTTTTTTAAGGTAAAGTTTACGGATTACCTTGTTACATGGTTTGGCGAGTTTTTGTGTATTTTAATTTTATGGTTAGTTATTAGACAATTATACCTGCAGCTACTTAAAAAGTTTAAGGGAGTTCAACATATAAAAAAACGACTTTTAATAATACCTACTTTCCTTATTCCTTATTTCTTTATTTGTTTTTGGTATATCAAATTAATTCAGCCTTTTTTTAGATTGGACCATCCTGATTTTACAGATCCGAATGTTGCAGTTCAAATACTAACAGGAGCGGTAATTTTTTTCATAGATATGGGATTCTATGAGGCCTTGCACCTATTTGTTGAACTCAAAAACACTAAAATAGAAGAGGAAATAAGAAAAAAAGAGAGTGTTACTTCACAATTACTAAATCTTAAAAATCAAATTAGCCCTCACTTTTTGTTTAATAGTCTCAATACTTTAGTGCATCTTATTGATGTAGATAAAGAGAAGTCTAAGGAGTTTGTTCACAAGCTCGCCAGTATTTATAAAACCACTCTAGAAATTTCTGATCAAAATTTAATTTCCTTAAAAGATGAGCTACGGTATATCAATGACTATACAGATTTGTTGCAAGAACGTTTTGGAGAAAATGTAAATTTCAAAATCGAAATTAATGATTCTGAAAAGGAGAAGAAGCTTATCCCATTATCCTTACAACTGGCAGTTGAGAACGCAGTTAAACATAATATTATCACTACTAAACATCCTTTAAAAATTAATATCCTCACACAAAATGGTTATTTAGTTATAAAGAATAACCTTCAGAAAAAACATAGCAATGGTATTCAATATGGCTTAGGCCTTAAAAATATCAGAAAACGCTATGAACTTTTGAGTAATGAAAGGGTTATAATTGAAAGCGGAAAAGTAGATTTTATTTTAAAATTACCACTCTTAAGCGAGTGACTATTTCTAAGATTAAGTGTCATATTTAAAATCAATATGGTATCTTAACAATAAGTTAGTGGATTTTTTATACAAAATGTCAAGACAATTAAAAATTGCAATTATTGAAGATGAGCCTATTTCTAGGGCTTATTTGAAAAATTTAATAGAACAAACAGGCTTTGAACATCAGATAATTGAAGAACTAGATTCGGTTTCTGATGCTTTAGTGTTTTTTTCTAAAAATCCGGATTTGGACCTAATCTTTATGGATATTCACCTAGGAGATGGTACTTGTTTTGATATACTGAACACAGTCGGTATTGAAAAGCCCATAATTTTTTGTACAACTTTTGACACCTATGCCGTACAGGCATTTAAGTATAACAGTATTGATTACATTTTAAAACCGGCCAAGCTTGATGATATTAAAGACGCACTAAAAAAATACTGGTCTTTTAAGAAATCTGATGAAGATGATTATCTCATTCGTATGGATAAGATGATGGGATCTTTTGTTTCTCCTAATTACAAAAAGCGTTTTCTTATAAGAAAGAATAATAAGCTCATGCTAACTGATGTTAACAACGTAATTTGTTTTTATTCCGAAGGCGGCAATACATTTTTAACCGAAAAATCTGGAACTTCACATGCCGTTGATTTTACTTTAGAAAAGTTAGAAGAATTGTTGGATCCAAATAATTTCTTTAGAATCAATAGGAAAATGATGATTTCAATTGATGAAATTCATTCTGTAGAAGACTATTTCAATAATAGATTAAAAATAAAGCTACAAAACCGAATTGACCTTGATCTTGTGGTAAGCAGAAATAGAGTAAAGCACTTTAAAAATTGGTTAAAGGGGGTTTCGTAAGAACTACTTTTTCATTTTCTTATACATTCGGGCGACAAAGACTAACCACACTAAAAATATTAGTGCTACTACAATGGAATACATGAGAATAAAATCCATTATTTCTTATACTTAAGATAATTCATAAAACCAAGTATGGTTGGTGCCCAGAATGCAATAAATATGGCATCCATCTTTTCTCCACTGAGAAATAAATATTCTGAGACGATGATAATTGATAACACCACTAAGAGCATGATACAATTCATCACTCCTACTCTCTCAATAAAATCTTTAAACATTAAACTATTCGTAATATTATTACTACTAATTTACTTAATATAACGCAGAATTTGTTAATAAAATTGTGATTTTCTTAACGTTTATAAAATGAAGGGAATCAACTGCAGTTTGAAAGAAGCTTCGTTATCTAAATTTTGAAAACCTTCATGTAAATTTTGTTGCTTTACCCTATACGGGTAGAAAGTTATCGGCTCAATACATATCATATTGCCTACCTCGGTCCAACACATAAAATGATCAAATCCTTCGGTTTTTAGAGTAATTGAATGATTGTCCAATAAAGTTATTTCATTGCAGTTTGCAACCTCTAATGCACGACTGCCTACGGCTAAAACCTCATCAAGATTTATACTTTTATCTTTTGTTTTGATGATTGGTTTTGTAGTCTGTAATTTAAAAGCAGGGTGATAGCCTAACATATAAGGCATACCCAATTCACCATCGATTTTAAAACTAATTTCAAGGCCCTCGGAATCAAGCCGGAAAGATTTTTTAAATCGAAAATTATAAGGCCAAGACAACAAAGCCTTATCTGACTTTTTAGGGTATTTCTTATTTTTAATTTTAGTATTGGCTTGATACACTTTTTCAAAAACTGCCGTTAAATCAGTATTCTCAATTAAGCTGTAGGTCATTAATCGTAAATGCCCATGTTGATCTTGAATTGCTTGACCTTTTGGTACTTGTACCATAAAATCAGCTTCATTCACAGGACCAATTATTGGAAACATTTCAGTATCAGCACTACTCCATCCAGGGCTTCCTTTTTGATGGATAAATTCATGTCCATCAACTTGATAACTAATTAATTCACCAGCGTCAATCTTCACAATTTGGTTTCCAAATTCAAGTTTTACCATGATAAATAGATTCTCTTATATTACTTATTGAACTATTTTAGTTAACTCTTCTTATTCAATATAACCCATTTTGTGCATCCAATCGTCATTAAACATTTTACCAACGTAACGGCTTCCATGGTCATGAAAAAGTACTACGACCACGTCATTTTCACCAAACTCTTCTTTAAGCTGTAAAAGCCCCTTAATTGCAGCTCCAGCAGAATTTCCAAGAAACATACCTTCTTCTTTAGCAAGTTTTTGGGTATATATTGCCGCATCTTTATCGGTTACTTTAGTAAAACCATCTATAACTTCAAAGCGGACATTTTTAGGAAGTATATCTTCTCCAATACCTTCAGTTACGTAAGGATAAATCTCGTTCTCATCAAAAATACCTGTCTCATGATATTTTTTAAATACTGAACCATAGGTGTCAATACCCCAAACTTGTACATTTGGGTTCTTCATTTTTAAATACGAACCTACTCCAGATATGGTACCTCCAGTACCAACACCAACTACAAAATGAGTTATTTTACCTTCTGTTTGTTCCCAAATTTCAGGACCAGTACTTAAAAAATGTGCTTTACAGTTACTTGGATTATCATATTGGTTAACATACCAAGAATTCGGTATTTCCGTAGCCAATCGCTTTGCCGTTGAATAATAACTCCGAGGATCTTCAGGAGCAACATCAGTAGGGCAAACATGCACTTCGCTACCAACAGCTTTCAAAATATCAACCTTTTCTTTGGACTGTTTGTCACTGATAACACAAATCATTTTATAACCCTTAACAACAGCTGCCAGGGCTAAGCCCATTCCAGTATTACCTGAGGTTCCTTCAATGATAGTACCTCCAGGTTTTAATATTCCCAGCTCCTCTGCATCTTCTACCATCTGTAATGCCATACGATCTTTAACCGAGTTTCCAGGATTAAAGGTTTCATATTTAGCTAAGACCAAACAAGGTAGTTCAGCTGTAAGCTTATTTAGCTTTACCAAAGGTGTTTTACCTATGGTTTCTAGTATGTTTTTTGCGTATTCCATATTCAAAAACAAAAATACGGGTTAGGTAATTAGAATCAACTTTAGTTGACTAAATATTCTCAATTCTACTTACTAGACTAATCAAACTTTATCGCTTTGACTGGAGAAATTTTTGCAACAGCATAAGATGGAATTAATAGCATCAATAAACAAAGTACCATTACTCCAAGGTTTAATAGTAAAATATTACCAAAATCTATTTGAACAGGTATGTATTTAATGTAATACTCTTCAGGATTAGGAAAGGTTAAGAATCTGAATTTGTCTTGAAGAAAAATAATTCCAAGACCAATTACATTACCCCAGAAAAGACCAATGCCTATAAGATATGCCGCATTATATAAAAAAACCTTTCTGATACTCCAATCTTGGGTACCTAAGGCTTTTAAAACTCCAATCATCTGGGTTCTTTCTAAAATCAAAACTAAAAGTGCGGTAATCATATTAATCCCTCCCACAATAATCATAATACCAATGATTAATGCGGTATTAAAATCAAAAAGTTCTAACCATTCGAAAATTTTAAAATACTTACTTTTTATATTCTGAGTATCTAAGTTTGAAGGGGTTTTATTATAAATTTCAACAGTTTTTTCATTTATCTCAGAAAAATCGTCTAGAAAAACTTCAAAATTTCCGAACTCATTCGCCTTCCATTTATTCATGCGCTGAATATGTCGAATGTCGACAAAAATGTACGAGGTATCTAATTCTTCAAATCCGCTCTCATAAATACCAACAATCTTAAATTTTCTATTATTTGACGTTTTTGTTAAATCTCCATCCTTTAAAAAAACAGCCAAAAAAGAATCCCCTAATTCCAATTGTAATTTTCCTGCTTGAATTTTTGATATTAGAACTTCCTCGTTTAAATCTTCAGAAAAATTGGGCAAGCGTCCTTCAGTTAAGAACTCTTCAAAAAACTGCCAATTGTAATTTTCATTTACCCCTTTAGCAAGTATACCTTCAAAAGTCTCTTCCGTTCGTATTATTCCTGCCTTTACTGCTACCCCTTGTATATGAGAAACACCTTCAATTTTACTTAAATTAGGGTAGAATTCTTGGTTTAACAATACTGGTTCCACGGAAACGTCTGAAGTGTTGCCATCATAATTTTGAATTTGAATATGACCATTAAAAGCTGCAACCTTTTCCCGAATTTTAAATTGAAGACCCATACTGGTGGCAATCGCAATAAGCATCATTATAATACTGATAGCGATAGCAGCAATGGCTATTTTTATTATCGGAGCAGAAATGCTAATTTTATGTTCCTTCCCTGTAATCAGGCGTTTGGCTATAAAATATTCTAAATTCAAAAGATGCCCTTTTTCTTAAAGTTCAAAAGTACTATTTTATGTTTAAGCATTTGTTTTTTGGCTTGCGGACAAAAACAAAAATCTAGTACAAACGAATCTAATTCTATTTCCACTGAAATTTCTAAAAAAGATATTCTGGCAGGTGCTAACCAAACTCAAGAATATTTACCAATTATAACAAACAAAAAAATTGGTGTTGTAGCCAATCAAACCAGTGTTATTTTCAAAAAGGAAGGTTATACACATTTAGTTGATTCCTTACTCTCGCTTCAAATACAAATTAAAAAAGTTTTTTCGCCAGAACATGGTTTCCGAGGCAAGGTTGACGCAGGTGAAAAAGTAAAAGATGGAATTGATACTCAGACAGGTTTACAAATAACTTCTCTTTATGGCAAAAACAGAAAACCAACTCAAAACCAATTAAAGGGGCTTGATTTAATAATTTTTGATATTCAAGATGTTGGGGTTCGTTTTTACACTTACATCGCTACCTTACAGTATGTTATGGAAGCCTGTGCGGAAGCTGAAATTCCAATTCTTGTTTTAGATAGGCCTAACCCTAACGGACATTATGTTGACGGCCCGACTATGAGGGTTGAACATACTAACTTTTTAGGTTTGCAAACTATTCCACTGGTATACGGAATGACTATTGGAGAATATGCAACCATGATTAATGAAGAGAATTGGTTAGCGAATGAAACAAAAGCCGAATTAAAGGTAATTACCATGGCCAACTATTCACACGAATCCGATTATTCAATTCCTATTAGACCTTCACCTAACTTACCAAATGATCAATCTATTAATCTTTACCCAAGTCTAGGGCTTTTTGAAGGCACAAATATTAACGCAGGTCGGGGAACAGAGTTTCAATTTCAGCGTTACGGAGCTTCTTTTCTAGACAGCACAGCTTTTAGATTTACGTTTACACCACAGCCTAATTTTGGTTCTAAATATCCAAAAGAAAAAGGCCTCAACTGTTTTGGAGAAGATTTATCTGATTATCAAAAAATGGACTCTATCTCATTGCAATGGATTATTAAAGCCTATAATAATTGTAATGAAAAGAATAAGTTTTTTAATACTAGTGGATTTACAAAACATGCTGGAACAGAAAAACTACAAGCACAAATAGAGGCGGGACTTTCTGAAATGGAAATAAAAGCTAGTTGGCAAACAGATTTGGAACGTTTTAAACTAATCCGCTCTAAATATCTTATCTATTAGCCTTGTATTGCATGAGTACAAGACCAGCACTGGCAATTGTACCAGCAATACCTATAAAATATTTACCTTCAACAATCAAAAGAATACCAGCTAAACATCCTAAAATACCTAAAAGTAAGCCCAGTTTAGATACTTTCTTCCTTTGCGATTTCATAAACTAATGATTAGAGTTCTCCAGTGGTTGGTTTTCTATACTTATGAAAAGGCTGCTTTAACAAACCAACAATACTACTATTCTCTTTTTCATTAGGAAAAGTATCTACTCCGTAGGTTATTTTATCTGGGTCCAATTCCATAAAGGTTCCGAATATTCGGTCCCAAATTGAAAAAATATTACCGTAATTGGAATCTGTATATGGCAACACATAATGATGATGAACTTTATGCATATCTGGTGAAACTACAAGCCAACTAATCATCTTATCCACTTTACGCGGCAATCTGATGTTTGCGTGATTAAATTGAGACAACACGACCGATAGACTTTGATATAACATAATAATACCAATGGGCGCACCAACAATAAAAACCCCAATAAGTGTAAATGAATATCGAATTAAACTCTCTAGTGGATGATGCCTATTAGCAGTAGTAGTATCAACATTATGATCTGAATGATGCACTAAATGAACCATCCAAAGTGGTTTTACTTTATGTTCAACTAAATGTGCAGTATAGGCTCCTATTAAATCTAAAAGCATTACACCAAGGGTTACATAAAGCCATAAAGGCATTGCAGGCAGCCAGTTAATAATTCCGAATTGATTATCGACGGTCCAATCTGATGTTTTAAGAAGCAAAAAGGCCAATGGAAAATTTATTATGATAGTGGTCAGTGTAAAGAAAAAATTAGGCAAAGCATGTCGCCATTTCTTATACCTCACACTAAAAAGAGGAACAATACCCTCTAGTATCCAAAAAAAAGTAATCCCACCGACTAAAATTAGACTTCTATGAAGTGGAGGAATATTTTCAAAATAATTAATTATTTGTTCCATGAGGTTAAAATACAAATTCAAAATCTAAGTTCAAATAACTAAATTAAGTTGATACGGGAGAACAGCAAAAACATAAACCAATTTACCTTAAAGGAATTTGTTTTTTCATTGCTTCGACAATATTGTATGCTGCAGGACAAATAGCTATGTTTTTTAAGGTCAGTTGACTAATTTGTTGGAACTTCTTTCTGTCAGTATGCGGAAATTCTCGACACGCCTTTGGTCGAACATTATAAATACTACAATAATTATCTGATCCTAAAAAAGAACATGGTACTTGTTGCAAAACATAATCATTGTCTTCATCTACTTTTAGATAAGTTTCTATAAATTTCTGCGGTTTCATCCTAAAATGCTTAGAAATTCTTTCTATATCTGCATTTGTAAATAAAGGCCCTGTAGTTTTGCAACAATTAGCACATTCTAAACAATCAGTTTGGTTAAACTCTTGTTCATGCAACTCTTGCATTATGTAATCTAAATTCTTTGGAGCCTTTCGTTTTAATCTTGTGAAAAACTTCTTGTTTTCTTGAAGCTTTTCAGAAGCTTTTTGTGGCAATTCGTTTATTTGCTCTTGCATAGACTACAAACCTAAAAAATATTGTTTCATTTTTGTAACGCAATTAAATTCTATGGATGATATTATTGGGATTGCCCTTTTAGATTATCAAAACGGGCGTTATTCAGAAGATATTAAAACCTTCTCCTCTTTTGACGAAGAAGATACCATACCAATGCCTTACTTATTCCGGCCTTTTAAGGCGATGCCAAAATTAGAGCAAATAGCTTTGAAAAAATGTTCTGGTAAAGTTCTTGATATTGGTTGTGGATCAGGAAGTCATAGCCTTTATTTACAAGAAAATGGTTCTGTAGTAACAGTTTTAGACAAGTCTTCCGGAGCCATAAAAGTATGCCAGCAAAGAGGACTTATCAACACGGTTTGCAGTCCGATATTAGAATATTCTGGCTCACAATTTGATACGCTTCTACTTTTAATGAATGGTATTGGTATTGCTGGTTCTTTAGATCAATTAGGCAACCTTTTAAATCATTTTAAATCTTTATTAAAACCAAATGGGCAAATTCTTTTAGATTCTAGCAACATCATTTATATGTTTGAACAAGATGAAGATGATGGCTATTGGGTTCCAGATAACAACAACTATTATGGTGAGGTAGTATTTCAAATGGGTTATAAAGGGATAAAAGGAAAATCATTTAAATGGTTATATCTTGATTTTGACACTCTAAAGAAATATGCCAATATTCATGGTTTTCATTGTAAACTTGTAAGTGATGGAGAACATTTCGACTATTTAGCCAAACTTACCTTAACACCATAATAGATTAATAGATTAGAACGTTTAACTTTCAAAAGCTTGCGCTATGAGAAAAAGAGGTATTTATTTTTTGACAATTCTTAGTTTGATTTTTGCGGCATGTAGCTCAAATGAAAGTGATCCTGAAGAAACTAATGATGACGAACCACCACAAGTGGTTGATAAAACTCAAAATCTATTAAGCACTGGTGCCTCGGCCAATGATATTCTTTCTAATTCAAATTTTGATCGGTTATTAATTGAAGCCACCTATGCACCTGGTTTTAGACCTACCGATGAAGCAATGTCTAATTTTCAAGATTATCTAAGGACTCATACGTTTAAAACGAATATTGAAGTTACTTACAGAGAGTTAGATGCTACAGGTGAAGAAACTTTGACCCTTAATGAAATTGATGATTTAGAACAAGAAAATAGAACGGCATATAACGACGGAACTACTTTGGCTATTTATATCTTTTTTGCTGATGCTCCTTCGGACGGGGATGATTTAGATGAGGGACTAGTTACATTAGGTGCGGTTTATCGAAATACATCAATGGTGATTTTTGAGAGTACCGTAAAAACTCTTGCTGGACGAAGTCTTCTTATTACAACCGAGGATGTTGAGACTGCAACATTAAACCATGAGTTTGGCCACTTATTCGGATTGGTAAATCTAGGAACCGTTCCTATTAATAACCATGAAGATTCTGAGGCTGAAAATCATTGCAATGTTGACCCTTGTTTAATGCGAGCCCAATTAGAATTTGGTCCAGCTAACAAAGCAATTGCAGTATCTCATTCAAAAATACATTCGTCTTGTTCTTTGAATGGGAATGTTTTGATTGAACAAATGGAATTTCAAGTTTCGAGAGGAAATGCAGCTACTCCTGAATTAGATGCGGAATGCCGCTTAGACCTCGAGAATAATGGTGGAAGACCCAGCATTGATAGCTAAGGAATATTTAAGTATTTATGTGTTTGCAATGACACCTTCCATTTTGGATGCTGCATGACATAATCCACGATTAAAGGCGTTACTTTTTCTCGTACACTCCATTCTGGCTGAAGGTATAATATACAAGAGTCATTAATTTTTGAAGCCTGTTCCTCAGCAAAAATTAAATCATGTTTGTTATAAACAATAACTTTCAGTTCATGTGCTTTATCGTATATATCACCAACCGGAAGTTTATTCTTTTTAGGCGATAAACAAATCCAATCCCATATACCAGTTAACGGATACGCTCCTGAGGTTTCAATATGTATATTCAGATCTTGGTTCTTCAGTGCTTTTGTTAAAGGACCCATATCCCAAGTAAGAGGCTCTCCGCCTGTAATTACTATAGTATCTGAAGATTTGGTAGCATTTACTACAATTTGCTCAATTTCAGTAGGAGGATGCGTTTCAGCATTCCAACTCTCTTTTACATCACACCAGTGACAACCAACATCACAACCACCTATGCGCACAAAATAGGCCGCAGTTCCTTTGTGAAAACCTTCGCCTTGTATTGTATAAAATTCTTCCATCAAAGGAAGCATCTTACCCTTGTCCACTAAATGCATGACATCTTGTAAAACCATTTTGCAAAGATAATATTAACTAATTCGAAAATTTATATTTATTGCTTTAAAGTAAAGTGCCCATTTCTGCTTTCTAATAGGCCGTCAGCGGTAATAAGTTCTAAAACATACCAATAGTCCGAGGGTGGCAAAGAACGACCATTATAAAATCCACTCCATCCACCTTCAATAGCATTTTCTTGTGCTAAGAGCTTTCCGTAACGGTCATAAATAAAAAGGTTACCACTTTGGTAAAAATCATCGGTAATACCTAAAACTTTCATTTCATCATTAACTGAATCGTTATTAGGCGTAAAAAACTTTGGAACTCCAACAATACCAACCTCTATTTCGTCACTTCCGCAGCCTTTTAAATCAACAGCATACAAAGTGTGTATACCAGGCTCTACATTGGCAAAAGTCATTTCTAACTGATATGGACCGAAAGGATTATCTAATGAAAACTCATAAAGACCAAGACCTAATTGACCCATATCATTGGTAATTGTTATGGTTTGTTCATCACTATTTACAATTAGGTATTCAGATAACAAAGATGGTGGACTCGATTCAAGAACTGTAAAAAACAAAACCTCGGAACTACAATCATTTATACTCGTTGCAATTACAGTATAGTTACCCTCAATAGAAAGGTTTATTTCAGGTTCATTACCCACAACCTCATCAGATGAATTGAACCACGTGTAGTCATAATCAGCCTGAGGATTTATGGGTGAAACTAGTATGGAG
This sequence comes from Croceitalea sp. P059, assembly GCF_031846365.1. Lineage (NCBI taxonomy): Bacteria > Pseudomonadati > Bacteroidota > Flavobacteriia > Flavobacteriales > Flavobacteriaceae > Croceitalea > Croceitalea sp. P059. The sequence goes on from NZ_JAVRHW010000003.1 coordinate 314,720, forward strand.
GAATTGGTGCAAAAATTATACTCATTTTGAAGTTGAAAAATAGGTCGTTCAAAAACCGTCAGCAAAAGATGTTCCCCTATACCAAAACAAGTTCCACTGGCCTCATCATCTACCCGAACAAAAAGAGTTTCAGAATAAGGCTGTATGTTCTGATAAATAGCAGTGTTTTCTATTTGATTTTGTTGTAAAGTGGCTTCTTCGTTAGTTCTAAAAAAAGAAAGTGTCAAATTCTGTTGAGCAGGAAACTGAGCTAATAAGGATTGTTCAGCATCGATTAAATTAAATTCGGCAATCCCGTCGGCTTCATTAGTATCACAAACTTGCAATTCAAACAAAAAATCATCTGAAAATGAAGTAGTAGACACCTCTAAAAATAAGCTCCCAACTTCATAGCAGTATTCACCAAAACCTTCTATTCTAAAAAAAATTTCATTAGCGATACTATTATTAAATAAAGTAGCTGATTGCACATTTTCATTGGCTTCAGCTTCTGCCTCAGTCAAATGAAACGTGAATGTATAATCACCAAAATCAGGGTTAATTAATTCCAAATATTGCGTCAAATCAAAATTTGTAAATCCATCGGCAATTCCATCTTCGTCACAATTCGTAATTGTTATTCCATTGTTTATTGCCGGAACTAACTTTACCACGGCTTCCACAGCTATTCTTTGTCCTGTAAAACACCCAGCTTCAGAGGCCAAAACATAAAAGGTTTGGTTTTGAACTAAAAATGGGGTTTCAAAAATTTCACCTGTACCAATAGGCATTCCTCCTGTTTCATTCTCAAACCATAACAAATCACCAGTTGATGCTAAAGCTTCTAAACTTGCAATTCCTGGGCCACATATTTCATCTGAAAATGTTTCCAGCACTTGAGGTGTAGTTATTTTTGTGCTCGCCGAAAGATTTAAAACCGGATCCCCTGGCAAACCTCCATACTCAACAACATAACCTTTAGGTTGATAATCTCCACTGGTTTCTCCTGTCAATCTTAAATCATTCCATGAGCCCGGTATACCAACCCCTGGTGCTGTTATGTGAGCGTAATCTTCCCCAACTCCGTTTTCTCCGCCTACATTATTAGGTTCTTGATTATTCCAAAATGCAAAATTTGGACTTGTTCCATTGATACCTCCATTCCAAAAAACTTCTCCCGTCTCAGGACCTGTCTCCCATCGCCAAACTCCTTCTTGTTGTGAATCTGACCCACCGATCCATCCTGTTCCCGCCGCCTGTTCTCCAGATAATTGTGCCTCGGCCTGTGAAGTAATAGTCACCAAATAACCCTGTAAGCCAAAAAAAGTGCGATTTGCAGCAGCATCCCTAGCATCATCCCAAGGAATGCCTATAAAAGGAACATATTCATAATAATGATCAGTCTCTGGTAAATAATTAGCACTACCAACCGTCAATGAGAAGAACTTTTCTGCAGTTGGGTTGTTTGAAGTGCTTTCAAAAACCACATTTTGAATTGCAGGTATTAAATCGGTATACAACATAGGAGCTCCAGAGACACCCCTGAAAGTGAGCTTTCCTTCAATGTTGTTCCATGTTGTTTCTATTCCATTATTAACACCAATTAACCTTAATATATCATTCCCACGTTGATAACCCTGAGATATTTGAATAGCAAATTCATCAATTTCCGTATCATCTACATCAACAATATCAAAAGCAGTAACCACAGGAATAGCAGAACCTGGACAATAAAATTGGTCACCTTCAGCAGTTACTACTGGTGCTATATTATCTTGTGCAATGGTCAGGTTCATAAATAAAAACAATACAAAACCATTAAACTTCATCGAAGTCAAAAAATTAAAATTTCGTAATTGATTTACTACTTTTTCCATAGTGTCCACTGCCCAAAAGATCGCTAAACTAAATTATCTGAACAAGTTTGATAGATAAGCTGAATGAAAAATCGGTCCTTTCTTATTTTTTACTTAACCGCTACTACCTCTATTTCAATCTTTGCACCCGCCGCAAGCCCAGCAGCTGCAAAAGTTGTTCGGGCTGGTTTTTTAGTAAAATATTTTATATATACTTCATTAAAGGCCTTAAAGTCATTAATATCACTTAAAATAACTGTACACTTCACCACATTATCCAAACCTAGACTGTGATATCTTAAAACTCCATCAATGTTTTTAATAACCTGTTCTGTTTCGCCTTGAATTCCACCCTTGGCAAGTTTACCAATAGATCTATCCATACCAATTTGTCCAGCTAAAAAGAATAAATTCCCAGCTTGTACCGCTTCACTAAATGGTGCGGAAGCTCTAGCGGGATTCTCGGGTTTATGAAAAATTATTCTTGTTTCTGATTGTGAAAAAACACTTGTAACAAAAATTAAAGCGACAATTACGAGAAAGGGTTTCGTTTTTAAAATCATTTTCTTCTATTTTTTTTCTAATGTCCTGAATCTTTTGTCTTCTGCCAAATTACCCTATTTTTATCGGAAATTGAATTCAATGAGCACCAAAGAAAAATTCTTTGCCCATATTGAAAAAGGGTACCAAACAAAAGGCGATTTTATAACTATGGGAGCAGGTATGCTTAATGGTGAAACAATTACTGACGCATATGTAAAAATCCCTTTGAAAACATTAAACCGACATGGTTTAATTGCAGGTGCCACAGGTACAGGTAAAACAAAAACCCTTCAGGTCATAGCTGAAAATTTATCCAATAAGGGAATTCCTGTATTGTTAATGGATTTAAAAGGCGATTTAAGTGGGATTGCAAAGGCTAGTCCTGGACATCCAAAAATAGACGAGCGACATGCTGCTATTGGTATTCCTTTTGATGCAAAAGGATTTCCAGTTGAAATATTAACTTTATCTGAACAGGACGGAGTGCGTCTAAGAGCCACTGTTTCTGAATTTGGTCCAATTTTACTTTCAAGAATTCTAGATTTAACAGTTACCCAAGAAGGGATAGTTGCTGTCGTTTTTAAATATTGTGATGACAATAAACTACCATTATTAGACTTAAAAGATTTCAAAAAAGTATTACAATACGCCACAGGTGAAGGCAAAACTGAATTTCAAAAAGAATACGGAAGAATGTCAACAAGCTCAACGGGCACCATTCTCAGAAAAATCATAGAATTAGAGCAGCAAGGCGCCGATTTGTTCTTTGGCGAGAAGTCTTTTGAAGTTGATGATTTAGTCCGAATTGATGAAAATGGAAGGGGTTATATTAATATTATTCGATTGACTGACATTCAAGATAAGCCTAAATTGTTCTCAACCTTTATGCTAAGTCTTTTAGCCGAGATTTATAGTACATTTCCAGAGCAAGGTGACAGTGGTCAACCAGAATTAATTTTATTTATTGATGAAGCGCACTTAATATTTAAAGAAGCTTCTAAGGCTCTTTTGGACCAAATAGAAAGTATTGTAAAATTAATTCGTTCAAAAGGTATCGGGCTCTACTTTGTAACACAAAACCCAACAGATGTGCCAGATGCTGTTCTATCACAATTAGGATTAAAAGTACAGCACGCTCTTCGAGCGTTTACGGCAAAGGATAGAAAAGCGATTAAGCTCACAGCCGAGAACTATCCTGATTCTGAATATTATGACACAAAAGAGGTTTTAACCTCGCTCGGTATTGGTGAAGCTTTGATTTCGGCATTAGATGAAAAAGGAAGGCCAACTCCACTGGCTGCTACAATGCTAAGAGCACCAATGAGTAGAATGGATGTTTTAACGGACAAAGAGTTAAAAGAAACCTTGAATCAGTCAAAACTGATTAAAAAGTATAATGAAGAAATTGATCGCGAAAGTGCTTATGAAATTTTAAATGAAAAAATTGAAAAAGCAGAAAAAGAAGCTGTCAAAGAAAAAGCAAAATCAACAGCTCGAAAAACAACAACCAAACGAAAAAGCACTAGAATGAATCCTGTTGTAAAGGTGTTAACAAGTGCCACGTTTATCCGAGGTGTATTAGGGGTTTTGAAAAAAGTCATCCGTTAATCAAATATTCATTATTCTTTAAAAATTTAAAATGAAGAAAATAGTTTTAAGTATTGGACTATGTTTTACGCTTATCATAATTAGTTGCACTGAAAAGGATACCACTTTTCTAATTACGGAAGACACCATAGGTCCTTTAAATAAATCGACTGATATAAAAACACTTGAAACAATTTTTAATTTAGATTCTATTGTCAGAGACAGTTCCAACTTAAATTTGGGTGCTTCAACCAAAAAAATCAAAGTTTTCGAGAAAGGAGGCAAACCATTATTACTGCTCACTCCAAACCTTGATACCATTCAGACCATCGAAAATGTTCAGATTTTAGACGATCGATACATTTCTAGCAACGGTATTACTAAAGCAAGTACATTCAAAGACATACTAGCAAATTTTGAAATTAAAAAAGTAGTTACCACCATAAATAGCGTGGTGATTTTCCCTAAAGAGAGCAATCTTTATTTTACCATAGACAAAACGGAATTACCTTCTAATTTAAGATATACTAAAACAGCTATTGAAGCGGTGCAAATACCGGACGAAGCTAAAATTAAATATTTGATGCTTGGATGGGATTAGGTCTTAGAAACAAATTAAATTGAAGAAATATAATCTACAAAAATCACCATTCATTGTACCCACAAGTGATGGTAAATATATAGCCGAATATTTTGGTTTGGCTACTAATGGTGATAGCAACATCAGTATCGCTCATATGAAGGCTCCTTCAGGCTGGAGCGAACCTTTTCAAACTCCTGAATTTGATGAATTCACATTTATTATAAAAGGAAAAAAACAGTTCATTATTAATGGTAAAAAAATAATTTTATCAGCAGGAGAATCTATCAAGGTAGAAAAAAATGTTAGAGTTCAATATTCAAATCCGTTTGAAAAAGAATGTGAATATTTAGCCATTTGCACACCTGCTTTTGATATCAACAAAACCCATAGAGAAGATTAATCAAGCCCGAATTTTTTTCGATTTGCCAAAACCTTAGGGCTATTTTGTTGCATCCATTCTGTTAGTTCAAGAAGTCTTTCTACATAAGTCTTTCCGAAAGTAGTTAAATTATACTCTACTCTTATTGGCACTTCTGCATAAGCCTTTCGCTTGATGTAACCATCTGTCTCCAAAACCTTCAAACGTTGACTTAATACCTTATTTGAAATTCCGTAAACATACTTTTTTAGTTTATTAAAGCGCAAAACGGGAAAATAACCAAGCCATAATAGAATTAAAATACTCCACTGATCAGAAGCAACTGACATGACATCTCTAACCGGACAAAGCTCAGGTGGGTGCTTATAGTCTATATGACCAAACATTTTTTCTAACTTTTTTGTCATCCTAACATTCTGGTTATCAGTAATAGTTTCCATTGAAATACTTGGTTTTACTTTTGACACCTCTTTTTTCTTAGAAAAGGAATATGTACTTTTGGTTTCTAATAAAGAGTAAGTTACAAAAAGTAACCTTATGAAGAAAATTTTAACCAAATTCATTCCCCTGGCATATGGCAGACTGTTTAACATTATAGTGTTGTTCAATCCAAAAGCTGCTGCCGTTAAGGCATTTGATATTTTTTGCACCATACGAAAAGGCAAAATTTTACCTCATCAAAAAGACTTTTTAGATAGTGCAAAACTAGCGTTAGAAATAGTTGGCGAACATAAAGTTCAAACATATCAATGGTCAGGAACAGGGGAAACAGTTTTACTTATGCATGGTTGGGAAAGCAATACTTTTAGATGGCGAAATCTTATTACAAAACTCAAAAAACATAATTATAATATTATCGCCCTTGATGCTCCTGCACATGGTTACTCAACCGGAAACCGTCTTCATGTCCCTTTATATTCTCAGGCATCTAGGCATATGTTAGACACCTATAAACCAAAATATGTGGTTGCTCATTCTGTAGGAGGCATGACCATTTTATTTGATCATTTTAAAAACCAAGAATCTTCCGTTGAGAAAATAATCACTATTGGAGCACCTTGCGAATTTTCACAGTTTATGGACCATTATCAAGGTCTTCTGAAATTCAATAATAACGTCCGTGAAGCAATGGACATAAGATTGAAAGAATGGTTGGGTTTTCACTTTCATGAGTTCTCTAGTGCACGATTTGTAGCTAATAACACCAAAAAAGGACTCCTTTTTCATGACGAAGACGATTTACAAGTGCCTTTTTCGGCATCAAAAAAAGTTCATGAGCATTGGAAAGGAAGTGAATTAATCGCCACAAAAGGTTTTGGACACTCTATGCATCAAGAATCAGTGAATGAACAAATTATAGCCTTTTTGAAATCATGACCACCTAACTAGCATAATCTGAAGTAGTCGAATATTGTTAACTCCTCTACGAAAACAGGCTGCTTTTGATTATTTTTATTTAAAATTTTAAAATAATGGTTACTCCTTTCCACGTGGCAATTCCGGTTCACAATCTAGCTGAATGCAGAACTTTTTATAGAGAAATTCTGGGTTGTGAAGAAGGGCGCAGTAGCAACCAATGGGTTGATTTTAATTTATTCGGACATCAAGTTGTCATTCACTATAAGCCCAAAACCGAAGAGCAGTTGCACACTAACGCCGTTGATGGCAAAAACGTTCCAGTACCTCATTATGGGGTCGTTTTACCTTGGAATATTTTTGAGTCTTTTTCTAAAGACCTAAAAGCAAAAGAGGTTGATTTTGTGATAGCACCCTACATCAGATTTGAAGGTGAAGTTGGGGAACAAGCCACTATGTTTTTTCTTGACCCCGCCGGAAACGCATTAGAATTTAAGGCCTTTAAGGATATGGATCAGTTGTTCGCAAAATAGTTAACCTAGTGCAATTACCTTTCGCTTTATCCAGAAATGAGCAAAAATAATATTTGGAACCGATGCCAGCCATGACACGATTTTATAAGCTGGTAAAAACGCTCCAAAAGCAATTGTAAGTGAAGGCAGCCAGATACGAAGGGTAACTGCGCCAAAACACGCAGCGTAGCTATAGATTATCATTTTTTGATGTAATGGAATATTACTGTTTCGAATGGCAAAATAAGCACTACCTGTTGTATATAACCAGACAATACCCAGCCCAAGAAAACCTAACATGGTAATCCAGCCTCCGGTGGCGTGAAAAGCAATATAAACACCACATATTCCAATAATTAAAACTGAAATAGCATATATTTTTCCTAATTTTCAATGAAGATTTAGTCGATTCTTTCTAAGTTTTGAACTGAACTGTGACCATCGGGTTAATAAAGCAACAGCTCCAAAGGAAATATGACCATAAAAGCCAATATTCTAAATTGAACTTGCTAAAAGGTCAAGAGCTTTTAATTGTCTAAGTCCAAATTCTCCTTCTTGAAAAGCTTGATAAATATATACTAAGGGATACATACTTACCCCAATAGCCATAAAGGCAAAAACAAACCATGCGACTTTAATTGAAGTATTTTTCATAAGCTTCTTAATACCTCCAACTTTTCAAATCAGCACCTTCTGGCGCACTTTCTTCAATACGTTTCATAATCTTAGGCACATACATAGTATTGTAGCGCATTCTAGTAATATGGTTAGGTAATTCTGGGTCACCATTCCAACAATGCTCCGCCCTATCACCGTACAAAACCTCACCTTCGTAGTAAGGCTCGGTTGTTTGCTCTAAAAAGTCTTCCATTAAATATACGGCATTATTCAAATAATAGTTATCCATATCTCCGCAATAAATATGTATTTTACCTTTTAAATTATCACCAAGTTTGTCCCAATCTCTTTCCAGGATATGCCTTAAATCATAATTTTCTTGCCAGTACTTAGCGACCTCTGGATTAATATCGCCAGTCATTTTATCCCAAATTCTTTCAGGGTATCCTTCTTCATTCTGTGGTGAATAGGTCGCCTCCCAAATATCCCATTGTTGACCAGATCTAGACTTAGTACCTAAAACCAATTCTAAATGATTTTCGTCTTTTATGGTGGAAGAAATATTCCCTATATAGTCACGATGAGCAGGCACTTCTAATTGCTTATTTTGACTTTTATAGTAATAGGCATTTTCATCTTCATAAATATCCGTTAGACAATAAGCTCTAAAATCTATAGGATCTGGACAGGCCGCAAAACAGCCATTATATTCTTGAGGATATTTAACCTGTACGGCCAAAGCCTCCCAACCACCCGTGGAACCTCCATATAAAAAACGAGACCATCCCTCTCCGATACCTCTAAACTCTTTTTCAATATAAGGTATCAATTCATAGGTTATAGCATCACCATAAGGACCTTGACTTGCTGAATTAACAGCATACGAGTCATCATAATATGGAGTTGGGTGTTGAATTTCAATAATCAGAAAACGAGGGAAATCTGGCTCATTCCATCGGGTATAGAAATCATAAGCCTCTTGTTGTTGGACAATATTATAACCTTCAACATCAAATCGTGCCGAATATTCTGGTTTGGTATCTGGATTCGGTGGTGTGGTTCTAAATCCACCAAAATCAGATGGAAAGTGACCTTGAAAAACCATTAATGGATATTCCGCTTCTGGATGTTCTTTAAAACCTTTAGGCAATAAAATGTGTGCTCCTAGATACATATCACGTCCCCAAAATTCCGATAGCTTTTCAGACTTTATTTTTATATGTTTTATCCATTCTGTATCCTTTACCTCTTCAATAGGCGGTATCACTTTATCCATTGACACCTTTAAATTTTGAATACCATTATCACCAATACTGACTTTAAAAGGTTCACTATACAGATTACCAGGTGATCGATTCCATTGTTGACCCTCGCCGTTGTCCATTGGTAATTTAACCGTATGGCCGGTAGCTAAATCAAAGGTCTCGTATGTATGCAATAAGGCCTGGACATAGTATTCTCCTTTAGGAATATCTAATAGGCTTTTGTAAGGAAAACCAAATATCATATTAGTAAACTCAAACTCGTCACCTGGTTTCATTCCTTCTACGTCCATTCCAAATACTATCTGCGCATTTAATCCTGAATTAATTTGAAAGCGAGGTTCTTTCTCATCATTAGTTGAAAACATTAGTAATAAGCGACCGTCTAAAGATGTTTCACTGACGCTGTTTGTAAAAGAGACTTTTACACTATTTTCTATTGGTTTAATTAAATTACATGATATTAATAGCAGCGTTATCCCTAAGAGTAAAAGGAGGTGATTTTTCATGGTTGAATAAATTTAGTAGTAAAAGATAGGTATTTTAAGCTACGACTCAAAAGATGCTTTGAACCTTTGAATATCGTGCACTAACAACCCATAAAATAACGTTTTAAACAAACTGGCTTTAATCAAAAACGTCTTAAAAAGAATCACATGAAAAAAGTATGGTCGATTATTTTATTAATCACAATTATAAGTTTGCAGAGTTGTACTAATGATGAAGGGGACCAGGATATTGATATCTTAACCCCAGATGAAAAAACACAAAAAGAGGATTAATTGGTCTTGTTAGCGCTATGTCTGCCTCTTGCAATCATTGTGTTCTTTAAAAGCATGGCTATGGTCATTGGGCCTACTCCACCTGGAACAGGTGTTATGTGAGACGCTTTTTTGCTTACATCAGCAAAATCAACATCACCGGTAATGTAATAACCTCGTTCTCTGCTTTCGTCTGGAACTCTAGTAATACCAACATCAATTATAACCACACCTTCCTTGACCATATCTGCCTTTAAAAAATCAGGGACACCAAGAGCAGAAACAATGATATCAGCTTCTTGTGTAAATTTCTTTAAGTCTTTTGTTCTACTATGTGTTAAACTAACGGTAGAATTTGCGGCTTTACCTTTCTGACTCATCAGAATACTAATCGGTCGACCAACAATATGACTGCGACCAATAACAACAGTATGTTTTCCTTCAGTCTCGACATCGTATCTGCGTAAAAGTTCCATAATTCCGAAGGGAGTGGCAGGTACAAACGACTCCATATCTAAGGCCATTTTTCCGAAATTAGTTGGGTGAAACCCATCGACATCTTTATCGGGATCAACTGCCATTAATACCTTTTCTTCATCTATATGTTTAGGTAACGGAAGTTGAACTATATAACCGTCAATATCCGTATTCTTGTTTAAGTCATCTACCTGTTGCAAAAGAGTTTCTTCAGTAGTATCTTCTGGAAGATGGATTAAGGTAGATTCAAAACCGATTTTTTTACAAGACCTTACTTTGCTGCCAACATAGGTTAGACTTGCTCCATCATTACCAACCAAAACAGCAGCCAAATGCGGAACTTTTTCTCCACGCTCTTTTAATTCAGTAACTTGAATAGCTAGTTCGTCTTTAATATCGTTTGATATTTTTTTTCCGTCTAAAATTTCCATATTAAAGTTGGCTCTTGTATTATTTATTAAATAAGGATTTACATTAAAAATTAGCGCATATTTTGCATCATCTGCATCATTTTCTTGCCGCCACCGCCCTGCATCATCTTCATCATTTTACTCATTTGTTCGAACTGTTTAAGAAGTTGATTTACATCTTGAATGGTGCGACCACTACCCTTGGCTATTCGTTTTTTACGACTGGTATTTAATTTAGCCGGATTTGAACGTTCATCTGGGGTCATTGAGTGAATTATGGCTTCTATGTGTTTAAAAGCATCATCGTCAATATCTAAACCTTTTAGAGCCTTTCCCGCACCTGGAATCATTCCCATGAGGTCTTTCATATTCCCCATTTTTTTGATTTGCTGTATCTGACTTAAAAAGTCATCAAATCCGAAACGGTTCTTAGCGATTTTCTTTTGAATCTTTCTTGCCTGTTCTTCATCAAATTGCTCCTGAGCTCTTTCAACAAGTGAAACAACGTCACCCATACCTAAAATACGGTCTGCCATTCTAGATGGATAAAAGACGTCAATAGCCTCCATCTTTTCACCAGTACCAATAAATTTTATTGGCTTATCTACAACTGATTTAATTGATATAGCCGCACCACCACGTGTATCACCGTCAAGTTTGGTTAAAATTACACCATCAAAATTCAGAATATCATTGAAAGCTTTTGCTGTATTTACAGCATCTTGCCCTGTCATTGAATCAACCACAAAAAGCGTCTCTTGGGGTTTTATTACCTTATGAATGTTTGCTATTTCATCCATCATTACCTCATCAACAGCTAAACGTCCAGCGGTATCAATGATGACAACATTGGCACCAACTGCTTTTGCATGTTTTATGCCTGCCTCGGCAATTGATACCGGGTTTTTATTTTCTCTATCGGAATAAACCTCAACTCCTATTTGTTCCCCGACCACATGAAGTTGATCAATAGCTGCCGGCCTATAAACATCACAGGCAACTAATAATGGCTTCTTGCTTTTTTTATTCTTTAAATAGTTGGCTAATTTACCCGAAAAAGTAGTTTTACCAGAACCTTGCAAACCAGACATTAAAATAACAGAAGGACTACCAGTTAAATTAATTTCTTCAGCATCACCTCCCATTAATTGGGTTAACTCATCTTTTACAATTTTGACCATTAATTGGCCAGGCTGCAAATTGGTCAATACATTTTGACCAAGAGCTTTTTCTTTTACGGTGTTTGTAAAGGACTTTGCAATCTTAAAATTAACATCCGCATCAAGTAATGCTCGCCTAACTTCCTTTAGGGTTTCGGCTACATTTATCTCTGTGATTTGACCATGCCCCTTTAGTACATGTAAGGCCTTATCTAGTTTTTCACTTAAATTATCAAACATGGGTTTTCATCATTTTTGAAGAAATACAAATTTAAGAAATACCAATGGATTGTGTTCTTGGGTAGAAATATAAATATCTCTTCAAGATGGAATACTTTTGAAAGTCAATTTTTCTGTGAGTTCTTACATTGAACTGCACTCTACTTGAATAATTGAAGGGCTTTAACTTCGCTTGAAGTAATAGACTTGTAAATAAAATACTTATTGCAAGAAAAAAAAGGACAGCTTAATTAAAAGCTGTCCTTTGCAGAATTGATGTGGGGCAAAAAAGACTACATCTTTTTCTCAAATACTAATTTCTTGAAATTGATATTTTCATCTTCATAAATTAATTCAATTCGGTCAGCACTAACTTCACCAATAAACCAAGCCTCTGTTAATTCGCCAAAGGTCTCATCATCTCCAAGGTTTAAGTAAAACTTAAGGTTATCACCATATCCTCTCAAGATTCTCCAAACTCCAGCTAAAATTGGGTCATCATTTACAGAAACTTCAACTTGATTAAAGTTTGAGAAACTAAAATCCATTCCAGAAAAAGCCTCAGTTTGATCCATTCCTTCGTCATCGTATAACGCAACATTCCATTGACCACCTAACATAATATTTCTAATTTCAGAAACATCTTCGTCACCGGCACTTGAATTACATTCACGTTGTAATACCAATTCATAACCTATTTCTTCGATTTCAAACTTTAAACGATCATCATCTAAATCTCTTAAAGGCCAATTAAAGTTAACTGCAGGCTCACTACCAAATTCTATTAGTAATGACAGAACTTCTTCATCGTTATATCCAATTTCCCAAGAACCTTCACCTGTGGTAATACCGTCACTTAAAGTAGCAACACCTTCTGGTAAAAACTCAAACTCGAATCCTAGTAATCTATCAATCTCTTCATTTTGCAATACTACCTTTCTAATAATCCAAGAACACTCCTTTAGAATTTCTCTCAAAGTATCTGGATCTTGACCCTCCTCGTCATCGTCACATAATTGTTTCAATATAATTTTATCGCTACCATCATTTGCAAACAACTTAATAGTATGGTCACCAATTTCATAAACCAACCACTCTAAGTTAAAGTCTACCAATTGGTCAAACTCTAAAGTTAACAATGGTCCTTCATCTGTAAAGCTTGAACTCCAAGTACCTGGAACCACAATGTCACCCTCAATAATCACATTAACAGTACCGTCTTCCATAAAGTTCATTATATATTCAAGGTATTGTTCAGTTGAGTCAACATCAGCTCTAATTACCTCTCGAACTTCCCACGGGCATTCCGTTAAACAGAAATCAAAACGTTCTTCATCAAAATCGTCATCATTGTAATCATCATCATCGTCTTCATCACATTCATCTTTAGCTGAATCAATTACATTAGCCAACTCGCCATTACTGTTTACAACAATTTCTGTTCCATCAGCTTTAATTAAGGTAACGGGGAAGTCAATACTTACCAGCTCATTATCATCACGTTCTTTGAAGAATAAACGTAATTCCCGATCACTATTGACGGTAACAGAACCAGTTTCTTGTTCATTAACATCAAAGGTAAAAAGAGTGATAGGGTAAACAAAATCAATACACTCTATATCGTCGTCGTCACCGCCTTCTAAACATTCAGCAGCCAATTCACGCAATGCTTCCTTATTTTCTATAACAACTTCTGTAAAATCTCCTAGGGTAATTGTAATAGGGAAAATGATATCAAGAATATCCTCATCATCATCAAACTCATCAAAAATTTCTTCAATTAAATGAAGATCTTCTATTGAATCAATAGTAATTTGAATTCCACCTACTTCAACGGTATAAGGAAATTCAATTGCCAAACAGCTTGCACCATCAACTATGTTATCAAAAGACCCATCATTGGAAGCAGTCTTGATAATTAAATCGGCAGTTGTTGAACTTGTTGTTATGGTTTCTTGTTCTTCACCATTACCACCAACTTCTTCAAACTCTTCTTGGCAAGCATTAAATGAAAGGCCCAAAACCAAAAGGCCGATAAACATTAAATTATTGATTAAATTTTTCATAACGATTTGGATTATTTTTTTGTTACTACAACCCTAAAACAATTTTAATGAGCATTACCCTACCTGATTTTTAATTTTTTTTAAAATATCTTTAACGAATCAAGTAAAGTAAGGATACATGAATAATGTTTGTGAAGAGAAAATCTTCAATTCAGTATTTAAAGACCATTCTAAAACGATTTTCAATTACATATATTATAAATATGGTAATGAAGAAAAGGCTCATGATGCTGTACAAGAGGCTTTTGTAAAGCTTTGGGAAAACTGCATAAAGGTTGCTCCAGAAAAAGCCAAATCATATTTATATACTGTTTCGAATAACTTGTACTTGAACGTATTGAAGGCAGAAAAAGTAAGATTAAAGTATGCTAATCAACATTCAAATTCTATCTCTAACGAGTCGCCTGAATTTGTTTTAGAAGAAAAACAGTTTCAACAAAAATTAGATAACGCTATAAATTCTTTACCAGAAAACCAACGCATTACTTTTTTACTAAATCGTATTGATGGTAAAAAGTATGCCGAGATTGCTGAAATGGAAGGTGTGAGTATTAAAGCTATTGAAAAAAGAATGCATTTGGCATTAAAAACATTACGAGAAAAAATAGAGGGTATCTAAAAGTGTTATTAACCTATCGTGTGAATTTTGATTTAAAGTAATTTCATTTTTAAAAATAATAATTGAACTTAGTTCATAATAAAGTAGGGTTTTATTAACCTAAGTTGTTATACCACAGTAAAGCATAGAAAACATGCAAGAAAATTACTTAGCAAAATGGCTCAATAATGAACTCTCCGAAGAAGAGTTATCATCGTTTAAAAAATCTGATGAATATGCTTCGTACAAGAGAATTTCAGAGGCTTCACAGCAAATAAAAGCACCTAAATTTGATGTTGACCAGGCTTATTTAACATTCAAGAACAAACAAATGGAAGCTACTGCCAAAGTAGTCCCATTGAATCCATTTAAGCAGTTTTTGCGAATAGCAGCAGTTATAGCAGTCATGTTAGTTGGTTCTTATTTTTATTTGAATTCATTAGATGAATCATTTAATACCGGACTTGCTGAAAGAAATGAGGTTCTGTTGCCAGATAACTCTCAAATTATAATGAATTCTGATTCAAAAGTTTCTTACAGCGAAAAAAATTGGGATAAAGAAAGAGCAGTTGCATTAGAGGGAGAAGCTTTCTTTAAAGTTGCTAAAGGAAAAAAATTTACTGTAGCCACTTCATCAGGAACAATTGCTGTTTTAGGAACTCAATTCAATGTAGAAAATAGAGATGGTTTTTTTGAAGTAACCTGTTATGAAGGTCTCGTTAGAGTTACTTATAACGGTAAAGATAAAAAATTACCCGCAGGTAGTTCATTTGTAGTAATCAATAATAAAATTCAGAATACCCAGAAGCTACAAGCGGTAGAACCTTCATGGGTGCTGAATGAAAGTTCATTTGTTAGTATTCCCCTTGAATTTGTCTTTGATGAATTTGAAAGACAATTTAATATTAAAGTTGACTTAAAAAACGTTAACACTAATCAACTTTTTACAGGCTCATTTAGCAACACGGATTTACAAATAGCGTTAGAAAGTATAAGTACCCCTTCACAGATTAGTTATAAATTAGGTGAAGATAATGTGCTTTTCTATGCTGAGAACACTCCGTAATTATATTTTCTTTCTGTTTTTGGGTTTAATTCTTTTAACCCCATTAACACCAATTATTGCTCAGAAAAATGAACCAGTTGAGCTAAAAGTGTTCTTGAAAACGCTTGAGGAAAAATATGCTATAAAGTTTTCTTTTGTTGATGAAACAATTGATAACGTTTTTATTCAACCATCAATTTACGGTAATCTTAGCCAGAACTTAGAGTCCATTAGGTCTCAAACCCAACTAAAAGTTGAAAAGTTAGATGATCGTTATTATGCGATTTCAAAAAGTCTTTACATTGACCTTTGCGGTAAGGTTCTTGATAATTTTGCTGAGAACACAGTTTCCGGGGCCACAATTGAAGTAATGGGCGAGGATATAGCCATAATCACCAATATTGATGGTTCATTTCAAATATCAAAAGTACCTAAAGATGCTTCTTTAAAAATTCGGTATTTAGGGTATATCACAAAATACATTTCAGTAAACGATTTAGCAGATAACAAAGACTGTTCTACTATTCTTTTAGCCCAGAATTATGAAAAGCTAGATGAAGTAGTTGTTTACGAATTCTTAACTTCTGGAATTATAAAACAAGAAGATGCAAGCATCACTTTAAATACTGCCGAACTCGGTGTTCTACCTGGTTTAATTGAGCCTGATGTTTTGCAAAGTATTCAAGCATTACCAGGTATTAAAAGTATCGATGAAACTGTCTCTGATATTAATGTTCGAGGCGGCACCAACGACCAAAATCTCACCTTATGGAATGGTATTAAGATGTATCAATCCGGTCATTTTTTTGGGTTAATTTCTGCTTTTAACCCCTATTTAACAGATAAAATAACTGTTTACAAGAATGGTACACCTGCTCAATATGGTGATGGTGTTAGTAGTGTTATTAGTATGGAAACAAAGAATGAGATAGACGGTGTTCTTTTAGGTGGAGCAGGTTTCAATTTTATTAGTGGTGATGTGTTTGGTCAAATACCATTAAAAGATAATCTTGCCTTTCAATTTTCAGCACGCCGATCTACAACTGACTTTTTAAATACTCCTGTTTATGATAGTTTCACAGATAGAGCTTTTCAAGACACCGAGGTCAGAAATGAACAAAATCAAGCAATTGACGAAGGCCTTACGAGAGACGAAAAGTTCTTTTTCTACGATTTTACGGGAAAGCTACTCTATGATATTAATTCCAATCATAAATTACGATTGAGTTTTATTGGTATTGATAATGATTTGGATTTTTCAGAAACAGATATTGAAGTAAATGAAACTTCAAGAAGTTTTTTAGACCAAACCAACTTTTCCGGCGGTTTGCAACTAAAAAGTCAATGGTGGGAAAACTTTACTTCTGATTTAAACATTTATTTTTCAAAGTATAATTTAGATGCTCAAAGCTTTTTTCCTAATCAGATTCAGCGCCTAAACCAAACCAATATTGTAGAAGAAAGAGCATTAAAATTGAATACCAATTTTAAAATTTCACAAGCCATTATATGGCAAAATGGTTATCAGTATATAGAAACAGGAATTACAAACAACATTTTTAATACTGAACCATCGTTCAACCTTAAATCTAAAGGGGTAATAAGAATTCACGCTCCATTTACACAACTAAAATATAGTACAATGGAAGAGAAATTCATAGCTAGTGGTGGTGTCAGAATGAACTACATTGAAAATCTTGGTACTTTTTCCAAAATATTGATTGAACCTAGAATTAACTTAAACTTTAGAATGGCCAATAACCTTAGAGCACAACTTTTAGGGGAATTTAAAAGCCAATCTACAAATCAGGTTATTGATTTGGAACAAAACTTTTTAGGTATTGAAAAACGGCGTTGGACTCTCTCTAATGAAGATGATTTACCAATTACAAAAAGTCAACAAGGATCTGTTGGTCTAAATTACTCCAAAAATGCACTTTATCTAGGTCTAGAAGGTTTCTATAAAAAGGTAGATGGTATAAGTACTAGAACTCAAGGTTTTCAGAATGAAAATCAGTTTGATGGCGAAATAGGAAGTTATGAAATTAAAGGTTTAGAATTTTTAATCAACAAAAAAGGCGATAATTATAGTACTTGGTTGAGTTATACATTGAATACGAATAATTACACTTTTGATAGCATTGTGCCTAATACATTTCCTAACAATCTTGATGTAAGGCACACCATTACTTTCGCTAGCACATATACCATCAACAAACTTAAATTAGGTTTCGGGATTAACTATAGAACTGGAAAACCCTATACAGAACCAATAACATCAAACGCAATTGATAATAACTTTTTTCCTTCAAGAATTATTTATCAAGAACCAAATATGAATCGCCTACCTGATTATCTTAGAGCTGATGCTTCTGCAATTTATGAATGGAATCTTAACCGACGAACTAAAGCAAAAATTGGTGTTTCCTTATTGAATATTACCAATAAAAAGAATATCTTGAATAGATATTACAGGATTGCAGAAGATACTAGCTCGATTGAAGCGGTAGAAAATACCTCATTAGGGATTACTCCAAATTTAAGCTGTAGAATTAGTTTTTAACTTTTTCAAGTCTTGACATTACAATGACATGCGGAAATGTTATTGCTGCAAGGAAGTAAATCAAAATAGAAACGAAAAATTCACTATCATCTTTAAAAATAAAATAAAGTACTACTAAACCGATTAGCGAGCTAAGCCAATAAATCCAAGAAGATTTCAGATATTTCTTTATGCCTTTAACTTCGGCCTTGCCATGAAGCACTTCTATTTGATCCTTTAGAGAAGGTATACTATGCCATAAAACAAAATAAATAGAGAAAGCCCATAATAAATCAGCCACCCTAAAAACCAACATTAATACTAATAGCTGAAATATCTCTTCAACCAAGTTAACCCTAATCTGTTTTTTTAGCATCAATGAAGTAAAAGTGATTACTAAACCAATAACGGCAATAACAAAGGTTATTTCAAAAAATGATTTGGGAATCGGTAACTCGGTAACTTCTAAAAAAATTGGAAGAGTTTTGTTTATATTAAAATTAAATATCATAAACAAAATGGTTAAACCGTAAAAAAAGTACGCCATTTTAGATAACAATGATTCCTCTTTAATCTTTTCTCTTAAGTGTTGCTCTCCAAAATGAAAACTGCTTATGACTAAAAACAAGAATAGCGCTAGCGCTGGATATATAAAGAATACTGCTAAAATTACTAGAACGGTAAGCACATAGTAGACTAAAACTTTATTGAAACTCAGGCTTTTATTTTTTTTAAATGAAGTTATTCTTATTAAGGTAAGATCATTTGCACCATGTAAAACACCCACCGATAAAATAACACCATAGGCTAATGCTTGCTGAACTTCTTCGTTAAACATAGTCGAAATCCAGAGACTAAAAAA
Organism: Croceitalea sp. P059; assembly: GCF_031846365.1. Taxonomy (NCBI): domain Bacteria; kingdom Pseudomonadati; phylum Bacteroidota; class Flavobacteriia; order Flavobacteriales; family Flavobacteriaceae; genus Croceitalea; species Croceitalea sp. P059. The sequence goes on from NZ_JAVRHW010000003.1 coordinate 333,535, forward strand.
AGTTAATACAATAAGCCAATTTTTCATTTTAGCAAAAATATATACTTGTGTTTAAATATATGACAAAATTATTAAACATTTTTTATGGTATTGTGTTTAATTATTATTACTTTTATCTTAAACAAAATTAATTAACTCTTATTTATATGAAAACGTTTTTATTAAGTATGCCTCTTTGGGCTGATGTTTCAAAAATCGCAACTGACGATTATGTTGGTTTCACATTCTTTGTTGGATGTATGGCAATGATGGCAGCTTCTGCCTTTTTCTTTTTATCAATGAATGATTTTGATAAAAAATGGAAAACCTCAATTTTAGTTTCTGGTTTAATTACATTTATCGCAGCAGTGCACTACTGGTACATGAGAGACTATTGGGCTGGAGTTGGTGAATCTCCTACTTTTTTCCGTTATGTTGATTGGGTACTTACAGTTCCATTAATGTGCGTTGAGTTCTACCTTATATTGAAGGTTGCAGGTGCTAAAAAATCTTTAATGTGGAGATTAATTGCGGCTTCGGTTGTTATGCTTGTAACAGGGTACTTTGGTGAAGCAGTATACACTACAGGTTCAGGTCCAGCAGTTTGGGGTCTTTTCTCTGGTATAGCTTATTTCTATATTGTATATGAAATTTGGTTTGGTGGTGCTAAAAAATTAGCTGAATCAGCTGGTGGAGCAGTTTTAAAAGCTCATAAAACACTATGCTGGTTTGTACTAGTTGGTTGGGCGATTTACCCACTTGGTTATATGGCAGGTACTGAAGGCTGGTATGATGGGGTAGCAAACTTAGGCCTTAACATGGATGTTATCTATAATATAGGTGATGCTATTAACAAAATAGGATTTGGTCTTGTAGTTTATGGCGCAGCCGTTGCAGCCCGTAATAATGACTAATTCTATATTTTTAGTTGGTTACTAAATGAAAGCCCCGACGTAAGTTGGGGCTTTTGTATTATAAAAACCTAGCTACCTTTTAAAAAACTAATGTTGTACATTTTCTCTAAAACATTATAAAGACTATGGTTTCTGCTTTTCAAATCTCTTGGTGTTTCAACAAAATGCTCGGAAATCACTGCTAAAAATTCAAAAGAATTAGCACTGGCATAAGTTCTAAAATAATCGTCTTTAAGCAGTTTACTCATGAGTTTCTCATCCGAATGAATAGTTTTTAATTTTCTAAAACCCCATTGAAAACGAAGTGCTTCCCACGAACTTTTACCCGTAGTTTCAAAATAAAGAGCATGAGCGAACTCATGAATCGCTAAATTCAAATTATCTGAGGCGTCTTCAAACCCTTCCGTTAAGGTATCAGCTGCAAAAGCAAGAGCTTTCATTCCTGGATTATACTCACCTAAATGGTATTGTTTATTAAACCTCGAATAATAATCCGTAGGATGAATCACAATTCTACGAATTGTTCTTATGAATTTATAACTCCGAAACCCCAAGGTAAGTAGCATACCAGCTGCACTTATCAAAAGAATTATTTCTTCCCTATTAACCACTTCAGACTTAAAAGAAAAAGTTTTTTTAGTTTTAAACCAAGCTACCCTTTTGTAAAATTTTTCTTTTTTACTAACACTTAGATACTTGAGGCTTGGTATGTGTTTCTCAAGAAGTCGTTTCTCATATGATTTTAAAGGCAACGGTCTTAAAAAAGGATTCAAATCGTATAACCCAATTGCATAATAAATTAAGTATAGAAAGTACACAACTATGAAAAAGAGAAAGCCCAGTGCAAATATGTTAATTTCCGAATCTTCCAAAATTACATACGCTCTGGTACTTCAACACCTAATAAATAAAATGCATTTTGAATAATTTCTCCTACTTTTTTAGATAAACAAATTCTAAAATTCTTCTTTTGATCATCAAGCTCACCTAGTATTGAAACTTGTTGGTAGAATGAATTAAATTCTTTTACTAAATCGTATGTATAATTAGCCACAATTGCCGGACTAAAATTCTCTGCAGCTAATTGCACTACATTTGGAAATTGTTGGACTTGTTTTAATAATTCCTTTTCTTTTTCATGAAGTGTCAAAGATGAACCTATGGAATCAGAATTAATTGTTTCAGCCTTGCGCAGTATTGATTGAATACGTGCATAGGTGTATTGAATAAAAGGCCCTGTGTTTCCTTGAAAATCTACAGACTCTTCTGGGTTAAAAAGAATTCGTTTCTTAGGGTCAACTTTAAGAATGTAATATTTTAAAGCCCCCAAGCCGATTGTTTTGTATAGTGCTTCTTTTTCTTTGTTTGAATACCCTTCTAACTTTCCTAATTCTTGTGAAATTGAAGCGGCAGTAGCGGTCATATTTTCCATTAAATCATCCGCATCAACTACTGTTCCTTCTCGACTTTTCATTTTACCAGATGGTAAATCAACCATTCCATAACTTAAATGATATAGCTTTTCAGCCCATGAATAACCTAACTTCTTTAGTATTAAAAAAAGTACTTTAAAATGATAATCTTGCTCGTTACCAACAGTATAAACCATACCATTTATATCAGAAAAATCAGTAACACGTTGAATTGCGGTTCCAATATCCTGTGTCATGTAAACAGCTGTTCCATCAGATCTCAATACAATTTTTTCGTCTAATCCTTCATCTGTCAAATCAATCCAAACGCTTCCATCTTCTTTTTTAAAAAAGATTCCTTTTTCCAGTCCATTTTTAACAACATCACGGCCTAGAAGATAAGTATCACTTTCATAATACAGTTGATCAAAATCAACCCCCATATTTTTATAAGTAATATCAAAACCAGCATAGACCCATCCATTCATTTTTCTCCATAGTGAAACCACTTCATCGTCACCGGCCTCCCACTTTCTTAGCATTTGTTGAGCTTCAACTAGTATGGGAGCTTCTTTCTCTGCAGCATCTTTCTCTCTACCTTTGGCGACTAAATCTTGAACTTGACCTTTATATGCTTTATCAAAAGCCACATAATATTTACCTACTAAATGGTCACCTTTCAATCCTGAAGACTCTGGGGTTTCACCACCTCCGAACTTTTGCCAAGCCAACATACTTTTGCAAATATGAATACCACGATCATTAATTATTTGGGTTTTATAGACCTTATGACCTGCAGCTTTCAAAATTTCAGCTACAGAATATCCTAAAAGGTTATTTCTTATATGACCTAAATGCAGTGGTTTATTGGTGTTTGGAGAAGAATACTCCACCATTATAGCGTCTTTAGAATCGGGCTTAGCGTACCCATAATCTGTAGAAGCAACAATATTTGTGAAAAAATCCAAGTAATAGCTATCGGCTATAACTAAATTCAAAAACCCTTTAACGACATTAAAATCTGAAACTTGACTAACGTTGGTTTTAAGATATTCACCAAGCTGAGTTCCAATTTGAACCGGGTTACCCTTAATTACTCTTAACATTGGAAAAACTACAATAGTGACATCACCTTCAAAGTCTTTTCGAGTAGGCTGAAATTCAACCGAAGGTAGTTCAGCATCAAACAATGAAACAACTGCTTCTTTTACCTGCTCTTCTAATATCTGCTCTAACGCCATTAAAATGTAATTTTCAAGGAGCAAAACTACGTTATTTTAACCTTTTTAGATAAGATTAAGAGTGTTGAAAGTAATAAAGAGTTGTATTTCATTAATTTTAATTATGCTTTTAAATGTTTCGTACAACGACAAAAAAATAACTTCAAAGATTGATAATGAAGTTGGTAAACCATTCACTCTTAAAGAAAGATTTAAGCTAGGAGGTATTGGCTCACCCAAATTAGAAATTAAAGAAACAAGTGTTGAAATCAGAAACTTATTGATTTTAGATAATAATGCTAATATCTGCAACATAGAAATAAGACCGAAAGGAATTATCGTCGGATTTCGTTCCCTTCTCGAATCCTACGCTCTTGTAATCCCCTTTTACAAATTGACCATTTATAAAGGTGATTTTGCGATTTACTCCATTTATAGAGACAGCTATTTTATCAAGGTAAAGTCTGACACAAAAGCCATTCAAAAATTCTTTAGAAAACTTTTAGATTATAAAGCAGATAACGCTCCAACTTCAATAGAAGATTTATGAAAATTCTACTAACAGGAGCAAATGGCTATATTGGCATGCGCTTATTACCACAATTATTAGACGCTGGTCACAATGTAGTTTGTGCCGTAAGAGACGAAAAACGATTATCAATAGATATTAAAACCCGTAAAAGAGTAGAGGTTATTGAAATTGATTTTCTAGATACTTCTCAAGAAAATAATATGCCTGCTGATATTGATTACGCCTACTACCTGATACATTCAATGACATCTTCACTATCCGATTTTGATAAAAAAGAGGCTCAAGCCGCAAAAAACTTTAACAAATGGGTTGAAAAATGCAATTTAAAGCAGGTGATTTATCTCAGTGGTATAGTCAATGATGAGAAACTTTCCAAACACCTATCTTCTCGTAAAAATGTCGAAGACATATTGTATAAAGGCCATTTTAACTTATCGGTTTTGCGTGCGGGCATTATTGTTGGGTCAGGAAGCTCTTCATTTGAAATCATACGTGATTTATGCGAAAAATTACCTTTTATGATAACTCCTAAATGGGTTTTGACTAAATCTCAACCCATAGCCATACGTGATGTGATTAAATTCTTAACAGGTGTTCTAGGCAACTCCAAAACCTATGGTGAGTCCTATGATATTGGAGGACCTGATATTCTTACCTATAAACAAATGTTACACAAATACGCCAAGGTACGTGGCTTTAAAAACTGGATATATACAGTACCAATCATGACGCCTAAACTCTCTTCATACTGGTTGTATTTTGTTACTTCAACTTCTTACAAACTGGCAATGAATCTAGTTTCTAGTATGAAAATGGAAGTTGTAGCCCGAGATAATAAACTTCAACAATTACTAAATATTAAAACCCACACCTATGAGGAAGCAATTGCGATGGCCTTTAAAAAAATCGAACAAAACCTTGTAATAAGCAGTTGGAAGGATAGTGTCGTAAGTGGACAATTAGACCAAAACCTTGAAAAATATGTTCAAGTTCCAAAATTTGGGGTTTTAAAAGACGAGAAAAAAATAAAAGTTGAAAAACCTCAACATGTTTTAAATAATATTTGGAGCATTGGCGGTGCAACTGGCTGGTATTATGGTAATTGGCTTTGGAAAATTAGAGGTTTTTTAGATAAACTTAATGGTGGTCCAGGACTAAGGCGAGGTAGAACTAACGCAGATAAAATATTTCCGGGTGATGCTCTTGATTTTTGGAGAGTTCTTTTAGCTGATAAAACAGGTAAACGTTTACTATTATTTGCCGAGATGAAACTACCAGGAGAAGCTTGGCTAGAATTCAAAATTGACAAAGACAATGTTTTGCATCAAACTGCAACTTTTAGGCCAAAAGGGCTGAGAGGACGACTATATTGGTATAGTATTTTACCATTTCATTGGTTTATTTTTGGAGGCATGATTAGAAATATTGCCAAAACATAAATTCATTAGCCATGAAACAAATATTTACATAAATCGTCATGGGTTAGGCAACCCTATCAATAAAATATGCGTCTTCTTTATAAGTAATCATCATCAAAAACATCATATGACCTTCAAATTTCAATCAATTATTTTCATTATCCTTTTTTTTTCTTTTCACATAGTTTCAGCACAAACATTTAGTTCTAAAATTGTTGATGGAAAAACCAAAAAAGCTATTCCATATGCCACTATACAGTATGGTGAAAACCAAGGAGTAATAACTAATGAAGAAGGTAAATTTAGTTTTACCCTAAATGAAGATACCACACCTTTAGATTCTATTTATATCTCTAGTATGGGTTATCTACAAACAGGTTTCACCTTAGACCAACTTAATGATAGTATTCTTTTCATAACTCCAAAAGCAATTGAACTAAGCGGAGTCTACTTATTTGACAAAGAACTTGGCGCTAATGAAATTATAGAAAAAATGATTGAGGGATTACCAAAAAATGTTAATAAAGCTCCAATTAAACAAAGGTTTTTCTTACGTCAGTCTGTTTTTGGCAACATTCAAAAAGTTGATTTTGGCTTCGAAAAGTCTTCTATTGAAGAACTTGATAAAACCTTTGTTGATAGCCTAAGCGCAGCTATTCCAAAATATTCATACCATTACACCGAAAGTCTTGGAGACTTTTACACAAATGATTCTAAAAACAAAATTGACATTTTAAAAGCGGCTGAACTTTATGACAAAAAAGATGTTGCTTCATTTGAAGATTTTAGTAAAAAAATGAAAAACATCTTTGAAAACAACATAAAAACAGATTCTTATTTAAAGATTAAATCTGGAATTTTCAGTGAGAAAGTCCAAGTAGATTCTATCATGTCTGATTTTGAAGCCGAAGAAGCAGCACAATTTGAAAGGGAAATGGAAAATGATACCGTTTCAAATTTAATAGATAACCAAAAATATATTTTCGATGAATTATTAGGTGAACTATATCATCAAGAAGACACCAAATTAAATGTGGTAGACAAATACAGAAAATATAATTTCGAATTAGTTGGATACTCTGACATTGAGGAACAAGGAGTTTATATTATTGATTTTGAACCAAAAGGCGGTGCAGATTTTCGTGGACGTCTTTTTATTAATATTGAAGATTTCGCGGTAATGCGAGTCGATTTTGAAAATCTTAAAAACCTGAGAAATTTTAGGTTACTGGGTATTTTCTACAGAGAAATAATTTATAAAGGATCAATGCAATTTTCAAAATTATCTAACGGCAGTTATGACCTTAAATTTGTGGACTTTACATTTGGTCGTTGGTTTAGAATTGATCGTCCTTTAGATATAATTGAAAAAAACAAAAACGTTAAAGGCCGAAGAAAGCAAAACGAATTAAAGCTAAATATTGACTTTAGAATGACAAACACCAATAAATGGGAACTAGTAATTTTTGAAAATGAATTAATTGAACCCTCACAATTTGATTCATTCAAAGAAAATAAACATGTAAAAGCTACTTATCTAGCCAAGTATGATCCAGATTTTTGGAAAGGTTATAATATCATGGAGCCAAATCAGGCTATCAGGGAGTTTACCGTAACTGAAAGCAAGTAAATTTGTAGTACTTTCTACACAAGTTTTTTAAAAAAAATGAGTTATAGAATAGCAATTCCCTAATTGTTATTCATGAATTTAAGAAAGCAATTTATTTTCTTGTTTTTATTAAGCTGCTTTTCTTTATGCGCTCAGCGCTATTCTGCAACTATTATTGACTCCGAAACTAAATACTCAATCCCCTATGCCACAGTTCAATACGGTGATGACTTGGGCACTATTACAAATGAAAACGGTGAGTTTAGTTTTCATTTAGATAGAACGGTAGCGCCTTTAGACTCAGTTTATGTTTCTTGTATGGGTTACGGTAAAAGTGCTTTCACCTATTCAGAATTAACTAAAGACACCCTACAACTGCATGCAAAATCACTAGAATTAGTTGGTGTCGAATTAGTCGGCCAAGGTCTCACAGCAGAAGAAATTGTGGAACGTATGAAAATTCAGGTACCTGACAATTATCAAACTCTTCCTGTTCAAAAACGATTTTTTCTAAGGCAGTCAACCAATGATCAAATCGAAAGGGCTGAATTAAAACTTGTTTCATCAAGTATTGACAGAATAAATCAGCTTTTGCTAGATAGTATTACCAAGGCCTTGCCAAAAAAATCAGAATACCACACTGAAACTCTTGGAGAACTCTATAAAAAACAAGACAGTATAAAACTGATTGTAACAAAGGCCGCCGAATTATATGATTTAGAAAATCAAGCAACTTTTGAAGCTCTTGGAGGGCGATTGGAAAACATTATTAAAAAACATACTAAATCAGACTCTTATTTTAAGATTAAAACAGGTCCGATATCATCAAAATATCAGTTTAATAATGGGCCTAATTCAATTTTGAAAGATGGTAAGAATGATATTGAATTAAAAAAACTTACCCAACGCAATTTTATAAGTAAGAGAAAGGAACGTTTAGGGCTAATTGAAACCCAGGTTTTTGGTAAAAAATCACGTTTAGATGTAATTAGCAAGTCGAATCGTTACATCTTCACTCTTCAAAACACCATTAAAACGAGCGAGAATAATCGTCAATATATTATTTCTTTCGCTCCAAAAAAGTATGCAGCACTTAGCGGTAAGCTCTATATAAATACTGATGATTTTGCCTTGACAAGAATAGAATATACTAACGAGAAACCTATAAAACCTTTAAAATTATTGGGAGTACATTATGAAGAAACACTCTATAAAGGAGTAGCGGTATACTCTAAAATGAATAATGGTAAATATGAACTTACTTTCTCCAAATTGAGTCATAATCAGTACCTAAATGCTGAACGCCCTTTAAAAATTGTAGAGAAGAACAAAAACACAAAAGGCAGACGCCAACAAAATGAAATAGTATTAGAGCTTTACTACACTTCTAAAAATGAACACACGTTCGAGTGGGTCGCTTTTGAAAGAAAAGGGTCTAGTGAAGCGGCATTTAACAAACTGCCTGATAATTCAACTACTGAATTAACTTACTTATCTAAATACGAACCCAATTTCTGGGAGGGTCATACTATAATAGAACCAAACGAAGCAATCAAATCTTTTGAAGCAACTTCGACTAATTAGCTTTTGGTAAAAATACCTCAGCCATCATACATCTCGCACTACCTCCGCCACATGTTTCAATTGTTTCTAAGGTACTATGGATTATTTCACAATGTTTTTCAATAGCATTTATTTGGTCTTTTCGTAAAGAATAATAAGCAGCAGAACTCATGACCATAAATCGTTTTTCTTGTGCACCAATAACTTGAAGCATGTTACCTGCAAATTGGTGCATTTGTGCTTCACTAATGGTAATAATTTCTTTCTTGGCTTGTTTTAAATGATCAACAACATTTTTACGTTCTTTCTTATCATCAATAGTGTCTAAACAAATTACGGCAAAAGTCTCTGCCATGGCCATCATTACATTGGTATGATAAATGGGCAATCGTTTGCCCTCAACAGTTTGATTAGCAGTAAAGATTACTGGAAAAGAATTAAAATCTTCACAGAACTCTATAAACAATTCTTCGTGCGCTCTTTCTGATAAGGCGCAATAGGCCTTTTGATTAACTCTATCTTTTAAGATACTGCCTGTACCCTCTAAAAAGAAGCCTTCTTCTTCTGCAGAAGTATAATCAACAATATTATCAATACGAAAACCATTTTCTTCAAGAATATCAAATATGTCCTCACGACGTTCTCTTCTTCTATTCTCAGCGAACATAGGATAAACCACAACGGTTCCACTTTCATGAAAAGAAACCCAATTATTTGGGAAAATTGAGTCAGGAGTATCGGTTTCTAATTTATCATCTACCACAATTACATTAACACCACGCTTACGCAAAATTTCAACAAAATCATCAAACTCATTTTGGGCCTTTAGGTTTATAGACGTGTTAGTTATCTCTAATTCTTCTTGAAAATAATTGTTAACGGCAGTCTGCTCATTCATACGAAAAGCCACAGGACGAATCATTAAAATTGTATTGGTGATTTGCATTCTTATAGTAGGGTTTATTGAACTTCTGATATATTTAAAAACTACAATTTGGTTTAGGTTTTATTCTCTAATTAATGGTAATGTACTGCAACGAAGCAGTCCTTCTTGTTTGGCAATTTCTGCATACGGAATTTCTTCGACAGTAAATCCTTGTTCTCTCAACCAATTATTGAGTCTTGTAAAGTTTTTTTCCGATACTACCACCTGAGGTGAGATAGAAAAAACATTACTAAACATCTGATACATCTCTTCTGACGATATCTCGAATATATTTTCCTCGCCAAAATACTCTACTAGCCATTGATATTCTTCATCAATCAAAAAACCATTCTTATGTAAAATCGCCTTATTATTACCGATAGGTTGAAAACAACAATCTAAATGCAAGGCATTCTCTTTTGCATTAGTATTTGATTTTCTAAGCTCAAAAGACTTTATTTTTTTATTTGGAAACTGAGCTTTTAAAAATTCAACTGCTTCTTTATTGGTTCTAGCAGTTATATAATCTGGGTAATCTTTCCCTGTGTAAGTTCCAACAAAAATATATTCATTCCATGGCATTACATCACCTCCTTCAACATGAACCTCTTCAGGTGGATAAATAATTTTATCTGGACTTATTTGGTCAACAACATGTTTAATGGCCTGAAACTCTTCTTCTCTATCAGGTAAAATATTCGCATGAATCAAAACATCATCTATAACAAATGCTATATCTCTAGAAAAAATCTGATTGCAATTTTTTAATACAGAAGGTCTAAAAACTTGAACATTATGTTTTTCTAGAGCTTTGACAAAAGCATTCATCTCTTCTATCATATCTGACTCTAAAGGATATGTGCCAGCCAATATATGCTCTAATGATTTTGGGTCGTAGGCTTCTTCAAGTTTAGGTACAGGACCACAACTTTCAGCAGTACCTAACACAACAACCCTTAATCTTGCAGTTTCATTTTTAATATTTAATTGAAGCATATTTTTAATTACTTAAATATTATAACCAAAAAAAGCCCTTTCAGTGAACTAAAAGAGCTTTTTGTTTTTTATTAAGGTAGCAATCTACCTTTTATCAACTTCGACAAAAGAGCGCAGATTTTCACCTGTATATATCTGTCTTGGTCTACCAATAGGTTCACCTTTCAATCGCATTTCTCTCCATTGAGCAATCCATCCAGGCAATCGTCCTAATGCAAACATTACGGTAAACATTTCAGTAGGTATGCCTAAAGCTCTATAAATAATACCAGAGTAAAAATCAACGTTAGGATATAACTTACGTTTTACAAAGTATTCATCTTCCAAAGCCTCTTTTTCAAGTCCTTTAGCAATCTCTAGAATCGGGTCTTCAATGCCTAAACTACTCAAAACCTCGTCTGCAGATTTCTTAATAATTTTTGCTCGCGGGTCAAAATTCTTATATACTCTATGTCCAAAGCCCATCAATCTGAATGGGTCGTTTTTATCTTTGGCCTTGGCCATATATTTCTTGGTATCTCCTCCATCAGCTTCAATTGCCTCAAGCATTTCTAAAACCGCTTGATTAGCACCACCATGCAAAGGACCCCATAAAGCAGAAATACCTGCAGATAAAGAAGCGAATAACCCGGCATGAGATGATCCAACTATTCTAACAGTTGAAGTAGAACAATTTTGTTCGTGATCCGCATGTAAAATCAATAATTTATCAAGAGCCTCTATTACAATTGGATTCTTTTTGTATTCTTGATTAGGTTTTTTGAACATCATTTTATGAATGTTCTCCACATAACCCAAAGTATCATCTCCATAATCTAATGGTAACCCCTTTTTCTTTCGTTGGGCCCAAGCTACTAAAACAGGAAACTTCGCTAAAATTCTTACAATTGAATGGTACATTGCTTTTTCTGAAGATATATCAACAGAAACTGGATTAAAAGCAACCAAAGCACTAGTTAAAGAAGATAAAACACCCATTGGGTGGGCGGACTTTGGAAAACCATCCAAAATCTTTTTCATTTCTTCATCTACTTGAGATTCTTCTTTAATATCATTATGAAAAGTCTCCAATTGTTCCTTATTGGGTAACTCCCCAAAAATCAATAAATACGCTACTTCAAGAAAATCTGCTTTTTCAGCTAATTCTTCTATGGAATAGCCACGATAACGTAGAATTCCTTTCTCACCGTCTAAAAAGGTTATAGCACTTTCACAGGAACCAGTATTTTTATATCCTGGGTCAATAGTCACAATCCCACTTTCGGCACGGAGTGTTTTAATATCAATTGCCAACTCACCTTCTGTTCCCTTAATTACTGGGAATTCATATTTTTTTCCTTCAAATTCTAACGTTGCAGTATCGGACATTTATTTCAATTGTATTTTAAAAATAGGAATGCAAATTTACGAAAAATGAAAGGTATTAACAATTTAAAATACAATATTGGATTATTCTTAACAAAATTGAAACATAAGTGAAAATAACCTACAATTTATACAATAAGTCGTAGTACTTCTTCACAGATTTTTCCCAGGTGAACCTTGCCTTTTTTGCGTTTGATTGAATTTTATTCCAAGTAGGTTTATCATTAACAAATATGTCTAAAGCCACATCGAATGATGTCAGCATATTTGCAATCTTTTCATCATAGGTTTTACCATCAAACCCGAAACCAGTTTTCATATGTTTTACAGTATCTATTAATCCACCCGTATGATGAACTAAACAAGGGTTTCCATTGCGCATTGAAAGCATTTGACTAATACCACATGGTTCAAAAAGACTTGGCATAAAATACAGATCTGACTCTAGATACATTGAGTCAATAAGACTTTCGGATTGGCCGTTCGTAAAGATGAAGTTCTTATGCTTATAACTCATGTTTCTAAATAGTTCTTCATATTCAGGCGCACCTGTGCCTAATAACATAAAAATACCATCAACTTTCTCAAGCTTATTCAAAATTGCCACAAATGCCTCTGGAGAGCGTTTAAAAAAGTAAAATTTTTGTTCCGTTAAACGAGCTACACTAGATACAATAAACTTAGGCCTATTGCCGACATAATTCATAGTTTTCTCTCCAGTATGAGCTAAAAAGTCAGCCTTATACTTTTTTGATTCTTCTTGAAGCCATCTAAAAAGTGCTTTTACAGTATTGCGATAAATCTGCCCTTTTACCTCTACATTTATATTTTTATAATTACAACCATTCAGAATACCAAACAACCTTTTTTCTTTATTAGCTAATTGTAAATCTAACTCTAAGCCTTCTCCTCCAATAAATTCAGGTGGTGAACTAGGTAACATTACGTCTTTTTTGTATGATGGAGAAACGGTGTGAACGGCGTCTGCAAAACGAATACCAACCGCCATAAGGTTTATACAATCAGTGTATCTATAGTCTTGTAGACTTTCTCGATCATACCTAATATGAGGAAACCAATTGTCTAATGAGGAATAATTATCTTCAAAAGGACGAATACCTTGAATTGCAAGATTATGAATACTATAAATGAACCTAATTTTTTTTAGATTTTCATATGCCAAATCGTACTCTCTTAAAAAAAGTAATAAACTAGAATGCCAATCATGAAGATGAATCACATCTAATTCGCCGAAAGCATTGCGTTTTACAGCCTCAGCAACAGCTGTGCAAAAAATAAAATATTTTATTGCGTCAGTAAAAAACGGTTCTTCAGGGTCATCGTGATAAATATGTGCAATACCACCAGCTTCTATTTCGGGATGATGAATGACATAGTGATGAATATTTTTGATTGTTTTTTTAGGTACAACTTCATATAATTCTGCCGTATAGGTTAAGCCTCTAAGTTCAAAATTTAAAGTTGTTACCAGGATTCCTTTTTGATGTAGTCTACCATAAGAAGGAACAACAATATGCGTAACATCGCCTTTTTCAGCTATTTGCCTTGGCACATCTCTTACCACATCGCCCATACCTCCAGCCTTACAATAGGCAATTGCATCATTTTCTGCGGCTGCAAATAAAAAGTTATTCATTAAAAACAATATTTAAGACTAATAATATACGTTTAAAACAGCGCAAAAAAAAGCCTTTCTAATTAAAGAAAGGCTCTTTTCTATGCTAAAAAAAAGTTATGTATTATTTAATCTTAAAGGCTTTTTCTTGTGGATAATACGCAACACCACCTAGTTCTTCTTCAATTCGTAATAACTGATTATACTTTGCCATACGGTCACTACGAGAAGCAGAACCTGTCTTTATTTGACCAGTGTTAAGTGCAACTGCCAAATCTGCAATAGTATTATCTTCAGTTTCTCCTGAACGATGAGACATTACTGAAGTGTATCCTGCATTTTTCGCCATATTAACTGCAGATATTGTCTCCGTTAATGTACCTATTTGATTAACTTTAATCAAAATTGAATTAGCTATACCATTTTCGATTCCTCGACTGAGTCTTTCGACATTAGTAACAAATAAATCATCTCCAACAAGTTGAACCTTATTACCAACTTTTTCAGTCAATAATTTCCAACCATCCCAGTCATTTTCGTCCATTCCATCTTCAACAGAAATTATAGGATATTTTTCGCATAAATCAGCAAGATATTGCGCTTGTTCTTCTGATGTGCGCACTTGACCCTTTTCTCCTTCAAATTTCGTATAATCATATTTTCCATCAACATAAAATTCCGCCGCAGCGCAATCTAATGCTATCATGATATCATCGCCCAATTTATAACCTGCTTTATCAACAGCTTTAGCAATCGTGTCAAGAGCATCTTCAGTACCACCAGCTAAATTAGGAGCAAAACCACCTTCATCACCTACTGCAGTGCTTAAACCTCTATCATGTAAAACCTTTTTAAGGTTATGAAAAATTTCAGTTCCCATTTGCATCGCATGGCTAAAATCTTTTGCCTTGACTGGCATAACCATAAATTCTTGAAAAGCGATTGGAGCATCTGAATGTGAACCTCCGTTAATTATATTCATCATTGGAACAGGTAAAGTATTTGCGCTTACTCCACCTACATAACGATACAAAGGCATTGCTAATTCCTCAGCTGCCGCTTTGGCAACTGCCAAAGAAACTCCTAAAATTGCGTTAGCACCTAGTTTTGATTTGTTTGGAGTACCATCTAAATCAATCATGGTTTGGTCAATATAATTTTGTTCAAATACTGAAACACCTACAAGTTCTTCTGCTATAATAGAGTTTACATTATTTACTGCCTTACCTACTCCTTTACCCATGAATGAATCTCCACCATCACGAAGTTCTACAGCTTCATGCTCACCAGTTGAAGCGCCAGATGGAACAGCAGCACGACCTAAAACACCACTTTCCGTAACTACATCAACTTCAACAGTTGGATTTCCTCTTGAATCTAAAATTTGCCTTGCATGAATATTAATAATAATGCTCATATTTACTTATTTACGGTTGAAAATTAATTCGACGAAGATACAAAAGCATGCCTTTTTAAGTTCATGAAATCATCCATAAAACCTAGAAAAATAACTAAAAGATAAACTATAACGTTTTAGTTAGCGCTTGCTTTGATAGCTTCAAAGAATTCATCAAAAAGATAATCTGCATCATGTGGTCCAGGGCTTGCTTCTGGATGATACTGAACAGAAAACACATTCTTATATTTCATCTTGATTCCTGCTACTGTTTGGTCGTTTAAGTGTGTGTGGGTTATTTCTAAATCTGGATGAGCCTCTGCTTCTTCCCTATTTACTGCAAACCCATGATTTTGAGAAGTGATTTCACCTTTACCAGTTAGTAAGTTCAAAATAGGGTGGTTGATACCACGGTGCCCGTTGTGCATTTTGTAGGTGGAAACACCATTGGCTAATGCCAATACTTGGTGCCCTAAACATATACCAAACATTGGTTTATTTAATTTTAGTATTTCTTTAGTAGTCGCTATTGCAGCGGTTAGTGGTTCCGGATCACCAGGACCATTGGAAATAAAATAACCATCTGGGTTCCATTCTGCCATTTGTGCCTTTGTAGCATCAAATGGAAAAACTTTAATACAAGCCCCGCGTTTTGCGAGATTTCTCAAGATGTTCTTTTTTATACCAATATCTAAAGCCGAAATCTTAAAGTCAGCATTTTCATCCCCATATACGTATGGTTCTTTGGTTGAAACTTTAGAAGCGAGTTCTAAACCTTTCATACTTGGCACTTGCTTCAATTCTGTTTTTAAGGCTTCAATTTCGTCTACTCTTGTAGATATTACTGCATTCATTGCCCCATTATCTCTAATATAACTTACTAAAGCACGAGTGTCAACATCTGATATTGCAATTAAATTATTATTTTCCAAAAATTCGAGAAGACTCAAATCTGCACTTGGTCGAGAATAGTTATAACTAAAGTTCTTGACAATCAAACCAGCTATTTTAATGGAATCAGATTCCACTTCTTCAGCATTGGTGCCATAATTTCCAATATGTGCATTGGTAGCCACCATTAATTGACCATAATAAGAAGGGTCTGTAAAAATTTCTTGATACCCGGTCATTCCAGTATTGAAACATACTTCTCCAAAAGCTGATCCTTCTCTTTCTCCAACGGCCTTACCATAAAAGATTGTTCCATCTTCTAATAGGACTAGTGCCTTCTTTCTTATTTGATACTTCATTTCCAAAATAAAATTTCACAAAAAAACATAAAAAAAGGATACGTTTTAACGTATCCTTCAATCTATTTTCAACTAGTAATTAACATACTATTCTTCTGAGTCATCAACCTTAGTTTCAGCGACTGGGGCTGTCTCTACTTTTTTAGTCCCACCTCGTCTACTTCGACGTGTTGTTTTCTTAGCTGGCTTATCTGCATTATACAGCTCATTGAAATCAACTAGTTCGATCATCGCCATATCAGCATTATCACCAAGTCTGTTTCCTAACTTGATAATTCTAGTGTAACCGCCAGGTCTGTCTCCAATCTTGTCAGCAACCTCACCGAAAAGTTCAGTTACTGCATGCTTGTTTCTTAAACTACTAAAAACGATTCTACGATTGTGAGTTCCTTTGTCAGCAGTTTTATTGTTTTCAGCTTTAGATTTTGTAATTAACGGTTCAACAAACTGTTTTAAAGCTTTGGCCTTAGCAACAGTAGTATTGATTCTTTTATGCTCAATTAGTGAACATGCCATATTAGCTAACATCGCCTTTCTATGAGCAGCTGTTCTTCCTAAATGATTAAATTTCTTTCCGTGTCTCATTGTAATGTTTTATCATCTTGCTACTAAACTCGCTTTTCGAGGAGCAAAATATGATTAATTAATCTTTATCTAATTTATACTTGGCTAAATCCATTCCAAATTGAAGTCCTTTGTTGATAACCAATTCTTCCAATTCAGTTAATGATTTCTTACCAAAGTTTCTAAACTTCATCAAATCATTTTTGTTGAAAGAAACCAAATCACCTAAGGTGTCTACTTCAGCAGCTTTCAAACAATTCAATGCACGTACTGATAAATCCATATCAACCAATTTGGTTTTCAATAGCTGTCTCATGTGCAAAGACTCTTCATCATAAGTCTCAGTTTGAGCAATTTCATCAGCTTCAAGAGTGATACGCTCATCTGAGAATAACATAAAGTGGTGAATTAAAACTTTAGCCGCTTCGGTTAAAGCATCTTTTGGATGAATAGAACCGTCTGTAACGATTTCAAAAACTAATTTTTCGTAATCAGTTTTTTGCTCAACTCTAAAGTTCTCAATACTATACTTAACGTTCTTTACTGGCGTGTAGACAGAATCAACTGCAATACTTCCAATGGGAGCGTTTGATTTTTTATTTTCTTCAGCAGGAACATAACCTCGACCTTTTTCGATTATAACCTCAAGGTTTACCGAAACTTTAGGATCCATATTACAAATAACCAAATCAGGATTTAATACTTGGTATCCTGATATAAACTTTTGGAAATCACCTGCAGTTAACTGCTCTTTTCCGCTTACAGAAACAGAAACAGTTTCACTTTCAACATCATCAATTTGTCTTTTGAAACGAACTTGTTTTAAATTAAGTATCATTTCGGTAACGTCTTCGACCACGCCAGGAATAACTGAAAACTCGTGTTCAACACCGTCAATTCTAACCGATGTAATTGCAAAACCTTCTAATGAAGAAAGTAGTACTCTACGTAATGCGTTCCCAACAGTCAATCCATAGCCAGGTTCCAAGGGACGAAATTCAAATTTTCCCTCGAAATCTGTCGAGTCTATCATTATAACTTTATCGGGCTTCTGAAAATTAAGTAATGCCATAATTGGATTAGTGTTGTTTTTATTTAGAATATAACTCGACGATTAACTGCTCTTTAATGTTCTCAGGAATTTGTAACCTTTCAGGAATGGCAACAAAAGTACCCTCCTTCTTTTCGTTATTCCATGTAATCCATTCATACACACTGCTATTATTTGCAATAGAGTCGTTAATCGCTTGAACAGACTTAGATTTCTCACGCACACCTACTACGTCACCAGCTTTTAAAGAATAAGATGGAATATTTACCAAATTACCATTAACTGTGATGTGTCTATGAGAAACTAATTGTCTTGCTCCACTTCTTGTTGGAGAAAGACCCATTCTATATACCACATTGTCTAGACGAGATTCACATAACTGTAAAAGAACTTCACCAGCAACGCCTTCTTTTCTTTTAGCAGCTGCAAACAAGTTTCTAAACTGTTTTTCTAAAATACCATAAGTATATTTCGCCTTTTGCTTCTCCATTAATTGGATAGCATATTCAGACTTTTTACCTCTACGACGGTTATTACCGTGTTGTCCTGGAGGGTAATTCTTTTTTTCAAAGGCTTTATCGTCTCCGAAAATTGCTTCGCCGAACTTACGAGCGATTTTTGATTTTGGTCCTGTATATCTTGCCATTTTCTAAGTTTATGAAAGTGTGATTATGAATTAAGGCTTATCCTTCGATAATCTTCAGTACACCTTCAGGTGAAAATTCGCCTTTTGGCGAACCATTATTTAAAATTATACTCTTCTTCTTTTTGGAGGTCTACATCCATTATGTGGCATTGGTGTAACATCGATAATCTCAGTTACCTCAATACCTGAATTGTGAATAGCTCTAATAGCCGACTCACGACCATTACCTGGTCCTTTAACATAGACCTTTACTTTTCTTAGACCGGCTTCATGCGCAACTTTTGCACAATCTTCCGCTGCAACTTGAGCAGCATAAGGAGTATTCTTTTTTGAACCTCTAAAGCCCAGCTTTCCTGCTGAAGACCAAGAAATTACATCTCCTTTTTTATTTGTCAAAGAAATGATGATATTATTAAACGAAGCAGTAATATGAGCTTCTCCATTCGAATCAACTACTACTTTACGCTTTTTTGCCGTTTTTGTACTTGCTTTTGCCATAACTTCTAGTGTTTAGTTGTTAGTTGATAGTCGCTAGAATCCTAAACCTTTATAATTTCAAACAGATTCCTTCCAACGTCTAAAGACTAAATACTATAATCTTAATTATTATTTAGTTGCCTTCTTCTTGTTAGCAACTGTCTTACGTTTCCCTTTTCTAGTCCTAGAGTTATTCTTAGTTCTTTGACCTCTTAATGGTAACCCTGTTCTATGACGAATTCCTCTGTAACAACCAATATCCATTAATCGCTTAATGTTCAACTGAGTTTCTGAACGAAGTTCACCTTCAATAGTATATGACGCTACAGCGTCTCGTATCTTACCAATTTCATCATCGTTCCAATCAGAGACCTTTGTGTCTTCACTAACACCGGCAACTGTCAATATTTCTTTAGCACGACTTCTACCAATTCCGAAGATATAGGTAAGTGAAATTACACCTCGCTTTTGTTTTGGGATATCTACCCCTGCAATTCTTGCCATAATTACCCTTGTCTTTGTTTAAATCTAGGATTCTTTTTGTTGATTACGTATAATCTGCCTTTTCTGCGAACAATCTTGCAGTCAGCACTTCTTTTCTTTATTGATGCTCTAACTTTCATCTTAGTATCTATATGTAATTCTTGCTTTAGTCAAATCGTACGGACTCATTTCAAGTTTTACCTTATCACCAGGGAGAAGCTTTATGTAATGCATACGCATCTTTCCTGAAATATGGGCAGTTACCACGTGACCGTTTTCTAATTCAACACGAAACATTGCATTTGACAATGCTTCGATAATTGATCCATCTTGTTCTATTGCTGGCTGCTTTGCCATAAATTATGCTACTTTTCTATTTTTACCGGATTTCATTAACCCGTCATAATGTCTATTCAGTAAATATGAGTTCACTTGTTGAACCGTATCTATTGCAACACCTACCATAATCAGTAGTGATGTACCTCCATAAAACAATGCCCAACCTGCCTGAACATCCATCAATTTTACTACAATCGCAGGCAGTACAGCTAATAATGCTAAAAATACTGACCCCGGAAATGTTATCAATGACATGATTTTATCCAAATAATCACCTGTTTCTTTACCAGGTCTAATACCTGGAATAAATCCACCACTTCTTTTTAAATCATCAGCCATTTTATTGGTTGGAACCGTAATCGCCGTATAAAAATATGTGAATATGATAATCAATACCGCAAACAAAATATTATAAGCCAAACCGAATATATCAGCAAATTGAACTTCCATCCATTGGCCTATCGCAGTATCATTAAAAGTTCTACCTATCAAACTAGGTGCAAACATGATTGCCTGGGCAAAGATAATTGGCATAACTCCTGAGGCGTTTAATTTTAATGGAATGTACTGTCTTGAGCCCATAACATTTTTTTCATACCCACCAGAAGCTGTTCTTCTTGCATATTGAACAGGAATCTGTCTTGTTGCCATAACTAAAAGTACACTAGCTAAAATAACCAAGAACCAGATGATTACCTCAATCAAGATAAACATTAAACCTCCTGTATTATTTGTAGTTCTTGAAATAAACTCTTGAACAAATGATTGCGGCATAGTCGCTATGATACCAATCATAATTAATAACGAAATACCATTACCAATACCTTTATCCGTAATTTTTTCACCCAACCACATTGCAAAAACACAACCGGTTACTAAAATAATTACAGCTGGCACAATAAAATTCAAGCCTTTACCGAGGACAAAAGCACTGTCAGGAACGCCCAAAGCACCTAAACCATATAAATAGGCCGGAGCTTGAACAATACAAATAGCTATTGTTAACCAACGTGTTATCTGGTTTTTAGTTTTTCTACCGCTTTCTCCTTCTTTATCTAATTTTTGAAGATAAGGTATTGCAATACTCATTAACTGTACGACTATCGATGCAGAGATGTAAGGCATAATACCCAAAGCAAAAACGGAAGCATTTGCAAACGCACCTCCAGTAAAAGCATTTAATATTCCTAAAATTCCATCTCCGGCATTAGCTGATAAATTAGCTAATTGCGTTGTATCAATACCTGGAAGAACTACTTGGGCACCAAAACGATAAACCAACAATAGAACAAGCGTTATTAAAATACGCTGTCTCAGTTCTTCAATTTTCCAAATATTGGATACGGTATCAATAAATTTCTTCATAATATACTCTTGTTATAAACTTATTGCTTCGCCTCCAGCCGCTTCAATCGCTGACTTCGCAGTTGCAGTAAATTTATGTGCTGAAACCTTAAGCTTGGCTTTTAATTCGCCACCACCTAAAATCTTAACCAATTCGTTTTGTCTTACCAATCTGTTCTCCACTAAAGTATCAAAAGTAATTTCTCCTTTTACTACTTTTTTATCAACCAAGTTCTGTAACTTATCCAAGTTAACCCCTTGATATTCCTTACGATTGATATTTTTGAAACCAAACTTTGGAACACGTCTTTGTAAAGGCATTTGACCACCTTCAAACCCAATTTTCTTAGAGTAACCGGATCTTGACTTAGCTCCCTTATGTCCTCTTGCTGCAGTACCACCTTTACCAGAACCCTGTCCTCTTCCAAGGCGTTTTCCATCGCGATTTACTGCTCCTTCTGCTGGTTTTAAATTACTTAAATCCATTTCTATAATTTCTTTAAGCTTCCTCCGTGGAAACCAAGTGTTCAACTTTCTTTATCATTCCAAGAATATTTGGCGTAGTTTCATGCTCAACTACTTGACCAATTTTCTTTAGTCCCAAAGCTTCAAGAGTCCTCTTTTGATTCTGAGGTCTCTTAATGGCACTTTTCAATTGTTTTACTTTAATCTTCGCCATTATTCTTTATCCTTTAAATACTTTTTCTAAACTAATGCCTCTTTGTTTGGCAACTGTACCAGCATCTCTCAATTGTAATAAAGCATCAAAGGTTGCTTTTACAACATTATGCGGATTAGAAGAACCCTGTGATTTTGAAAGTACGTCATGTACTCCAACTGCTTCTAACACTGCACGCACTGCTCCACCTGCAATAACTCCTGTACCTTGTGAGGCTGGTTTAATAAAAACTCTAGCGCCACCGAACTTACCTTTTTGTTCATGTGGTAAAGTGGCTTTGTTCAAAGGTATTCTTACTAAATTTTTCTTTGCATCTTCAATTGCTTTTGCAATTGCAGTAGCAACTTCCTTTGATTTACCTAAACCATGACCAACTACTCCATTTTCGTCACCTACAACTACTATAGCTGAGAAACCAAAAGCTCTACCACCCTTAGTTACTTTGGTTACTCTTTGGACGCCAACTAAGCGATCTTTTAAATCTAAACCACCTGGTTTAACGATTTCTACATTTTTATAATTCTGGTACATATGATTTAGAATTTAAGTCCCGCTTCTCTGGCACCTTCTGCCAACGATTTTACTCTACCGTGATATAAGTTGCCTCCTCTATCAAAAGAAACTGTTTCAATACCGGCACTTTTAGCTTTTTCCGCAATTGCTTTACCTACAGCGTTTGCAATTTCAGTTTTAGTCCCTTTGGCATCTACACTTTTATCCCTTGAAGATGCTGATGCTAATGTGTTTCCACTATTATCATCTATCAACTGAGCATATATTTCCTTGTTGCTACGAAATACAGACAACCTTGGTTTAGTTGCTGTTCCGAAAGAAACTTTTCTTATTCTCCTTCTAATTCGAAGCTTTCTATCTGATTTTGACAATATCATAATACTATCTTATTAAGCTGATTTACCTGCTTTTCTTCTAATTTGTTCTCCAACAAACCTGATTCCTTTTCCTTTGTATGGTTCTGGCTTACGGAAAGCTCTAATTTTAGCAGCTACCTGACCAACCAATTGCTTGTCATGAGAAGTAAGTTTTACAATAGGATTTTTTCCTTTCTCAGATATTGTTTCAATTTTTACTTCAGGAGCAATATCTATAACAATGTTATGAGAAAAGCCTAGAGCCAAATCAAGCTTCTGTCCTTGATTACTTGCTCTATAACCTACACCAACCAATTCTAATTCCTTAGTCCATCCTTTAGACACACCTTCGACCATGTTTAAAAACAAAGATCTATAAAGACCATGTTTTGCCTTATGCTCTTTTGAATCAGAAGGTCTCTTTACCATTAAACTTCCATCTTCCATAGCTACTTGAACACCGGAAAATTCCTGCGTAAGCTCACCATGTTTTCCCTTAACAGTAACTAGGTTATCATTAACTTCTATCGTTACTCCTTCTGGAACTGCGACTGGATTATTACCTATTCTAGACATTTATCTAAACTTTTCTTAATTGGACTCTAATAAACGTAACATAAAACCTCGCCACCTACATTCTCTTGTTTGGCTTGTTTACTTGTCATAACTCCATGAGAAGTTGAAACAATGGCAACGCCTAAACCATTCAAAACCCTAGGTAAGGTTTCAGAACCTGTATACTTTCTAAGACCTGGTTTACTAACACGTTGTAATTTTTTAATTACTGGCTCTTTAGTGAACTTGTCATATTTCAAGGCTATCTTAATATTCCCTTGTACAGAATCATCTTCAAACTTGTAGCTTAAAATATAACCTTGGTCAAAAAGAATCTTCGTCATTTCCTTCTTCAAGTTTGATCCAGGAATGTCAACCACCCTATGACCTGCTCTACTAGCATTACGAATTCTTGTTAAATAATCTGATATTGGATCTGTAAGCATTTCTACTACTCTTTAATTCTGTTTACCAACTAGCTTTTTTGACTCCCGGTATTAAACCTTGGTTAGCCATCTCTCTAAAAGTTACCCTTGAAATACCAAAAGTTCTCATGTAACCACGAGGTCTACCCGTAAGTTTACACCGGTTACGCATACGCACCGGAGATGCATTTTTTGGTAATTTCTGTAAAGCTTCGTAATCGCCAGCTTCCTTTAAAGCTTTGCGCTTTTCAGCATATTTGGCTACGGTTTTTGCCCTTTTTCTTTCTCGGGCTTTCATTGATTCCTTGGCCATATTAATTCTTTTTAAAGGGAACTCCCAGTTCGGTTAATAACGATTTTGCTTCTTTATCAGTTTCGGCAGAAGTCACAAAAGTGATATCCATACCGTTGATTCTATTAATCTTATCGATGTTAATTTCTGGAAAAATTATTTGCTCAGTTACCCCAAGACTATAATTCCCTCTTCCATCAAAACCAGTTGCTTTAATACCTTGAAAATCTCGAACACGAGGTAAAGCACTAGTTATTAGACGATCCAAAAACTCATACATTCTTTCACCACGCAGAGTTACCTTAGCACCAATTGGCATTCCTTTTCTTAATTTAAATGCCGCAACATCTTTTCTAGACATTGTTGATACTGCCTTTTGACCAGTAATCATAGTCAGTTCATCAACAGCATGGTCGATAAGTTTTTTGTCAGCAACTGCAGCACCTACCCCTCGGCTTACTACAATTTTTTGCAGCTTTGGTACTTGCATGACATTTTTATATCCAAATTCTTCAGAAAGTGCTTTTACAACACGTTCCTTATATTCTTGCTTTAATCTTGGAATGTAACTCATAACTAGATTATTTCTCCAGATTTTTTAGAAACTCTTACTTTTTTTCCTTCTCTCATTTCATAACCTACTCTTGTTGACACTCCTTTTGAATCAACTAAAGAAAGATTAGATATATGAATTGGAGCCTCTTTTTTAACAATACCACCCTGCGGGTTTTTCGCACTTGGCTTCTCATGTTTAGAAACCATATTTGCTCCTTCAACGATAGCTTTATTCTTTTCAGCATCAACACGCATTACTTTACCTTCAGTACCTTTATGGTCACCGGCGGTTATAACAACTGTATCTCCTGTTTTAATTTTTAACTTTGTCATCTTCTCGTACAATTACAATACCTCTGGGGCCAATGATACAATCTTCATAAATTGCTTGTCACGCAATTCTCTGGCGACCGGTCCGAAAACTCTTGTACCTCTCATTTCACCAGTTGGGTTTAGCAAAACACATGCGTTGTCATCAAAACGGATGTAAGATCCATCAGGACGTCTTACCTCTTTTTTTGTTCTTACAACCACAGCAGTAGATACTGAACCTTTTTTTACTCCTCCATTGGGTGTAGCTTCTTTTACAGTAACTACAATCTTATCACCAACAGAAGCATATCTTCTTTTTGTTCCTCCAAGCACACGAATAGTAAGCACCTCTTTAGCACCTGTATTATCCGCAACCTTTAATCTAGATTCTTGTTGTAACATAATTATTTAGCTCTTTCAAGGATTTCAACTAATCTCCAACACTTAGTTTTACTTAGTGGTCGAGTCTCCATTATCTTTACGGTATCACCTTCGTTGCAATCATTCTTTTCATCATGAGCAACATACTTCTTTGTCTTCAAAACGAACTTACCGTACATCGGATGCTTAACACGCTTCACTTCAGCCACTACAATAGATTTCTCCATTTTGTTACTGGTTACTACGCCAATCCTTTCTTTTCTTAAATTTCTTGTTGTTGTTTCTTCCATAAGGCCGAACCCGTTATTGTAATTCCCTTTTAGTTAACTCTGTCGCCAATCTCGCCACCGTTCTTCTGGTCTTTCTTATCTGCAACGGATTTTCTAGCGGTGTAACTGAATGCGCCACCTTTAAATCTGCATGTTCCTTTTTAGTTTCAACTAGTTTTTGCTGAAGCTCTTCAACCGATAATTCTTTTATCTCTGCTTGTTTCATCTGTAATCAGTTTTTAAGCGGCGTCGTAATCTCTTGCGACGATAAATTTTGTTTTAACAGGTAACTTTTGAGCAGCTAAACGCAAAGCTTCTTTAGCAATATCATGAGGAACACCAGCTATTTCGAACATAATTCGTCCTGGTTTCACAACTGCTACCCAATACTCTGGAGCTCCTTTACCTTTACCCATTCTTACCTCTAAAGGTTTTTTAGTGATAGGTTTGTCCGGGAAAATCTTTATCCATAACTGACCCTGCCTTTTCATATATCTTGTCGCAGCAATACGTGCGGCTTCAATTTGACGAGACGTAATGAAATGCGAGTCTAAAGACTTAATACCAAACATTCCATTTGAAAGTTGATGCCCTCTTTGAGAAAGCCCTTTCATACGCCCTTTTTGGGCTTTTCGGAATTTTGTTCTTTTAGGCTGTAACATTATACCTTTTCTTTACCTTAATTATTTTCTTCGACGTTGTTGTCTTTTTCCACCATCATTTTTACCACCTTTATTACCAGTTGATAAACCAACTAAAGGAGATAATTCTCTCTTACCATAAACCTCACCCTTCATTATCCAAACCTTAATACCTAATCTACCATAAGTAGTATGAGCTTCTACCAACGCATAATCAATATCCGCTCTAAACGTAGAAAGTGGAATTCTACCATCTTTATAAGATTCTGATCGTGCCATTTCCGCCCCATTAAGACGACCTGAAATCTGTATTTTAATACCCTCCGCATTCATACGCATCGCTGCTGCAATCGCCATTTTTATAGCTCTTCTGTATGAAATTCTACTCTCAATTTGTCTTGCAACACTTGCTGCAACTAACTGAGCATCTACTTCAGGCCTTTTGATTTCATGAATGTTGATTTGAACCTCCTTATTGGTGATTTTTTTCAACTCTTCTTTTAATTTATCAACCTCCTGCCCACCTTTTCCAATAATAATACCAGGTCTAGCCGTAGTAATAGTAATTGTAATAAGCTTCAATGTTCTTTCGATGATAACTCTAGAAACACTTGCCTTTGCCAAACGCGCGTGCACATACTTTCTAATTTTATCGTCCTCTGCTAATTTATCTCCGTAATCGTTTCCACCATACCAGTTAGATTCCCATCCTCTGATAATTCCTAAGCGATTTCCTATCGGATTGGTTTTTTGTCCCATATTATGCTTTAGCTTCTATATTATTGTTAGCACCCAAAACCATTGTTACATGATTTGAACGTTTTCTAATTCTATGTGCACGTCCTTGTGGTGCCGGTCTCAAGCGTTTCAACATTGTTCCACTATCAACACGAATTTCTTTTACAAACAAATCAGCATCCTCAATACTTGCTTCTTCGTTTTTTGCTTCCCAATTAGCGATTGCAGAAAGAAGTAATTTTTCCAACTTTCTAGATGCCTCTTTTGGATTAAATCTTAAAATAGCTAAAGCCATCTCAACATTTTTACCTCTAACCAAATCAGCAACTAATCGCATTTTTCGAGGCGAAGTTGGGCAGTTATTAAGTTTAGCAAAAGCCATCTCCTTTTTTTCTGCCTTGATTCTTTCAGCCATCTGTTTTTTACGAACTCCCATAGCTTACTTTTTACCTTTATTTTTTGCACCAGCATGTCCTCTAAAAGAACGCGTTGGTGAAAATTCTCCTAATTTGTGACCTACCATGTTTTCAGTTACGTAAACTGGAACAAATTGTCTTCCGTTGTGTACGGCTATTGTTTGACCTACAAAATCAGGTGAAATCATAGATGCTCTAGACCAAGTTTTGATAACAGTTTTCTTTCCTGACTCAATATTAACTTGAACTTTCTTCTCTAAACTATGATGAATGTAAGGTCCCTTTTTTAATGAACGTGCCATGTGCTTTTCTTTTATTTCTTTCTACGTTCTATAATATATCTATTACTGTCTTTGGTTTTAGAACGAGTTCTAAATCCTTTAGCCGGAATACCATTTTTAGATCTTGGATGTCCACCAGAAGATTTTCCTTCACCACCACCCATTGGATGATCCACAGGATTCATTACCACAGGTCGTGTTCTTGGTCTTCTACCTAACCATCTACTTCTACCAGCTTTCCCTGATACTAATAACTGATGATCTGAATTAGATACAGCCCCGATTGTTGCCAAACAATTAGACAATATCAATCTAGTTTCACCAGACGGCATTTTTATGGTTACAAATTTTCCATCCTTTGCCATCAACTGAGCGAAAGTACCTGCACTACGAGCCATTACAGCACCTTGCCCAGGACGCAACTCAATACATGATATGATTGTACCTAAAGGAATATCACTTAAAAACAAAGCATTTCCAATCTCAGGAGCAGCTTTTTCGCCAGCAATTACGTGCTGACCAACTTGCAACCCATTCTGAGCAATGATATATCTTTTCTCACCATCCTTATATTCCAACAAAGCAATAAAAGCTGTTCTATTCGGATCATACTGAATAGAC
The DNA here is from genome assembly GCF_031846365.1 of Croceitalea sp. P059. Classification (NCBI taxonomy): domain Bacteria; kingdom Pseudomonadati; phylum Bacteroidota; class Flavobacteriia; order Flavobacteriales; family Flavobacteriaceae; genus Croceitalea; species Croceitalea sp. P059. The sequence goes on from NZ_JAVRHW010000003.1 coordinate 361,688, forward strand.
TTAACTTCGGCTGTTACCCCTTGCTTCTCTCTTTTGAAATCGATGATACGATATCTTCTTTTGTGACCACCACCTCTATGGCTTACGGTCATTTTTCCTTGACTGTTTCTACCACCTGATTTTTTTAACGGAGCAAGTAAACTTTTCTCCGGCTTATCAGTAGTTATGGCGTCAAATCCATTTACTACTCTAAAACGCTGTCCAGGGGTTATTGGTTTTAATTTTCTAACTGACATTACTAGTCTTTATAGATTACTGTAAAAATCAATGATATCTCCTTCCGTTACATCAACGATTGCCTTTTTACGACTATTCGTTTTTCCATGCTGAATACCGGTCTTAGTGTATCGCGTACGACGTTCTGGACCGTAATTCATAGTTCTAACCTTTTCTACTGTTACACCATAAGTTGCCTCAACCGCTTCCTTAATCTGCAGCTTGTTAGCCTTTGGGTTAACATAGAAACCGTAACGATTAAAAAGCTCGCTATCAGCTGTCATTTTTTCCGTAATGATTGGCTTTATCAACACACTCATCTTGTACTTATTTACTTAGGTTAGATTCAATTCCTTCTATAGCACTCTCTAACAAGACTAAACTTTTTGCGTTTAAAATTTTGTAAGTGCTTAGTTCTGAGTTTTTTACAACTTCTGAACCTTTCAAATTTCGCGACGACAAATATACGTTATTATTTGAGTCACCCAAGACGATTAAAGATTTTTTACCGTCTATTCCTAAAGACTTTAAAATATCTGTAAAATCCTTAGTTTTTGGAGCTTCAAAATTAAAGTCTTCAACGACCAATAAGGACTTATCGCTAGACTTCAAACTTAGCGCCGATTTACGAGCTAAACGCTTTACGTTTTTGTTGAGCTTTTGGGTATAATCTTTTGGTCTTGGGCCAAAAATTCTACCACCGCCTCTAAAAATTGGTGACTTGATACTACCAGCCCTAGCTGTACCAGTACCTTTTTGCTTTTTAATCTTTCTGGTACTACCAGCGATTTCTGCTCTTTCCTTAGCCTTGTGAGTACCTTGTCTTTGATGTGCTAAATATTGTTTAACATCCAAATAAATAGCGTGCTCGTTTGGCTCTATTCCGAATACTTCTTTAGAAAGTTCTACCTTTCTACCTGTATCTTTTCCTTTAATATCTAAAACTGCTACTTTCATTACCTTACTTTTCAATGGTTACGTAAGCATTTTTATGACCAGGTATAGCTCCTTTAACAACAATAATGTTCTTTTCAGCAACAACCTTTAATACCTTCAAGTTCTGAACGGTAACTCTATCACTACCCATTCTACCAGCCATCTTCATACCCTTAAATACTCTTGCAGGATATGAGGCCGCACCAATTGAACCAGGCGCTCTTAATCTATTATGCTGACCATGTGTCGCTTGACCAACACCAGCAAAGCCATGTCTTTTAACAACACCTTGAAAACCTTTACCTTTGGATGTTCCTACTACATCAACAAATTCTCCTTCTTTAAAAAGGTCAGCACCTACGGTGTCACCTAATTTAAAATCACCTTCAAAATCACGGAATTCAACGACTTTCTTCTTTGGAGAAGCACCTGCCTTTTTAACATGACCTAACTCAGCCTTGTTTGCACGTTTTTCTGCCTTGTCATCGAAACCGAGTTGAAGGGCACTATACCCGTCTACCTCTTCGGTTCTGACTTGGGTAATCACACATGGTCCAGCTTGAATGACAGTACATGGAATGTTCTTCCCATTTTCATCATAGATGCTGGTCATGCCGATTTTCTTTCCTATTAACCCAGACATATTTATTATTTAATAATTTACTTTACTCATTTGTCAACTTAATGACATTAAAAAAGGGTCTAGAAAACTGGCTGACCCATATTTTTCTTTCTCCGTTTTTCCTTCGCACGCAGCTCAGGACATGTAACCCTTTTTTCTAAGGGCCTGCAAACTTACACTTTTATTTCCACTTCTACACCACTTGGTAACTCTAATTTCATTAAAGCATCAATTGTTTTAGAAGAAGAACTGTAAATATCCAAAAGTCTTTTGTAAGAACTTAATTGGAATTGCTCTCTTGATTTCTTGTTCACGTGCGGTGAACGCAAAACAGTGAAAATTTTCTTATGCGTTGGTAATGGAATTGGACCTGTAACTACAGCACCTGTCGTCTTTACCGTCTTAACAATTTTCTCAGCAGATTTATCCACCAAATTGTGATCGTAAGACTTTAATTTTATTCTAATTTTTTGACTCATTTTCTACAAATTAAGCGGTTACACCTTTAGCTGCTTTTATAACTTCTTCAGAAATGTTTGATGGAGTTTCAGCATAATGTGAAAATTCCATAGTAGATGTCGCTCTACCAGATGACAATGTCCTTAATGACGTTACATATCCAAACATTTGAGATAACGGAACTGTTCCTTTTACTACTTTGGAACCTGCTCTATCACTCATATCAGAAATCGTTCCCCTTCTACGGTTCAAATCTCCTACAATATCACCCATGTTTTCTTCTGGAGTTAGTACTTCAATCTTCATGATTGGCTCCATAATAACAGCTCCGGCCGCTTTACCAGCAGCTTTATAACCCATTTTAGCAGCTAGTTCAAAAGAAAGAGCATCTGAATCCACAGGGTGGAAAGATCCATCTTTTAATACCACTTTCATAGTATCCATCTCGAATCCAGCTAACGGTCCATTTAACATTGCCGCAACAAAACCTTTCTCAACTGAAGGAATAAATTCTTTTGGAATACGCCCTCCCTTAATTTCATCAACAAACTGAAGACCAGTTCCTTCGAAATCTTCATCCGCAGGACTCATTTCAAACACAATATCTCCAAACTTACCACGACCACCAGATTGCTTTTTATAAGTTTCTCTGTGAGCGGCTAGTTTAGTAAGCGCTTCTTTATATTCTACTTGAGGTTCACCTTGATTTACCTCTACCTTAAATTCACGTCTTAAACGATCAACAATAATATCTAAGTGAAGCTCACCCATACCAGAAATTATTGTTTGACCTGAAGCTTCATCAGTCTTAACTTGAAAAGTAGGGTCCTCTTCCGCCAACTTAGCTAAAGCCATACCTAATTTTTCAACATCGGCTTTTGTCTTTGGCTCAACAGCGATACCAATTACTGGGTCAGGAAAGTCCATACTTTCTAAAACAATAGGATGCTTCTCTGATGACATAGTGTCTCCAGTTTTAATATCCTTAAATCCTACAGCAGCTCCAATATCTCCAGCTTCAATAAAATCGATAGCGTTTTGCTTATTAGAGTGCATTTGGTAAATACGAGAGATACGCTCTTTCTTCCCAGAACGGTTATTCAGTATGTACGAACCAGCATCTAAACGTCCAGAATAAGCTCTGAAGAATGCCAAACGACCTACGAAAGGATCAGTAGCAATCTTAAAAGCTAAAGCTGCAAAAGGTTCTTTTGCATCTGGCTTTCTAGTTAATTCAGCACCAGTATCTGGATCCGTACCTACGATATCATCTTTATCTAAAGGTGAAGGTAAATATCTACAAACGGCATCCAATAAAAATTGAACCCCTTTATTTTTAAATGACGAACCACAAATCATCGGTATGATTGCTCTATCCATCACGGCAGCTCTTAATGCAGCGTGAACCTCTTCCTCTGTTATGGAATCTTCATCTTCGAAGAATTTTTCTAAAAGCTTTTCATCATACTCAGCAACAGCTTCAATTAAAGCACCTCGGTACTCTTTAACTTCAGCCTTCATTTCTTCTGGAATATCAATAACATCAAATGTAGACCCGAAACCTTCTTCATGCCATACAATTGCTCTATTCTTAGCCAAATCAACTATACCCTTAAAGTCAGCTTCCTCACCAATCGGTAAAACAATCGGCACTGCATTAGAACCAAGCATTGTTTTAACTTGCTTACAAACCATCAAGAAATTTGATCCTTGGCGATCCATTTTATTCACAAAACCTATTCTAGGTACTTTGTAATTATCTGCTAGTCTCCAGTTAGTTTCAGATTGAGGTTCAACACCATCAACTGCGCTAAATAAGAATACCAAACCATCTAAAACACGAAGTGAACGATTAACCTCTACAGTAAAATCAACGTGTCCAGGAGTATCAATTATGTTAAAATGATAACCTTTAGCATCCGCTGTTGGCTTACCATTTTCTGTTGGAAAGTTCCAAGTACAAGTTGTAGCGGCAGATGTGATTGTAATACCACGTTCTTGCTCTTGCTCCATCCAGTCCATAGTTGCTGCACCATCGTGCACCTCTCCTATCTTATGACTAACACCAGTATAGAATAATATTCTTTCTGTTGTTGTTGTCTTTCCAGCATCAATATGTGCTGCAATACCTATATTCCTAGTGAATTTTAAATCTCTTGCCATTTCGGTGTCTAAAATCTAAAGTGGGAAAATGCTTTGTTTGCTTCAGCCATTTTATGAGTATCAACTCTTTTCTTGACGGCAGCGCCTTCTTCTTTTGCAGCAGCTAAAACCTCTGCCGCTAATTTTTGCGCCATAGATTTTTCATTTCTTTTTCTTGCATAAAGAATCAACCATTTCATTGCGGTTGAAATTTTTCTATCCGGACGGATTTGCATTGGAATTTGAAATGTTGCTCCACCCACCCTTCTACTTCTTACTTCAACGTGCGGCATTACATTTGATAATGCATCTTTCCAAAGTTCTAAAGCTGTTTTTTCTTCGTCAGTATTTTTCTCTTCAACAATATCAATTGCGTCATAAAATACTTTGAATGCTGTGGATTTTTTTCCATCCCACATCATCATGTTTACAAAACGAGTCACCAATTGATCTCCAAATTTTGGGTCTGGTAACAATGGTCTTTTCTTTGCCTGTCTTTTTCTCATCTCTTCTAACTAAAAGTTTTGATTACTTTTTAGGGCGTTTTGCACCGTATTTAGACCTACGTTGTGTTCTACCTGCAACACCAGCGGTGTCAAGTGCTCCACGAACAATATGGTATCTAACTCCTGGCAAATCTTTTACCCTTCCACCTCTTACCAATACTATCGAGTGCTCTTGGAGATTATGTCCTTCTCCAGGGATGTAAGCATTTACTTCTTTACCATTTGTTAACCTTACCCTAGCAACTTTACGCATTGCTGAATTAGGCTTTTTAGGTGTAGTAGTGTAAACACGCGTACAAACTCCCCTTCTTTGCGGACAAGAATCCAAAGCGGCCGATTTACTCTTCTTGGTAATTGTGACCCTTCCTTTTCTTACTAATTGTGAAATTGTTGGCATTAATATCTTTGTTATAAAATCAAAAACCCCATTTTTTGGGGCTGCAAATGTAGTGATATTTCAGAATAATTCAAATCACTTTGCAGTTATTTTCAAAATAGTTTGAGAATTACTTTGCAGATTACGAATAACTTAACTTATAGTTGATATTTACTCAAGTTTTATATACCTATCACCAAAACGATGTTTTGTATACATTTTTGTTTCAAATCTTAGTGTAGCTCATTACCATGGATTCTATTATCCCCAAAAAGCAACATACCTAAACAAAGAAACATTCATGACTACCAAAATTTATTTTTTCAATTTATGCTTACCTAAAAACATCTCGCTTCAAATTCATTCAATATCTAACTAAATCAACATAGTTTAAATTTATTTCATTATACCTTATATATAAGGAAGAAAAGTTTTAGTATTCAAAACAACAATCTATTGAACTAATTTTAAGTTTAAAGACTATTCAAAACACAAGTAGACTGATACTTTATTTAAAGTAAAAAGTTGATTTGCAAAATCAATCAGTAACCAAAAGAAAAATCAAATTTTTTAGTTTTTTAAATTCTTTAACCAGAACAAATTGATGCATGTAAAATATTACTATAATTACTTAGATGAAGATTACTCTTTACTATTATTCAATTTCAAATAACCACCACTTAAACAACAATCAAATTTTAACAAGAAACTAGAATCAATATCACGATTTAAGGTTTAACAGTTTTGTTTAGGATTAAGGAAATATGAAAATATCACAACATAAATTGAGTATAATTAAATTAATAGAATCGAATTTTACTTATCACAAATTTTATCACAATTCTTAAAGTTTTATTAATATTCATTTGGTTTATTAACTTGAAATTATGATTTTAGCGCTTAGCTAATTCAAATAATTTAAAAATGAGAACAAAACTAAATGGAATCTTAACGCTGTTATTGGCGTTTGTTGTGCACTTATCGTTTGCACAAGACAAGACGATTTCGGGTGTAGTAACAGACTCTGACGGTCTGCCTTTACCTGGGGTTAACATTGTCGTAGAAGGTACTTCCAATGGTACCCAAACAGATTTTGATGGAAATTATTCAATTACTGCAAGCGCAGGTCAAAGCCTGTTGTTTACGTATATTGGACAAAGAGATGTTAGAAGAACTGTTGGTGCTGGTACTACAATGAATGTGCAAATGGAAGAAGATGCACAAGCACTTGAAGAGGTAGTAGTAACTGCCCAGGGTATTAAAAGAGAGAAGAAAGCCCTAGGTTATGCTGTTAGTTCTGTAGGTACTGAACAACTACAAGACAGAGCTGAAGGTGACGTTGCTAGAGTATTAGCAGGTAAAGCTGCTGGGGTACAAATTACTTCAGCTGGTGGTGCTGCTGGTTCTGCAACCAATGTTGTTATTAGAGGTTTAAGTTCTTTTAGTGGTAGTAACCAAGCATTATTTATTGTTGACGGTGTACCTTTTAGTAATGACACTAACCAACAAGGAAGTTTTATTGGTGGTAACACCGGGAGTTCAAGATTCTTGGATTTAGACCCAAACAATATTGAGAGCATTGAAGTACTTAAAGGTCTTTCTGCTGCTACTCTTTATGGTACGCAAGGTCGTAACGGGGTAATTTTAGTAACTACTAAATCTGGTTCTGCTAGTACTGGGCCTAAGAAAACTGAAATTACAGTGAGTCAATCATTCTTCTCGAATGAGATTGCTTCATTACCTGATTACCAACAACAATATGGAAATGGATTTGACCAAGCTTTTGGTTGGTTCTTTAGTAACTGGGGTCCTAGCTTTGATAGAGGTGGAACTGCAGGATGGGGAGCTCAATCAGCTATTGATGATGCTGGTACATTAGCACACCCATACTCAACTGCTTCTTCAGCTACTGGTATTCCTCAAGCTTTCCCAGAATTCGCTGGTGCAAGATATGAGTGGAGACCATATGCTTCAGTTGCAAACTTTTTTCAACCGGGTGCTACTATTAATACTAACGTAAATGTTTCAGGTTCTTCTGAAGATGGTAACACTGCATTTAATGCTAACGTAGGTTATTATGACGATGAAGGATTTACTCCTGGGAATGAATTTAACAGATTTAACATGTCTATAGGTGGTGTAGCTAAATTGTCTAATAAATTTACTATTAGAGGTACAATGAACTATGCTAGATCAGATGTTAAAACTCCTCCTATTGCATCAAGTAGAGGTAATGGTACGGATGGTTTATCAATTTATGGTAACGTATTCTTTACTCCTTTAAGTGTGGATTTAATGGGGCTTCCTTTTGAAAACCCAATTGATGGTAGTAGTGTATATTACAGACAGAATAACAGTATCATCAACCCACGATGGACTGCTCAAAACGTTCAGTATAGACAAATTACAAATCGATCTTTTTGGAATTTATCTGCAACTTATGAAATCAATGATAATTTAAGTGCAACTTGGAGATCTGGTTTAGATTTCTACAACGAGCGTAATATTAACAGCTCTAATAAAGGTGGTGTTCGTTTTAATGAGGCTGTATTTGGATTCTTACAGACTTATGATAATAACAATACTATTTGGGATCACTTTGCATCCATTAATGGTAACTATGACATCTCTGAAAAATTAGGTTTATCATTTACTGCTGGTGCAACGGCTCGTTCAGATTTCTATGACCGTAGTGGTGTTGGAAGTACAGGGCAATTAGTATTTGGAGTTAAAAGACATTTTAACTTCGAAAACCAAACTCCTATTCAGTTCTCTAGAAAGAGAAATATTGTTGGTCTTTTAGGTCAAGCTACTTTAGATTATGACGACTTCTTATTCCTTAATATAAGTGCTCGTAAAGACTGGGTATCTAACTTCCAAAGTGAAAATAATAATATCACCTATCCTGGTGCTAGTTTATCTTTCTTACCAACGAATGCTTTTCCTGAGTTAAAGTCTGAGAATGGTCTTAACTTTTTAAAATTAAGAGCTAGTTATGGTACATCTGCTAACTTTGACACAACTGCAGCTTATCCTACAGTTGGTGTTACTTCGCAAGACACTCAAGTGTTTAATGATGGCCTAAGTGGAACTTCAATTACTACAAATCAGGTGTCTGGATTTAAAGCAAATCCTGATTTGAAACCGGAACTTTTAGAAGAAATAGAATTAGGTATTGAATCTAAATTCTGGAAAAACAGAATTTCATTAGATGCAACGTATTTCATTAAAACTACTAATGATTTAATTGTATCAGAACCCTTAGCTCCTTCTACTGGTTTCACATTGACGCAAAGTAATATTGGTGAGATTGAAAATAAAGGTTGGGAAGCTGAAATTGGTGTTGACATCTTTAGAGGAGAGAACTTCAATTGGAATTCTAAAGTTAATTTCTTTACTAACGATGTTATTGTAACTGAGTTAGATCAAGACGCAATTTTCTACGCTGGTTCTTTAGCAGAAGGTGGTGGACTATTTAGAGGTTCAAACGCAGCAATCAAAGGTGAGTCTTTAGGTACTATTGTAGGTACTCAGATTCAAAGAGACGACGCAGGTAATTTTGTTGTAAACAGTGCAGGCTCTTATAATGTGGCTGAACAAGATGCAGATGGTAATGTTCCAATAATTGGTGATTATATTGCTGATTATCAAATGAACTTTATAAATAGCATTAGTTACAAAAACTGGAATTTAAATTTCCAAATTAACCACACTAAAGGTGGTGATGTTCTGTCTAGTACAATTGCAACTTTGTTAGGTAGAGGTTTAAGTGTTGAAACAGAAGATCGTTTAGGTACTTATGTTTTACCAGGTGTAAGAGAAGATGGAAGTGTTAATAATATTCAAATTAACAACTCTACGTACTTCTTTAGCAACTTGTTATTTGGTCCAACAGAGACCAGAATTTATGATGCCTCTGTTGTACGTTTACAAGAAGTTTCTTTGGCGTACAGCGTACCTTCTAAGTTCTTAGATAAAACACCATTTGGTGCCTTAACCTTTACATTACAAGGTTTCAACCTTTGGTATGATGCTTATAACACTCCTGATGGTGCAAATTTTGATCCAAACGTTCAAGGTGTTGGTATTGGTAACGGTGGAGGATTTGATTTCTTGAACGGTCCAAGTGCAAGAAGATATGGATTTACTGTTAGAGCTTCATTTTAATAAAAATTGTTAATAAGATATCATGAAGAAAATATTTAAAAAATTCACATTAATTTTCGCAACAGTTGGTCTTTTGACTACTGGTTGTGAAACGACAGATTTGGACTTAACTGTAAGTCCAAACGACTTGTCACCTGAGCAATCAGATCCTAATTTACTACTGAATGCCATTCAGTTGGCATATGTATCAAATCAGGATGATTTTTCTGACAATACAGCAGGTTTAACTCGAATCCAATATTTTGGAGGTAGAAATTATTTTAATGGTCTACCAGGTAATACCTTAAATGCACCTTGGGCGAGAACTTATAGTTCAAGTTTTAATATCCCAGGTACTGGAGTAAGTGTTGGTATTTTAACCAACTTACAAACACTAGAGGCTATAGACGCTTCAAGTGATGTTGACTACTCTTTTCATATTGCATTAGGTAAACTAATGTATGCCCACAGTTTATTTCAATTAGTGGATGTTATTGGAGGAGCTGCTTTCTCTCAAGCTGGTAACCCTGCGGAGTTTCCAGCACCAATTTTGGACAGCGGACAAGAAGTTTACAGTGCTGCTTTTGGATTATTGGATGAGGCTGAAGCTTTATTGTCTTCAGGTCCATCTGCGCAAGGAGCAATTGACATGTTCTATGGTGGTGATACAGACAATTGGATTAAAGCAATTAACTCAATTCGTTTAAGATCATATAAAAACACTAATAATAAAGCTGCTTTTGACGCAATTGTTGCTGGAGGTAATTATATCGCTTCTGCCGACGAAGATTTGCAGTTTCAATATGGTGTTAGTGAATTACAGCCAAGTGATAGACATCCTGATTTTGAAGCAGGTTATACAAATACAGGTGTTGGTCCATATAGATCTAATTACTTGATGGATTTAATGTTACAAAACGATGACCCAAGAATTCGTTACTATTTTTACAGACAGGCTAATGGAGTTCCAGGTGCTATCGATGTAGACGGTAACGCTGTTCCTCCAAATGAAGAAACAATTTCTTGTTCATTATTCACGCCACCTCCACATTACGCTGGTTTTGTTTATTGTAGTGTAGATAATGGTTATTGGGGTAGAAGTCATGGTAACGATGAAGGTGGCCCACCAGATGGATTCTTAAAAGCGGCTCCAGGTGTATATCCTGCTGCTGGTCGTTTTGACGATAGTCAATTTAATGAAACCGATCCAATTACAGGTGTTCTAGTAGCTCCAGGTGTTGGTCTTGGACAAGGTGGTGGTGGAGCTGGTATTGAGCCGATCATCCTTTCTTCTTATGTTGATTTCTGGATTGGTGAAATGGCAGCTACAGATGCTGAGAAAGCAACTGCGATGCAAGCTGGTCTTGAAAAGTCTATCGCTAAAGTTCAGACTTATGGTGCTGTAGACGGTTCTGCTGATTTATCTTTTGAACCAACTGCTGCCGAAGTAACAGCATATATCGATGGTATTGTTGCAGATTTTAATGCAGCTACAGGAGATGATAAAGAGAACATATTTGCTGAGCAATACTTTACAACTTTATATGGTGGAGAGTTTGAAGGGTTCAATTATTATCGTAAAACAGGATTTCCTACAACTGTATTCCCTAACTGGGAGCCAGATCCAGGACCATTCCCAAGAACATATTTAATACCACAAAATGAGGTGTTAAATAATCCAAACTTAACGCAGAGAAGTGATTTGACGACTCAAGTATTCTGGGATACCAATCCAGCGAGTCCAACGTTCCCACCTGCTAACTAGAAAATAGTAATGAAAAAGTATTTTAAATATTTTCTAGGATTTGGTGCCTTGGCAGCGGTTGTTTTTTCAACCGGCTGTGAAGATGGTGACCAAGTATTTGACCAAATTATAGCGAACGAAACTCGTGGTGCTATATTAAGAACTGTAAACTTAGTTTCTAATGAATTACCAATTGGTGTTTCAGATGGCAGTTTTTCAGTTGAATTAGAAATTCAAGATCAAGAAGAAGGAACTTTAGTTTCTGAAGTTGAAGTATATGTTGGATTTTCAGACAACACAGATGCTGTTGGACCTGGAACTGATGTTGCTGAAACTTTAGTTGAAACTATAAGCAGTTCAACCTTTACCATAGGTGAATTTGGACTACCTAGATTCAGTTATGCCATTACACTACCTGAATTGTTATCAATTGTGGGAAGAAATGAAACTGATATCACAGGTGGTGATCAATTTCCAGTTCGTTTTGAATTGGTTCTTTCTGATGGTCGTAGATATTCAAATGGTGATAATTCTGGAACTATTACAGGTTCTTATTTTAACTCACCATTCTTGTATACTCCAACAGTTATTTGTCCTATACCAGAAGGTGCTTTCACTGGAACTTATGACTTGACAATGGCGAACCCAGGAGTATTTAGTGGTGGAGCATTTACAGAGGGACCAGTTGAAATTACAGCTACTGGTGGTACTGCTAGATCAATTGCAACTGTAAACTACCCTCAATTTGGTGGATTTAACAGAACGTTCTTGTTTGATTTAATTTGTGATGAAATAGTTATTCCAGAACAAGATCAAGCTTTAGAATGTACTGCTGGTGTTCCTTTGATTTACAGCCCTAATGCTGATGCGACATTAACTTATGACGCTGCTGACGATTCTGTTATTAACATTACTTTTGATGAAGATACGCAGGGTACTTGTGGCGGACCAGTTACTGTTTCCTTTACATTGACAAAGGTTTAAATGATATAGACTCCCCAATTCATTTTGGGGAGTTACTTTAAACCATTAGATGGGGTATTAATATTTTTAATTTTTGAAAAATATTTTTTATGAAAAAAATAATATCACTTATAGTTTTATCAATTACTATAATTTCTTGTTCAGATAGCGACAAGGTATTTGATCAAATAGTTGAAGCTGAAACTAGAGGTTCTACACTTAGAACTATAGAAGTTACTGAAAACGAAATCCAATACGATGCGCCTACTGGTACATTGACTGGTGGTGGTTTTACTGCCGTAGTTGAAGTACAAGATCAAGAAGACGGTAATTTATTATCCTCTCTTGACGTTTATATTGGATATAGTGATAATACTTCTGAACTTGGTAATTCCACAATTGGTTCAGACGAAGTATTAGCACAGTCATTTACTTTAGCTGATGGCACTATTGGCGAATTTGGTTTACCAAGATTTTCTTATAGCGTTACTGGTACTGAAATGCAATCCGTTTTAGGTTTATCAGGAGGAGAAATCGCTGGTGGAGATAATTTCACTATTAGATTTGAAATTGTAAGAACAGATGGCGCAGTTTATTCTGCTGCTGATAACTCTGGTACCATAACCGGATCTTATTTTAGCTCTCCTTTTGAATATGCATCAACTTTAGTTTGTGCTCCTTCAGCTCCAATTCCTGGAGTATGGACAGTTAACATGGAAGATTCTTATGGTGACGGATGGCAACCAACTACTGCCGATGGTGGTGGACCTGGCCTAACTATCACCTTAAGTGATGGTACCGTATTTGAAATCGGACTATGTACACCATATGAAGCAGAAGCTTTTGATTGTACTGACGGGGATAGTGCAGGTACTGCTACTTTTACTGTGCCTGATGGCTTAACAGGACCAGCGGTATTTCGTTGGAATGGTGATTTTTGGGGCGAAATGTCTGCAGAAATACTTTCACCAGGTGGCAATACGGTAGCTACTGTTTCTTCTGGAACAGCTGCAACTGACCTTGCAATTGATTTCTGTGTAGAAGAATAAAACATAAAACAGTTTTAGTTTTTAAAACCACCTCTTTGAGGTGGTTTTTTATTTTAACTATATTCTTAATACATCTTAAGCCTCCTAAAAACCCTTTATTAGTATTTTTACATAAATTCTAGAATAAACTTATGATGTTCTGTTCGAAACTCAAAGAATCATTTTATGCTTATTTTTTATCTATTCTAACTTTTGGCATATCGGCAATATTTCTAACATCTTGCGTTGAAACCAATTCTAAAACAATATCTAAAAACAACCTTGAAGAGGATAGCAAAATTTTCAACTCCATAGCTAAAGAAGAAAGCGGTTTAGCTTTTAAAAATACGATTAAAGAAGATGTTTCAACTATGGAAAATCTTTTCAATTATGATTATTTCTATAACGGTGCAGGTGTAGGAATATCAGATTTAAACAACGACGGTTTAAATGATATTTTCTTTTGTGGAAATCAGGTTGACAATAAATTGTATATCAATAAAGGTGAATTGGCTTTTAAAGACATATCGCAAAAATCAGGTATTAATAAGGGAAAAAACTGGTCTAATGGAATCACTTTTGTTGATATCAACAACGATGGTTGGCTAGATATCTATGTTTCTCAGGGTGGACCTAAAAACAGAAATGAAAGAAAGAATCTTCTTTTTATAAATCAACAAAACGAAACATTTAAAGAAGAAGCAGAAGAATTTGGCTTAGACGACCAAGGTATCAGCACACAATCGGTGTTTTTTGATTTTGACAATGATAATGACCTTGACTGCCTTGTAATGAATGAAAATGAATTATATGGTGTGGATCCAATAAACCTATTCAAATTAGCCGATAAAGATGATGATTCAAGATACTATAACAGCTCACATCTTTACCGAAATGATAATGGCAAATTTATTGACATCACTAAAGAAGCTGGTATTGAAAGTCCAATATTTGGTCTTGGTTTATCTGTAACGGACATCAATAATGACGGTTGGCTAGATTTTTACATTGCTAGTGATTATTATATTCCGGATGTATTTTTCATAAATAACAAGAATGGCACATTTAGTAATCGAATAAAAGAGTTTACGCGTCACATCTCTTTTTATGGAATGGGAATGGATATTGCGGACATAAATAATGACTTAAAGCAGGATATTTTCGTTCTAGACATGGCAGCTAATGACCATATTCGATCAAAAACATTGATGGCCTCAATGAATACAGATAGGTTCGATTTTTTGATTAACAAGGCAGAGTTTCATCATCAATACATGTATAATTCATTACAGCTACAAACTGATGATTTAAAATTTTCTAACGTATCACAAGCAACCTCAATGGCTAATACTGATTGGAGTTGGTCTGTTCTCATGTCCGATTTTAATCTTGATTCACATAAAGATGTGTTCATAACCAATGGTTATAGAAGGTATGCTCTAGATAATGATTTACAGAACAACGTCTACAAAGCTAAAATGCAATACAAGGGGAATGTACCACTGGAGGTTAAAAAACAATTATATGAATCTATGCCTTCTGAAAAACTTCCGAATATCTTATATCAAAATAAGGGCAACCTTAATTTTAAAGAAGTAGCTAAAGAATGGGGACTAGCAGATTTCTCATTTAGCAATGGTACTGCTCAGGGCGATTTAGACAATGATGGTGATGTCGATTTAGTCGTAAATAATATTGATGACTATTGTTTTTTATATGAAAACTTAACTTCAGATAAGACCAAAAACAACTATTTAAAAGTAGAAACGAAAGGTGAATTATCAGAATCTTTTGCTCAAGTAAACATATACTATTCCGGACAATCTCAAGTTCAAGAAATAAGAAGAGTAAGGGGCTATAGATCTGCCCAGGAGAATCTAGCACATTTTGGTCTTGGCAAACATTCAAAAGTAGATACCATAACTGTTACATGGCCAAGTGGAAAAATTGAAAAAAAATTTAACATTCCAGTTAATGAAAAAATAGTATTTTTTGAGGAGGACGCTTCAAAACTAATAGCACTAAGAAAGGATGGAGCAAGTCAACCTTTTAAATCTCTAAATATTTCTCAAACAGGTTTAGACTTTAAACACCAAGAAAACGTTTACGATGATTTTGAAAAAGAGATATTATTACCCTATAAACAATCAACCCAAGGCCCTTTTATGTCAAAAGGCGATGTTAATGGAGATGGTTTAAAAGATATTTACATTGGTGGTGCTTCAGGACAAAGCGGAGAGCTTTATATACAAACTACTTCAGGAAGGTTCTCTAATAAAAAAATAAAAGCTTTTAACGATGATAAAAGCTATGAAGACATGGAGTCTATTTTCTTTGATTTCGATAATGATGATGACTTAGATTTATTCGTCGTTAGTGGTGGCAATGAGTTCGCTAACTATTCCTCTTTATACGCTGACCGTTTATATATAAATAATGGTAATTCAAATTTCACTAAAGCCAAGCTAGATGCCTTGAAAACCAACCCAAAAAGTGGCAAATCTGTAGCTATTATAGATTTTGACAAAGACGGAGACATGGATATTCTTGTTGGAAATAGAATAATACCCCAGAGTTATCCAAATTTTGCTCCTTCAACTTTATGGGAAAATGACAAAGGACAATTAAAAGATGTAACCAACAAAATAGCTCCGGATCTTTTAAAATTTGGAATGGTAAATAAGCTTATTGCGACCGATTATAATACTGACGGTTGGATGGATATTATGGCTGTTGGTGAATGGACAGGCATCGGTATTTTAGAAAATAACAAAGGTTATTTTAGTCTTAACAACAAACTTGACAACATTACAGACACTAAAGGTTGGTGGTTCACCATTCAAGAAACTGACATAAACAATGACGGTTTACCAGACTATATGTTAGGTAATGCTGGTCTTAACATTAAGTTTAAAGCCAGCGCAAAAAAACCATTCAAGGTTTTTGCTAATGATTTTGATAATAATGGAACACCAGATATTGTTTTAAGCAAAGAATATAATGGTCAATACGTTCCAGTTAGAGGTCGTGAATGTTCTTCACAACAAATGCCTTTTATTCAACAAAAATTTGAAACCTATTCAGAATTTGCAACCGCAAATTTATTAGATATTTATGGAGAAAAACTTGATACTGCCTATGAAGCAGAGGTGAACGAATTTCAATCTTTGTTTCTTTTAAATAAAGGAGATGGCAAGTTTGAAAAAGTTCTGTTGCCGATTGAAGCACAATTATTTCCAATTATGAACATAGTTTTTAAAGATGTAAACAATGATGGGTACGAAGATGCCATAGTAGGCGGAAATATTTATGAAACCGAAGTAGAAACTCCTAGATTGGATGCCTTTTCAGGATTAGTTTTGCTCTCAGATAAATCTAATGGCTATGTAACAATGCCTTCATCAAAATCTGGAATACTATTTAATGGAAACGTTAAAGACCTTCTTTTAATTGACAATGATCAAACTAGGCTTCTAATAGCTTCGCAAAATAATGGCACGCTTGAAGTTTATTCCTTTTAAAAAGGATTTACTACCTTCCAAAAAAATTCTATAAATACATTTGCTATGAATTTATACAACCTAAAGTTTAGGTATTCTTTGATTGCCTTCTTTTCTATAATTCTTATTTCATGTACCAGTGATTACGTTGATGAACCAGAGTCTGAGGTCGTTCAAATGGAAGATGACGATATTCCACCAATTACTACTATTGAATTTCCTGATAAGGAAGGACTTGAAGTTTTAGCAGGAGAAAAGGTCTTTGATGGATTTATACTTGTAAATGACGCCGCTGCTAATAGAGTTTATTTAATGGACAAGGCCACTACCCTAATTCATGAATGGAACTTAAACGGTAAAAGATTAGGTAACGACGCGTTTCTATTAGATGATGGTAGATTACTAGCCATGCTGGAGTCTGAGACACCTTTACTAACTTTAGGTGGATTTGGAGGTTTAATTTCTTTGATTCGTAAAAATGGAGAGGTAGAATGGAGCTATGAATATTCTAATGAGAACCATATTGCTCATCATGATGCTAAAATGCTTCCTAATGGAAATATTCTTTTTTTATCATGGGAGAAAAAATCTGCTGAAGAAGCGAATGAAATTGCTTTTTCACCGGGTACTCAAATAATTTATGATGCAGTTCTAGAAATAAACCCGACAACCAATGAAATTGTATGGGAGTGGCATATGTGGGATCATCTTATTCAAGACCTTGATGACACCAAACTGAATTTTGGAGATGTATCATTAAACCCCCAATTAATAGATATCAATTATCAAGAAGTTACAAATCCGGACGGTGATGTAAGTCATGCAAATGGTATTGACTATGATGCAGAAAACGATTTGATCTATGTCAGTGCTAATTTTTATAGCGAAATTTGGGTGATTGATCATAGCACAACTAGCGAAGAAGCCAAATCAAATTCAGGTGGAACTTTTAACAAAGGTGGAGATTTAGTATATAGGTTTGGCAATCCATCAGCTTACAAAAATGATGTAGGCCTTAGGTTATTTGACAGAAATCATCATCCTAATCTTTTATCTGGTGATAAAAAAGGAAACATACTTGTATATGCTAATGGCTTTGAAGCAGAACAATCCACCGCATATGAATTAAAAACTCCTGAAACATTTGAACTGATTCCTAATTCAAATAATGAACCAGAAATTATTTGGAGTTTTACAGATTTAGAACTTTATTCTGGTAGAGTATCTGGAGTAGATATTTTACCAAATGGCAATAGGCTTATAACTGAAGGTGATTTTGGTTTTTGGGAGGTTACTGAAGCTGGTGAAATTATTTGGCGTTATACTGAAGTTGGTTTTTTTTGGCGCGGATACCATTTTAGTAAAGATTCTGAAGCGATTAATCGATTACAGCTAGAATTCTGAAAGTGTTCAAATTGAAACCTATTTGGACCAAATTTTCTTGTATCAAGCAATAGATAGTCTTTCCACGTAAAATTTTTGAATTTTCTTAACATACTTCGCTATACTTTAACACTATTTTTAAATAAATTTGCCGCTTGAAAATATGTACTATGAAAAGAATAATCACCACTTTTATCTTTTGTTTATCCCTAACTATTGGAATAAGTCAAACAGCTGGTCAAGTTGCTAATTATGGCGCAGCAGGTAGTTCGGCGAACGCATCTGTTGGACAATTAAATACTATTCTTGGGTCTATTCAGGATTCTAATAAAAAATTATCTTTTATTGAAGGTGATGTTCAAGGCTCACCATACACGAATCAGATTTTTCTCCCAACACAACTGTATTATGGTGATGAAAATATGGGAAACATGTTTTACCGTTATAATGCTTTCAATGAAGAAATTGAAATAAAGCAAACTAATTTAGAGAGTGAAGGCATTAAGTCTTTAGGTAGAGACAAGAAAATTTCTATTATAGTTAATGGGCTACCAATGAGTTTCATAACTTTTATAGATAAAAAAGGAACGACTCAAAACGGATATTTAACCAAACTGAGTGAAGGTAAGTATGCCTTATATCGCAGAACAGATGTAAAATATACTGAAGGACAAAAAGCGCAAAATTCATTTGTTAAAGCTATTCCTGCTCGTTTTTCAAAATTTACAGAATACTATTTAGGCATTGAAGGTGTCAATAGAATTGACGAATTGGAGTTAAGAAACAGAAAATTAATAAAACTAGTTCCTGAGGATAAAAAAGAAGCTTTAAAAGCTTATTTAAAGGAAAATAATATCCGTATAAATAACGAAGCTAGCGTAATCAAAGTCTTAGATTTTTTAAACAAAGGATAAAATCAAGTTTACCTCTTAATAAAAAACCCATTATCAACATTGTTGATAATGGGTTTTTTAGTTTTCATATGTTCAAAATACAAGTAAATAGGGAAGCAATTTAAAATCTATAAGTCAGATAGGGTTACTAAAATTTAATTCAGTTCAAGTTTTTTTTCCGAATAATTTTTCATAACTTAAACAAAAACGATATCATGAAAAAAACTTTTGGATTTTTAACAGCCGCATTAGTTGCTTTTAGCCTCAATGCACAAACTTCAGGTCAAGTTGCGACCTACACAACAGGTGTTGGAGCACAGACAGATGGTCTTTACAATTATGCCATGGGCGCTATCTCTGACAAATTAGAAAAACTATCGTATGAAGATAGTACTATTGAAGGTTCTCCATACAAAGCCAACACTTTTATGCCTACCCAACTCTATTATGGTGATGAAGCGATAGGACAAGTTTATTATAGATATAACGCTCATAATCAAGAGATTGAAACTAAACAGCAGAATTTAGACCAAGAACCTATAAGAGCATTAGGCAGAGACAAGAAGATAAAACTAATGGTTGACGGTAAACCAATGAGTTTTAAGACTTTTATTGATAAAAGTGGAAACACACAAAATGGATATTTAACGCTTTTAAGAGATGGTAAGTACAAATTATATAAAAGACTAAATATTGTGTTTAAAGATGCAAAGAAAGCACCAAATTCTTTTGTAAAAGGAACACCTGCCCGCTTCACACCATTTACGGAATACTATCTGGAATCTGAAGATGGTAAAAGAATTGATGAAATTGAATTGAACACTAAAAAATTCTTAAACGTAGTTGGTTCAGAAAATAGAGAATCGGTCAAACAATTCATAAAAGAAAATAAAATCAAATTAAAAGATGAACAAGATGTTTATGCTATTTTAACTTTTCTAAATAGCTAAGACAAATATTAAAAACAGTTTTAAAAGGACAAGGTGATATTTAATTCATCTTGTCCTTTTTTTGTTTCGAAAAAACTTTCCAACTAATGTATTATGAATCAATTCTCAGATTTCAAATTAAGATGATATAACTATTAATTGATTAGTTACCTTTGCGCTCAGTTATGAAGAAGAACCAACTCATTTATGGAATTAGGGCCATTATAGAAGCAATAGATGCGCAAAAACCAATCAATAAATTATTCTTACAAAAAGGCTTAAAAGGAGATTTATATAAAGAGCTTGAAGTTAAAATTAGGAAAAGTGGACTAAGTGTATCATATGTACCCATTGAGAAGCTCAATAGACTTTCCAATAACAATCATCAAGGTGCTATCGCACAAATATCACCAGTGGCTTTTCATAATTTTGAAACCTTAATTGAAAAGATATTACAAGAAAAGAAAAAGCCGCTTTTATTATTACTAGACCAAGTTACTGATGTACGAAACTTTGGTGCAATAATAAGAACTGCTGAATGTACAGGTGTTGACGCTATTATTATTCCAAAAAGTGGTTCGGCACCTATTACAGAAGATACTGTTAAAACCTCAGCCGGAGCAGCTTTCAATATACCAATTTCTAAAGTTGATCATTTGAAAGATGTAATTTTCTATTTACAAGCGTCAGATATTACAGTAGTTGGAGCGACCGAAAAAACAGAAAAATCCATTTATGAAATTGATTTTAATACACCTTTAGCCATATTAATGGGGTCAGAAGAGAAGGGTATTTCACCTTCAATTTTAAAAATACTTAATGCCAGTGCTAAACTCCCTTTATTAGGCGAAATAGGTTCTTTGAATGTATCAGTTGCTTGTGGGGTATTTTTATATGAAGCTCTAAGACAAAGGATAAATTAATCTTCTTTTTGTGTTTTTTTAATATGATATACTAATTTCACTGTATCCTTTTCTTCATTTTCAATCTTTTCAACAAAATTACCGTTCTCGTCAAAATGTTTTAAAAATTCATCTTCTTCTTCATTAAAATCATCTTGTTCCCATTTGTATTTTTTTGACTCCGGTATAGTGGTTTTAATAAATTTCGCTAAAATTAAACCCGTAATAAACCCAGACAAATGACCTTCCCATGAGATACCTTCTTCTATAGGGAAAATATACCAAAGCATGCTACCATATATAAATACTATGGCTAAAGAAAGCGCTATTAACCGATAGTATTTCGTAAAAACGCCTTTAAAAAATACAAAACTCACTAAAACATAAATAAGACCACTTGCTCCTATATGAAATGAAGGTCGGCCGATTAACCAAGTTAAAATACCGGTTATAATAATCCCATAGCATAGCACTTTTAACGCATTCCTTTGATAAAAATAAACCAATGTTAAGGTAAGAATAGCGAGTGGAATCGTATTGTTGTATAAATGCTCTACTGAGCCGTGTATAAAGGGACTAAACAAAACCCCTTGAAGACCCAATAGTTTTCTTGGATATATACCATATTCATTAAAATTAACTCCGAGCCTGAGCTCCAACCAAAATACAGTCCATATTGCTAGTACCGCAAACATAGGTGCCAACAGCATGCTTAGTGAAAATTTAAAATAATTTGATTCTATCATTAGTATTACTCTAGCAATTAATTTACCACATTTATAAAAACGGTTAAATTGTCATCTTTGTATTTATTTTACTTTTATAACATGAATGAACCTTTAGCAGAAAGAATTAGACCTAAAACTTTAGAAGATTATGTAAGTCAAAATCATCTAGTAGGTAAAAACGGTTCATTAACTCATCAAATAGAAACAGGAGTAATTCCATCTTTAATTTTCTGGGGACCACCCGGTACAGGAAAAACTACTTTGGCTAATATAATTGCGGTTGAAAGTCAAAGACCATTTTATACTTTGAGTGCAATTAATAGTGGTGTTAAAGATATTCGAGAAGTTATAGAAAAAGCAAAACAAAGTGGTGGGCTTTTCACGACTAAAAACCCGATTCTATTTATTGATGAAATTCATCGTTTTAGTAAATCACAGCAAGACTCTTTACTGGGCGCTGTAGAAAAAGGTTGGGTCACTTTAATAGGTGCTACCACAGAAAACCCAAGTTTTGAAGTAATTCCTGCTCTATTATCACGTTGTCAAGTTTATATTTTAAACTCATTTTCAAAAGAAGATTTAGAGGCATTACTTCAAAGAGCTATGAATACAGATCAGTTCTTAAAGTCAAAAAAAATACAACTTAAAGAAACTGAAGCTTTACTTAGACTTTCTGGTGGAGATGGTAGAAAACTACTCAACATTTTTGAATTACTTATAAATGCAGACAGTGGTGATGAAATCATCATAACTGATGAAATAGTTATGCAAAAAGTACAGAAAAATACAGTGCTATATGATAAAACTGGGGAACAGCATTATGACATTGTTTCTGCATTCATCAAATCGATTAGAGGAAGTGATCCAAATGCTGCGGTTTATTGGTTAGCAAGAATGATTGAAGGAGGAGAAGATGTAAAGTTCATTGCCAGAAGAATGCTGATACTAGCTTCAGAAGACATTGGCAACGCCAACCCAACCGCTTTAGTTATAGCTAATGCTACATTTCAAGCGGTTACTACAATTGGCTACCCCGAAGCAAGAATTATTTTAAGTCAATGTGCAACTTACTTAGCCTGTTCTGCCAAAAGCAACGCTAGCTATATGGCTATAAATAAGGCACAACAACAAGTAAAAGAAACTGGTGATTTACCCGTTCCCTTACCTATTAGAAATGCACCGACAAAATTAATGAAAGATTTAGGCTATGGAGATGGGTATGCCTATGCACATGACTTCGAAAATAATTTCAAAATAGCAGAGTTCTTACCAGAAGAAATTTCCGGCACTACATTCTACAAACTAGGTAATAATGCTCGAGAAAATAATATGAAGGAATTTCTAAAAAAGAGATGGAAAAACAAATACGAATTTTAAAATTTGATATTTAATTCTTCAACTATTTTTCCTGTGGCACCTTTATATTCTAAATACCACTTTTCGTCTTTTTTTACAACAACTCCATTTACACCTTCTTGATTCACTAGAAATACATTCTCAATTGAAGTTTCACCTAAAATATATTTTATTGCCCCGTCTTTGTCACTAAGTTTATATCCACTTCCTAAGGCTTCAGCATACAAATAAATTTTCTCAGTTGTATCATCGTTAGAATCTTTAACTACATCTGTTTTTTGCATGACTTTTTCTACAATTTCTTCCTTTATAGGTTGAGCTGAAGACCGCTTCTCTTCATTAATAGCATCTTTTTCTTCAATACTTTTAACATCGTTTTTAAAACTTACTGCTATAGTTTCTTTTTCAGAATCAGCACTATTAGGTTCATAATTATGGTTCAGGCCTTGAAAAGAAGCACATGTTTCAGTAATTACAGTTTTATAGGCTTTATCTAATTCTTTGATTTTAGTTTGAGCATCTAAGGTTCTATATATGACTTCACCTTTGCAGTCCTTTAAAACTAGTGCAACTTTTGTTTTAAATAATCCAGATTCATCCAATAAATCAGTAAAAAGCGCCAAGCATCTATTTTCTTGAAGCTCAAAAGGAAGGGCATTATCATAAATAACATTAAAACCTTCAACAGTCATAAAATGCTTAATCAGTGTACTTGTTTGAAATTGATTAGGGTTTTTAAAAGCTTTAAACTTTACCGGTACAACTATATATTTATAATCATTTAACTGCCCATTTATGGAGTTAACAGCGCAAAATAGCAGTACTAATACAAATAACTTTTTCATATAATTACAGTAATCAATTACTGTTCCAAGATATGATATTAAATCCGAACTGTAAAGACGCATAATTACTTGCCGGTATATTCTGATAGCTTAGAAGATTATCACCAAGAATATAAAAATTTATTGGTCCAGCTTGCAAATTCAAGCCGAGACCAATATTTGACAAGGTATATTTATCAGCTGTGTACGTTGTTTTAATGGCTAATGCTCTTCCTATTCTTTTTTGATAAAATGCTGTAATTGTAGTTTGTGGACCCCGTGGTCTATTAATCATAAATAAGTGAGCTCCTACGGCATTCTTGTAATCAAAATTTTCTTTTTTTGAAACGGGTGTCGTTTCACAATCACATATTTGAGATTTATCAGTATACTGACCAAAATTATAACGATATGAGGCATTCAATTTAATTGGTCGTAAAGAAATATAGCTTTGATTATTGGTTTCAAAAGGAATCAAACGTTCAAAATCATCAATCAAATCTTGCCAAATATCGGCACTAAGATTTGTTAAGTCTTCAGGTAGTCTTATTTCTATACCTTCATTAGATGCAGCACCATTTAGTGTGTAATTTTTGATGTCTTTGTTATGATGAATAAAACCAACATCAAGTAAACTTGCAGTTATGAAAGAGTTTTTACCTAATTTATAAGTAAACCCAAGATCAAAACCAAATCCCAAATTACCGCCAAAAAGGGAACGTGATATTAGCAAGCTTGCCAAATCGGCCTGAGTGTTAACGGTATCCTCATCAATAATATCTAAAATTTCTTGAACCCCAGAAGTTCTCATAGTAACATCAGCAACGAGCGTATTTCTTAAAATATTATCATCACCTTGAGTTGTTACAAAATAACCTTTATTATTGGTTGACTTGAATTCATAAACACTCGAATAAATCTTAGCTCTAGCGCCAATTGTCCAACGTTCGTTTATTTGTCGATTCAATCCAAAATGAAATACACTAACAGCTTCTCCTTGCTGATTGATATCATTAAAATTAAATCTTTTATTCAAATTAGTCGCATTTCCTTCAAAGGCCAACAACGCTAAATCTTCTGGGTAAAAAATTGAAGCAAAACCCTCACCATAAGCGCCAAAAGAATAATAATCTCTTGGCTTCTTAACACTTCTAAAACCCACATTAAAAATTTCTATTTGACCACTGTAACCAAAATCATCATTTGACTTCAATCCATTTATAACTTGGTCTCTGAATTTTGTTGTAAAATCAATACCGTCTTCAGCAAAGAGGTCATCAACTGTAACACCACTCGTACCAGCTTGAATAGAAAATCCAGACAAAACAGGTATTCCTGTATGCCACTTATAAGGTGTTTTTACACCAGGATTTAAAATTAAAGATTGCGGAATTTCATAAAAATCATAAAGCAATTGCTTGTTTTGCGCATGCGATACTACCGTTCCTAAGAGAACAGAAAATATAATCAACCTTACATTTTTCATCGTAGTTTTAACCTAAATTCTGCGCTTGATCTTAAGATTATTTTCGGTTCTGTAAGTGAAGATGTACTTGTAGCATCTCCAAGATTCTCACCGCTAACTCTAATATTTGTAGTATTTCTAAGGATATCTAAACTTCTACCGCCATCTCCGTATGTTATTTGGCGTTCTAATATGGCCGTTGGAGCCGCTTCAATAACAAATGATTCACTATCAAGTACATTATCATCAGCATCTAAAAAGTCTACAGTTATTTGCAATTCTTTTGTTGTAGTGTTTTCCACCTCATAGGTAATATTACCATCTAATACATTTTCTGCTATGAATGATTCATTGAAAGCTTCAAAAGTGAAATTCTGTGTATAAAATGCTCCTGTACCTGCAGCATTTATAGTGGCCTCGTCTGACTCAAAATAAAATATACTAGAAGCTACGGTAGGTTCAACACTCAAATCATCAAATTGGTCGAAATTTTGCTCTTCAGCGCATGAAAGGAACATGAGAAATGCAGCACTGACAAATATGAATGTATGAACAAGTTTTTTCATTTTATAGTAGTTCATTTATAAGTAAACAATCAATGTCTAACCTACCCTACTATAACTCTATAAAAAACTTTTTATTTCGTTTAAATCTTCAATCATTTCACAGATCTGATGCTTCGGCTCCTGGTGAGCATTAAAATGGAGCACGCTAAAACCCAAGTTTTTAGCTCCGATAATATCCGCTTCAAGACTATCACCAATCATGAGTGAGTTTTTTGATTCGACCTTTGCTAAACTTAAGGCAAGTTCAAATATTTTTGGATTTGGCTTTTTTACGCCTGCCATTTCAGAATTCACAATCACCTCAAAATAATGTCGAATATTTGAATTTCTCATTTTCTTTTCCTGAATTTCTTCAAAACCATTTGTAATAATATGAAGCCTATAATTAGGTTTTAAATAGTCCAAAACCTCAATAGTACCAGGAAATATATGATTAAAAGTAGATAAGTGCTCAATATATGCGTCTGAAAGCACATGAATTAAATGGTCATCAACTTCAATATTTAAGCCTTTAAAAGCTTTGCTCAATCTTTGAAATCTTAGTTCTGCCTTGGAAACTCGTTCTTCACGATATAACTTCCAATATTGCAAGTTTATTGGAACATAGACCTCAAGAAATTTATCTAAGTCTATTTGCAAACCATTTCGTTCAAAAATCTTCTCAAAAGTAAGTGCGGAGTTCTTTTCAAAATCCCAAAGGGTATGGTCTAAATCAAAAAATATATCGGTTACTTTATCCTTAAACATAATAACGCTTTAACACGGCTTGATATAAGTTCAACCAATTAATCTTATGTTTTCCTCCTAAAAGTTCATTAGAAAACACCATTGTAAATTCACCATTTACGCTTTTAATCTGCTGATAAAGTTTATCTAATTTCTCAAATACCTGCTCGGGTTTTTTAAATTCCTGTAAGGTATAATCATAAACCATAAATGGATGTACTTTAATAGGCTGTTGTACTTCAAGATTAATATCATAAAAATAAAAAGGAGTACAAGTACCTGCCCTAAAACCTGCATGATGTGAATAACCCATCGAGTAATCATCAGTAAATTCTGCTTCGACCAAATTGCGATAAGTTTGAGGAATAACAACTTTATTGTACCGTAATCGGGCGTAACGTATCGGACGATTGATTAGGTTTGACAATTGTTTTTTTTCCTCTTTTAAAATAGAATTATCCGCTGAAGAAGCCATGGACGCACTTAAAGAAACTATACTATAATCAGCAACGGATTTAATCAAATATCTGAATTTATTTCTATGGACTGATACATTCTTATCGTGTGCTGAATAGGCTGCAAACTGAAAGAAAAACATAGTTCTTACTCTAAATTTCTTGTGAATTTCTAGCAATTCGTTAAAATTATCATATGGATCTTTCTTTAAGTTCAACCAAACAGAAACTCGTTTTGCCAGAGCTCTAATTCTAAACTTACTTAAGTCAAGAAAAAAACCAGCTATATTTCTAGAAAAACCTTTAAGAGCATAAGAATGTGAAGTGGTTACATTGATAATGGAAGTAAACCTATACTTATTTGGCTTGAAAATTAAATCAGGAAAACGCCCTACTAAATTCTCCAATAACCTTTTCACCCAAAGATCGATAACCGGTTGTTCTAAAAATTCTTTTTGAAAAGCTAGGCTGATTTTTGGTGGAAAACGCCCTAAATCGTCTTTAACATGTGGTAGATATTCTTCATATCTGCTCAATAAATAAAAACTCGCAGAAAAAATATCAAAAGGTATAGAACTACCTTCTCCAGCTTCAAAAAAACAAGGAACTCCATCCCAATCACTTATTTTGATATGAATATCATTAATACCTTGTTCAAAAAGCAAATCATTAGAACGAATAAAAAATTCATTTTGAAGTGGTTGTTTGGTATAGGTAATTTTTGGTCCAGAGTGCTTTATAAAATCTTCTACTTTAGTGGTATATGACACCTCAATACCCAACATACGAGTGAAGATGTGTTTCATCACATAGCCAAATCGCTTTGAAATCTTATGAGTGTATATTAGTAGCATTTAAAGAATTTGTTCATCTGCAAAACTAAAATAAGCCTTTTGAGTGATGATTAGATGATCTAACACCTTTATATCTATAGCTTCAGCGGCTACCTTTAATTTATGCGTAATTTGTTTATCAGCCGTACTTGGTTTTAATGTACCCGAAGGATGGTTATGGGCTAATATTAAACCTACTGCATTTTGTTCCAAAGCCTGTTTTAAAACTAATCGCACATCAACTAAAGTGCCAGTTATACCGCCCTTACTTAACTGTTCTTTGTGTAGAACCATATTCGAATTATTAAGATAAATAATCCAAAACTCTTCATGAGGCAACTCCCCTATTATGGGTTGTAATAAATCAAAAACATTGGCACTACTAGTAATTTTATTGATGACTTCTTCGGTATCAATACGTCTTCGTCTACCAATCTCTAAAGCAGCAGCAATTGTAATTGCTTTAGCTTCACCTATGCCCTTAAATTTCATCAATTGTGGAATAGACAATTTACCAAGGTCATTCAAGCTATTATTAACAGAAGCTAAAATTCTTTTAGAAAGTTGTACAGCACTTTCTTCTCTATTACCCGAACTAATAAGAATGGCTATCAATTCGGCATCGGAAAGTGTAGAACGCCCTTTCTTAGCTAATTTTTCTCGAGGTTTATCATCATCAGCCCAATTTTTTATAGAGAATGAAGCTTGCTTTTCTTGCATTTGATAAAGATAACTTGATTTTTGGATTTGGCTTTTAGGTCATTTAGTTTGTACCTTATACTCATTAATTTAATCATCAGTACCATGAAATCACTTTTGACGAATGAAGGCCATCAAGACATTAAGTCAAGATTAGAAAAGCTTAACGAAAACTCTGAACGTCAATGGGGTAAAATGACTGTTGGCCAGATGGCTTGGCATTGTCAATACCCTTTAAAATTAGCCATTGAAAATAGGGAAAACAGTTCAAAAGGAAATTGGCTTATCAAGACATTTTTTAAAAAATCACTTTATAACGATAAACCTTGGAGAAAAAATTTACCAACTGCGCCACAATTAAAGGCTAAGAAACCAAAAGAATTTCAGGCAGAATTTGACAAATTGAAAACACTGGTTGATGAATTTGCTAAATTGAACTTAAGAGAAAATTGGTATCCACATCCGTCTTTTGGTGAGTTCACAAAAGAACAATGGGGTCAATTAGAATACAAACATTTAGACCACCATTTAAAGCAGTTTGGGGTTTAGTTTTAGTTAATTTTACCTTCTTTATTAAAATCCTCTAGAATTTCAGTTTTAATACGTGTATCATTTACACTACGGTCTTCCTCGATAATACTATTAGAAACACCAAGCATAATGGCAACAAGAATCATAGACGCCAATTGTTTAGGTCTTACAAAAAATAACTGCTTTGTATAAAAATTAAAGTTTTTCACAGTCTCAGTCGAACAAAAACTATTCCTAAAAACTGAGTTCTGCCAAATCTGCACTTAAACAAACAACTAAGAGCAAATCAAACTTTTTATTTCACCAAAATCTAAGCCTCCGTAATTACCAGAGCTCATTAGTAGTAAGGATGTATCTGTTAATTCTTGACTAAATAAATAGCTTTTAAAAGCAATAGGGTCTGTAAAAATCTTTAGGTCTTTTCGCTGAAAAGCGTCCGCAATTTGTTCTTCAGTAATTACTTCTAGTTGTTTAATGGCTAAGGCTTTTGGAGAATAAAAAACAACAGCCTCATCTGCAGCATCCAAGGCACCATTATATTCTTTCAAGAAATTAACATTCAAACTACTATAGGTATGTAACTCTAGGCAAGCCAATAATTTTCTGTTTGCGTACTGTGCTTTAACTGCATTCGTCGTTGCCTTCACTTTACTGGGTGAATGGGCAAAATCTTTATAAGCAACGCTATTATTACTTTCAGCTATTTTTTCTAATCTTTTTGATGCTCCTTTAAAGGTGGCGATGGCTTCATAAAAATCATCCTCATCAACGCCCATATTTTGACATATCCATTTAGCTCCAGAGAGATTATTAAGATTATGCTTGCCAAATACTTCAATCGGCATTGCTCCTTCTGAGGTTTCCAACAAGGTTGTGCCATCTTCTACACGATAGTTAGGAGTATGATAAGGTAATTTTCGAATACTATTTTCAGAGGCTTCAACTACAATTTTAACCTCTTCATCTTCTTCGTTATATGTGATACTGCCTCCTTTGACAATACTATCCACAAATATTTTAAACTGTTCTACGTAATTTTCATAAGTAGGAAAGACATTTATATGGTCCCATGCAATGCCACTTAACAAAGCTATATTTGGTTGGTACAAATGAAATTTTGGTCTTCGGTCAATGGGAGAAGAAAGATATTCATCACCTTCTAAAACAATAAAATCATTCTCTTCTGTTAAGTGTACCATCCGCTCAAAACCATCTAATTGAGCACCAACCATAAAGTCTACTTCTCTATCATGGTAATTCAATACATGAAGTATCATAGATGTAATTGTAGTTTTACCATGGCTGCCTCCAATTACTACCCGTGTTTTATCTTTTGACTGCTCGTATAAAAATTCGGGATAAGAGTAAATCTTTACCCCTAACTCTTGTGCTTTAAGTAATTCTGGGTTATCGGATTTGGCATGCATTCCTAAAATTATTGCATCTATCCTATTGTGAATCTTATCAGGGTACCAACCAAATTCTTCCGGTAATAATCCTTTTAATTGTAACCTTCCTTTGGAAGGTTCGTAGATAACATCGTCACTTCCTGTGACTTGATAACCTTTATGTGCTAAGGCTAAAGCCAAGTTGTGCATAGCGGAACCGCCAATTGCGATAAAATGTACTTGCATAGTTCTCAAATTGCTTTCAAAGATAGGTAATGGCTTAAAATTCTTTGGTGATTCTTATTATCTTGGTAAAAAGAAATTTTATGAATTTATTAGACATACCATCAAAAGAAATTATGCCAGGGTATCATGCCAAAATGATTCATGCAGAAAAAATGAGCTGGGCATTTTGGGACGTAGAAATTAATGCTGAAGTACCAATACATCATCATATACATGAACAGATAATGCACGTAGTTGAAGGTACTTTTGAATTTACGCTAGATGGCCATACAAAAACATACAACTCTGGTGATGTTGTTGTAATTCCTTCTAATACACCTCACGGTGGAAAAGCCATAACTGCTTGTAAATTGATGGATATTTTTAGCCCCGTCCGAGAAGAATATAAATAAGCCCCACCTCTAAATCCACTCCCCAAGGGTGAGGAACTTTTAAAAAAGACAATAAAGTATACTTTATGAATATATCATTAAAAGGAAAAAAAGCACTAATTGGCGGCAGTAGTGGCGGCATAGGCAAGGCAATTGCACAACAGTTGGCAGAAAGTGGTGCTAGCGTAACATTAATGTCTCGTAATGAATCTAAAATCATTGCTATTTTAGAAAACCTGCCAACTGATCAAGGGCAAAAACATCAATTCCTTGTAGTCAATTTTAATGATTACCAAGGCTTCAAAGCCATTATTTTTGATTTTTTTAAAGAAAATACAGTTGATATTTTAGTGAACAACACTCAAGGTCCAGAAGCTGGAGGAGCTCTTGAAAAAACAGTGGACGACTATCAAACAGCTTTTGATTTGCTCTTTAAAACCGTCGTATTTACTACCGAATTTGCTTTAAAACATATGCTCAAACAAAAATGGGGTCGTGTAATTAATGTAGCTTCAGTTTCGGTTAAAGAGCCTCTGAACTATCTTGCGTTATCAAATACTATAAGAGCGGCAGTAACTACATGGGGCAAAGGTCTCTCTATTGATGTTGCCAAAGAAGGCATAACCGTAAACAATATTCTAACAGGATATTTTGATACCGATCGCATTACACAACTTAACGCTAAGAAAGCTGAAAAGTTAGGGGTTTCTGAAAAAGAAATTCGAAGTACCATGGAACAAAATGTACCTGTCAAACGCATTGGTAAACCTGAGGAATATGGTTTTTTAGTTACTTTTTTGGCCTCAGAGAAAGCAGCATATATAAACGGCACTAATATCCCTATTGATGGTGGATTGTTGAAATCACTTTAACGTAATTTCAAAGGTTGTTTCACTCATTCACATCTATAGTTGCCTAATTCTTGGTTTTAAAACCCTAAATAATAAGATAGTTTGGCTTCATAATAATAATCCAGTGTATTATGAAAACAGAATTAAGTATTACCGTAAAAGAACCTTGTTCAGAAAATTTCGATAATTTTAAATCCACCAATGACGGTGGGTATTGTGAAAACTGCCAAAAAGAAGTCATTGATTTTACTAGAATGTCAAATTTTGAAATTATGAAACGACTCGAGAATACCACAAAAACTTGTGGCAGGTTTATACAGCACCAAATCAATACACCAATTGTCATGAATCCATCTCGATTTTCATGGTTTGGTAAGGCTGCAGTAGTTGCAGTTTCATTATTCGGTGTAGCAGGCACAACAAACTTACATGCTCATAAAGTTAAATTACCTACAATAACAGTACAAACCGAAACTGACTCTGTCAGCCCATTAAAACTAGTTAAATTAGAGGGGGTATACACGGTAAAAGGAAAAGTTTCAGATGCACAAAACTTGCCATTAGCTGGAGTCAACGTTGTTTTAAAAGGCAGCAATATAGGTATACAAACAGATTTTGACGGTAAGTTTGAATTTCCTCAAAAGCTAAGCGAAGGTGACGTTCTTCTATTTAGCTACATAGGTTTTGATACCAAGGAATATTTAGTAGAATCTTCTGAAGAAAAACTTATTGAAATCAACATTCAATTTGATGACACTGATATTATTTTAATGGGAGACGTAGCAGTTGAAGGTGTCTATAAATCAAAGAAAAATATATTTCAAAAATTTATTGGCCTTTTTAAATGAGATTTCTTCTCACTCTATTTTTAATTTTTCAAACAGCGCTTCATGGTCAACAAAAAGATTTTAATCTTATTGATTATGAAAAAGCTGATAATACAGCTAATAAGCTCGAAGGGGCAAGTTTAAAAAACTTACCCCTTTTAACTTACAATTTAACCAATGATTTAAAAACCGATGTTGAAAAGTTTAGAGCTATTTATTTATGGGTTTGCACAAATATTGAGAATGACTACGTTTCTTATATAAAAACAAAAAATAAGAGAAAAAAAATAAAGAAAAGTAACGCTTCATTTTTAGCTTGGAATAAATCTTACACACCAAAAATGTTTCGGCGATTGGTCAATGATAAGAAAACTGCATGCACAGGTTACGCCTATCTCATAAAAGAAATGGCCAATTTAGCCGGTTTGCAATGTGAAATTGTCAACGGTTTTGGCAGGGTTTTGAATGCGGATTTAAATATAAAAAGCGCACCTAATCACTCTTGGAACGCAATTCAACTTCAACAAAAATGGTATTTATGCGATGCTACATGGTCTGCAGGTACTTTTATTATCAATGAGGACATACCTGTATTTAAAAAGAACTTCGTTAACGGTTATTTTTTAACCTCACCAGAATATTTTAAAAGAAATCATTATCCTATTGATAAAAAATGGTTACTCAGTAATCCTAATTATAAATTCGAAGATTTTTTAGCAGAACCCTTGCTTTATAAAGATGCTTTTGAATTTGGCACTTACCCGATAACTCCAAATAAAATGAAGATTTCGCTCAACAAAGAATCTGCTTTTGAAATGATAGTTCAAAGCGAAAAGAAATTAGTTAAAGAAATGTTTCAGTTCACACTTAATGATGGAAATAAATCTAAAACCATTATTCCGGAAGTAGAGGTCGTCAAAAATGGCTATTTGCTCAGACATCAATTTCAATTTAAAGGCACTTATGACCTTCATTTAAATTTGAATAAGAAACCTTTAGCAACATATGTAATTAAGGTTACTAAATAAATTTATACAAAGAAAGTCAGTTATTAAAAACTCATCTTATCCTTAAATAGATAAGATTGTCTTCGAGAAACCTCAACCTCTTCGCCATTTTTCATGGTCAATTTTAGTTTGCCATTAAACCAAGGCACCACATTACCAATAAAATTTGTGTTTATAATCTGTTGCCTATTGACCCTAAAAAATGATTCAGTTGGTAATTTGTCTTCTACCTGATTCAAAGACTTATAAAGCATAGGCTTTTGATCTTCAAAAAATACCCTAGTGTAGTTTCCAACAATTTCAAAATGAGAAATAGAGCCAATTTTAACGAGCCAGCACTTTTCGCCATCTTTTATAAAAATCTGACTGTTTTCTGAGAGCCTCTTGACGGTGTTATTACCTTCTTCTACTTCATTACCTTCTAATTTAGCTTTAACCTTTTCAATGGCTAATGCAAAACGTTTTTCATTAATTGGTTTTAAAAGGTAATCTAAGGCGTTGTATTCAAATGATTTTATAGCATATTCATCAAAAGCAGTTGTAAATATGGTAATTGGAACCTCATCAAGCATTTCTAGTAACTCAAATCCATCTTTTTCGGGCATGTTAATATCCAAAAAAAGTAAATCCGGATTTTCCTTTTGAATTAATTCAAAACCTGCATCAACATTCTCAGCTTCTCCAATAAGCTCAATATCCGTATGCGCTTTTAAAAGTTGTTTCAGCTCATTACGCGCTAATCTTGAATCCTCAACTATTACCGCCTTAATCATAGTAAAGGTATATTAATGGTAGCCACAACTTCCTTGGAAATTTCTTCCAACTTAAATTGAGCTTTGTTAACATATAATAATTTCAATCGTTGACGAATATTATTTAAACCCAATTGCGTGGAGTCTTTGGAAATAGATAATTTGCCCGTATTGGAAACCTTAATTAGTAGTTCATTATTTTCCTTATGAACTTTTAAACTAATCTTGCCACCATCTTTTAATTTCGAAATACCATGTTTAGCCGCATTCTCTACCAATAGTTGAATTAGCATTGGGGGAATTTGCACTTGCAAGCAATCTTTCTGCACCTCCTTAACGAAATCAAGACGGTCTTCAAACTGAATTTTAGAAAGATCTATATAATTATCAACCATCTCCAATTCCTCTTCTAAGGCTATGGCATTAATATTATTCTTAGTTAGAGAATATCTAAGCATCTCGGAAAGCTTTGTTAGCATTTCTCTTGACCTATCCACATCTTCAAGCATTAAACCTCGAATATTATTCAGGCTATTAAACATGAAGTGCGGGTTTATTTGCCCCTTGAGTGTATTTAATTGTGCCTGTTTAAGATTCGTATTTAGCTCTAATCTCTCAATACGATTACTATTGAACTTCAATAAAAGTTTTATGCCCAAATAACAAATTACCCAAGCAAAGACGTTGAATATAGAACTGAATACAATTAGCCATTTGCTATCATAAATTTTCATCAAATCCAACTCATCGGAAGACAATGAAGGTCCTAATTTCACATAAACGTACCCAAAAACAATGTTTAACCCACCAAAAATAGCTGCAGCTGTAATTGTAGACAAAACAATTTTGAGCAATTCTTTCCACCCAAATTGCTCAAAAAATATGCTTTTTTTTAAATACCATCTTAAAAGGGAAGTAGAAAACACACCAATGAACAGACCTCCTAAAAAAGAATAAAGTAAAAACTCAAAGCTGACATTTTTCAAAACAAAGATGGAAAGAGAATTCAAAAAACCCCATCCAGCAAATTGTAAAATCCAGAAAAATAGATTTCTGTTCTTATCTGTAATATTCATTTTAACTTACAGTATTATTTTAATGCGATCAAAGATAAATAAGTTTACTAAAAGTAAAGTTCTATGAAAAGGAGGCGCTAAGGGTCAAGTTACTGTCTAGATTTTGCTTTAAAATAGTATTCAAGCAGTCTAAAATTTAATGCACAAACTGATAAAGCAACTTTCCAAAAATAAACCCAACACCACCTGAAAAAACCACAGCTAATAATGTTGCAGAAATTATTAGTGCAGGGTTCTTTTTTATCAACTTGGCTTCATTAAACATTTCAATTTTCTCCTTTTTAGTAAAAGCGAAAACAAAAGCAACTACTCCCAATATTG
Organism: Croceitalea sp. P059; assembly: GCF_031846365.1. Classification (NCBI taxonomy): domain Bacteria; kingdom Pseudomonadati; phylum Bacteroidota; class Flavobacteriia; order Flavobacteriales; family Flavobacteriaceae; genus Croceitalea; species Croceitalea sp. P059. Next base: position 397,455 of record NZ_JAVRHW010000003.1, read on the forward strand.
TTAATAAAAGAATTTGAATGATATGCTTTGACAATGCTACACTAAAAATAGCGCTAACTAGTAGTAATGCACCAATAAATAAGTAGGCTATTTTAGTATTATTCTTCATATTGTTGTTTCTAAAGTCTTGGTATTTTCTTCTTTGTGCATTACTGCAGTACCCATTAAAGTTAACCCAATGTATATTGGAAAGAAGTTAGTAGCTAAGCTTTTACTGCTTATGGCTAAAAAGGTGCCAACCAATAAAGTGATTGAGCCAATTATAAATACTACTTGTTTAATATTTTCAGAATTTTTCATGTTTTAAAGTTTTAAGGTTGATTGATATTTAAAGTAAGATGCTTAATACAAGTGAAACTATTAATTTGACTAGTGCTATCATTATATATTCTTTTGTTTTAATTGATTATGAAGCAAATATATAAGTGAGCTTAGGTCTCGGAAAGTAATTTATGACCAACGGTAATCTAAGCTTACCGAACGGTAGAAAGTAAATACCCAATCATATTTTAAACTATTTCGTGAATTACTGTGGCGGAAATTTTGCCAATACCTTAGTAACTATAGCGTTAAGCCTTTCTTCACGAACACTAGGTGAAGCATTATCTCTGTAGCCAGATTCGCTAACAGCTTGCCAAAACAAAGCGTCTTTTTGGCTATCTACAAAATCAAATCGAATTTCTCGTTGCCAGCCAGAACTACCTACAGGAATACCTACTGAAACTCCTCCACCAACATTCCGACCACCACCGCCAATACCAATACCGACGTTGTTGCTAGGTGCTGTTCTATATTCGGAACTTAGAATATTAATGAAAAAATCTGGCTCCTCAGCCAATAGAAAGCCTTTGACTTGCAAACTTGAGTCTAAAGCTTTTACCAAACGCTTTTCGTCTAACTCACTCAAACCTGATTCTATATCTGAAAAATAATTATAGGTACTATAATTAGTAAAATCGGTAACCTTATCATAGTCATAGTTGACTCTTACCGAATTGCATGAAATTAGCAGCACCACAATAACTATGTAAAAAAAGTTCTTCATGAGGAATGAACTTAAATTTACGAATAAATGCTTTGAAGAAAGTTAAAATGACACACTATTCGTTCAACTGTTTCCAGAGTACATCTTTCAATTCTTGTATACCTTTTTGGGCAACAGAAGAAATAAAAAGGTAAGGAGCGTTTAAAGTTGCATCTAATTCTACCTTCATCATCTGCTGCAATTCGTCATCTAACATATCTGATTTAGATATAGCCACAATACGCTGTTTGTCAACTAATTCTGGGTTATATCTTCGCAACTCGTCTAAAAGTATTTCATATTCTTTAGAAATATCTTTACTGTCTGCAGGAATTAAAAATAATAGTGTCGCATTACGTTCAATATGTCTAAGAAAATAATGTCCAAGCCCTTTGCCTTCTGCGGCACCTTCAATAATACCAGGAATATCGGCCATTACAAAACTTTGAAAATCACGATACTCAACAATACCTAAGTTTGGTTTTAGCGTAGTAAACTCGTAGTCAGCTATTTTTGGTTTTGCTGAAGTAATTACTGAAAGTAACGTTGATTTTCCAGCATTCGGGAAACCTACTAAACCTACATCTGCTAATAACTTTAACTCTAAAACAATATTATGTTCTTGGCCTTCAATACCAGGTTGGGCGTAACGAGGAGTTTGATTAGTAGATGTTTTAAAGTGCCAATTACCGCGACCACCCATACCACCTTCAGCAACTATCTTTTCTTCTCCATTTTCGGTTATTTCAAAGAGAATTTCATTGGTATCACCATTACGAACCACAGTCCCTAAAGGCACATCCATATACACATCTTGGCCATCAGCTCCGGTACTTCTATTTTTACTGCCATGTTCGCCGTGACCAGCTTTAAAATGCTTTTTAAACTTATAAGTTACAAGTGTCCAAAGGTTGCTATTGCCTCTAATTATAACATGACCACCGCGACCACCATCTCCTCCATCAGGGCCTCCTTTGGTTATATATTTTTCGCGATGTAAATGCACAGAGCCCTTGCCACCATTACCGGAAGTAACAAAAGCTTTTACATAATCAACAAAATTGCCTTCCGTCATTTTTAAGGTTTACAAGGTTTAAATTTTCAATCCTAGGTAGAAATGAATAAAGTGTTTAGTTACCCTGTGGGTATAGAGTCATCAAAATAAAATAGATAAATAAAATATGCTGCTGCGGAAATTAAAAACAAAAGCACCGCTGAACAACCTGTAATAAAACAACCTTTAAACGCATACTTTGGTGATATAACTTCTTCTGGCATAATTTAAGATTTACCTTAGACTGTCTATTACCTTAGCCAAACGTTCAGTAATATCTGATATCTCCCCTATTCCATTTACAGAATGAAACTTGTTTTGCGCTGAGTAAAATTCTTTAAGCGGCGCTGTTTTTTGATTATACTCATCAAACCGATTACGAATTTTTGACTCATCTTGGTCATCACTTCGTCCACTTTCTTTACCTCTTTCTAATAAACGAGCGACTAAAATATCATCTTCTGCTTCTAAAGCAATAGTAGCATCAATTTTCATATCCTTTGATTCCAAGAAATTATCCAAGGCCTCAGCTTGAGCTGTTGTTCTTGGAAAACCATCAAAAATGAATCCAGCTGCTTCTGGATTTTTTTCCACCTCATCTTTCAACATACTTATAGTGACTTCATCAGGCACTAAGTCTCCTTTATCCATATATGACTTTGCAAGCCTACCTAGTTCGGTATTATTTTTAATATTAAATCTAAAAACATCACCAGTAGAAATGTGTTTCAAGTTATATTTTTCTTTTAAGAAACTAGCTTGAGTTCCTTTACCGGCTCCGGGCTTTCCAAAAAGCACTAGGTTAATCATATTCGTTTGGTTTAGTTGATAAACTTCTCTCAAATTTCGGCCTAATTCATTGTAATCTAGACCGTACCCCACAATAAAACAATCAGCTATTTCAAGACCTACATAATCAATGAGGTATTCTCCATTATAGATCTCAGGCTTATGAAATAATGATGCTATTTTAAACTCTTTGACATTAGTATTTGAAAACAAATTGACCAACTGCTGCAAAGTGCGACCTGTGTCAATAATATCTTCTAATATAATAACACTCCTTCCTTCAATATCTTCAGATACATCTAACAAAGTTTCAACAATACCAGTAGACGTTAAGCCTTGATAAGAACTTAATTTTACAAAAGAAACTTCACAAGGATGTTGATAGGCTTTTAAAAAATCTGCCACAAACATAAATGAACCGTTTAAGACTCCCACAAAAATGGGTGTTTCGTCTTTATAGTCAACAGCAATATTATCAGCCATCTTTTGAACAGCTTCTAAAATTTGCGTCTCACTTAAATAAGGTTTAAAAAGCTTGTCATGTAGCTTTATCAATGTATTCTTGTTTTTTATGAAGATGGCAAAGATAGCATTTTTTAAATGTGCTTTTTAGAGCAAACCTTCACCCTTTTGGGAATTCGGTGTATTTTTGTTTTTATCACAAGTTGATTACACATGCACTATTTTTCTTCAGATTTTAAACTTGGTATTTTAGGTGGTGGCCAATTAGGTAAGATGCTACTATATGAAACAAGAAAGTGGGATATTCAAACCAAAGTATTGGATAGCTCAGAGGAGGCGCCATGTAAAATTGCATGTGATAAATTTGTACTTGGTAGTTTGTTGGATTTTGATACTGTCTACAATTTTGGAAAAGATGTTGATGTTTTGACCATTGAGATTGAAAATGTAAATATTGATGCTCTTGAAAAACTTGAAGATGAAGGAATAAAAGTATATCCACAACCAAGAGCACTTAGAATTATTCAAAATAAAGCAACACAAAAATTGTTTTATACCGATAATGAAATACCTACTTCGCCTTTTACAAGATTCGCCTATACCAGTGAAATCAAAGATAGTATAACCAACGGCGGATTAAGTTTTCCGTTTGTATGGAAATCAGCTCAATTTGGATATGATGGACAAGGAGTCAAAGTGGTAAAAAAAATCGAAGATTTGGAAAATCTTCCAAATGTAGAATGTATTGCTGAAGATATGGTCAACTTCAAAAATGAATTGGCAGTAATTGTATCTAAAAGCGCTAGTGGTGAGGTTAAAACGTATCCCGTGGTTGAAATGGAATTTCACCCTGAGGCTAACCAAGTGGAATATGTTATTTGTCCGGCTAGAATAGAAGAGCATATTGCTCAAAAAGCACAAGAGGTAGCTTTAAAAGTTGCAGAACATATCAATCTTGTTGGCTTACTTGCCGTTGAACTTTTTCAAACGCAAGAAGACCAGATTTTAGTAAACGAAGTAGCGCCAAGACCACATAATAGTGGCCACTATAGCATTGAAGCTAGTTATACCAATCAATTTGAACAACATATTAGAGCTATTTTGGACTTACCCTTAGGCAAAACGGAAAGTAAAGTTGCTGGAGTAATGGTTAACTTAGTTGGGGCTGAAGGTTATACCGGTGATGTGGTTTATGAAAACATAACAGAGATTTTAGGTTTAGAAGGTGTGACCCCTCATATTTACGGTAAGAAGCAGACGAGGCCTTTTCGAAAAATGGGACATGTTACCATTGTAGATGAAGATATGGGTCGCGCTCGTGAAGTAGCACAAGAGGTAAAAGAAAAAATTAAGGTTATTAGCAAATAAGATATGAGTAAAGTAGCGGTAGTAATGGGAAGCACAAGTGACCTTCCGGTCATGCAAGATGCCATTGATATTTTAAAAGGATTTGATATTGAAGTAGATGTTGATATTGTTTCTGCACATCGAACTCCTGAAAAACTATTTGACTTTAGTAAAAATGCGCATACCAACGGTTATGCGGTCATAATTGCTGGTGCTGGTGGCGCAGCACACCTCCCTGGAATGGTAGCTTCAATGTCACCGCTACCTGTTATCGGTGTGCCTGTTAAAAGCTCCAACTCAATTGATGGTTGGGACTCTGTACTTTCTATTTTACAAATGCCAGGTGGTGTACCTGTTGCGACAGTTGCACTTGACGGAGCAAAAAATGCGGGAATTTTAGCGGCCCAAATTATCGGTAGCTCTAATAAATGTGTTTTAGATAAAATCATTCTCTATAAAGAAGGATTAAAGAAGAAAGTTATTGACGGGGCTAAATCCGTTAATAGTAAATAACATACTACTCAAATGAGAAAGTTTGTTTTCTTCTTACTTTTTTTAATCTTCTCATGTGAATCCGAAACGGATTTTGAAGAAATTCATTTAACCGAACCAACAATGGTCAGTATTGCTCCTGATGAGCTGAGTATTGATCTTTTAATATCCAAATGGGGAGAAGAAGACTTTGGCGTTATTATAGATGATGTAATGTGGTATCATAGCGAGTTAATGATGCTTGTAGACAGTCTTGAAATAGAGCAAGTAAACACTACCAAAAGAAAAGTAAAGATTTCTGGCCCAATAGAACACTGGAAGATTGATATGGATACCACAGAATCAAAATGGAAATATATTTATTTTGACGGTACTGAGTTTCTGGAACAAGACGCCATTACCATGAAAGAACTACTGAGCAATAATTAAAATTTTAAAGCAAATATTGACATGAATAACCCACTTCTTGAACCTTTTGACCAAGCTCCTTTCTCCAAAATAAAAAACGAACATTTTCATCCAGCAATTACGAATGCAATTGATTTAGCAAAAAAAGAAATTGATGCTATTGTCTATAATACAGATACTCCAACTTTTGAAAATACTATAGCAGCTTTAGATTATTCTGGTTATCAACTCGATAGAGTTTCAAGTATATTTTTTAATTTAAATTCTGCTGAAACCAATGAAGCTATTCAAAAAATAGCTCAAGAAGTATCTCCATTATTATCAGAGTTTAGTAATGACATTACTCTAAATGAAGGTTTATTCAAAAAAATAAAATCAGTTTACGAGCAAAAAGACGCACTAGGCTTGTCAACGGAAGAAGAAACCCTACTCAATAAACGCTACAAGAGTTTCAGTCGTAATGGCGCTAATCTGCCTAACGACAAAAAACAACGGTTGCGGGAAATTGATACCCAGTTGGCCAAACTAAAATTGACCTTTGGAGAAAATTTGTTGGCGGAAACCAACGCATTTGAAATGCATTTGACCAATCAAGAAGATTTGAATGGACTGCCTGACGGCGCAAAAGAAGCCGCGTCTCAGTTGGCTAAATCAAAAAATAAAGAAGGTTGGTTAATCACCTTAGATTATCCAAGTTATATTCCTTTTATGAAATATGCGAGTAATCGGGAATTACGAAAAGAGCTTGCATTGGCTTTTGGCAGCAAAGGGTTTAAAGGTAATTCGCTTGATAATCAAGAGAATGTTTTAGCAATTGCAAAATTACGCCATGAACGTGCCAATTTATTGGGGTATAAAACGCATGCAGATTTTGTGCTTGAAGAACGTATGGCTGAAAAGCCCGAAAAGGTTATTTCATTTTTAAATGAACTACAAGAAAAGGCTAAACCGGCGGCTATTAAAGAGTTTAAGCAATTGGAGGATTTTGCAAAAGAACTAGACGGAATTGGCCAATTAGAAAAATGGGATAATTCTTATTATTCTGAAAAATTGAAACAGAAGCTATTCAGTTTAGATGACGAATTGCTAAAGCCATACTTTAAGTTAGAAAATGTTATCGATGGAGTTTTCAAGGTAGCAGAAAAACTTTTTGGATTACAATTTAAAGAAGTTTTCAATGTAGATAAATATCACGAGGAAGTAAAAACCTTTGAAGTCTATGACGAAGATCAAAATTTCGTCTCTTTGTTTTATGCCGATTTTCATCCAAGATCAGGAAAAAGAGGTGGAGCGTGGATGACTTCATTTAAATCACAGTTTAGAAAAAACGGTGAAGAATATAGGCCACATGTTTCTAATGTTTGCAATTTTACTCCATCCACACCTACCAAGCCATCATTATTAACTTTTAATGAGGTAACTACTTTATTTCATGAGTTTGGTCACGGTTTACATGGAATGCTCGCTGACACCATATACCCCAGTCTTTCCGGTACCTCTGTTTATTGGGATTTCGTAGAGCTACCAAGTCAAATATTAGAAAATTGGTGTTACGAAAAAGAAACACTTGAACTTTTTGCGAAACATTATGACACGGGCGAGTTAATTCCAATGGATTTGATTCAAAAAATAAAAGATTCTGCAAGCTTTCAAGAAGGCATGGCAACCCTAAGACAAATTAGTTTTGCAAAATTAGATATGGCATGGCATAGCAATGACCCCACCCCAATAACTAATGTAAAAAGCTTTGAGAAAGAATCCTTTGAAGGAACAAATTTATTTCCAGACACTCCTCAAACCTGTATGAGTACTGCTTTTGCTCATATTTTTCAGGGAGGATATTCTTCAGGGTACTACAGTTATAAATGGGCAGAAGTACTTGATGCTGATGCTTTTGCATACTTTAAAGAGCATGGTATTTTCAACAAAGTCATTGCTAAAGACTTTAAATACCATGTACTATCTAAAGGTGGCACAGAAAAACCAATGATTCTTTACAAACGTTTTAGAGGAACAGAGCCTAAAATTTCCGCCCTTCTTGAACGGGGAGGCTTAATCACTGCTTAATTTTAAAACAAAAAATTATCGGTCACTTCGCTCTTCGGGGAGTAAATCATTCTTAAATGGGTTTTTCACAAAAGGAAAAATAAACTGTTTCATAAACCCTTTAGGAAAAGAGGCATCTACCAAACCTGTACCTTTCGGCCATTCATTACCAGGCAGGTAATAGGTGCCAAAAATCTTATCTATAAAAGGAAATACTACGGCAAAGTTATTTCCGTAATGTTCTGGCTCTTGGCAATGATGCCAATGATGATATTGCGGAGTTGTGATAATATATTTCAAGAATCCAAAATTGATTCTAGTATTTGCATGAATAAAGACCGCATGGATAGCTATAAAAACTATATATACATTGAAAGTGAGTGTTGAAAAACCTAAAACGTACAATGGCATATAAGACATGCTTCGAGTAAAAAAGATATCAATAAAATGGGTTCGAGAACCCGCTAGCCAGTCCATATTTTCAGTCGAATGATGGATGGAATGAAAACGCCAAAGAAAATAGTGTGAATGAAAAATACGGTGAGCGGCGTATTGAAATAAATCTGTGACCACTAAAGCAATTAAGAGTTCAATTACAAATGGTAACTCATTTACCCAAGTATGAACCCCGTCAAGATTCATCCAACCAAAAAAGGCCACCGCCGGCTTCTTGGTTAGCACGCCAAATAATTGAATTGCTAAATGACTAATACCAAAATAAACAAGGTCAGTGCGCCATTCTGGATGAAATTTAGATTGAAGCTTATTCTTTGGAAAAACCAATTCTATTGGCACAAATATCAATACCATTACTAATAAATCCAATATAAGCCAATCTAATCCTAAACTCCAATTCATTTTTTCTACCGCCCTACCCTCTACGGTCATTCCCCCTAGTAATACTGCCAAAGCACCTAATACTACTCCAACAACCGCATACTTTTTATTATTTGCTAGCAGTAGGCTTACCAGTGCAAACAGAAAGGTTGCTATAATACCTCCTAACATTAAATTTTCAACAATTTCAGGAGTGTAAACCTCTCTAAATTCTGGTGTGGTTAGTTGCTCAGGAAATTTAAAACAAAGAATTCCACCTAAAGAAAGTGCACCCAAAAATATTGATAGTGCACCACTTATCTTTCCTTCTCCAATACGCATTCGTTTATGTTTGTTTTCCATTATCCAGTATAAAATGGTGAACTTTTATATTAAAAATAATCTTCAATAAAATTCGCACAAAAAATGAATAGTAATTTCGGGCTTAAAAATAACATCATAAAGATATTCATTAATGTAAACCTAGTCTTGATTAGTCATAACGACTGAAACAAAAGAAGATTATGAAAAGCCGTTGACTACATATCATTTCAAACTTTCAATAATTATTGAAAGTTTGAAATAAATTATTATATTTGTGTTATGGAATATCAAGAAGCAAAAAACAAATTTATAAGCACATGGGGTAGTTTAGGCACTTTATGGGGCATTAATAAAGCAATGGCACAAATTCAAGCGCTTCTTTTTATTTCTACTAAAGCACTGACGACTGAAGAAATTATGGAGGAGCTAAAAATCTCTCGAGGCAATACAAGTATGAATGTGAGACAACTTATTGATTGGGGTATTGTTAAAAAAGAATTGGTTGCAGGAGAGCGCAAAGAGTTTTTTTCTACCGAAAAAGATGTGCAGGAATTGGCTAGAATCATTGCGACGGAACGCAGTAGACGAGAAATTAAACCAGTTATCAAAACTCTAGAATCAGTGAGCAGCATAGCGAATGATGGAACTGCAGCCACCCAAGAGTTAATTAAACAAACCAAGGCATTACATGAATTGGCCGAAACAGCGGACACTATGCTCAATAAAGTAATTAATCAAAAACAAAACTGGCTTACCAAATCATTATTTAAAATGTTGAGCTAATTTTTTTAATTATTAGTTTCAATTTTTTCTGAAACTTTTAAAATAAATATTATGAAGAAAATATATTATATAAACCTTATAGCTTTCATTATTACTTTACTGCTTTATTTAACGATTTGGCTCGGCCTAATTGCTCAAATTGCCCTAGGCTTTATTCAGCTTATATTAAGTTTGATTCTGAGGTTTGACTTCAACTACTCCGATAAGCGGAAGCATCTTAACTATTATCATTTAATTGTAATTTTTTACTCAGGTCTGTTCTTTATACCTGTAATATTTGAAAGTTTTATGAATAACATTTTTGGTATTATAATTTATATCATTCTACCAATGTCAATAGCCTCTTATTTCACATGGATTGTTGATTCACCAAAAAAAACAATATTATAATGAAGAAACTAATAATAGCCGGTGGAACCGGTTTTCTAGGAAAATCGCTGATTGAATATTTTAGCCCAAAATTTGACAATATTACAGTTCTTACACGAGGTAAAAGTCGATTGATTAAGAATATTAAATATTTGAATTGGGATGCAGAAAACATTGATGATTGGCAACAAGAAATTGAAGGAAGTGATGTTCTTATAAACATGACTGGTCGTTCTGTGGACTGCCGTTATAATCAAAAGAATAAAAAAATAATCCTTAATTCTCGGGTTAATTCTACAAAGGTTCTAGATCAAGCCATTCAAAACTCCATTGAACCTCCCAAAGTATGGTTAAACTCTTCAACTGCAACTATCTATCGTCATTCTTTGGATATAGAGATGAGCGAGAATGGAGGCGAGATAGGTAGTGGGTTTTCAGTTGAAGTGGCCAAAGCCTGGGAAAATGCCTTTTTCTCTTCGGTTAAAACAGGAACAAGAAAAATAGCACTGCGTACGAGTATAGTATTTGGTAAGGGTGGCGGAGCGTTTACTCCTATTAAAAATTTAGCTAAACTTGGTTTTGGGGGTAAACAAGGCTTAGGAAATCAAAAAGTAAGTTGGATACATATAGACGATTTTGTTAGAAGTATAGAATTTATTCTTCAAACAGAAGATATTAATGGGGTAATTAATCTTGTGGCTCCAAAACCAACAAACAATTTTAAATTAATGAAAACAGTAAGAAATAGTCTCGGAGTTCCATTCGGGATTCCATTACCAAAAGGTTTATTGGAAATTGGAGCAAGACTAATCCAAACTGAAACCGAACTTATTCTGAAAAGCAGAAATGTAATCCCGACAAAACTTTTGAAGGCCGGATTTAAATTTAAGTACAACACTATTTTTAGCGCCATAGAAGAAATATGCAACTAATGAACGTATTTATAGATATCAATAATTTCGTTAAGATTAGGCCAAAACTTCTAGCTGTGAACTTCTTGTGATATATTTTGAAGTCGTTTGTACGAAAACAAAATATAGTTAACTTAAAACCTGTAATTTTGAAATTCCGAAAAACGACTATGCCCCTTAATGAATTAGATCCTAATACTTGGATAGACAATTATGCGGATTACCTCTTTAATTACGCAATTACACGTGTGAGCGATGCAGAAATTGCTAAAGATTTAGTACAAGAAACTTTTTTCGCTGGTTTAAAATCTGCTAAAAATTATAAGGGTGATGCTGCAGAACGTACATGGTTAATCGCAATTTTAAAAAGAAAAGTGATTGACCATTATCGTAAAATCAATTCTAAAAAAGGTAAGGCTGAAGTTCGTATGAGTTATGCAAACAGTTCTGAAGACGAAGGAGATTGGTTAGAAGAAAGAGTTGCAGACCCCTCTAATTTGGGTGGTGATGAAACCATTGAGAATCAAGAGCTTGGTATGGCAATTCATGATTGCATATCAAAACTACCTAAAAAACAGTCTTTAGTTTTCACAATGAAAACAATTCAAGGCATGAGTACTGAAGATATTTGTAATGAATTAGGCATAAATCCGTCAAACTTGTGGGTAATGATACATCGTGCCCGCACCGCATTAATGGGGTGTATGAATCAAAACTGGTTTTAGATTATGATGATTTCCTGTGAAAAAGCAGCTGATATTTGCAATAAGAAACAATATAAAGAAGCGTCTTGGTGGCAAGTTGTAAAACTTCGGTTTCACATTCTTATATGTAAAACCTGTAATCAGTTTTCAACAAAAAACACCAAGTTCACAACGTTATGTGACAAAGCTAATCTTCAAATGATTTCAGAAGAGGAGAAAAAAACGATGAAAAAAGAATTGGAAAAACAGTTTTAATAGACCGCTTTTACCAATACCAATAGCATTAAATAAACCAAAGGCAGTACTTCTACCCAAAAAGAAGCGAAAAATTTACTTTGGTCTTCTTTGGTCATTTTAATTATTGCAAAAAGCAATAAACTAAACATAACAACACTTATCCACTCAGCTTGTAGCGCAGTCGTTTTAAAAAACTGAAGTGAAAAATAGGCCACGATTAAAACATAGCCGATGGATTTTGTCTTCAAAATACCAATTCGTTGAGGCAAAGTTCTAAGGCTTGGTTCGTCATATTTTAAATCTCTTATTTCAAAAGGAATCAATAAAATTAAAACCAATAATACTCTTTGAGTTATTAAAAGAAAAACTTCACCCGTTAGTGATAAATTAGCATCTAGCACAGGCAATATTACTGTGCAGCCCATCCAAACGAGGGCAACTAAATAAACTTTCATCCCTCCTAAACTCCTCAAATTTTTTGTCTGTGGCAAAAAAGGAATAGCATATAAGGCGCTTATTAATATTAAAATTAGGATGCTGAACCAAAGGTTATTATCTAACTGCAAGAAAAAATATAATGCTGAACTAAAGGCTAAAAAACTAAAAATTTGAATTAAACGATGATAAGGATTTGATACGATTATATACTTTTTTGCTTCAACACCAAACTTCATAAAATTGTAACAAACAATAGTACCGAAAAAAAGAAAACCTACAAGGTCATAATTTGTTGAAACTTTTAAGAGTTGAAGCGAAATAAAATAAAGACACACAACAGCTAAAGCTACGTGTATACTAGCATCTAGATAAAAATTAAAAACTTGCTTAAAAAGCTTCATTAAACAAAATTAGACAAACCAAAGTTTTGGTGAATTTCCCGTTAAAAACTTTACATTCAAGGTCTTCAAAAGTGCTCAATTTCATAGAATAAATGCCTAATTTTGTGGTCTTTATTTTGATATAATATGAATACAGACGCGTTTGCATTGCGCCATATTGGCGTTCACGAAAAAGATTTAAAAAAGATGTTCGAAATCGTTGGCGTAAATGATTTGGAAGAACTTATTAGTCAAACCATTCCTGATGATATTCGCCTTAAGGAAAAATTGAATTTACCAGAAGCCATTAGTGAACATGATTTTTTAAATCATATCCAAAATCTTGCGAATAAGAACAAAGTATTCAAATCTTATATTGGCTTAGGTTATCATGAAAGCTTGATACCTTCAGTTATCAAAAGAAATATTCTTGAAAATCCAGGCTGGTATACAGCCTATACCCCTTATCAAGCTGAAATTGCACAAGGCAGATTAGAGGCCCTATTAAATTATCAAACCATGATTTGTGATTTAACAGGTATGGAACTCGCAAATGCCTCACTTTTAGATGAAAGTACCGCTGCCGCTGAAGCAATGACCATGTTGTATGATGTCCGCAGCAGACAACAGAAGAAGGCAGGTGTCTTAAAATTCTTCGTTTCTGAAGAAATTTTACCTCAGACATTGAGTCTTTTAAAAACACGTTCGACACCTCTTGGTATTGAGTTAGTTATTGGTAATCATGAAGAGTTTGAATTTTCAAATGATTTTTATGGCGCCATTTTACAGTACCCTGGTAAATACGGACAAGTTCATGATTATGAGGCTTTTGCAGGAAAAGCGCAAGAGAATGATATTAAAGTTGCTGTTGCAGCAGATATTTTAAGTCTAGTTTCTTTAACTGCACCTGGTGATTGGGGTGTTGACGTAGTGGTCGGAACAACCCAACGTTTTGGAATTCCACTGGGCTATGGTGGCCCTCATGCGGCTTTTTTCGCAACGAAAGAAGCATACAAGCGAAGTATTCCTGGGCGTATTATTGGGATGACCAAAGATACTGATGGTAATCCTGCCATGCGTATGGCTTTGCAAACCAGAGAACAACATATTAAACGAGATAAGGCAACCTCAAATATTTGTACTGCTCAAGTACTATTAGCCGTAATGGCTGGCATGTATGCTGTTTATCATGGTCCTGATGGCCTAAAGTATATCGCTAAGAAGGTACATAGGTATACAAAAATAGTATCGCAATTACTCACTACTTCGGGTTATAAGCAATTAAATACTAGTTTCTTCGACACTTTAAAAGTTAAAGTAAGAGATGCCATGACTTTGAAAAATGTAGCTGAATCAAAAGGTATCAACCTAAATTACATTGATAATCAAACTGTTTCAATTTCTTTAAACGAAGCATTCTCTGAAAACGACATTAAACCCTTAATTTCTTGTTTTATTGAATCTCAGGGGCTAAATGGAGATTATTCACAAAGCGAGGATTTGAAAGATGCAATCCCTTTTAATCTGCAACGTAAATCAAGCTTTTTAGAGCAACCGGTATTCAACTCTTATCATTCAGAAACCGAATTGATGCGTTACATTAAAAAATTGGAGCGAAAAGATTTAGCACTAAACCATTCTATGATTTCATTAGGTAGCTGTACCATGAAATTGAATGCCGCTTCTGAAATGCTACCCTTAAGCTTAGCTAATTGGGGTAATATTCACCCCTTTGTTCCACTAAATCAAGCCGAAGGATATCAGTTTATGCTTCAAGAACTTGAAAAACAATTAAATGTGATTACCGGTTTTGCAGGAACTTCGTTACAGCCAAATTCAGGAGCACAAGGAGAATATGCAGGTTTGATGACAATCAGAGCTTATCACGAGTCTCGAGATGAAGCACATCGTAATATTTGTATTATTCCAGCTTCAGCTCATGGAACGAATCCAGCTTCAGCTGTGATGGCCGGCATGAAAGTAGTTGTAACAAAAACTGATGAGCACGGTAATATCGATGTGGTTGACTTAGAAGAAAAAGTCAATTTACACTCTGAAAATTTAGCAGCCCTAATGGTTACTTACCCTTCTACCCACGGGGTGTTTGAATCTTCTATTAGATATATTACAAAATTAATTCATGATAATGGAGGCCAAGTTTATATGGATGGCGCGAATATGAATGCTCAAGTTGGACTCACCAACCCTGCAACTATTGGAGCCGATGTATGTCACCTAAACCTACATAAAACATTCGCCATTCCGCATGGCGGGGGTGGTCCTGGCGTTGGTCCAATTTGTGTAGCTCCACAATTAAAACCTTTCTTGCCTTCTAATCCCGTTATTCCAACCGGGGGAGAAAAAGCGATTACAGCAATTTCTGGCGCTCCTTGGGGCAGTGCTTTGGCGTGTCTAATTTCTTACGGATATATAAAAATGCTTGGTGCTGATGGGGTAACCGATTCCACTAAGATAGCTATCTTGAGTGCTAATTACATCAAAGAAAGACTTAATGGCAAGTATGATGTGCTTTACACTGGAGAACAAGGCAGAGCTGCGCATGAAATGATCATAGATTGCCGACCTTTTAAAGAAAATGGTATTGAAGTCACTGATATTGCCAAACGACTTATGGACTATGGGTTTCATGCACCGACCGTTTCCTTTCCAGTTGCAGGTACTATGATGATAGAACCTACCGAAAGTGAAAGTCTAGCAGAGTTAGACAGATTTTGTGATGCCATGATTTCCATTAGAAAAGAGATTGATGCCGCTATAATTGAAAACCCGAATAACGTATTAAAAAATTCACCACATACATTGGCCATGGTGACATCTGATAACTGGGATTTCCCTTATTCTAGAGAACAGGCTGCTTTTCCTCTCGATTTTGTTGGGGATAACAAGTTTTGGCCAACAGTAAGGCGCACAGATGAGGCATTTGGAGACCGTAATTTAATATGTACTTGCACACCTATTGAAGCATACGCAGAAGCCTAATTAGCTCAATGTTTTAAAGAGATAAGCCCATTATTTTAAATTAATAATGGGCTTTTCAATTTTACAGAAATCGTTTACTTGGTCTTGGCTGTCGTAACAACTACTATGCATGCATAGTAGCTAATGTTGTTTTAATGTATATTGTGCATTACATAGAATTACTAACCACTCATGAAAATAGGAATTACCGGAACAGGGAGCTATTTACCAGAAATTATTACTAAAAACGAAGATTTCATTAATCATAAATTTCTAGGCTTAGATGGAAGTGAAATACCCAACTCCAATGAGGTCATTATTGAAAAATTTCAAGCAATTACGGGCATTGCTGAACGCAGATACGCTAAAGCAGAATTAAAAACTTCTGATCTTGGTTTTCTTGCTTCCGAAAAGGCTATTGCTGATGCTGGTATTAATAAGGAAGAATTAGATTATATAATTTTTGCACATAATTTTGGTGATGTAGAAAAAGGTAAAATTCAAGGTGACACTTTGCCCTCTCTTGCCACAAGGGTGAAACATCTGCTACAAATTAAAAACACCTCTTGTGTTGCTTATGACATGCTTTTTGGCTGCCCTGGTTGGATTGAAGGCATTATTCAAGCCAAAGCTTTCATTCAGAGTGGAATGGCTAAAAAATGTTTGGTTATTGGCGGTGAAACCCTTTCAAGAGTAATTGACCCGCATGATCGAGATAGCATGATATATTCTGATGGTGCCGGCGCGTGTATTTTAGAAGCAGATAGTAAGAAAGGTGAAATTTTAGCACACGCAAGTCAAACCCATGCTAATGGTGAGGCTTACTACCTTTTCTTTGACAAAACTAATGACCAAAATGGTTGTTCAGATACCCGATATATTAAAATGCATGGTCGCAAAATATATGAGTTCGCTTGTTCCAATGTTCCACAAGCCATGGCTGACTGCTTAAACAAAGCAGGTATTTCAATTGATGAAGTCAAAAAAATATTTATTCATCAAGCCAATGAGAAAATGGATGAAGCTATAATAAAACGTTTTTATAGACTTTATGGTAAAGAAGTGCCTGAAGGTACTATGCCCATGATTATAAAAGAAATGGGGAACAATTCGGTAGCCACCGTTCCAATTCTTTATGATCGCGTCCGAAAAGGCAATGTAGAACATCATAGCTTAAAAAAAGACGATGTCATAATATTTGCAAGCGTAGGTGCAGGAATGAACATCAATGCTATCGTTTATCGCTATTAAAAAACAAGGCGTCTAAGTGAGTAGATACATGACTTCAATAGGGTAACTTTTAAAGCCACCGATGATCGGCTTAAGGTGACATTATTTCAAGACTTATCTTTTTTAAATGATAATTATGGAATTTGTCATTTGAAATTTAGATTTTTACAAGATGTATGAAGGTAAATATCCACACAAAAGGTATCGAATCACGCTTGAATTTCTTCAAAAACATATTTCTAAAGAAGTAAAAATTTTAGATTTAGGAGTTGAAAACCCCTTTTCTGAAATCATGAAAACTGAAGGTTTTAATATTGAAAATACTTCAGGGGAAGATTTAGATATTGATTTTAAAAGTGTTTCTAATTCGAACGCTGAAGTGGTTACAGCATTTGAAATTTTTGAACATTTAATTGCACCTTTTAACGTTTTAAGAGAAATAAAGGCTGATAAATTAGTAGCCAGTATTCCAATGCGTTTATGGTTTTCTTCAGCTTATAGAAGCAAAACAGACCCTTGGGATCGTCATTATCATGAGTTTGAAGATTGGCAATTTGATTGGTTATTAGAAAAAGCAGGTTGGAAAATTGTTGACTCCGTTAAATGGACTAATCCGACCAAAAAAATAGGCTTTAGACCTTTATTACGCTTCTTTACAAATAGGTATTATCTTGTTTATGCCGAAAGAGCCTAAATTTGTTCTATGCGCATAAGCATTATCATTCCAGCTCATAACGAAGAAAAGTTTTTACAAACTTGCTTAGTATCATTTGTTTCTCAATCGCAACCTCCTGAAGAGCTTATTATAGTTGATGATAATTCTTCTGATGATACTCTTAAAATAGCAACCAGATTTAGTCAAAAATATGATTGGATTTCAGTTTTACAAAGAAAAAGCACCGACGAACATATTCCAGGTAAAAAAGTGGTTGACACCTTTAATTATGGCTTAAAACATACCTCGTCATATGATTTAATAGGAAAATTTGATGCTGATATAATTCTGCCAAGTAACTACTTTGAGCAAATGAGAATCCATTTCCAAAGCAATTGGAAACTGGGCATGTGCTCCGGCTTATTATATATAAAAAAGGGGGAAGACTGGTTTTACGAAACTATTGCAACTAAAACACATATTCGCGGACCAATAAAATTGTACCATAAAGCGTGTTTTAATAAAATTGAAGGACTAAGACCTGCAACGGGCTGGGATACCGTGGACACTTTACTTGCAAAATATCATGGCTTTGAAACTTTTACCGATGAGCACTTAAAGGTCAAACATTTAAGACCAACTGGTCATGGGTATAGCACCAAGAATTATAAGGCCAAAGGAGAGGCTTTATTTAAAATGCGTTATAGTTTACCATTGGCAAAAATCGCATTGTTAAAAATGGCCTTGCAAGCTAATAGCCCTAAGCTATATTTACAAGGAGT
This sequence comes from Croceitalea sp. P059, assembly GCF_031846365.1. Classification (NCBI taxonomy): domain Bacteria; kingdom Pseudomonadati; phylum Bacteroidota; class Flavobacteriia; order Flavobacteriales; family Flavobacteriaceae; genus Croceitalea; species Croceitalea sp. P059. The sequence continues at coordinate 415,685 of NZ_JAVRHW010000003.1, forward strand.
GGTTAGTTACTTGGGAGCTTGGTTTAGTGGCAAAAAAAGTTTTGTTACCTCTAATGAAGGTAAGTTTATACGTAGACTTCGATGGAAAGGTATATTAAATAAGATATTTAATATTTAACCATTTTACTTTAAAACCTCAACTATTGGCTTACCGGTTGTTCCATTTGGAAAAGCCACACCTAACATACTGGCCAAAGTTGGCGCAATATCAGGTATCTCTGTTCTTGAAACCGTCCCTCCCTTTTTAATACCATTCCCATAAAACAACAAAGGAACATGAGTATCATAAATTTGTGAAGAGCCATGAGTTGAACCTGTTTTTGGATATGATATAAATCCAGGTTTTAAAACATAAAGTACGTCCCCTGAACGTTTCTGATTCCATCCATTTTGCAAAACATAAGGAATACCTCTTGTATACTCTTGCTGCCACATTTGATACCCAGTAAAAACTTTATCAACATCAGCATAACTTTGTAACTCCAGCGCAATTTCTTCTTGAACATCATCTAAGTCCATATCTAAATTGTTGATGACCTTTCTATCTAAAAACACCTGATAGTTACTTATGTTTTTAACTAAATCAGTAGTTCCATATTTGTATTTTAAGAACTCGTTGAACTCTTCTTTAAGTTGTTTTCCATTCAAATAACCCGCGGGTATTTTTTGATCTATTAAAAATGATGGTACATGAATAGCGCCATGATCGGCAGTTAAAAAAACAGTATATTGACCAGCACCTACTTGACTATCTAAGGTGCTTAACAACCTCGCTAAATCTTGATCTAAACGTAAATATGTATCTTCTATTTCTTTAGAATTAACCCCAAACTTATGCCCTACATAATCTGTACTCGAATAACTTATTGCTAAAAAGTCAGTATCAGAGTCCATACCTAAATTTTCATTATTTAAAGTTTCAATAGCAAAATCTGTTGTAATGCTATTTCCATAAGCAGTAGATCGTAGAGAATTGAAATTACCATTACCTTCCCAAAACTTTGGTAAATCATGTGGAAAGGTTGTCGTGGTTTCACCCTTTGATTTCCCTTCATAAGTATTCGCATCTGAACCACTTTCAATATAACTACTAATCGGTTTTAAGGTTTCCCAAGGTTTTTTATATACTTCAACGGCATCTGAAGCATTGAAATTCGCAACCCAATTTGGTAAAACATCCATATAATAAGAACTTGTAATCCAGTTTCCAGTTGTTCCTCCCTCAAACCAATAAGCAGCATTAGCAGTATGTCCACCCGGTAATACCGCTCCCCTATCCTTTAGGGCTACAGCTATAGTTTTACCTCTCATCTGAGTATGTAATCGCAATTGGTCCGTTATCGTTGTTGTTAACATTCGATGAGGAGACATTTTACCAGCATCCGAACTTGAACCTACAGTATTGAAGGCCTCATCAGAGGCACAATACACTTCCTTATCATTTACTTTGTCATACCAATTATTCCCTATAATGCCATGAGAAGAAGGACTCGCTCCAGTATAAACAGAAGCATGCCCTGGTCCTGTGCTAGTTGGAGCATAATTAAAATGATGGTTTTTACAGTTAAAGCCTTGGTTAACCATTCTTTTAAAACCGCCATCTCCGTATTGATTCCAAAAACGAGTCAAATAATCATAACGCATTTGATCAACTACAATACCAACAACCAATTTTGGATTTTGCCCTGATTCTGACACAACAACTTTACTTTTTCCTTTTCGTTGTGCCGTACTTATTGAAAAACTCAATACAACAGCTATCACTAAAAGAACTAGATTATTTTTTTTCATCTTCTTAATTTGAATGTAACAAAGCTATCAATTAATATTTTTTAAAATTTAATTCAAGGTTAAATACACAGCAATATTGTTATTTTTACTGAACAAGTTGATTTTCATTTTAATGAATTACATAGCTGCAATTGGCAAGTATTTTATAATGGTTAGGGAGGTTTTTAAAAAACCAACTAAATGGCGCATTATGCGTTCTTTAATTTTGAAAGAAATTGATGAACTAATTTATGGCTCTATGGGCATTATTATTTTTATTGCCTTTTTCATAGGTGGTGTTGTTACCATACAAACAGCCCTCAATTTAAACTCCCCTTTTTTACCAAAAAGTTTAATTGGTTTTGCCACGAGACAGTCCGTAATATTAGAATTTGCACCAACATTTACCTCAATAATTATGGCAGGTAAAGTGGGGTCTTATATCACATCGAGCATTGGTACCATGAGAGTTACTGAACAAATTGATGCTCTTGAAGTAATGGGTGTAAACTCACTAAATTATTTAGTTTTTCCTAAAATTATCGCAATGCTAATGTATCCCTTTGCCGTTGCAATTGCCATGTATGTTGGTGTATTAGGTGGTTGGGTAGCAGCAGTGTTTGGAGAGTATGCACCAAGTGGAGAATTTATTAAAGGATTACAATTAGATTTTATTCCATTCCATATTACCTACGCTTTCGTAAAAACCCTTGTTTTTGCCATTGTTATTGCAACTGTGCCTTCTTTTCATGGGTTTTATATGAAAGGTGGAGCATTGGAAGTTGGTAAGGCAAGTACCACAGCTTTTGTTTGGACTAGTGTAGTCATTATCATTTTAAACTACGTATTAACACAATTAATGCTTGGACAATGATAGAAGTAGAAAACGTACATAAATCTTTTGGTGACACTCATGTTTTAAAGGGTATTGACACTTGTTTCGATCAAGGCAAGACTAATCTAATAATTGGACAAAGTGGTTCCGGAAAAACAGTATTCCTAAAATGTTTATTAGGTCTTTTTGTTCCTGAAGATGGTACTATAAGTTATAGTGGTCAAAAATATTCTGAGTTATCAAATAGCGAAAAAAGAGATTTAAGACAGGATATGGGTATGGTTTTTCAGGGTAGCGCACTCTTTGATTCTATGACTGTTGAAGAAAATGTAATGTTTCCAATGGATATGTTCACCAAACGCAATATGAGTGAAATGCGTGACAGAGTAAATGAAGTATTAAAGCGCGTAAACTTGGTAGATGCCAATACAAAATACCCCTCTGAAATTTCTGGTGGAATGCAAAAAAGAGTGGCAATCGCACGAGCAATTGTGATGAATCCTAAATATCTTTTTTGTGATGAACCTAACTCCGGTTTAGATCCAAAAACAGCTATCGTCATTGATAATCTAATTCAAGAAATCACAGATGAATATAATATTACAACCGTTATTAACACCCATGACATGAATTCGGTGATGGAAATTGGTGAAAAGATTATTTTCTTAAAGAATGGTTTTAAAGAGTGGGAAGGGACCAATAAAGAAATCTTTAAAACTGACAATCAAGCAGTAACTGATTTTGTGTATTCTTCAGAATTATTCAAAAAAGTACGCCAAATGTACATTGAAGAAAGAAATTAAGTTACTCTACTTTATTCACTTGTATCGTACTATCTTTTAAGCGCACTTTAAGCCAACTTCTTATTTTGGTCATTTCAGTGTTAGTAACTTCTTCAGAAAGGCCATCTTTCAACCTTACCTCAAAGAGCGAAATAGTATCTTGCTTGTTAAAATCTGTTTGAATTCTGTTTGAAAATCCAATTCCGGCAACGTGCTCATAATTGACCTTTGCCTCCGCAGTAATCTCATCAAACGGAATACTTCTTTCTGCGTATTTACCTAAGTTGGCTACTTCCTCTTCCAATACACGAATTCGTTCATCCTTGGTTAGTAATTCGGCCTTTTTGGACTCATACAATTCATTAACATAGTTAAATTTCTGTTCTGAATCGTCACGACCTCCATGCAAGACTCTTAATTCCGTATCCATAAGCCTTGAAAAGGTGTTCTTTTTATTTCGCCACATATTGATGATATTCTCAGGAACTTCTTCAGTACCTAAAATAGCTAACTCTAAATAAGAACCTGCTTTTTTATCAAAATGAACATCAGTTAAGTCGTTTTCATAACGCCCATTGCCTTTGAACTCATAAATTTCAACAGTATCAGCCAAAAATTCTTGTGCTTGCTTTCTAAACAAAGATTCTTGTAACACGTTATAAAAAGTAATCCCTGCAGGAATCATTACGGCCAAACCAACCAAGGAAGCTAGTCTGGCAATAAACCTTCTTCGTTTTGAATTCGCATAACGCACCATTGGAAAACGAAGATATTTAATAACTAAAAATGTTGCTAAAGCAATAAAAATGGTATTTATGGTGAATAAATACATCGCTCCTAAAGCGTAAAGTGGTTTTCCTATTGCTAGACCAAAACCAACTGTGCACAGCGGCGGCATTAAAGCAGTTGCAATTGCCACACCAAAAATAACACTGGCAATAGTTCCTTTTTTTGCACGTGCAATGACCAAAGCTAATCCACCAAAAAATGCAATTAATACATCTCGAATATCTGGGGCTGTTCGAGCCAGCAGCTCAGAAGATTCGTCTCGTAATGGAAATAAATAAAAGAATAAGAAAGCAGTTAGAACGCTTAAAACTACCATAACCCCAAAATTCTTCAGAGAACGTCTCAGCATGTCAATATCATTAATTGCTAATGATAAGCCCATACCTAAAATAGGTCCCATGAGTGGGGAAATTAACATCGCTCCAATAACGACAGCTGTAGAGTTAGCATTTAAACCAACGGAAGCTATAAAAATGGAACAAATTAAAATCCATGAAGTATGCCCTTTGAAAGGAATATCAACAATAATGGATTCTTTAGTAGCTACGGGATCTGTGTTACTACGTATTTCTAATAACTCAAAAAGAAATTTTCTTCCACTACCTAATAACCCTTGAAAGTCTTTTTTTACTTCTTGCCCTGTAGCGTCTGTAGCCGCCTCTTTATCTTCAAATAGATTATCACTCATAATTTATGCATACTGATCACCAAATTCATCTTTTACTTGGCCACGTACCTGCTTGATATCTTGCTGTTTCGATTTCGGGTAAATTAATAAAACATCATCTTTATCTACTATTATATAATCTTCCAATCCATCAACTACAACAATTTTACCTTTTGCCGCACTAATCATATTACTTTTAGAGTCTATCAAAAGTGATTGTGCATTTACAACAGCATTTTCTGATTGGTCTTTATCTAGTTTTTCATAAAGTGCACCCCAGGTGCCTAAATCGTTCCAATCAAAGGTCGCTGGCAACGTAAAGATTGATTTAGAGTTTTCCAAGATAGCATAATCTATTGAAATGTTTTCTGCTTTAGGATAATTCTCTGCTATAAACTCTTGTTCATCAGCGGTGTTATAACAAGATATTCCGTTATTAAAAAGTTCAAATTGTTTCGCCTGATAGCTTTTAAAAGCATTCACAATCGTGGAGACACTCCACATGAAAATACCAGCATTCCACAAGAAATTTCCTTGGGCTAAAAAGTCTTTAGCCGTTTCTAAATTTGGTTTTTCACGAAATTGAGCCACCTTTTTTATTTGATTAGCATCTTGCTTTTCATACTCGATATAACCAAAACCGGTGTTCGGATAAGCTGGTTGAATACCCAAAGTACAAAGTACATCCTCATTCTCACACTTTTCAAAACATGCGGTCACATCATTCTCAAAGGCTTGCTCATCTTCAATCCAATGATCACTTGGAGCTACTATCATTACTGCGTTAGGATTCATTTTTTGAATCTTCAAGGCAGCATATAAAATACAAGGCGCCGTATTTCTCATGGCAGGTTCCAAAACTACTTGGTCTTGTTTTACCAATGGCAATTGTTCTAAAACCAAATCGTTATAGCGCTCATTTGTCAAAATCAAAATATTCTCTGTTGGAATAAATTTATTAAGTCGAGAAAAGGTTTTTTGAATTAAGGTATCACCAGTACCCAACATATCATGAAATTGTTTTGGGTTATCTGTTGTACTCACAGGCCAAAAACGAGATCCTACACCACCAGCCATTAAAACGGCATAATAATTCTTATTCATAGTTGATTGATTTAATCACTTATTAATTCTACTTCGGCATTGGGTTGAAACAAGTATAACTTGCCGCTTGTTAGTTCTATACATTCATAACGTTTAACGCGCTTTTTACCTTTTTGAAAAAGCTTTCCATTATAAATTCTGAATTTACTCCCCAATGGTATTTCAAAAACGTAAGAATATTCGTTCTGTTGCGTTTCGTCAAAAGCTTTTAATGCTATTGATAGTTTTGCATCTGTACTACTACTTGCTTTAGGGTTTTTAAAGTGCTGAGCAATTATAGGTAACAATTTCGTAGGGAAAATTTCTGGTCTAATAAATGGAATCATCAAATGTTGAAAGGTTCGTTTCCACTCTAATCCATGAGGTTTAATGCGGCGACCAAATTTTTCAAATGCCACTAGGTGTGCAATTTCATGTACTAAGGTTATCAAAAAACGGTATTTATTTAGTGAAGCATTGACCGTAATTTGATGTAGTCCATTAGGTAATCTTCTATAATCACCATGGCGCGTGACACGATGATTCACAATTTTAAGATTTACCCCATGTGTTTTTATCAAACCAAAACAAGGTGCTACAGCTCTCTCAGGAAGGTATTTTTGTAATACATCGCTCACACTACAAAAATAAAGGATTATATCAATTGTTGATATTGGCTATATTTATATATCAATTAATTTTCTATGAAATACGCCTCTAATATTTGCTTTTTTCTTTTGTTTATGTTGCTCATCAACTGTCGCGAGCAGCCAAAGGTTACCATAGAAAAAGAACTAACTAAGGTTAATGGAATTAAGGGTAAATCTGAATATTTAGCTTCACCCTTTGTGACCGCTGGCAACCGAGTGTATATGGTGGGGCACCAAGATGGTTCTTTTCCTGAACTAGGTTGGCATATTAAAGGAGAAATGGGAGGTATTTGGAATCACCCCATAAAATTGATGGATGGATTTGAGATTGAATTTAATTGGGAAGGTGATTCTCTTTCTTTAAACCAAGCTGAGTCGTTTATAAACTATCCATTTGCCAATTCACATGAATTCTCTTTTAAAAACAAAGGGCTTAAAATAAAGCGAAGTCAATTTGTACCTGACGATACGGAAGGTTTAGCTGTACAAATTGAAATTTATAATGATAGTGACGCGCGTCAAGCTTTTCAACTTTCTTTTACGGGTCATTCTGATTTAAGACCTACATGGTTAGGCGAACGCACCGATATGATTGATAGTAAAGATTCTGCTATTTTTAATGATGCTATTGATGGATGGGTAATAAAAGACGAGAATAATCCTTGGTATGTTTGTTTTAATGCTTCTATGAAGTCCAATAGACATGCATTTAGTCCCAATTCTTATCAAGGCATAGGCAGTTCTAATCTACTAGGGTTTGATTTAACCTTAAAACCTTACGAATCAAAAACCATAACCTTTGCAATAACAGGGTCATACAATTCTGAAGCAGCAGCCATTTCAACCTTGCAAAACATTCAAAAAAACTTGCCGATCTTATTACGAGAAAAAAAAGAGCGTTATCAAAAATTAGCCGAGAAAACTAAACTTACTATTCCTGATAAAAAGTTAGAACAAACTTTTGAATGGCTTAAATACAATTGTGATTGGCTCATTAGAACAGTTCCTGAAATTGGAACAGGAATTACAGCTGGTATTCCTGATTATCCTTGGTGGTTTGGTGTTGATAGTGAGTATGCCTTACAAGGTTATATGGCGATAGGGCAAGAAGATGCAGTTTATAACACTATCATATTGCTAGATAGCGTTTCTGAAACCTTAAATGGGAACGGAAAAATCATACATGAAATGTCTACAAATGGGGCGGTTTTTAATCCAGGAAACATTAATGAAACCCCACAGTTTGCCACTTTAATTTGGCGTATATACCAATGGAATGGTGACAGGCAATTTTTAGAGAAGTATTTTCCAACTGTTGAAAAAGGTTTGCGATGGCTTATGGAGGCCAATGATTTAGATAAAAACGGATTCCCAGAAGGATTTGGAATGATGGAAATTCATGGACTAGATAGTGAAATGATTGATGTTGCTGTCTACACTCAAAAAGCATTTGCTGATGCTGCTAAAATGGCCGAAATTCTAAAAAAAGATGCCTTATCCAATACCTATAAAGGAATTGCAATAAATCTAAAAGAGAAAATAAATACAGATTTCTGGTCAGAAGATTTTAATTCGTACGCAGATTTTATTGGAACTGATAAACAGACTTTACACCTTATCGAAGATGCTATTATCAGAGCAGATACACTTGATAAACCCTGGTCGATAAAAGAGATGAAAGAAACAAAGCAATTTATTTTAGCCAATCCTTCTGATAAACCAAGACCTTTTGTTTTACATCACAATTGGGTGGTTAACACTCCTATGGAAATGGGTATTGCGGACAAAGAAAAAGCTTTAAAAGCTCTAGTAACTGCCAAAGATTATGTAAATCCGTTTGGGGTTTTTGTAACAGGAATTGACAGAGACGAATCCGCTGGCGCTAACGAAAACACGTATAAAGCACCACCCATTTTTACTTATACAGGTGCTGTAATGACTTTACCTACTGGGGTTTCTGCCATAGCCGAAAATAATTATGGAAGACCAAACCACGCCTTGGATTATTTGGAACGTATGACTCGTTCGTTCAGTTATGCACTACCTGGCAGTATGTATGAAGTATCACCTGATTTTGGAATGATGGCACAGGCATGGAACATCTATAGCTATGCCTACCCTATTGTGCATCAGTTTTTTGGTATACAACCTAATGCCGCAGAAAAAGAAATTGTAATCAGGCCTCAAATGCCTGATAAATGGAACGAAGCTTCATTAGAAAACATAAAAATTGGGGATAACGAAATTTCTGTTTACTATGAATTAATAGAAGGAAAACCTTCGGTTAATGTTAAACAAACCAATACAGAATGGACCATCAAGCTAGAACTTTCGAATACCGAGCAACCAGCTAAAGTAATTGGTAATATAAAAACAATAGATGGTACGATGATGGTTGAGGGTAAAGGCGATACTATTTCGGTAATTTATTAACTCTTGAATGAATGAAAAAGCTAAGAAACTGTTTATCTCTTATTTCAATTTTTGTTTTAATCATAGCCTGTTCAAGTTCAAAATTCAAAACGAGCTGGACAAAAATGGAAGCACCAGAAACATTCAAGACTGTGTTTAAAACTTCAAAAGGCATTTTTACGGTTGAAGTTGAACGAAAATTATCACCTAAAGCAGCTGACCGCTTTTACCAATTAGTAAAAACTCGTTACTTCGACACTATTTTATTTTACCGTGTTAACCCTGGGTTTGTAGCGCAATTTGGGAGTAATGACAGCGTGATTTACAAGGCATGGAATAGCCACAAAATCCCTGACGAAGCAGTTTTACAAGGGAACAACAAAGGCACTTTGAGTTTTTCTCGAGGAGGAAAAGAAAGTAGAGGCACTGATTTGTTTATCAATTTAAGAGACAACCATCGGTTAGACACGCTATATTATAACGAAGTGACTGGTTTTCCAACATTTGGCAAAGTGACTAACGGTATGGAAGTTTTGGAAGCTTTGTATGATGGTTATGCGGATACTACCATGGATACTCTTAATTTGATGTATAAAGATTTGAATGCTTTTATAAAAAAGTATCCAAATCTCGATACTATTTATAAAGTGGAGTTTATTAATTAATAGAGTTATAAAGTTCAATTTTAATAATTGTATTTATCTTTAATAACCTCAAAACCAAAATGATATGAGACATGTTTTAAGCTTATTCAAGGCAGGTCTAATTGCTTTGTTATGTTTTTCTTGTAATGAAACTAATGAAGTTAATCTTTTTGATGGCTCCTCATTAAACGGTTGGGAAGGGTCAGAAACTTTTTTTAGAGTTGAAGAAAAAGCAATAGTTGGTGGAAGTCTAAAACAACCTATAGATAAAAGCTACTACCTATGTACTAAAAAACACTTTGAGAACTTCGAATTGAAGTTAAAGACAAAATTTAATACTGACTATCTTATGATTAATGGAGGTATTAGCTTTAGAGCAAAACGCGTACCTAATTCAAATGAAGTAATGGGATATCAAGCTGATGTGGGCTATATTGAAGCAAGTGCTTTAGCTATATTTTCGGATTTTATACCCAAGGATACCACTGATATTTATCCGCTTTGAGGTAGTTTGGTTGATGAAAATAGACTTGATATAGCACGCTATCCAAATCCAGAAATATTTCCAGTAATTTTTTATAAGGTAGCTGATAAAAAACTGATTGAAAGTATTATTCAACCAAAAGACTGGAACGAAGTAATGATTAAAGCGAATGGCCCCAATATTGAAATTAAAATCAATGGTTTTTCCACAGCTAAATTTACAGAGGAAGGCAATATACCGACAACAGGGTGTGTTTGCCTGCAAACACATGCTGGCGCACCTTACGAGGTTCTGTACAAGGATATAACCATAAAACAAATAGATTAGGGGGTACTATTACTTACTTGCAGCAACTTACCATTATAAAGCTTATTTCCATTAAGTGAAAAGTTAAGTATGTATTGAGCCATTTCTTTTGCACCTATTGGTGCTTCGTACCCTGGGAAAGCCTCTGCTAGCATTTCAGTTTGCACGGCACCTAAGGCTAATACATTAAACGACGGGCCGGTTTCCTTAAATTCTTCTGCCCAAAGCTCTGTTAAGGTAATTACCGCTGCTTTACTAGAACTGTAAGCCGAAAGGCCAGGGAATTTCATACTACCCTGCACACCGCCCATGGAACTAATTGTAACAACATGAGACTCTTTATGCATTTTAGGCAAGAGTATTCTTGTCAACTCTGCTACCCCAAAAACATTTACACGATAAACCTGTTCAAAGTCTACCGAAGTTGTGTCAAAAAAAGGTTTATTCAAAAGGCAACCTGCGTTATTAATCAATATATCTAAAGTCTCCCAATCACGAATAAACTCAGTTACTTTTTTATAAGCATCAGCTTCGCCCAAATCAAAAGCAAATGTTGCAATATTAGCATGATTTAAATCTAGAATTGGTCTTGGATTTCGTGAAAGGGCAAGTACTTTATGACCTTCGTCCGCAAATAATTTTGCTAACTCAAAACCAATTCCTCGACTAGTTCCTGTAATAATAATATTTTTTGGCATCTATTTCAACTTAACTTCTTGACCTTCAGTATTTGCAATTCCCTCTAATACTGGAATCATTTTATTAACCATGGTGGCCATGTGTTCAAAATCTAAAATTTCATTCTCATCACCTACTTTATGGTAATGGTCAAAATTTGTAAAATCAAAAGTGCAAAAGGTATGTGAAGGCACTTCAAATTCGTTATGAAAAGGGTAATTATCGGAGCGTTGAAATAAATTAAATTCCTTAGCAGTAGGTAAAAATCCAACTAAATTTTCTTTTGCTATAACATTACTTACCGCAGCCAAATTTGACATTTCATATCCAGTAATATACACTTGATAATCTTTATCTTGCAATGGGACTCCGGTCATTTCAAAATTCAGCATTGCATATAGATTTAGATTCTCGCTCTTCATTCTTTTAGCCAAATGTTTAGACCCTAACAATCCTTTTTCTTCTGCACTAAAAAGAGCAAAAATCAAACTTCTTTTATTAGTATTTGTTGTTCCAAAATAGCGTGCAAATTCCATAACGGATGTTGTACCTGAAGCGTTATCATTAGCTCCATTAGCAATTGCATCACCATTTTCTGGTGTAATCATTCCAATATGGTCATAATGTGCTCCAATCAAAATATACTCGTTCTTTAGGATAGGGTCAGAACCTTCTACAACACCAACAATATTATAAGAGACTTTATCAAAATTTGATAGTGTATCACGATAAGTTGAATAGTATGATTTTATACCATTCTCCTCAAAACCTTTTTCAATATAAACGGCCGCCTTTGCAATTCCTTCACTACCGGAATCTCGTCCTTGCAACTCATCAGAAGCTAAAAAATTCATGATCTCACCAATTTTTTGACTATCCGTAAAACTATTATCATCAAAGGAAGCCACCTTTGTGATTTTAGCCTTAACTCCTTCTGGGCCAACAATATCCGTAGCGGCATCAGTCGAAGTTTCTTTCATTTGAGTAGTTCCACAGGTATAGGCTAAAGCTAGTATACCGATTGCAAGTAAACCTTTCATAGTTCTTGATTTATTTTTAAAGATAAAAAAAGCATCCCATTAAAATTAGGATGCTTTTCTATGTAAATTAACTTAGCTTATCAACTTAAGCCAACATTGTAACTGGGTTTTCTAAATAAGCCCTTAAAGTTTGTAAAAATTGAGCTCCCGTGGCACCATCAACTGTCCTATGATCACATGCTAGTGTAACTTTCATAGTATTACCAACAACAATTTCTCCGTTTTTAACGACAGGCTTTTCAACTATAGCACCTACCGATAAAATAGCTGAATTAGGTTGATTTATAATGGAAGTAAACTCCAAAATTCCGAACATACCTAAGTTAGAAACAGTAAAGGTGCTTCCTTCCATTTCAGCAGGAGTCAACTTTTTATTTCTTGCACGACCCGCCATATCTCTTACGGCACCGCCAATAGTAGTTAAATTCATTTGGTCTGTGAACTTTAAAACAGGAACAACCAAACCATCATCAACTGCAACCGCTACACCAATATGAACATGGTGATTGTATCGAGTAGTATCATTATTCCAAGTCGTATTGACTTGAGGATGCTTTTTCAAAGCCATCGCACAAGCCTTTAAAACCATGTCATTAAATGATACTTTAATATCTGGTAATCCATTAATCTGAGCACGAGAAGCCTTCGCATTATCCATATCAACCTCAATGGTTAAGTAATAATGCGGAGCAGCAAATTTTGATTCGCTAAGGCGTTTGGCAATTACCTTACGCATTTGAGAATTTTTAACTTCTTCAGAACCTTCTTCACCTACTGGCAAATTAATAGGAGCCATGGCAGTTACTGGAGCCGAAGCTGTTTCAGTTTTGGACTCAGGAACAGACGTAGAACTAGCGATATTTGGCTGAAAACTTTCAACATCTCGTTTAACAATTCTCCCATTATCTCCACTTCCTTTAATATCAGCAAGATTAATTCCTTTATCTGAAGCAATTCTTTTTGCTAAAGGTGAAGCAAAAATTCTACTACCATCACTAACAACAGTGTTACTTGCTTGAGAAGTCACATCTGATTTTGGAGCTTCAACGGCTGCTTCTTTGTTTTCCGCTGGAACCGCTACAGCCCCACCTGAACTAGCACTTAAAACAGCGTTTACATCAGTACCTTCTGGACCTATTATCGCTAGAAGAGAATCAACTGGAGCACCTTCACCTTCTTGAATACCAATATGTAACAGAGTGCCAGAATAAAATGATTCAAATTCCATTGTTGCCTTATCTGTCTCGATTTCAGCAAGAATATCTCCCTCTTCAACAACGTCACCAACTTTTTTAAGCCAAGCAGCAACAGTACCTTCTTCCATAGTATCACTCAATCGAGGCATTGAGATTACCTCAACTCCTTCAGGGATTTCAGTAAGATTACTTGCTTCTGCTTCAACAGCAGGAGTTTCCGTAACAACCGCCGCTTCTTCAGCAACTGGGGCTGCACTTCCTCCGATTAAATCAGAAATGTCTTCACCTTCTTCACCAATAATTGCTAATAAGGTATCAACCGGAGCACCTTCACCCTCTGCGATTCCGATATGTAAGAGCGTACCTTCATTAAAAGACTCAAATTCCATGGTCGCTTTATCCGTCTCAATCTCGGCTAAAATATCACCTTCTTCAACTTTTTCTCCTACTTGCTTTAGCCATTTTGCAACGGTACCTTCTTCCATGGTATCGCTCAAACGAGGCATATTGATTACTTCTGCCATCTACCTTAGAGTTTATGTTTTAAAAATGGATAGTCTTCTTGTTCGTAAACCATATCATATAATTGTTGTACTGGCGGAAATTCTGATTCTTCAGCAAATTTTTCACATTCCAATACTAAGCTTTTGACTTTTTTATCAATAGCTTTTAAATCATCTTCAGAAGCATACTTCTTTTCTAGAATCACGTCTTTTACCTGCGTGATTGGGTCAATTTTTTTGTATTCTTCAACTTCAGCCTTAGTTCTATAATGCTGAGCATCTGACATTGAATGACCACGATAACGATAAGTCTTCATTTCTAAAAATGTTGGACCACCACCTGTTCGTGCTCGCTCAACAGCTTTATCAACTTCCTTGGCAACAGTAACAGGGTCCATACCATCTACTTGAGCACATGGCATTTCATAACCCAATCCTAATTTATAAATATCAGTTGAATATGACGTTCTTGCTACAGACGTTCCCATAGCATACCCGTTATTCTCACAGATAAATACAACAGGTAATTGCCAAAGCATTGCAAGATTAAAAGATTCATGCAAAGAGCCTTGTCTTACAGCACCATCTCCCATATAGCACAAGGTCACATTATCACGTTTAAAATATTTATCAGCAAAGGCCATACCAGCACCTAAAGGAATTTGTCCCCCAACGATACCATGACCTCCATAGAATCGGTGTTCCTTTGAAAATATATGCATGGAACCACCCATACCTTGTGATGTACCCGTAACCTTTCCATAAAGTTCTGCCATAACCCTTTTTGGGTCAACACCCATACCGATTGGCTGTACATGGTTTCTGTAAGCAGTAATCATTCTATCTTTAGTTAAGTCCATTGCGTGCAATGAACCTGCTAAAACCGCTTCTTGACCGTTATATAAATGCAGAAAACCTCTAACTTTTTGTTGTATGTAAACTGCCGCTAGTTTATCTTCAAATTTGCGCCAAAACAACATCTCTTCGTACCACTTAAGGTAAACCTCTTTTGTGACTTTTTTCATCAATAGGTATGTTAAATAAAATTACCCTGTTTTTGGGAAAAACAAAAATAGGGATATATCTCTTTTTGAGAAAAATTTGGATTAAGAATCACTCAAAAAAGAATTATTAAATGCTAAAGGCAAAATGTCTGCTATAGCACTACATTTAAAAATCTGCCCGCTTTCACCTCTCATAATCACGCTAATCGGGCTTTTTTGTTTATACTCATACTCAGCAATAGCTTGACGACAATTACCGCATGGACCAGCAGGTTCTTTTACTTCATGGTCTAAAGATGTTGCACTAATAGCTATACTTTTAATAATTTGATTGGGGTAATTTGCCCCAGCATAAAAAATTGCAACACGTTCTGCGCACAATCCTGATGGATATGAAGAGTTCTCTTGATTATTACCCAACACTATTTCACCATTACCTAAAAGAATTGCAGCTCCTACTTGAAATCTTGAATATGGAGCATAAGCTTTATTTCGTGCCGTAACCGCCATTTGCAATAGATTGGCTTCTTCTTTTGCAAGCTCCTTCTCCGTTTCAAAAACTCTTAGTTCAAAAGCAATTTTCTTTTTCAAATTAAATACAATTAAGTAATGGTCTAAAATAAGAAAACCCCGACGCAATGTCAGGGTTTTAAAAGGAATTTAAATATTTCTTATTAATCGTTATAAAATTCTTCTCCAAAATTAAATGTTAAAGAAAAACGCAACGTATTCTCTAAAGGATTTCTTACTTGAGAGGTTGAAAACAAATACGATAAATCAACTTGCGCCGACTTGAATTTAAAACCTGCTCCTAAAGTGAAAAATTGTCTTGCACCTTTATTAGGGTTTTCATTAAAATATCCTGCTCTAAACATAAAAGCATCTTGATATTTATATTCTGCGCCTAAAGACCAAGTAACTTCTTGAAGTTCTTCACTAAAACCATCTGGCGCATCACCAAAAGATTCAAACACACCATTAAAGAAACTAATATTATTGTATTCATCATTATCCTCAGCATCAATATCGCCATCACCGTCAAAATCTCGAGGAGTTGGCACTAGTAACTTGTTGAATTCAGTGTAAAGCCCTAAAACATTATCTTGGTCTAAGATAAAATCAAACCCACCACCAAACTTTAAATTGGTTGGCAAAAAGTTTTGTTGGCCTCCTTCATCATATTGAATTTTTGCACCAAGGTTAGAAATATTAAAACCTGCTCTCCAACGTCCATCAAAAGAGTTATAAGCAATTTCTCTAGAACGATAAAAACCAGCTACATCAACTGCAAAAGAATTTGCTGCTTGAGAATCCTGTTGTCCGTCTTGAAACCTTAAGTTCGAACTTATAAAGCGACCACCAACTGCCATTGAAAAGGTAGGGCTTAGCTTTAAAGAATATGAACCATCTAAAGAAAATTCATTAGGCTTTACAATTGTAGGTGTTTCATCAATTGTTTGTCTTAATTCAATTTCACCAAGACCAAAATATTTTATTCCAAAAGCGAAAGCACTTTGGTCATTTAACTTATTGTAGATACTTGCATTTAACAACGAAATATCTGTAACGATACTTTCTAAATAAGGTGTATAACTAACACCTATACCCATTTTCTGAGTTGCAAAGGCATATTTTGCCGGATTCCATTGTTGAGAAAACGCATCTACTGAGGTAGCAACACCCATATCACCCATACCAGCAGCTCTGGCATCGGCGGCTATATTCAAAAAGGGTACGGCTGTTGTAATAGTACGTTCTTGTTGTGCAGATACTTTAACGATAAAGCATAAAGCAATCAAAAGAATTAACTTTTTCATTTTTTTCATTTAAATTTTAAAGTGGTCGAAGGTCTTAATTAGTTAACAAATGCTAAAATAATTTAGACGTATTACTCTTAAACGAGCTTTTCATCGAATTCTTATACCCTAATCCCGAATTTTCGATAAAAAGAACCACATAATTATTCCATAAGGTTGTTAAAGCAATGAACTCACCATACTATATCTCTTTTTCGTGCGTTATTTGGTAAGATAGAACTGGAAATAAAATTTGGACATAAAAATTTTCATTTTATAAAATATTGTATCCATCTTTTCGTTCTATTGCCGAAAGTGATTCAAATCAAATAAAACTAAAGTGCCGATATATTAAGTTTAATCGGTTTTGAACTCAAGTCCTAATTATGAAAAAATACTTTTTAAAAGTTGTACTTTCTTTAGCTGTGATAGGTGGAACAATGTCGAGTTGTAAAAACTCTTCATCATCTTCTTCTAAAAACGTCTCAAGAGCTACAGGATGGAAAATTAATGCCAAGGAAGGCGGTTTTCAGTACAATTCTAGTTTCAAAGAACAAGAAACACCTCCAGGAACTGTCTTTATTGAAGGTGGTACCTTTACTAAGGGACAAGTTCAAGATGACATCATGCATGATTGGAATAACTCTCCAACCTCTCAGCATGTTCAGTCATTTTACATGGATGAAACTGAAGTTACTAATGTGATGTATTTAGAATATTTAGATTATTTGAAGGCTGTATACCCTCCAGAAAATCCTATGTATGAGAATATTTATAAAGGTGCTTTACCAGATACTTTGGTATGGAGAAATAGATTAGGTTTTAACGAAACTATGACTAATAGTTATTTACGCCACCCAGCTTATGCAGAATACCCTGTTGTCGGTGTTAATTGGATTCAGGCCACTCAATACGCAGAATGGAGAACTGACCGTGTTAACGAAGCCACTTTAGAAAGAGAAGGTTATTTAGCTAAAGATGCTAAATACCAGGTTCTTAATGGTGAAATAGGTGGGACTTTTAGTACAGAAGCTTATTTAAACAACCCAGAATCTGTATATGGCGGACAAATTGATTCACTTCAAGGAAATCAAAAGAAAGATTCTATTAATAATTTTGCTAAACGAAGCAGTGGAATTATAACACCAGAATACCGTTTACCTACTGAAACGGAATGGGAATATGCTGCCCAGGCCTTAATTGGTAGCAGAGAATACAATAACTATAGAGGTAGAAAAAAATACCCTTGGGAAGGCGACTACACTAGAAACGGACAACGTTTAGGTCGTGGTGATCAATTGGCCAACTTCAAACAAGGAAAAGGAGATTATGGCGGAATCGCAGGTTGGTCTGATGATGGTGCTGATATTACTGGTGAAGTAAAATCATACAAACCAAATGATTTTGGATTATATGACATGGCCGGTAACGTATCTGAATGGGTTGCTGATGTTTATAGACCGATTGTGGATGATGAAATCAGTGATTTCAATTACTACCGTGGTAATATTTATATGAAGAAAGCAATTGGTGAAGATGGCAAGGTTCAAATTTTGAGAGACTCAGTCGTTTTTGATACCTTACCTAATGGTAAAGTAGTTGCAATGAACTTACCAGGTGAAATTAAAATGGTCGCTGTTGACGAAGAAGAAACCTATTTAAGAACTAACTTTTCTTCTAGTGATAACAGAGGTTATCGTGATGGAGATGCCGGATCTTCAAGATTCTTCCAAAGATTTAGTGATGAGGAGTCGGACAACAGAAAAATGTATGATTCTCCAAAGCACAAAGTAGATCGTGACTCAACAGGAAAATTATTACGTCAATATGATACTTCTAATTATAGAACTTCATTAATTAATGATGAAGTACGAGTATACAAAGGAGGGTCATGGAGAGATAGAGCTTTCTGGTTAGACCCTGCACAACGTCGTTATTTGCCGCAATATATGGCAACTGATGATATCGGATTTAGATGTGCAATGTCTAGAGTTGGTTCTAAATCAAAAACAAAGAACAAAACAGTTCGTCATAAGAAAACGAAATAGTGTTTTATTTAAATAAAATTAAAAGCCCTTAGCTTAACTGTTAAGGGCTTTTTTTATCTTCGATTATGGATTTAGCCGAATTGCACAAGATTTTTTTACAGCACCCCAATGCCTGCACAGATACTCGAAAAATAGAGAAAAACTGTATTTACTTTGCTCTTAAAGGACCAAACTTTAATGGAAATAAATTTGCCAAAGATGCATTGAATAAAGAAGCTGCATATGCAATTATCGATGAAGAACAATTCCATATAAAAGGCAAAACCATTTTGGTAGCTGATGTTTTAAAAACACTCCAAAATTTAGCCTCTTACCACCGAAGTCAAAATAGAGCAAAAATCAT
The DNA here is from genome assembly GCF_031846365.1 of Croceitalea sp. P059. Lineage (NCBI taxonomy): Bacteria > Pseudomonadati > Bacteroidota > Flavobacteriia > Flavobacteriales > Flavobacteriaceae > Croceitalea > Croceitalea sp. P059. The sequence goes on from NZ_JAVRHW010000003.1 coordinate 434,715, forward strand.
ATCACTCACAGGTAGCAATGGTAAAACCACTACTAAAGAATTAATTTATTCAGTACTCTCAAAGAAATATAAAACTATTGCAACTGAAGGTAATTTAAATAATCATATTGGTGTTCCGCTTACACTTTTAACGATAAAAGAAGATACTGAAATTGCAATTGTTGAAATGGGTGCTAATCATCAGAAAGAGATTGAATTTTTGAGCTCTATTGCACAACCAGATTTTGGCTATATCACCAATTTTGGAAAAGCTCATTTAGAAGGATTTGGAGGTCTTAAGGGTATAATTAAGGGTAAAAGCGAATTATACGATTATTTACTCAGTAATAAAAAACATGTTTTTCTTAATGCTGATGACAATATTCAAGAGCAAAAACTTTCACATTACATTAAAAAAATTGGTTTCAGCGAAACTAATAAGCAATACTATCCAATAAAATTTTTAGATGCCAATCCATTAGTTAGTTTAGAGTTCGAGAATATCATTGTAAGAACTCAATTAATTGGCTCCTATAATTTCACAAATTGCGCTATAGCCATTTTAATTGGCAAATATTTCAATGTCTCAAAAACAGATATCAAAGCGGCGATTGAAGGTTATGAGCCAAAAAACAATAGATCTCAACTCATCAAAAAAAATGAACACCGCATTGTTCTTGATGCTTATAATGCTAACCCTAGTAGTATGAAAGCCGCCTTGGAAAGTTTTTCTGAACTACATTCAGAAAACAAAATTCTTTTTTTAGGTGATATGTTTGAACTTGGTAAAACGGCTTCTGAAGAACACCAAGCTATTGCGAGTTTAGCACTCAAAATGGGGTTTGAAAATACTTTTCTTATTGGAGAAAATTTTTTTAACGTTGCTACTTCATTTCAAAAATTTAAGTCTTTTGAAGATCTTAAAAATTATTTAAAAACGATAATCTTAAAGCCTTCCTCTATACTGATAAAGGGATCTCGTGGTATGGCTTTGGAACGTATAATAGAAAATCTTTAAATCTTAAACTTTTCTAAAACTTATTTTTTCTTGAAATTAATTTTAGCCTTTTCCGACCTAATGGGCATATTTAAATGTCATGAAAGAGAATATTATAATTTTTGATGGGGAATGTAGTCTATGTAATGGTGTTGTAGGATGGTTGTTAAAATTTGCACCAACAGATAGTTTCAGTTTTGTTGCATTTCAGTCGTCTTACGGTCAAAATCTTTTGCACACATTTGGATTTCCAAAAAAGGAACTAACTACGATCATTTTAATTAACGAGGCTGGAGCACATACACATTCTGATGGTTTTTTGAAGATAGTTGCTCAAATACCGGAATGTAGATTGGTTGCTGCCTTACTTGCCTTTATTCCTCGAATAATTAGAGACGCTATTTACAATTTAGCATCTAAGAACAGAATAAAATGGTTCGGAAAATCAAAAACATGTGCTATAGGGTTTTAACAGAAGTTGAGGATTGCTACCGAAATTCAAATCTTTGAAATTTTGGTTTCAATTACAAAATTCATTCAATAGTTGTAATTCACGACGTTTATCGAAAAAACAAGGTTTTTAGCAATATGGTTTTAAATCCATGCGTTCTCTAAGAAACCTACTTATATGAGAACTCTAATTCGTATAATTCTAATATTTTCAATTGCTTTTCAATCTTGTAGCATAGATGAAGAAACCGTTAATCAAATAAGCCAAGAAAATTCTGAAGAGTCTTCTGATGATTCCGCTGAGGAAGTAGAAACTGGAAGTGATGAAGAATCTTCGGAGGACGGAAGCAACTGTCCTGAAAATATCGGATTTCTGTTTGAAGAGGCAAACGGCCTTGTCTCAATCGAATTTGAGGATAATGAATTTCCTGATGGATGGGTCTTAAAAAATGATGTTTCTGGTGTTTCTGGTACTGGTTATATGCAATGGGAGGGTAATCCTAGTTTAGGGAATCCAGGCACTGGTATGATTACATTTCCGATAAGAATTAGCAATGCCGGAACATATAGATTTACTTGGAGTTCTTCTTACAGAAAAGGGGATAATGGCACAGAACACAATGATACTTGGCTAAGATTTCCTGATGCAGATGATTTCTATGGGAAGAAAAATGATGGAAGTATCGTATACCCAAATGATTCTGGAAAACAACCAAATCCAAATGGTTCATCAAAAGATGGGTGGTTCAAGATATATCGTAGCGGAGATAATAATGAATTTAAGTGGCAGGCAAGGACTTCCGATAACGATGCCCATGATATCTATATTACTTTCGAGAATGAAGGGACTTATTTAATGGAAGTATCAGCACGTTCAGATTTTCACGCCATTGATAGAATATTAATGCATAAAGATGATATATCCAATAATGATGCAATAGAGCAAGCGGATAATTTTAGTGCAAAAACAGTATGTGATTAAAAAGGACCTCCGAAAAATAAAATATTCATTCTTGTCCTGAAGGATTAAAGTGGAGTATACTGGATTCGAACCAGTGACCTCTGCCCTGTCAAGGCAGCGCTCTAAACCAACTGAGCTAATACTCCAATAAGTTTCGCAATATCGTAAAAATGTTACCAATCACCATATTCTGCTGAATTCTTTTGTGTTTCATGCAATGTAATTTGAAGTAACTGGCTTACATCCAATTCAGGCTTTAAAATATCATAAATTATTTTGACAAAATATTCAGTTGATGGCAAAATGTCTTCAAATTCAGGACAGTCTTCATTAAGGTTTTTATGATCAAAACGATCTTCAACTTCTTCCTTAATCAATTTACCCAAAACAGCTAAATCCATCACAAAACCAGTTTCTGGATTTACCTCACCGCGTATTCTAACCTCTAAATCAAAGTTATGGCCATGATAATGAGGGCTGTTGCATTTGCCAAAAACCTCCATGTTTTTTTCATCACTCCATTTAGGGTTATGTAATCGATGTGCAGCATTAAAATGTGCCTTTCTACAAATTGTAGCTATCATATTTTATCAATAAAAGTGCAAATTTAATTTAAAATTCACTCCTGAATTAATTTAGTCAAGAAAATGACAAAATAGTATTTAAAATTAGAAAAGACTTCAAGTAATTTTAAACCAACTTTTAAATCAGAGTCATACATGAAAACTAATAAACATCTTTTTTTCTTTGGTTTATTGGTGGTTTTATACTCTTGTAATACTCAAACTGAAAAAGTATTCGTAAAACCTAACGTTATTATCATTCTGACTGACGACCAAGGCTGGGGTGATTTGAGTTTTAATGGGAACACAAATTTGAGCACCTCAAATATTGATGCTATTGCATATGAGGGAGCAGTTATGAAAAACTTTTTTGTACAACCCGTATGCTCACCAACAAGAGCAGAGCTCCTTACAGGTCAATATTTTCCTAGGCTTGGAGTTTATGCAACATCTGCTGGTGGAGAACGAATGGATTTAGGTGTACCAACAATTGCTGAAATTTTTAAAAACTCGGGGTATCAAACTGCTGCCTACGGTAAATGGCATAATGGTATGCAACCACCCTATCATCCAAATTCAAGAGGATTTGATGATTTTTATGGTTTTTGTTCTGGACATTGGGGAAACTATTTTAGTCCTATGTTGGAGCATAATGGCAAAATAACCAAAGGCGAAGGTTTTTTGGTGGATGATTTAGTTAACCACGGAATAGATTTCATTTCAGAGAATAAAGATGAGCCATTCTTTTTATATCTACCTCTAAATACACCTCATAGCCCGATGCAATCTCCAGATCAATATTGGGCTAAATTTGAAAATAAACAGCTGGTAAAGAAGTACCAAGGCTCAGAAGAAGAAGATGAACAATTTACTAAAGCCGCCTTAGCTATGGTAGAAAATATTGATTGGAATGTGGGGCGATTGAATACTTATTTAGAAGAATCAGGGCTTCAAGAGAATACCATCATAATATTTATGTCTGATAACGGGCCTAACGGATGGCGTTGGAATGGCCATATGCGCGGTAAAAAAGGGTCAACAGACGAGGGTGGTGTTAAATCTCCATTCTTTATTAAATGGCCTAAGAAAATTGAGGCAAATAGCTCTTCTCAACAAATTATGAGCTCAATTGATTTATTACCAACCTTAAGTAGTTTGGCGAACATTTCTCTGGCAGATAGCATTAAATTAGATGGAATTGATCTTAGCAAGAATTTATTAGATAGCGAATACCCTTTAAAGGACAGGGTTGTATACAACCACTGGAATGGCAATACAAGTATTCGCACACAACGTTATCGTTTAGACCAAGAAAATAGGCTTTACGATATGGAAGTTGACAATGCCCAGAAAAATGATATCTCAAGTGAACTAGTGCTTATTAAAGATTCTTTAGTTAACCTAAAAACCAATTGGGAAAACGAAGTAAAAGTTGCAGTTTTTGCTAGAGAAGAATCTAGCTCCAATTTGTTACCGGGAGAAATAAGTAAAAGTATTAAACCCAAAGAAAAAAGACTTTTCCCAATTGGAGCGAAAGATTTTCCATTCACCCAGTTACCGGCACGAGATGGTATTGCTCATGGCACAATCAAAAGAAGTAATCGTTGGCCAAATGATTCCTTTTATACGAATTGGACCAGTATCAACGACTCTATAACTTGGGATGTGAAAATTTTAGAAAGTGGGACTTTTGAAGTATTCCTTTATTATACTTGTAAAGTCGAGGACGTTGGAACCGAATTAGAGCTCACTTTTAAGACTTCAAAGATTACTCGGAAAATCATCGAAGCCCATGACCCACCATTGATTGGTAAAGAAAAGGATAGATTACCGCGAATAGAATCTTATGTTAAAGATTTCACTAAAGTCAAAATGGGAAATATAAAATTAGACAAGGGGTCCGGAACTTTAATTTTAAAGACGATAAACATACCAGGAAACCATTCTATTGATTTTCGTCTTTTGAATTTTAAAAGAATAAATTAGAGTTTTTCCAGAATATTGATCAATCCAACATGGCAATGATACCTTTTTCTAGCCCTCGTAATTCGGCCAATCCTTTTAAACGTCCAATTGCTGAATATCCAGGATTGGTGTTTTTAAGAAGGTCATCCAAAATTTGATGACCATGATCAGGTCGCATAGGAATGTTAACTTGGCGTTCTTTAGATAATTCTATTATTGTTCTTACAATAGCTGTCATATCAGTACTTCCCTGTAAATGATTTGCCTCATAAAAACTACCATCTTCTTCCAGAGTAACATTTCTAAGATGTAAAAAATTGATTCTATCTTTAAAATTATTTAAAATAGCTATCAAATCATTATCCTTTTTTACTCCTAAAGAACCCGTGCAAAAGCATAATCCATTTGACGGGTTAGCAACCTCATCAAACAAAAAAGTTAAATCTTTATGCGAACTAACAACACGTGGTAAACCTAAAATATCGAATGGTGGATCATCAGGATGTATGGCTAATTTCAAGCCTAAACTATCAGCTAGCGGGCATAATTCTTTTAAAAAGAATACCAAGTGACTTCTTAATCGTTCAGCATCAATATGTTTATATAAATCCAAATGCTCTTGAAACTGATTTAAAGTAAAACTTTCTTCGCTACCCGGTAAACCAGCTATGATGTTTTGCTGCAATTCATATTTTTCATGTAATGACATACTTTTAAAGTAATAATCAGCTGCAGCAATTAATTCTTTTGAGTAATCGTTTTTAGCGTTAGGTCTATTCAAAATAAATACATCAAAAGCAATAAGCGCTTTCAAATCAAACCGTAATGCTAAAGCACCTGTTTTGAGTTTGAATTTTAAATCAGTTCTAGTCCAGTCTAAAACTGGCATAAAATTATAAGTGACATTGAAAATTTCGCAAATCGCTAAATTTTTTAACGATTGTCTATAGTTTTGAATCAACTCAATAAAATTATCTGATTGGGTTTTTATGTTTTCATGTACTGGAATACTCTCTACAACTGACCAAACAAGCCCGGCATCTTCAATTCTCTTTTTTCGACGTAAAATATCCTTTATGGGCCATACCTCACCATTGGGTATGTGATGTAAAGCACTTACTACACCTGAACAACCTGCTTGTCTAATATCATTTAAACTTACTGAATCCTTTGGACCATACCATCTCATGGTTTGTTCCATCCTAAAAAATTCATTGGTTGTACTCATTAAGAATATTTAAACAAAAGCATCTAACAATAATACCATGGCGATTCCGACCAAACCAACGATAGTCTCCATTATAGTCCAAGACTTAAAAGTATCTTTTAAACTTAGATTAAAATACTCTTTATACATCCAAAAACCAGCGTCGTTAACGTGAGAAAACATTAAACTACCTGCGCCAATTGCTAGTACCATAAGATTTGGATTAGCACCTGTTGTAGCAATTAAGGGAGCAATAATACCAGCGGTAGTAAGCCCAGCAACTGTAGCAGAACCCAAACTTACTCTAATAATTGTAGCCATAATAAAACCTAAAATCAGTGGATTGACGTCCCATCCACCTAATAAATCAGCAATATCACTGCTTACACCGCTGTCAATAAAAATCTGTTTTAAAGCACCTGCTCCAGCTACTATTAATAAAATCATGGCCACATCTTTCACGGAATCTGTATAGCCATCCATAATGCTTTTCATTTTCACTTTTTGATGAATACCTAAGGTATAAGTTGCAATAAGCAATGAAATAAGCATTACAGCTATTGGATCTGCTAGGAAGGCAAAAAGACCATCTAAGGTTGCATTACCGGTAGATAGATAAGGTAATACCGAAGACCCCGCCAATAAGAAAACCGGGAGTAAAGCTGTTACAAAACAATTAATTCCGCTGGGTAAATCTTCAGTGGCAATTTCCTTTGGAATAAATGTTTCAAGTGGGTAAGACTCTATACCTTTTAGAGTTTTCGCGAAAAATGGTCCAGCAATCACCATACAAGGTATTGCAACGATAAATCCATATATTAAAGTAGTGCTGAGGTTTGCACCGAAAAGGTCAACTAAAGCAGTTGGTGATGGGTGTGGTGGCAAAAAACCATGGGTAACCGATAATGCCGCTAACATTGGAATACCAATATAAACTGCAGGGAGTTTATATTGATAAACTACTGAAAATATTAAGGGGACTAATAATACAAAACCAACATTATAGAAAAGTGGAATACCCACTATGAAACCAGTAATAAGCAGCGCCCATTGAATATATTTTTCACCAAAAGATTTCATTAACACTTCAGAAATCTTTTTAGCAGCACCACTATCAGAAATTATTTTACCGAACATGGCCCCTAAACAAATTATTATAGCGAGAGAGCCCAGCATACCACCAATTCCTGTTTTTAAGGATTGGGAAATATCACCAAGAGGAATTCCGAGCAGAATACCAGCCAAAATAGAGACAATTAAAAAAGCTAAAAATGGATTAACCTTGCCCCAGGTAATCAATAAAATAAGGACTAAAACACAAAAAACAACTGCTAAAATGGTCATTGAAATAATTTAAATGCGTTACTATTCTAAAGTCAATAAGAGGTACTTAACTGCTGAGCACTCTTCATAAAATAACTTTAAGTTAAAAGATTACCTTTATCATCCCACTCGGCAATTACACCACGCTTGGATTGATCTACACATTTTGCTAACCATTCAGGATCATATGCAACACCGTGTTGGTCTAGAACATCTTGAGGTACGCCATCCCAAACATTTGGCATATTACCTTTATATCCTAAATCTGCAATACCGACTTTAGAAGTATAATAACCACAAACTGTTAAGTTTCTCATTAAAGCAAAAAACTGGATTTCAAGCGATTGCTCATCTAATGGCACTTCAGGGTCATGCCAACAAATTTGATCACATATCTGCTGTTGTTGTTCTAAGGTCGCTAACTTAAATTCAATACCAAACTCCGTATTTGATTTATGATCTAACCACATCAAACCTCCTAAAAGAGTAGGTTTTAATTCTGGAATATCTTTTCCCATAAATTCCACAAATTCTGGAACATCTGCTTCTAATGGCCCTCCGTTTGGCTCTTGAGGTGGCAAAATCACAGTGCTTAAAACACCAACTGTTTCTAGTTCGTGGGCATTAAAAAGTTCTTCAGCATTCAATTTTTCAATTCGTTCTAACTCCTTTGGTGTTCGCCCGAAGTATTTTTCATCAACATTTGCCAAGGCTTCTTCCGAAGTAGAACCATCTGCTTTACAACCATGAAAAGCTAGTGCGGAAGCACCAGCACCAAGGATAATGGTTTGTATACTTTTTCTTCTATCCATGATTAAATATTTTGTTGTTTTAATTGTTCAATGATATAATCTGAAGCGCGCCATGACAAGGCCAAAATAGTCCAAGTACAGTTTTTATCTGCTTGTGATACAAATGGTCCTGCATCTACAATAAATACATTGTCCACATCATGTAATTGATTAAACTTATTTGTAACCGAAGTTTTTGGATCATCACCCATCCTCGTAGTTCCTACTTCATGGATAATTTGACCAGGAGCAAGCAAGCCATAATTACTTTCTTTTCCAGGTTTATCACCTAGAGGATGACCTCCCATATTATAAATTAACTCTTCAAAAGTATCTTGCATATGCTTAGCTTGTTTCTTTTCAAGATCAGACCATTTATAATTAAACTTAAGAACTGGAATACCATATTCATCAAGTGTAGTAGGGTCTATTTCACAATAATTATCTTTTCGAGCTATACCTTCACCTCTACCACCAAATCCAACAACTGATCCATAATACTTTTTAACATCTTCTCTTAAACTAGCACCATAACCTCCAACTTTCAAACCAAAGAATTTATTAAAATCATTAACATTAAAACCGAAACCATAATTAGGTTGCCCCATTCCACCCCAGACTTCAATGTGGTAACCACGAGGGAAATCAAGTTTTGAATTATCACCCCACCAAGGCGAATATACATGCATACCGCCTACACCGTCTTCGTTATAAGATGTTTTTCGATTCATTAAACCTGGTATAAAACCTGCAGCACTTGCACCAGTAGAATCATGTAAATATTTACCAACCAAATCGCTACTATTGCCCAATCCATTAGGATGCTGCTTGCTTTTTGAGTTTAACAATATTCTAGCAGAACTACAGGCAGAAGCTGCCAACACCACAACTTTTGACTTTAATTTATATTCTTTTCTATCCTCCTTATTAATATATGAAACACCAGTTGCTTTTCCTTCTTCATTTGTTGTTACTTCTCTAACCATGGCATTTACGTAAATTTTCACTTTACCACCGTTCTTTTGAGCGGGAAAAATTAAACAACTACCAGATGAAAAATCTGCATAAACAGAACAAGACCGAGAGCATTGGCCACAATAAAAACAGACTCCACGATCATTATTGATTCTTTTAGTTAACATAGACATTCTTGAAGGGATAACCGGAATGCCTGATTTTTTTGCTCCATTGATGTAAAAAAGCTCATGAAGTCTTGGTTTTGGCGGAGGAAGAAAAAATCCGTCTGGGTCATTCTCCATGCCCTCATTTGTTCCAAAAACTCCAATTAATTTATCAACTTTATCGTAGTAAGGTTTAACATCGTCATAGCCTATAGGCCAATCTTCACCCAATCCATCTCTTGTTTTTCCTTTAAAATCTTTCGGACCAAAACGAAGTGAAATTCGGCCCCAATGATTGGTTCTTCCGCCTAACATGCGTGAACGCCACCACTTAAACTCAGTACCCTCTTCAACTGTATAAGGTTCACCGTCCACTTCCCAATCACCGTATGACATGTCCCATTCTCCAAAAGCCCGGTCGGTTCCGGCACCTCTTCTTGGTGACTCGTAAGGCCATTTCATTTGAGTCATTGTTTTAGGATCTGCTGGGTCAAAATAAGGGCCAGCCTCCACTACTGCCACATTAAGGCCAGCATCGGCTAATTGTTTAGTTGCCATTCCACCTCCGGCTCCGGAGCCTACAATAATGACATCAAATTCCTCTGAATCTTCAATTATCTGCATGTTCTAATTTTTATAAAATTGATTTACTGAATCCTAGTCAATCTGTAAAATTCTTTACGATACTGACTCGGAGTACATCCTTTTGTTTTTTTAAATATTCTATTAAAATTGGCAATGTTGTAAAATCCACATTTATAGGCAATTTCAGATATTCCATCTTCTTCTTCAGCCAACATGCGAGAAGCGTTTTCAACCCTTACTTCATTCAAATATTCTACAAATGTTCTTTCTGTACTTTTCTTTACAAACCTATTGAAAGACACTTTACTCATGTTCAACATACTTGACACTTGATCAAGTGTTATTTTACTGGCATAATTCTCTTGAATAAAATTGTAGAAGAGTTTAACTCTATTGCTATTGTCAAAATCACTTCTTGATGTTTGTGAAACCGATAACAAACGTTGATGTGATGTTGTTGAAAGGTCATAAAGAATGGAAAACATTTCTAAAAAATATTCTATCCCTTCTAGTTCTGAAACCTTCATAATACGAGGAGCAATTTTTTTTGCCTCACTTTTATCAAATAAAATACCATGAACCGACTTTTCCATCATTTCACGAAAAGGTTTCATGATACTACGTCTAGTTAAATTTTCTTCAAATAAATCGTTATGAAATTGAATCGTTACCTCATGGACGCTATTCTTACATTTATCCATTTTCCACCCATGGTATACATTTGGCCCTACTAAAACCAATTCATAGTTATCAACCTCTTCAATATTAAAACCAACTGTTCGTTGCATACCCTTTCCATCAAGAATGAAATTTAATTCTAGTTCAGGATGAAAATGAATAGGATAATCAAAGGTGTCTCTAAAGCGATCTATAACCAAAAAACTGTCTTGTGGAGACAGCGCTGTAATCTCTCTTTGATATTTTTTTAACATACGAAAACGTTTGAAATCTGATATTAATACTATTTTGTCATAAAAAACAACAAAATTTTTGACGTCTCAAAATAAATAATACCAATAAGCCCTAAAGTTTGTTAAAAATTCAAAGATTCTACAAATTAAATATCACAAAATTCAACATTAGCTACTGATTTTGTTTGGATAATAGTTAAATAAATTTTTAATATTCTCATTTTCAGATGTTTAAATTTAATTTAACACTAAATTTACTTTATTTAATAATAGTATAAGAGAATGATAATATAGTACAAGTTTTGTGCTACTAGTTTATATAATTTTATCAATTATGCAATGTGGACTCCTATTTCAGGATAAGCGAGCTGAACTATTTAACATAACTTAATTAATAACTCATGATTATGAAACAATCAAATGAACTTGGCCTATTTGCAAGGAGAACCAAGACCATGACATTGTTTAAAGCAGCCCAAGGGTTAGCTTTAGCTTTATTTATGGCTTTTGGAACTCAAGCAGTTCAGGCAAACAATTTTAATTTAGAAGAGTTAATTGCTTTTCAATCAACAGTGACCGGTACAGTTACTGATTCAGATGGAGCGCCGCTGCCTGGCGCCAACGTCATTGTACAAGGAACATCTAATGGAACACAAACTGATTTTGATGGTAACTACACTATTGATGCTGATGCTAATGCTACTTTAGTTTTTAGCTATGTGGGTTTTGCTACACAAGAAATTGCAATCAACGGACAAAGCACTATAGATGTTAGCATGGCAGAAGATGCTAATCAACTTTCTGAAGTTGTTGTCTTAGGTTATTCTTCACAAACAAGAGGGGATTTAACGGGATCTGTTGCCTCTGTTGATGTTTCAGAAGCAACTAAACAACCTTTAGTCAATGCTGCTGAAGCTTTAGAAGGTAGAGTTACTGGTGTGACAGTAACCAACACCGGATCACCTGGTGCGGCTCCGAAAATTGTGATACGTGGTTTCGGTACTAGCAACAATACAAACCCATTATATATTATTGATGGTGTTCAAACGGATAATGCCAATATCCTTAATAGTATTAACCCCGCGGATATTGATCAGATAAACGTTTTAAAAGATGGTGCTGCAGCAATTTATGGTGCAAGAGCATCCAACGGGGTTGTAATTATTACTACAAAGGGTGGTGGTTATAATCAAGAAAAGCCAATCGTTTCTTTTGATATGTACACTGGTTTTTCAAGAGCTAATAACACTCCTGATTTACTAAATGCTCAGCAACATGGTGACATGATTTTTCAAAGTCTATCAAATGATGGGGCTACAGTAACTCATCCTCAATACGGTAGTGGAGCAACAGCGGTTGTACCATCTTCATTGATTGATTATAGTAGAGTGGTTTCTTATGACCCTATTACAAGAGCGCCAAGAGGTGCTACAGTTGCTCCTGGAGGAACTGATTGGATTGACGCTATAAGCCAAGACGGAGCTACACAAAATGTAGCTGTTTCAGTTTCAAACGGTGGAGAAACTGGTAGATACTTTTTATCTGCTAACTATCTGAACAGAGAAGGTATTCAATTAGCTACTGGTTTTAAACAAGGAACCACTAGATTAAATTCTGAGTTTAAGATTGGAGACAAAGTGACTATTGGAGAGCATATGAACATATCGTTTTCTAATCAAGCTAACAATACTAGTCGTGTAAACGATGCCTTGAGAATGAGTCCAATTATACCTGTTTACGATGATGAAGGTGATTTCACAGGTACTGGGGGACCAGGCTTAAGCAACACAAGAAGCCCTGTTGCTCAATTACTTAGAGCGAGTGATGACTACAATAAAATCTTAAGAGCTTTTGGGGATATCTATTTAGCTGCGGAAATTTACGAAGGTCTAACATTTAAAACTACGTTTAGTGGAAATGTTGAATCATTCAACCAAAGAAGATTTCAAGCTTTAGATCCTGAACATATTGAGCCACTAAGCACGAATACATTATTCGAACAAAGCATTCAAAACTTTAACTGGACTTGGAATAACACTTTGAACTACAGCAAAATATTTGGTGATCATAACTTAAATGTTTTAGTTGGTTTAGAAGCAGTTGAAGAAGGTAGTAAAGGAAATCAAATCAGTAGAAACGGTTTTCTGTTTGAGACACCAGATTTCTATTTGCTAAACAATGGTAGCGGAACACCAAACGTTGATTTTGCCTTTGACGGAGAGAATTCTTTATTCTCAATCTTCGGAACAGCAAATTACTCTTTTGCTGGTAAATATTTTGCTACAGTAACTGTGCGTAATGATAAGTCATCTCGTTTCCTTGGAGATAATCAAAGTCAAACCTTCCCATCATTTAGTGCTGGTTGGTTAATTAGTGATGAAGATTTCTTTCCAAAAGACGGTTTCGTAAGCAGATTGAAGTTAAAAGGATCTTGGGGACAATTAGGTAATCAAACTTTACCTGCAAATAACCCAACTATTAACATCTCATCACTGAATGAGCAATTAGCAAATTATTCGTTGAATGGAAGTACAATTTCTACTGGAGCAATTTTAGCTACGGTTGGTAATCCTAATTTGAAATGGGAAACTTCTCAAACAACAAACTTTGGTATTGAAGCTGGATTGTTTGATAATGAAGCATTCATCTCATTTGAAGTATTTGATATTGATACAAAAGACTTAATTACAAGAAACAATAGTTTAATCAGTACAACAGCTATTGACGCTACTGCTCCACTTGTAAATCTTGGTGATATTCAAAATACAGGTTTTGATTTAGGTATCGGTTATAACCATTCTACAGACTATGGTTTAAACTATGGTATTCAAGCAAATATTTCTAAATATAAGAATGAGGTAAAAAGCCTTATTAGTGATTTCCAAGTTGGTAGAACTGACTTAAGAGGTGGCGCTGTTACTAGAACTCAAGTAGGTAGAGCAATTTCTGAGTACTACGGTCGTGAAGTAACTGGTTTTGACGACAATGGTAGATTTACTTACAGAGATGTAAATGGCGACGGAGTTATTGATGACGAAAATGACAGAACGTTTATTGGTACACCACATCCAGACTTTACTTATGGTATTAATCTTAGTGCAGACTACAAAGGTTTTGATATAAGCATGTTCTTTTCAGGATCTCAAGGTAATGACGTATATAACTATGAAAAAATCTTTACTGATTTTCCAACGTTCTTTAATGGTAACAGAAGTGCAAGAGTCTTAGATTCTTGGACACCTTCTAATACCAACGCTACTTTACCTGCTTTAAGCCAAACTATTCAAAATGCAGAGACACAACCTAATTCTTATTTCGTTGAGGACGCATCCTTTTTAAGAATGAAGAATCTACAAATAGGGTATACATTTCCAGAAAATATTGCAAGTACTTTAGGAATGACCAATTTAAGGTTATATGTACAGGGTACGAACTTATTTACTATTACTGGTTATGAAGGTTTTGATCCTGAAGTCATCTCAAATGACAACTTGTCTTTAGGAGTTGATTTTGGCAATTTCCCGTTAGCCCAAATATTTACAGTTGGTATTAACACAAAATTCTAAAAAAATGAAAAAGAAGTTTATTTATTGTTTTACACTATTAGCCTTAATAATTGGCTGTAGTGACGATTTTACAGACAAACCTGCGGTTGGTGCACTGAGTGATGCTGCATTAGCTAATGAACAAGGTGTAGACCTATTATTGGTCGGAGCCTATTCAGCGCTGGATGGAATTCGAAATAATCAAGGTGCAGCTGACTGGACTGTAAGTGGAGACAACTGGTGGTTTGATGTTATTGCTGATGATGCTCATAAAGGTAGTACAGATGGTGACCAAGCTGATTTATTTTTAATTGAAACTTATGATTGGACTAGTGCTAATCCATATTTCTTTGGAAAATGGAACGGATTATTTGCAGGAGTGAATAGAGCAAATGCTGTTATTTCTTTAATCGCTTCTTTAGAAGATGGTGATTTTAGTTCTCAGCTTGCACAAGCTCGTTTTTTAAGAGGTCATTTTAATTTTGAACTTCAAAAAATATTCGGAAATGTTCCTTACATCTCTGAAGAAAATTTTGCAGCCACAGAATTCAATCAACCTAACCCAGGAGCAATTTGGGAACAAATTGAGGCTGACTTTCAATATGCAGTTGATAACTTACCTGCATCTCAAGCTGATATAGGTAGACCTAATTCTTGGACTGCCAAAGCCTTTTTAGGTAAAGCTCATTTGTTTCAATCTGATTGGGGTGCTGCATTAAGCTTACTTCAAGATGTAATCAATAATGGACCTTATGCTCTGAACGCAGAATTTCTTGACAATTTTAGCCTTGCTGGTGATAATAGTTCAGAATCAGTATTTGCAATTCAATATACTACTGACTCAGGTCAATCATTTAATGGTAACAGAGGTGGAACATTAAACTTTCCAAACCCTGGTCCTTTTGGATCATGTTGTGGTTTTTACCAACCTTCTCAAGATTTAGTAAATGCATATCAAGTTGATGCTGGTGGGTTACCACTATTAGATACGTTTAATCAAAATGATGTTGCAAATGACTATGGAGTTGAAAGCGCAGATGCTTTTACTCCTGAAGCTGGTTTATTAGACCCAAGATTAGACTATACTGTTGGTCGTAGAGGAATAGATTATAATAACTATGGTGCAATGGTTGGTAAAGACTGGATTAGAGCAAGTTTTGCTGATATTTCTGGACCTTATCTACCTAAAAAGAATGTATACCAAGCTGGTGAATCTGGAAATCAAGGAACTGGTGCTTGGGGGCAACAACATTCGGGTATTAATTATCATATCATGAGATATGCTGATGTTTTACTTATGGCTGCTGAAGCTGCTGTTGAAACAGGTGATCTAGGTACTGCACTTAATTACGTCAACGAGGTTAGAAATAGAGCTAAAAATATGACCTACGTTCAAAACGAAGCTGGCGATGCTAATGCAGCTAATTACTTAGTTGAACCATATGCTTCTTTCGGTGATGCTGACACTGCAAGAAAAGCCGTTCGCTTTGAAAGAAGACTAGAGTTAGCTATGGAAGGACATCGTGTTTTTGACCTCAGAAGATGGGGCAATACTGTTGAAATCTTAAATGCTTACGTTCAAAGTGAAGCAAGAACCATTGAAAATTTTGGTCAAAAAGCAAATAGCTATAGTGCGAATTTGGATTTATTACCAATTCCATTAACAGCAATTGATTTAAGTGGTGGTGCACTAACACAAAATCCAGGATTTTAAAAATTAAGTTTAGTTGAGTTTTATTAGTTTAAGTTAAGCTGCAACGGACAGGGCATTTCATAAGTGCCCTGTTTTTTTTGCTTATCACTTTACATCTTTTTAAATTTATATCTACAAAAACCTGCTATGAAATTACGCTTTCATCAATTCTTTGTTTTCTCATTAATTCTATTGTTGCTAAACAATTGCAGTGATGAAAAGGACAAAATCCTTAGTTCTGAAAATGTTATTTTTAATAAATTAAACCATAAAAAAACTGGCATTGATTTTTCGAACAATCTCAAAGAAAATGACTCCTTAAACTATTTTACTTATGCCTATGTTTATATGGGCGGAGGTGTTTCTGCAGGAGACATAAATAACGACGGGTTGACTGACCTATATTTCACCGGAAACATGGTCCCCAACAAACTATTTTTAAACAAAGGAAATCTACAGTTTGAAGACATTTCAGAAACCGCCGGTGTTCAAGGTGATTCAAGATGGTATACAGGTACCACTATGAACGATGTTAACAATGATGGGTTTTTAGATATTTATGTATCAGTTGGTGGAAAATATGGGCCTAAGGAAAATCAACTATTCATCAATAATGGAGATAACACCTTTAGTGAACAAGCAGAAAACTATAATATCGCAGACCCAAGCAATAGCGTTCAATCTACCTTTTTTGATTATGATTTAGATGGAGATTTAGATTTATATGTGGCTAATTATCCACCAACTCCATTTAATGCCCCAAACTATTTTTATGCCTTTAAACAAAAGTTTCCTAAAGAACTTGAAACTGATCGTCTTTTTAGAAATGATGGCAATACATTTACAGATGTAACTGAAGTAGCAGGTATAAAGACCTTTGGACTTTCTCTTAGTGCAACCATCGGAGATCTAAACCAAGATGGATGGCCTGATATCTATGTATCCAATGATTTTAGCACTCCAGACTATTATTTTTCAAATAATCAAGACGGGACTTTTTCTGAAGTTTCACGATTATCTATGAAGAACACCTCTTTTTATGGGATGGGCGTAGATATAGCAGATTTTAACAATGATCAATTACTCGACATTCTTCAAGTTGATATGACTGCGCAAATTAACCGAAGAGCTAAAGCTAACATGGCTAGTATGAATCCTGATTTGTTTTGGAGTACAGTCAATTCTGGGTTCAATTACCAATATATGCAGAATAGTCTTCAATTGAATAATGGAAATCTTTTGGACTCCATACCTGATTTTAGTAATATCTCAAGAATTGCTGGAGTTTCTTCAACAGATTGGAGTTGGGGACCGTTAATTGCTGATTTAGACAATGATGGATGGAAAGACATATTTATATCAAACGGTACAAGACGTGAAATTAACAACAGAGACTTCTTTTTGGAAATTGAAAAGAAAGGACTTCCAAAAGATAGTACACTACAAAAAACATTGGCCATACCCTCCGAAAAAATAGATAACTACGCCTTAAAAAATAATAAAGACCTCACTTTTAGTAAAATGAATTCTGAATGGGGCATTGAGCATAAAGGCTTTTCTAACGGCAGTATTTATGTAGATTTAGATAATGATGGCGACCTTGAGATAATCACTAATAACATTGATGATTTTGCCACTGTTTTTGAAAACAAAAGTGCTACGAGTAACAATCACCTCACCTTGTCTTTTAAAGGAACTAAAACCAATAAATTTGGAATTGGCACCAAAACAACTCTTTATGCGAAAGATTTAACACAATACCAAGAGATGACACTGACAAGAGGTTTTCAGTCATCAGTCGCACCAAAAATCCATTTTGGACTTGGAGAAATTACTCAAATTGATTCCGTTCAAGTTGTTTGGCCTGATGGACAAATCCAAATTTTAAAAGATTTAGCCAGTAATCAACTAATCCAAGTTGACTATTCGAATTCAAATAAAACCCAAGAATTAAATCAAAAGAATGTAAATAAGCTATTTAAAACAGTAAACGATAAAGCGACAATTGCAGAACACAGGCATATTGAGAATCTATACAATGATTTTCAAGAAGAAATTTTATTACCTCATCAAACTTCCATGTTTGGGCCTAATATCGCAGCAGGAGATTTAAATGGTGACAAAAAAGAAGATTTAATCATAGGAGGCTCAGCCCAAAACATTACAAGCATATATCTACAAACTCAAGATGGTTTTAAAAAATCTGACACCGACGCTTTTAGATTAGATAGTGCTTCCGAGGATATGGGTATCCACATTTTTGATGCAGAAAATGATGGAGACAATGATATTTATATTGTTAGCGGCGGTAATGAATTTGCGCCAAACTCAAAAGAACTTCAAGATAGACTATATATTAATAATGGGAGTGGAACATTCTCAAAGTCCAAATCAGCCTTACCTGAAATGATTACAAGTGGCTCTAGAGTGCATAGTCATGATTTTGACAAAGATGGAGATTTAGATTTATTTGTTGCGGGAAGACTCGTACCCGGTAATTATCCCTCACCTGCTAATAGTTATATATTAGAAAATGTAAGCTCTAGTAAGGGTATAAAATTCGTAAACGCCACAAATAAAATTGCTCCGTTTTTAGAAAAAATGGGGATGGTAACAGATGCCCTTTGGACTGATTTTGATAATGATGGTTGGACCGATTTAATTCTAACCGGGGAATGGATGCCAATAACTGTGTTGAAAAATGATGGAGGGTATTTTAAAAATGTTTCTGAACAAGTTAAAACAAACGACTCTCGTGGATGGTGGTTTAGTATAGAAGAGGGTGATTTTGATAATGATGGGGATAAAGATTATTTGGTAGGTAATTTAGGATTAAACTATAAATACAAAGCCAATGAAAAAGAAACCTTCGATATTTATTTTAATGACTTTGACAACAATAGTACCAATGACATTGTATTGAGTTATTACAATGAAGGAGAACAATTTCCGGTTAGAGGAAGAGAATGTACCTCTCAACAAATGCCGGGAATAAAAGAAAAGTTTAAAGACTACGAGTCTTTCTCAAATGCAACCTTAAACGACGTTTACGCGAAAGACGTCCTTGAAGAATCGTTGCATTATCAGGTGAAATCATTTGCAAGTGTTTATATGGAGAATAAAAACGGAACGTTTGTTTTACATAAACTGCCAAATTTAGCGCAATTGTCGTCTATCAATCAGATTGAAATTGAAGACTTTGATAAAGACGGTAACTTAGATGCTTTGGTTGTCGGAAATCTCTACAGCTCAGAAGTTGAAACACCTCGTAATGATGCTAGTAATGGTTTGTTTTTAAAAGGTGGTGGCAATGGAGGTTTTGAACCAATAACCGCGTTAGAAAGTGGCTTCTACGCTCCAAGTGACGTAAAAGACATGTCTAAGATTACTATAAAAGGCAAAGAGTATTTTGTGATTGCTAAGAATTCTGATTACTTGCAATTCGTTGAAATAATTAAGAAAGAATAAACTAAAGGAATTATCTAGAAAAGAAAAATCCCGATACTAAAGCATCGGGATTTTTTTGTGGGCGCTGAGGGATTCGAACCCCCGACCCCCTCGGTGTAAACGAGGTGCTCTGAACCAACTGAGCTAAGCGCCCTAATTTGATTTCTCAATTAAGGAGTGCAAATATAGCACCATTTTTTCTTTACCTAAAACAAATCCGAAGAAAAAATTAAACTACTTCTGCTACAACAAAAGTACTACCTCCGATATATATAAAATCTCCATTTTCAGCCGCTTCTTTTGCGCTTTTGTATCCTTTCTTGACAGAGCCAAAAGATTTTCCTTTTAGTTTAAAAGATTCAGCAACATGTTTTAATTTTTTCTCGCATAGTCCCCTTGGAACATTAGGCTTCACAAAATAATAACAAGCATCAACCGGAAAAAGAGGCAATATTTGACCTAAATCTTTATCCTTAACAACCCCAAGGACAATATGTAGTGTATTAAATTTCTCATTTGAAATTTGTTTCAATACTAATTGTAGTCCTTCTTTATTATGAGCCGTATCACACACGACCATTGGTTCTTCTTGAATTTTTTGCCACCTACCTAACAAACCTGTATTCGGTACAACCTTTCTTAATCCATTCTGTATATCTACCTCTTCAATTTCAAATCCTCTTAAATTCTTTAATGTGGCTAGAACACCACTAATGTTTCTTTGCTGGTATTTTCCAAGTAAATCAGTTTGGTATACCACTTTTTCCTCCTTATCCGCAAAAGTAATTCTAGATTTCAATTGAGTGGCTATGAGCTTAAAAATCAACTCCAATTCCGATTGAGTTTCACTTATTACAACGGGTACTTTTCTTTTAATAATCCCCGCTTTTTCTAAAGCGATTTTCTCAATAGTATCACCTAAAATATCAACATGATCCAAACCTATATTTGTGATTAAAGAAACTTCAGGAGTAATAATATTTGTAGAATCTAATCGCCCTCCTAAACCAACTTCAATAATTGCAATATCAACTTTTTCTTTTGCAAAAAAATCGAAGGCCATGCCTACAGTCATTTCAAAAAAAGAGAGTTGATGGTATTTTAAATAGGTATCGTTGTTTTGAATAAAGTCTACAACAAATTTCTTGCTGATTTTTTGTCCATTAATTTTTATCCGTTCCCTAAAATCCTTTAAATGAGGTGACGTATAAAGACCAACCTTATAGCCTGCTTCTTGTAAAATAGAAGCTAACATATGACAGCTCGAACCTTTACCATTAGTTCCTGCTACATGAATACTTTTAAATTTTTTCTCAGGTTTGTTTAATTGAAAAGAGAAGTTTTCAATATTATCCAACTTATTTTTCAATGCTGAAACCCCTTTCTGCTGGTACATTGGAAGTTGGGCAAACATCCAATTTACAGTCTCTTTATAGGTCACTACTGTCCTAGTTTAAAATTAACCACTACAAAACCTATTTGTTGAGAAGGAGCGTTTGAATCTAAATTCCATTTGTGCATAAAAGCCGTCTTTCTTGCAGGTTCTAGCAAACAAGGAGCGCTATTTGTGGTACCTTTCACGCCTGGTGTTGCTTTGATAACTTTACCATTTCTATCAACAATTATTTTAACCACAACCCTACCGTCTTCATTACATTCTTGTTGTACTTTTCCTTTAGTAACCAGAGAACGCCCACTTAAACCATAACCTCCAGTTCCTGTTCCACTGCCAGGAGCCCCATAATAAGTTGTTGCGTAAGGGTTTCCATCAGGTTGTCCTTTATCTCCAGCTTTATCATCATTACCTTCGCTACCTGAAGCCGTACCATCAGATTTTCCAATACCGCCCATCATAGCATCTAATTTCTTCTTTTTTGCTTCTTGCTCTTTTTTTAGGCGTTCCTCTGCATCTCTTCTTTCTTGTGCTTTTCTTTGTGCTTCAGCTTTTACTTTTGCAGCCTCGGCGTCAGCTTTTCTCTTTGCCTCCTTCTGCTGTCTTATTCTTATAGATTCTTCGCTCTCTTGGGTTAAAACCTTTTCTGTTGGCTGCTCTTTTACAACTTCATCAACAACTTCTTCAACTTCTTCTTCAACTTCTTCTTGAATTTGCTCAGCTTCAGCTGGGGGCTCAGGAATATCTAAAGGTTCTGACTTAATTTTTTCTTGTGGCTGTTGTTCACCGCTACCAAATTCCATTGTTCCAAAATTCACAGCAATACCGCTCTCTTCAGGTGGGTCTAAATAAGTAAGACCAATATAAAAAAGCAAAAGAAGGAGTACACTTAACAACAATGTTGTTAGTGTAAAGGATTTTTTCTTGTGTCTCGTATCTAAAAAGGACATTTGTCAATTTAGTTTTAAAATCTCGAATCGCTAATTTGTTATATTTCTGCTGATTTTCTAAAAATCAGAATCAATCATTAGCTTAAGTCTAAATAATCTTTGTAAGAGAACTGTGAACGAAAAAGAAAATTGATTTACTATTGCCGACTCAACGCTTGATGAGCATTATTTGGGTCTAACTGCCAAAATAACCTTATAATTATTTCTGTTGGCAATATCCATTACGTTTACAGCTTCTTTAATAGCCACGCTTTCTTCTGCTCTAAGAATAATTGTAGGTTTTTCTTGACCTTCAAGTGCTTTTCTTAATTCAATTTCAATGTATTCTCCGTTAATCTGCTCGTTATTGACATAATACTTCAAATTCTTGTCAATAGTTACCGATACATTTTGTGTGTTCGTTGATTTACCTTTTGCTTTTGGTAGTAGTAAATCCAATGCGTTAGGCGCATTAGAGGTCAGCATAAAAAAGACTAACAATAGAAAAACTATATCTGTCATTGACGACATACTAAAGTCAGGGCTTACCTTGTTTCTTCCTTTAAGTTTCATAAATCTTTTCTAGATTGGTTCATTTAAAAGATCTAAAAACTCAACAGCGTTAGCCTCCATTTTATGTACAATCTTATCTGTTCTATTGACCAAATGATTATATCCTATATAAGCAATAATACCTACAATCAAGCCCGCTACTGTGGTAGTCATTGCGGTATAAATACCTGATGCTAATGAACCCATTTCTGCTTGGCCTCCACTGCTCGCCATTTGATGGAAAGCTAAAATCATACCAATAACAGTACCTAAGAAACCTATCATCGGTGCAGCACCAGCAACAGTTGCTAGGATATTTACATTCTTCTCTAATTTATAAACTTCGAGAGTACCTGCGTTTTCAATTGCAGTATTGATATCATCTAATGGCTTACCAATTCTTGAAACTCCTTTTTCCGTGAGTCTAGCAACCGGTGAATCCGTCTGAGCGCATAACAATTTTGCAGCATCTAACTTACCACCCATAACATGGTCGCGTATTTGATTCATGAAGTTTTTATCAATCTTTGAAGCGGAATTTAGTGCAAATGTTCTTTCAAAATAGATATAAAGTGCAACGAACAAAAGCACAAAAAGTATAACGACAATTATAGTACTTGCAGCACCTCCGTTTAAGATTAAATCTACTACGGATAAAGTCTTTTCTTCGGATATAGATTCAGCTAAATCTTCAGAAGTTATTTGGTCTTGAAATAAAATCATAAGTGGTCCCCAATTTTTATTGTCTTTATAACGGGGATTTCCTTAGAAAATTATATCTAAAAAATAAAATCACGCATGGCAATAAAGACTACTGCTCCAGAAACGAAACCAACGAAGGCCAACCATGCAATTTTCTTTAAGTACCAGAAAAAATCTATTTTCTCCATCCCCATAGCAACTACACCAGCAGCGGATCCTATAATTAACATACTACCACCAGTTCCTGCGGAATAAGCTATGAAATGCCATAAAGGATTATCACCTGTCTCGGAGAACATACCAATACTTGCCGCAACCAGAGGCACGTTATCTATGACCGCAGATCCAATACCTAATAACATTACTACGATATCTGTTTGAGGAATGGCCTCGTTTAAACTTTCGGCATAATTAAATAAAATACCTAAAGACTCTAAGGCTGCAACTGCGAGTAGAATTCCTAAAAAGAAAAGGATACTAGGCAACTCAATTTTAGTAAGTGCCGAGTGCACTGGACTATGATGAGCAGCTTCATGATGTTCGTCATTAATAGCCGAACTAATACTGAATTTTGCATTACTATAAATTTCGGCAAATGTGGCTACAATTGCTAAAGATAACATCATACCTACGTAAGGTGGTAAATGGGTAATTGTTTTAAAAAATGGCACAAAAACAATTGCTCCTAACCCTAAATAAAGCATGGTAGAACCGTACTTAGATTTTGAACCACCTGCATTTTCATCTATCTCAACTTCACCACTAAAAACCTTAAAACGACTAGCAATAACTGTGGGAACAATCATACATACAATTGAGGGAACCAATACACGCATTACTAATGAACCGGCCTCTACTTTACCTGCAATCCATAACATGGTAGTGGTCACATCACCAATTGGTGACCACGCACCACCCGCATTAGCATTTATTATTATCAAGCCCGCAAACCACAAGCGCGTTTCACGGTCTTTAATTACTTTTTGTAAGATGGTAATCAAAACAATTGTTGCCGTTAAATTGTCTATGATAGCCGAAAGAATAAAGGCCAAAATTGAAAAAATCCAAAGTAACTTTCGTTTACTCCTTGTCTTTATATAACCTTTGATGGCGGCAAATCCGTCAAAATAGTCAATGATTTCAACTATTGTCATTGCTCCCAAAAGAAAAACTAAAATCTCTGCCGTTTTACCTAAATGATGGAGTAGGATTTCATCAATATGAGTTGGTACTAACTTTTTAAGTTCTGCATTTACTTCAAACACGTCCATATGCGTAAGCGCAATTACAGCCCATAAAATGGCCATCATCGCCAAAGCAGGAATCAATTTATCTATTTTGAGATTGTGTTCTAAGGTAATAGCCAGATATCCAGCCAGAAAGACAATAATTACTATAGTTTCCATTAATTAGTTGGTTTTGTAGATATGTTAATTATTTCTTGAAAATCAAAATTTCATATATCAATTTCAAGATAAGTTAAATATAGGAATTGGAAAAAAGAACTCCCAATGTGAGCCCTAATTTTTCACTTATTAAATAATTCTTGTATTTTATCCAAAAACCTTAAAGAATTCATACTCAAAACGTATCTTTGAGCAAATTTTTTATCTTATTCTCAGCATTATGGACTTTACCCTTTCAGAAGAGCAGTTAATGATACAAGAAGCGGCAAGAGACTTTGCTCAAAACGAATTGTTACCAGGAATTATTGAACGCGATGATGCTCAAAAATTTCCAGCTGAACAAGTGAAAAAAATGGGTGAACTTGGTTTTCTTGGAATGATGGTGGATTCCAAATATGGAGGGAGTGGATTAGATACCCTATCATATGTTTTAGTTATGGAAGAGCTTTCTAAAATTGACGCTTCATCATCTGTAATTGCTTCTGTAAATAACTCTCTAGTTTGTTGGGGGTTAGAAACTTTTGGAAATGACCATCAGAAAGAAAAATACCTTACAAGACTTGCTTCTGGTGAAATTATTGGAGCCTTCTGTCTTTCAGAACCTGAAGCTGGTAGTGATGCAACTTCTCAAAAAACAACGGCAATTGACAAAGGAGACCATTACATCATTAATGGCACAAAAAATTGGATTACCAACGGAAACTCGGCGGAAGTATACTTAGTTATTGCACAAACAGATGTCGAAAAAGGTCATAAAGGCATCAATGCCATAATTGTTGAAAAAGGAATGGAAGGTTTTGAAATAGGGCCTAAGGAAAACAAATTAGGTATTAGAAGCAGCGATACGCATTCATTACTTTTCAATGATGTCAAGGTACCAAAAGAAAATAGAATTGGTGATGATGGTTTTGGATTCAAATTCGCAATGAAAACATTAGCCGGAGGAAGAATCGGTATTGCCGCGCAGGCACTTGGCATTGCAGCTGGTGCTTATGAACTAGCTTTAAAATATTCCAAGGAACGTAAGGCTTTTGGAACTGAAATTGCAAATCATCAAGCTATTGCTTTTAAACTAGCCGATATGCATACCAAAATTCAAGCTGCGAGACATTTGGTATATAAAGCAGCTTGGGATAAAGACAATAATAAAAATTATGATTTGTCTGGAGCCATGGCTAAATTATATGCTGCGGAAACCGCAATGGAAGTTGCCGTGGAAGCTGTTCAAATTCATGGAGGTAATGGCTTTGTCAAAGACTATCATGTAGAACGTTTAATGCGCGATGCTAAGATTACTCAGATTTATGAAGGCACCTCAGAAATTCAAAAAATTGTTATTTCTCGAAGTATCTTAAAAGATTAAATATCAACACCCCCTAAAAAGAGGGGGTTCTTTTTAATAATTCTATATTATAACAAATCCAACGGGGTTATTTAGAGTACTCTACTTCTCTATTATTCTCATTTCAGTTCAGCCACGGATTCGATTTAGCGTTAGCTCTTATTTTTACTTTCAAATTATCATTTTCGCAATTTAGCATGCTCTTAATTTTGAATTTGAATAATATTTAGTAATCAATTCTAGTACTTGATGATTATGCAGAATTTACTTTAAAACCGTGAATTTAATTTATCAATTATGATATTTTTGAAGAAATACCATAATGATGAAGCCAGAAAAACAAGGATTATATTTACCTGAATTTGAACATGATAATTGTGGAGCAGGCTTCATTTGTAGTCTTCAAGGAAAAAAGTCAAATGATATTATTCATAAGGCCCTTGAGATTTTGGATAAACTAGAACACAGAGGCGCTGTAAGTTCTGATGGTAAAACTGGTGATGGGGCTGGTATTCTCATAGACATTCCGCATGATTTTTTTGAGAACACTTGTGAATTTGAATTACCTCAAGCAGGAAATTATGCCACTGGTAATGTTTTTCTTCCTCAAAAAGAAAATCAGCGCGATTTCTGCATAAAAACGTTTGAAGAAAATATCGAGAAGCAAGGTCTAACCTTATTAGGATGGCGTAAGGTACCTGTAAATAAATCGGTTCCAGGTCGTATAGCTGCTGAAACCGAACCCTTTGTAAAACAAGTTTTCATTGGAAAAGGCGATACCATAGATGATTTTCAATTTAACTTAAAACTTTTTATTGCTAGAAAGGTAACGGAACATGAAATCAACATTTCTAAATTATCTCAAAGTCAATTCTTTTATATTCCAAGTCTTTCACAAAAAATTATAATTTTTAAAGGCTTATTAGTGCCAACTGATATTAGTAGGTATTATGAAGATTTATTAGACCCTAGAGTGGTCACTAGGCTTGCTTTAGTACACCAACGTTTTTCTACTAATACATTTCCAACTTGGGATTTAGCTCAACCATTCCGATATATGTGCCATAATGGTGAAATAAATACTTTAAGAGGTAATGTTGCACGAATGCACTCAAGAGAAGAACTTTTAAAAAGTGATTGGTTTGGTGATGAAATCAAAAACATCATTCCAACAGTTCTGCCGGGTAAGTCTGATTCCGCCAGCATGGATATGGTAGTTGAACTTTTATTGATGACAGGACGTTCGTTACCTGAAGTAATGATGATGCTAGTTCCTGAAGCATGGGAGAAGAATACTGAAATGTCTGAATCCAAAAGGGCATTTTACGAATATAATTCTTGTTTGATGGAACCATGGGATGGACCTGCATCTATTCCTTTTACTGATGGTAATTATATCGGTGCCGTTTTAGACAGAAATGGTTTACGTCCGAGTCGATACTCAGTTACTAAAAAAGGATATGTGATCATGTCTTCTGAAACAGGTGTTGTAGACATCATGCCTGAAGATATTGAATACCACGGGAGATTAGAACCTGGAAAAATGTTTTTGGTTAACATGGAAGAGGGTCGAATCATCAATGATGAAGAGGTTAAAGAAGCTATTGCTGCCAAACATCCTTATAAGAAATGGTTAAAGAACAACCTAGTTCATTTAAAGGAGATACCATACAATGACTGTCCAGTTTTCTATGGTGAGTTTCCATTAGAGACAAGAAGAGCTGCTTTTGGTTATACCCAAGAAGATATCAATACCATTATCATGCCTATGGCAGCAAATGGCAAAGAACCTATTGGCTCAATGGGTGCAGATACTCCAATAGCAGTGCTTTCTGAACGCCCGCAACTCATATATAATTATTTTAAGCAGTTATTCGCTCAAGTCACTAACCCGCCCCTTGACGGTATTCGTGAAGAATTGATAACTGATATTAGTTTAACACTCGGTAGTGACCACAATATTTTTGAGTTTAGTGAAGAACATTGTCGTAAACTTAAAATTCAAAACCCGGTAATTTCTAAGGAAGATTTAGATAAAATCAAAAACTATGATGTTAGCCCAGATTATAAGGTAACTTCTATTTCAACATTGTACGAAATATCAAAAGGTCATAACGGTCTTGAAGAAGCCTTAAATTCCATTTTGAATCAGGCTTCAAAAGCTGTTGATGAAGGAACTAATATCATTATTCTTTCTGATCGTATGGTAAGCTTAGAAATGGCTGCTATTCCAGCTTTGTTGTCGTGTTCTTTTGTGAATAGTGGTTTGAGAAAGCTCGGAAAAAGATCACGATTAAGCATTATTGTTGAGTCGGCTGAGCCTAGAGAAGTTCACCATTTTGCATTGCTTTTTGGATTCGGTGCCAGCGCTATTAATCCATACTTAGTGAATGAAATAATAGGCGAACAAATTCAAGAGAATACTATCACAGAATACACTTTTGATGATGCCATTAAAAACTACAATAAGGCCGTAGGAAAAGGTATTTTAAAAGTGATGAATAAAATTGGGATATCTACCTTAAACTCTTATCGTGGTTCTCAATTATTTGAATGTATTGGTATTAACACCAAAGTAGTTGACCAATATTTCCCTAATACACCAACTAGAATTCAAGGTATAGGTCTTTACGAGATTGAAAAAGAGATTGCTAAAAGACATGGTAAAGCCTTTAAACGTAAAAAAGTTGATGGAAGTTTAGAGCTTGAAATGGGTGGAGAATATAGATGGAGACGTGATGGAGAAAAACACATGTTCAATCCATTAAGCGTTGCTAAACTACAGAAAGCAGTTCGTAACAATGAAAAAACGACTTACAAAGAATACTCATCATTGGTTAATGAGCAGTCTAAGAATCTAATGACTATTAGGGGCTTATTCGAATTTTCTAACTATGACCCTATTCCTTTGGAAGAAGTAGAACCATGGACGGCCATAGTAAAAAGATTTAAAACTGGAGCAATGTCTTATGGAAGTATCAGTAAAGAGGCCCATGAGAATTTAGCTATTGCCATGAACCGTATTGGAGGTAAAAGCAACTCTGGTGAAGGTGGAGAAGATGCAGAACGGTTTTATAAAAATCAATCGGGTGATTGGCGTAATAGTGCAATTAAACAGGTAGCTTCTGGTCGTTTTGGAGTTACTTCAAACTACTTGACCAATGCCCAAGAGATTCAAATAAAAATGGCGCAGGGTGCTAAACCAGGTGAAGGAGGACAATTACCTGGCCCTAAAGTAAATCCTGATATTGCCAAAACTAGAAATTCAACCCCATATGTTGGTTTAATTTCACCACCACCACATCATGATATTTACTCAATTGAAGATTTGTCTCAGTTAATTTTTGATTTAAAATCTGCAAATCGAGAAGCTAGAGTGAATGTTAAATTAGTATCAGAGGTAGGTGTAGGCACAGTCGCAGCTGGAGTGGCCAAGGCAAAGGCAGATGTTGTTCTCATTTCTGGATTTGATGGCGGCACTGGTGCCTCACCGCTTACCTCTTTAAAACACGCTGGACTACCATGGGAATTAGGTATTGCAGAAGCACAACAGACCTTAGTACTAAATGATTTAAGAAACCGAATTGTTTTAGAGTGTGATGGACAATTAAAAACCGGAAGAGATGTGGCTGTTGCTTGCCTTTTAGGAGCCGAAGAGTTTGGTTTTGCCACCGCTCCATTAGTAGCTTCAGGTTGCATAATGATGCGCGTGTGTCATCTAAACACATGCCCTGTTGGTATTGCTACTCAAAACCCAGAATTACGTAAAAAATTCAAAGGTAAACCTGAACATGTAGTCAATTACATGTACTTCGTTGCGCAAGAGTTACGCGAGATAATGGCAAAACTGGGCTTTAGAACTATTGATGAAATGGTTGGTCAAGTTCAAAAACTAGATAGAAAAAAAGCAATTGACCATTATAAGTCGGCCGGAATTGACTTAACACCAATTCTATATCAAGTTGATGTACCCGAAGGAACCAAATTTTATAATACTGAAGACCAAATTCATAACATTGAAAAATCAATTGAATTTGAAATTATAGCAAAGGCTCATCCGTCATTATTTAGAAAGGAAAAAACATCCTTGGATTTTGAAATTAAAAATACTGATAGGGCTGTTGGTGCAATAATTAGTAATGAAATATCCAAGATATACGGTGCCGAGGGTTTACCGGAAAATACCTTAAAACTTAATTTTTCTGGTTCGGCAGGTCAGAGTTTTGGTGCCTTTGCTACAAAAGGCTTAACCATGGTTGTAAACGGAAATACCAATGATTACTTAGGAAAAGGCCTTTCTGGGGCTAAGCTTATAGTAAAAGTACCTTATAAATCGACTTTAAAACCTGAAGAAAATGTAATAACAGGTAACGTAACGCTTTATGGGGCGACATCAGGTGAAGCCTATATCAACGGAAAAGCCGGTGAAAGATTCTGTGTTAGAAACTCAGGTGCAAGAGCTGTGGTTGAAGGTATTGGTGATCATGGTTGTGAATATATGACGGGAGGCGTTGCTGTAATTCTCGGAGAAGTTGGCAGAAACTTTGGTGCTGGAATGAGTGGAGGTATTGCCTATGTTTTTGATAGGAATAAAACCTTCAAAAATAAATGTAATTCTGAATCTTTAAATCTACTAAAAGTAGAAGAAGATAACGATATCAAAGAACTTCGTCAACTAATAGAAAATCATTACAATGCAACAATTAGTCCTCTAGCGCAACATATATTGGAGAACTGGGAAGCTTGTTTGCCAAAATTTGTTAAGGTTTTCCCAGAAGAATACAGGCAAGCATTGGTAAGGCTAGAAAAAGAAAAAACAGAGACTTTATAATTTTTGGAGGATGGGTAAGACGACAGGATTTTTAGAATTTGAAAGAAAGGACGAAGGCTATAAGCCAGTAAAGAAAAGAATTCAAAATTATAAAGAGTTCACTAAACCTTTGAAAGAAGATGAGCTGAAAAATCAAGGTGCAAGATGTATGGATTGCGGTATACCTTTCTGTCATAGCGGTTGCCCATTAGGTAATCTTATTCCAGATTTCAATGATGCTGTATATCAAGGAAAATGGGAAAAAGCGACTAAAATCCTACACTCGACTAATAATTTTCCTGAATTTACTGGAAGATTATGCCCAGCACCTTGCGAAGAAGCATGTGTTTTAGGTATTAATGAAGATCCTGTTTCAATTGAAAACATTGAAAAAAATATTGTTGAAACCGCATTCAAAAATAATTGGATAATTGCCAACCCACCCCTAAACAGAACGAATAAAAAAATAGCCATTATAGGCTCTGGCCCTGCAGGCTTAGCGGCGGCTCAACAATTAAATCGAGCCGGACATATAGTAACTGTTTTTGAAAGAGATGAAAAACCTGGAGGGCTTTTAAGATATGGTATTCCAGATTTTAAAATGGAGAAAAATGTTATCGACCGAAGACTTAAAGTTTTAGAAGACGAGGGAATTCTATTCAAGACAGGTATTCATGTTGGCGTTGATATTAAAGCAGATGATTTAAAAATAGAATTTGATGCAGTAGTTCTTTGCGGAGGAGCAACTATAAGAAGACCTTTGCCGATAGAAGGTTCAGAATTAAAAGGCGTTGTTCAAGCCATGGATTTTCTTCCACAGAACAATCGAAGGGTAGATGGTATCAAAGACCTTGGAGAAGAAATTCTTGCTACAGATAAAGATGTTGTCGTAATTGGTGGTGGCGACACCGGTTCTGACTGCATAGGAACATCAATCCGCCAAGGTGCCAAATCAGTTTCTAATTTTGAAATTATGCCCATGGCAACAGAGAATCGACCAACTAACCAGCCTTGGCCATTTTGGCCAATGCGTTTAAGAACGAGTTCTTCGCATAAAGAAGGTGCCGAAAGATATTTCAGTATTTCAACCAAAAGATTTATAGGTAATAAAGAAGGAGAATTAAAAGGTCTTATAACTTCTGAAGTAGAATGGGAAATGGTTCCAGGTCAAAGACCTGTATTAAAAGAAGTTCCAAATTCAGAGAAAGAATGGAAATGTGAACTCGCTTTATTGGCTATGGGTTTTACCGGTTCCGAAACAACTTTAGCTGACCAATTCGGACTTGAAATAGATGCTCGAACAAATATAAAAGCTTCAGAAAAAAATTATAAAACTAATATTGATAGCGTTTTTGTGGCCGGTGATCAACGTCGAGGACAATCACTAATTGTTTGGGCCATTTCTGAAGGTAGACAAGCCGCTCATCATGTAGACTCTTATCTAATGGGTACATCCAATTTACCACTTAAAGGGGAAGGAGATTTACCTAGAGTTTAACGAATTATCGTATAAGTACCATAATTGTTTCTGTCTCTTTTTCGAATTGCAAAGAAACTAAATAGGTTCCTTTTTGAAAGTTTGAAACGTCTATTGCATCGCCAAATCTATAGTTAGAACTGAACACCAAACTTCCTTGGGTATTATAAATAGTCAGTTCAGTTATTTTATAATTTGAATTATAAAATTGGATGTTTTCGACCGCTGGATTCGGGTAAGCTATCGTTTGTTCAGAATCAAGTGGGTCTATTTGAAAAACATCATCATTACGTGTATAACAAGAAAAATTAAGTACCTCATTTTGAAATTCAAAAGCCCCAATATCCATTCCACCGCCTAAGAATCTTGGCGCATTATTATGATCCAAATAAATTCCCAATGGTCTTAAGTCTCTTCCTTTATCGACAATCGGAGAATTATTTACAGCTGGTCTAAAATCTAAGTTCTCTGCTGAAGCTAAGCATAAATCATCAATATTCATTGTGGTAAAATTGCTTATAATTCTTTTCTGAATTGAATCTCGGGTGATTTTCTTATTGAAATCAAAATAATTCTCAGAATTACTTTTCCATGTTTCACCCAGCTCATAATTACTACCTGGACTAACAATTAAATT
>NZ_JAVRHW010000003.1:472500-540428 GCF_031846365.1 Croceitalea sp. P059
CACTCCTTAGTCAAAAAACGGGGCCAATTAGGCGCATCGTCTCTAGAAAGGAGGTGTTCCAGCCGCACCTTCCGGTACGGCTACCTTGTTACGACTTAGCCCTAGTTACCGATTTTGCCCTAGGCCGCTCCTTACGGTGACGGACTTCAGGCACTCCCAGCTTCCATGGCTTGACGGGCGGTGTGTACAAGGCCCGGGAACGTATTCACCGGATCATGGCTGATATCCGATTACTAGCGATTCCAGCTTCACGGGGTCGAGTTGCAGACCCCGATCCGAACTGTGACCGGTTTTATAGATCCGCGCCCACTTACGTGGTGGCTTCCCTCTGTACCGGCCATTGTAGCACGTGTGTGGCCCAGGACGTAAGGGCCGTGATGATTTGACGTCGTCCCCACCTTCCTCACGGTTTGCACCGGCAGTCCCGTTAGAGTCCCCATCATTACATGCTGGCAACTAACGGTAGGGGTTGCGCTCGTTATAGGACTTAACCTGACACCTCACGGCACGAGCTGACGACAACCATGCAGCACCTTGTACATAGTCCGAAGAAAAGCATATCTCTACGCTATGCAATGTACATTTAAGCCCTGGTAAGGTTCCTCGCGTATCATCGAATTAAACCACATGCTCCACCGCTTGTGCGGGCCCCCGTCAATTCCTTTGAGTTTCATTCTTGCGAACGTACTCCCCAGGTGGGATACTTATCACTTTCGCTTGGCCGCCGAGACCGAAGTCCCGACAGCTAGTATCCATCGTTTACGGCGTGGACTACCGGGGTATCTAATCCCGTTCGCTCCCCACGCTTTCGTCCATCAGCGTCAGTATATAGTTAGTCACCTGCCTTCGCAATTGGTGTTCTATGTGATATCTATGCATTTCACCGCTACACCACATGTTCCGGCAACTTCACTATAACTCAAGACCTACAGTATCAAGGGCAATTTTATGGTTGAGCCACAAACTTTCACCCCTGACTTATAGGCCCGCCTACGGACCCTTTAAACCCAATGATTCCGGATAACGCTCGGACCCTCCGTATTACCGCGGCTGCTGGCACGGAGTTAGCCGGTCCTTATTCTTACAGTACCGTCAGCTTTCCACACGTGGAAAGGTTTCTTCCTGTATAAAAGCAGTTTACAACCCATAGGGCCGTCATCCTGCACGCGGCATGGCTGGATCAGAGTCTCCTCCATTGTCCAATATTCCTCACTGCTGCCTCCCGTAGGAGTCTGGTCCGTGTCTCAGTACCAGTGTGGGGGATCCCCCTCTCAGGGCCCCTAACCATCGCTGCCTTGGTAAGCCGTTACCTTACCAACTAACTAATGGTACGCATGGCCATCTTTATCCGATAAATCTTTAACTATTTAATCATGCAATCAAACAGTACTATGGGGCATTAATCCAAATTTCTCTGGGCTATTCCCCTGATAAAGGTAGGTTCCATACGCGTTCCGCACCCGTGCGCCGGTCGTCAGCAAGTGCAAGCACCTCTGTTACCCCTCGACTTGCATGTGTTAGGCCTGCCGCTAGCGTTCATCCTGAGCCAGGATCAAACTCTTCATTGTTGATCGTTAAATATCTCGCGATACCTACATCAACCCCTCTAAGTTCTTTGACTTCAAAATGGTTTTATTTATTCTCTTCTACGCTGTCTATTCCAATATGTATATGAACTTCTTCATTCCTTCTCAAAAAAAATAAAAACCCCTACGGTTTTTATCTCCTTTAACACTCACCTCATCGGCAAAGCGGGTGCAAATATAAAAACCTTTTTTTAACCAGACAAAACAAAAACAACTATTTTTTTGACTCTTTTTTAATTAAAAAAATACCCCCTTGATTTTCAGTTGCTAAGAGCTCTAATTTTTGCTGAATTTTATGAAAAGAAATTCCAAACTAAACCAAAACGAATAACAAAATCTCGATATGGATAATTTGGCGCACTGTAATAATTATAATCTTTGCTCCAAATTGTATTAATATGCTCTGCTTTTAAATAGATGCGCGTTTGCCTAACCTTGGCATTTATAAAGAAGTCAATCATTGGAAAAGCTCCCAACTCTTCTTGCTCTTGAACATAAAACTCACCTAATAATGGATGATAGGCATCCATATTATATGAAGTGAAATATTTGAAGGTTACCCCAGTCTGAATGTACATAGCCTTTTTAAATACATCATCAGAATAATATAGGGTATTTCTTGTAACAAAATCTGGAATATTTAATACCTGATTGTCTTGTCCGACATTCTGATACATAAGGGTATTATTCAGAGCCCATTTTTTGTACTTAAACTCTTTGTTATATTTCACCTTTAAAAAGGTAATTGTATTGGATTCTTGTTTAGGTCTTACAAAAGCATTTTCTAAATCATTTTCAAAGTCATCATCTGTAATGGAATCATCGAGCCCAAAAAAGGTATAATTATCAATAGCGGAATATTTAGCTTCAAGAGTTCCGAATAGTTTAGAATCAAAACCAAAAGTTAAGGTCTGTATTTGTTGTTTTTCAAAACGTTCTGTATTCTGCCAATTAAAATTCTCGTAATCACTTTGATATAATAAAAAATTAAAATTTGGAGCTCGAGAAGAACCATGTATAGCAGCTGTTAGGCTATTATTGTTATTTAGCTGATATTTGGCAAAACCATCAAATAGAGTTCCAGTTAAATCGCCTGAAAGATTGTACCGCAATTTTCCTTGTAGAAAAAGTTTTCCTATGGTGTTTTTGTAATCTGCACCTAAAGCAATCTCATCACCATCAATCTTGTTTTGAATAGTTTGTTCATCAGTTATTAAGAGGCTGTTAAAGAAATATTGGTAATTATAAAGATTAATGCTACCTGATAGGCTGCCTAATGTTTCATTTGAAAATTTAGCGGAAACTTGATTAAACATTGTTTTTAAGGTTGCCTTATCGTTTATAGGACTACTTAATACATTCTCTCCAAAAGTTGAGGAAGCTGAGCTTTGGAGAAATTGATAAAATTTAGATTCATAATTAAATTGATGACCAATTGCAAGAAGGGTCGATCTTGTTTTTAAACTATCCTTTTTAGGTCGCACCACATTAAATTGATGATCTAAAAAATAGCGTTTACTCAGCACTCTATTCGTCGCATTTGTATACACTACATCTATACGAGAACGATCAATAAAGTCTTCGTTACCAGATTCAAATTGATCTTCTTTATTTGACAAACCACCGTTCTCCTCAGCTTCGATATCTTGAGAAGCGTAATGCCCACGAAGCCAATACCTATTATTGGCCGTACGATAATTAAAACTGGTTCTAAAACTACCAGACTCAGCCTGGTCAAATCTGTATTTACCTGATGATCTGAAACCTTTAAAGGCTATAGAAAAATTAAGTCTTCGTGAAGTATTAAAGGTCAATAAAGCATCTAACAATTGTCCTTGTTCCAAAGTGGTCTTAAAAAAAAGCTCTGTCATTGGCGTGGGTACATTGTAATAATAAACATCATCTTCATCAAAAAAGCCAAAATGTCTAGCCCTAGCCCCAATACCTGGGTACATGGATTTATTTTCAAGATTCACACCCAGTGCATTATATGGTTGTCCAATATTAGAAAATGGCATGAACTCAAAATCGTCCTCACGCAAAAAATTATACCGATACTCCTTTTTTAAGGTTAAGGTAGTATCTAAAAATGTCGTGTCTCTGTTGTTTGAGATGATTTTGTAATCTTCAATTTTTAAACCATCTGGTTTATTTCCATAGTTCTCTTTGGTCTTTCTTCCACCAAGAGAATCCAACTGTCCTAGTCTTGGATTATTGATAATTTCTTTTTCTTTTAAAGTAGCTGTAGAATCAGTTTGCCCATAAGATGAATAAACAAGACCGACAAAGAATAAGAACAGGAAATAATACTTCATTTAAACTGCTTGGAGGGACAAAGGTATTTAATTTTGTTCGTAACGAAATGTGAAAGTTTTATTCAAAAAACTGTAGGTCAATTATGATTTTACCTAAAAAAATCTGCATTTCTTAAAAAAACCTAAAAAATTCCATATTTTAACCCCTCGATAGCTAAAAAAAATCAAATGAAGAAAAAATTACTATTGCTTGGTTTTTTGATCTCAAGTTTCACATTCGCTCAATACAATGCGAATGCTCCTTGGATGAAAGAATTGAAAGAGAAAAATGCACAAGTAACAAAAGGAAGAGCAGGCAGTACTGCTCAAACACCAGTTTACACTTTTGCTGAAATTACAAATGCCTTTGACAACTATTGGAAAGGAAAAGAAGAAAAGAGTAAAGAACAGGGCAGCGGATTTAAACCGTTTATGCGTTGGAGAAACTACTGGTCTCATTTTGTAAAACCAGATGGTTTTTTGCCAACAGCAAAAGAACAATGGGAGACTTGGGAACAATTGCAGAATAGTGCAGGCCCAGTAAATCCAACAAGTAATTGGACCTCTTTGGCAACCAGTTCACAAGGAACATCTGGTTTTGGACAACCTGGTGTAGGTCGTGTAAATGCGATTGCCGTTGATCCAAATAACCCAGATATATGGTATGTTGGAGCGCCTTCAGGTGGTTTTTGGAAATCAACTGATGCCGGTGACAATTGGATTAACACCTTTCAAGAGTTTCCTCAGATAGGCATTTCTGGTATTGCTGTAGACCCTAATGATTCCAATACTATTTTTATAGCTACTGGAGATGACGATGCTGGTGACAACTATAGTATTGGTGTTTTTAAAAGTGAAGATGCTGGACTGACATGGGCTCCAACCGGCTTAGGGCCAGACACTCAAGAAAACTTTGATCAACTTAATGAAATTTTCATTGACCCTACAGATTCTAACATTCTTTGGGTTGGTGGTACACAAGGCCTTCAAAAATCAATTGATGGTGGTATAACTTGGGAAGTAAAACGAACTGGGAACATCACTGATTTTAGATTAAAACCAGGTGATCCTAATACAATTTACGCCGTTACAGGACAAACCAGAACTACTGGTAGTAGCGATGTTGTATTTTTTAAATCTACCGATGGAGGTGATTCCTTTGATAGAATTACCGATATCCTACCAGATGATGGTGGACGTGCTGTCATAGGTGTTTCACCGGCAGACCCTGATGTTCTTTATCTTTTATTCTCAGACATCTTTAACTGTGATACTTGTTATCAAGGTTTGTTTAAATCTACTGATAGTGGAGAAACTTTTACACAAACCCTTAACGAAACAGACCTTATAGAAAGAGATCAAGCTTGGTATGACTTGGCTATTGCGGTTTCTCCAACAGATGCGGATGAAGTTTATACCGGTGCCATCAATATTTGGAAAACAACTGATGGTGGAGACACGTTTACTAGGTTAAACAGCAACGACAATAACGTAGGTCCAGCTTACACGCACGTTGACAACCATACTTTTAAGTTTTTTAACGGCAACCTTTTCGTAGGTACTGATGGTGGTATTTATGTAAGTGATGACGGCGGTGCTACTTTCACCAGTAAAAATGAAGGTTTAGATATTACTCAATTCTATCGTATTGGTATTGCCAAAAATAATGCAGACATCATAGTAGGTGGAACCCAAGATAATTCCGGATTTGTGTACAATAATGGTTCCTGGAATATTTATTCTGGAGGTGATGGTATGGATTACGAAATAGACCCGACCAATAGCAGCCTTGCCTATGGTTTTTCACAATTTGGATTCTTATGGATAACAGATGATTTAGGCCAAACAGTTACCACGGTAGGTTCACCTGCACAAGGAAACTGGGTGACCCCTTTAGCCATAGATGGTGAAGGTACGGTATACTCAGGTTTTGATACAATGTATAAATTAGTAGGAACATCTTGGGAAGCTACAACAGATGCCTTTACTAATGGTAATATTGATGATATTGAAATTGATCAAAAGAACCCACAGATTATTTACGCCGTTGATGCTGGAATACTTTACAGAAGTGAAGACGCAGGAGCTAATTTTATAGTACTTAATGAGCGAGATGCTAATGATGATATTATACCGATAGCAACTCAAATTTCTGACATTACCATTAATAGTAATAATGAAAGTGTTATTTATTTAACGACGGCAAGGACTGTAGGTATAACTCCTGATTCTAGTCAACCTACTGAAAGAGGTGTATTTAAAGTTACAGTTGATGGCAACACCTTAGTAAGTATTGAAAATATCACCTATGACCTACCGACAGATCAGGCATATTTTAGTATCGTTCATCAAGGTAGAGCTGCGAATAATCCGATTTATGTTGGAACGAGCTTAGGCGTTTTTCGTACGGATGATACCTTAACAGAATGGGAACAGTATTCTACCAACTTACCAAATATGGGGGTAGCTGACTTAGAAATAGACTTAGACCAAGGACTTATTATTGCCGGTACTTATGGTGCAGGTGTATGGACCTCTCCCATACCTTTTGAAGTAGCAGCTAATGACATTAAGATTGTTGAGGTCTCAACTGATGTGACAGCTGGGGTTACTTGTGACGATGTAAACGCAACGGTTACCGTTGAAAATAATGGGGTAAATGATATTACCGAGGTTATTGTTACCTATAACATCAATGGTAATGCCGATGAAAATTTTACGTATTCCAACGTGATTGCTAGTGGAGAAACTGCTTTATTTAGTTTACCACCACTCGCTAGTATAAATGCAGGAGAAAGCTCACTATTAAAAGTAAATGTGGATATTGTAGATGATGCCTTCGATGATAACAATGATGGTCAAGCAAGTGTTTTTGTTACCAATAGAGCAGGTTCCAGCCAAGAGCTTTTTGATATGGAAACGGAAGCCACTTCCTTATTTGCTTTCAATACTGGAGGTATTACCGCTTTAGACCCTCAATTCCCTCTCTTAACAATAGTAGGCACTACTCCTTTAGATGTACCTTCTTTATGGGAACGTGGCGTACCTGAAGGAACGTTATTAAATTCAGCAAGTTCCGGAACACAGGTATATGGAACAAACCTAGACGGTGATCATACCGATGAAACGACTTCTATATTATATAGCCCTTGTTATGACATGTCTTCTATTATAGCTCCTAAATTAAGCTTTCAAATGGCTTATGAGCTTGAGGAAAATTGGGATATTGTTTATGTTATCTACACTACCAATAATTGGGAAAATGCAGCAGTGCTCGGTTCTGTGAATAGTCAGCCCAACTGGTATACAAGCGATAGAACAAATGCAACCTCAGGAGCCGACAACAACTGTTTTAACTGCCCGGGAGCCCAATGGACAGGAACCAATGCAACAATGACTAAATATACTTATGATTTTGTTCGAAATGCAGGTATAGGAGAAACGGATTTAACCGCAGAAACCAATATTCAATTTGGAATCATCTTTGTTTCTGATCAAGCTGTATTCGAAGAAGGGGCTATCGTTGATGACTTTGTCATGGAAGGCTTCACCGATGATGATGATGATGATGATGATGGCATACTAGATGTTGATGACAATTGCCCCTTAGTCGCCAATGCAGACCAGGCAGACAACGATGGTGACGGTGAGGGCGATGTATGTGATTCTGATGATGATAACGACGGTATTTTAGATGTTGATGATAATTGTCCGTTTACAGCTAATCCAGACCAAGCAGATTTTGATGGTGATGGAATTGGTGATATTTGTGACGATGATATTGATGGTGATGGCGTACCGAACGATGCTGATATTTGTGCGGAAACACCAGCAGATTCCATTGTCGATGTTGATGGCTGTGTAATCTTCACATTACCTGCTAATAATTTTAGCGTTAGAAGTACTGGAGAATCGTGTATTGCCTCTAACAATGGAACTGTAAATGTTAGTGCTCTTGATACTGCACTCAATTATACTGCAACACTAACTGATACTGATGCTATGGCAACGGCTGCAGCCTTTTCCGATGAGACTACTTTTAATGATTTATCTGCGGGCAATTATAACTTATGCCTAACAGTAGAAGGTCAAGCCGGCTACGAACTTTGTTTTGATATTACTATTACAGAACCAGAGCCTTTAAGCGTGAGTTCTAAAGTGAGTTCGCTCAAAAGCGAAGTGGTACTTAGTTTAAAAGGAGGTAGAGAATATTTAATTGAATTGAACGGTGAAGCTTTTATTACGACAGAAGATGAAATTACATTACAGCTGAAAAATGTTGAAAATGTTCTTTCAGTTAGAACTGATAAAGAATGTCAAGGCACTTATGAAGAAACCATTGTTTTAAGTGATAAGATTCTTGTATATCCAAACCCAGTTACCAGTCAGAACCTTAATGTGTTTTTAGGGTCCGATGAATTTAATGAAATTCAAGCATCTATTTTCTCAACAGATGGTAGAAAAGTAATGGGTGACTTTTACAAACCCAATGGTGGATATATTAATATGAACATTAGTGGTTTGCCGCAGGGTATTTACATCCTTAACATTAAAACTGACAATTCGTTGTTGAATTATAAAATCTTAAGAAAATGAAATTAAATACAATTAGATATATAAGCATATTAACGGCTGTTATTTTTATGGTTGGTTGCAGCAGCAGCAGTTCTGGTGATGATACACCTACTCCACCGCCAACAGGGGGTGGTGATGATGAGCCGGTAATTCCAGCACCGAGTGCGGCCACTTTGATATTTCCTGAAGACAATACCGAGTGTAATACCGGTATTGTTGATGTAAATGATGAAAACCTTAGCGCAGTTACTTTTGAATGGAACGCGTCTCAAAACACAGATCGCTATACCGTGACTATAACAAACTTGAATACCAATTCAGCTACGTTTGTTAATTCAGACACTAATGAAGTTACCGCTACCATTCTACGCGGTGTGCCCTATTCTTGGTTTATTACTTCTCGTGCTGATGGTACCCGTGATACTGCGGATAGTGGTACATTCCGTTTTTACAACGAAGGCCCGGGGGTTGAAAATTATGCGCCTTTCCCAGCTGAAGCAATAGCTCCGGCAAGAGGGGTGAATTTACCAATGAGCACAACGGCCGTAAATCTAGAATGGAGTGGTAGTGATGTTGATAATGATATCGCTAGTTATGAAGTGTTTTTTGGAACTGAGGCCGAACCAACTACTTCGATTGGTTCAGTGACCGAGACTACTGTAGCGGATGTAACCGTTGTTTCGGGAGCTACTTACTACTGGATAGTTGTTACAACGGACAGCGCTGGAAATACTTCTTCTTCTGAGGTTTTTTCATTTAAGATAGGCTAATAATATTTAGTTTGGGTAAGCTATTATCAAATTTCAAATACCCAAATGAAGCAGGCACAGATGAAGCTGGCCGGGGCTGCCTTGCAGGCCCGGTCACTGCTGCTGCTATTATTCTTCCAGAGAATTTTCAAAATAGTATTATCAATGATTCCAAACAGCTTTCTGAAAAGAAGAGAGACCTACTTAAACCTATACTAGAAAAAGAGGCACTAACCTTTGGCGTTTGTCACGTTTTTGAAACTGAAATTGATGCTATTAATATTTTAAATGCTTCCATATTAGGCATGCATCGTTCAATAGATCAGCTCAAAGAAAAACCTAAATTGATACTTGTTGATGGTAACAGATTTAAGCCTTATCAACAAATTCCACATGAGTGTATCATCAAAGGTGATAGTAAATTTTTAAGCATTGCCGCTGCATCTATATTAGCAAAAACCTACCGTGATGCCTACATGAAAAAGATTCATGAAGAGTTTCCAATGTATAATTGGGCAAAGAATAAAGGATATCCTACAAAAGAGCATCGGAATGCCATTCGAGAATATGGTTTAACAAAATACCATAGAAAAAGTTTCAAACAATTACCTGAGCAAATAGCTTTTGAGTTTTAACAAAGACTGTAACTTTGTTCAAACTTG
Organism: Croceitalea sp. P059; assembly: GCF_031846365.1. Lineage (NCBI taxonomy): Bacteria > Pseudomonadati > Bacteroidota > Flavobacteriia > Flavobacteriales > Flavobacteriaceae > Croceitalea > Croceitalea sp. P059. The sequence goes on from NZ_JAVRHW010000003.1 coordinate 482,367, forward strand.
AATCAATGAAATTCAAAATAGTCTTCCTTTTTGTGCTGATATTAGCTTGCACAGAACAAAAAACAACAACAGACTCCATATTATCATTTCTACCTCAAAATGCAGCAGCTGTTTTAAAAGTCAATACGCTTTCTAACTTTAAAAGTGAGCTTAAGAATAGTGAAATATTATCAAAAATAGATAAAACAAGACTTTACCAAACCATTAGCAACAAAATTGATGGTATCAATTTTTTAAACCCAGAAACCACATGTACTATTGCTTTTTATGAACTTGGGAAAAACAATTTTGAATTTTTCTTTATTGCAGAAAAAGACCCTCAGTTTTTTGATTTAGATAATGTTGCCAATAAAAGAATTGAAGAATTGACTTATGAAAATAAAACCATTAATAAATATCAGCTTGAAACTTCTGAGTTCTTCAGCATAATAATCGAAGAAAAAATCATTGTCACTTCCTCTTTAATGCTTCTTGAAAATTCGATAAGAGCTGGATATAATAACTCAACTAATGAACATTTAGAAAAGCTTTATACCACAGCAGACCCAACTAAAGCCGCCTCCATTTTTATCAATTTAAAGGATAATAGCACTATTTTCTCTGGGCTTTTGAAAGAATCTACAAAAGTTAACCCAAAACAATTTGCCAACTGGGTCGCTGTAGATTTTACCACTAATCAAAACGCTTTAACATTAAGTGGAGTGGCGCTTGCCAATGATAGCACCAAGAATTTTATCAACTTATTTAAAGGGACTACACCCTTAGCTAATGGTATTTCTCAAATAGCGCCAAAAAACGCAGACGGTTTTGTGTCTTATGCATTTGGTAATTATGAAGTTTTTTTAAACAATCAAAAGTCATACTTGGACCAAGTTAAAAGTCAAGACACAATTTTTAATACAGTAGAGGAAGTCGGTATTATTTACATGAATTCGAAAAAGGCTTTTGTTCTTAATACTTTTGGCGGGGAGGGTTTGTCAGAAAAAATATCGAATTTATCAGGTGAAACCTCAAGTTATCAAGGCAATGAATTATTTGAAATAAAAGATAAGAACTGGTTATCAAAGGCATTTAACCCTTTAATCAGAGACTTTGAAAACAATTACGCTACGATTATCTCTAACTCATTTGTATTTGCGTCAAATAAAGAAACTATTCAAAGTATCATTGCCAATGTTAAAAGCGGAAATACCTTTAATACCTCTAGAACTTACGAAACAGCGATGACCTCATTAGCCAATGAGTCTTCATTACTCTTTTTAGCTAACCAAAAAGGGATACAATACTTTTTAGATAATGATTTCAACCAAACGCTAAGTGATGATTTTAAAAAAATCAAGTTTGACGATTACACTTTTGCTGGACAATTAGTTGCTGATCAAAATTTTTATCATTCTACAGCACTAATATCCAAAATCAATAAAACTGTTGAAAATAATAGTGTAGGACCATTGTTTACTCTTGAGCTAGACACCGATTTAGCTATTGATCCCAAGTTTGTAAAAAATCATCGTACGAATAAACAAGAGATAATTGTTCAAGACACTGATAACTTTTTATACCTGATTTCTACTACAGGTAAAGTCTTATGGAAAAAACAATTAGAAGGTAGAATTCGAGGAAAAATATATCAGGTAGATATTTTTAAAAACGGAAAATTACAATTGGCTTTTTGTACCAACAATCAGTTTCTTGTTTTGGATAGAAACGGAGAAGAAGTCTCACCTTTCAATAAAAAATTTGAAGGCGGTAATTTGAATCCATTAGCGGTATTTGATTACGAAAACACAAAGAATTATCGTTTTGTAGTTACCCAAGGTCGAAAAGTATACATGTATAATAGCAAAGCAGAAATCGTAGACGGGTTTAAATTTACTGAGGCCAATAGTAGCATCATAAAGGCACCTCAGCATTTTAGAATTGCTAAAAAAGATTATCTCATTTTTGCCTTGGACAACAATTCGCTCGCTATTCGCCATCGCGCGGGTCAACAACGCTTAAAAGTCAATGACAAAATTGATTTCTCGGATAATGATTTGTTTTTATATAAAAACAAATTTTCAGTTACAGATAAAAAAGGCGTATTACACCAAATTGACACCAAGGGCAAACTATCAAAAACCAATTTCAATCTCAATGAAAATCACGGGATGTTCGCAACTAGCAAGACTCTGGCTTTAATGAATGAGAACATTTTAAGCATAAAAGGAAAAAAAGTGGAGTTAGAAATAGGGGTCTTCACCGCGCCAAAAATATTTTATATCTATGATAAAATCTATGTTAGTGTTACTGACTTGCAAAATCAAAAGATTTATCTTTTTGATAGCCAGGCAAAATCAATTGCTAACTTCCCAGTTTACGGTAACTCGCTAATAGATTTGGTAGATATGGATGGAGATAGAAAATTAGAATTTGTTGCCAAAGACCAAGAAAACTCCATTATCGTCTACAAGATGAATTAACAACTTCTTATACAAGATTTAATACAAAACATACATCTCAAAAAACAATTCAACAGAATTTTTCATAGTTTTCGCAATGGTATTTTTCATACCTTAAGTCACTTCTTATCAAATGTTAAAACAAAATGAAATCACTATCAAATAGCAGTCCGCTATTAGCACTTCTGGCTTTTTTTATTTTTTCTCTAGTTGGTCAAGCCCAAACCAAAAAACTCAAACGCCCTAGCAGTAGAGTTGGTGTAAATAGCGTAGACACTTTTGTTCGAGAGTCCTTCGACCTTTATGACAAGGTCTATATGTATGATGGTTACGCCCAAGCAGGCACTCCTCTTTCCGATGAGGACATAGATGTACTTGAACAAGCTTTAGATGATGTTACAGGCCTAAGTGACAGCGCCCCTGATATTCTATCTGATATTGACGGCATAGGTGTGTTAAAACAAAGCAAAGCAACTTTACAAATAAATCGAGCCAAAAAAGCATTAAAATACAGTATAAAAACATCTAAGGAATTGTTATTAAACCAACAAAAAGGCGGTAGTAGTGAAGAAGAAACTGAAACCACTTCTGAACAAGATAACAACTCATCAGATTCAACTATTAAAACGTCTGAGCAGAGCAATGAAAATACTGGTGATGAGACGCCAAATGAACCAAAAACTTTAGAGGTTTATAGCAAATTTGACTTTGTACCGGGCGACGAACAACTATTTTTTGATGATTTTTCCAATGACTTTATTGGAGATTTCCCTGCAATGTGGAACACCAACGGAAATGGCGAGGTTGTAACCCTTGGAGATTCTTCCACCAAATGGTTAGAATTGAAACCAGGATACAATATTTTTTATATACCAGATGTACCCGAACTTCCAGAAGAATACACCATTGAATTTGACACCAGGGTCGTTGGTATAGATAATCGTACTTCTTCTTCAGGAAGGTTAAGCGTTTTACTAAGTGATGATCCAAAATTTAAAACGGGTGATAATTATGTAAGAACTTCCATTCCGTATGTACAATATGTTGCCTCGGGCATTTCAATGAACAATCATATAAATAGAACAAATGGAGGAATTAACAGTTCAATTAAAGCAGATATTCGAAAAGCAGTCTTAGAACAACCGCATTTTTCAATAGCAGTCAACAAACAGAGATTTCGTCTTTGGGTAAATGAAACGAAGTACGTAGATATTCCTCGTATAATGCCTACTGAAACAAGAGTAACTACTTTAAAATTCAAACTAGAAGGATTTAAAGATACTAAGGAACGTCTTTTTTTAGGTAATCTCAAAGTAGCTGAAGGTGGAGTTGATTTACGACGACAATTGATTTCTGAAGGTAGAATTTCTACTAACGGTATCTTATTTGATTCTGGTTCGGCAAACATAAAGCCTGAATCAATGGGTATTATCAGACAGATTTATCAAGTTCTTCAACAAGATGCTACCATTAACTTAAAAATTGTTGGCCATACTGATAGTGACGGTGCAGATGACGCTAATATGAGACTTTCAAAAGACCGAGCAGATGCTGTTAAAACTGCATTAATGACTATTTATGGCGTTGCTAACAATAGGCTTTCCACTGAAGGTAAAGGTGAAACTGAACCAGTAGCAGAGAATACTGACCTTGACGGTAAAGCCAAGAACAGAAGAGTAGAATTTATTAAACAATAACAAATACACTATGAAACTTAAAAAATTTATTATTCTAATTGCATTAATAAGTTTTACTGTAATTAAAGCCCAAGACAATTGTAGTTCTTTTTACCCTATGGTTGAAGGTGCGACTTTCACTTACAAACTTTATGATAAAAAAGATAAGGTGAATGGAACATCAAACTACAAAGTTCAGGAAGTAACTACAAATGGAAGCGAAACCATAGCCTCATTAAACATAAACTATCAAGGTAGTAAGAAAAGTGAAACCTTTGAGATGGATTATAATTTCACCTGTACTGGTGAGGGTATTCGTATAGATTTCAATAGTTTAATGCCAAACCAAATGGTAGAACAATATAAAGACATGGACGTTGAAATGGATATTACCGGAACTGACATTGAATTGCCAAATAATCTAAGTGTTGGACAAGAATTAAAAGACGCTGATATCAATATTGCAATGAGTATTAGTGGTATGAAAATGAAAGTTGAAGCTAAAACTACTAATAGAAAAGTAGTCGCCCAAGAATCTGTGACGACACCAGCTGGCACTTTTGATTGCATGGTAATAACTGCAGACATCTTGAGTAAGGCCATGATGGCTAAAGTTACCATATCAGATAAATTATGGCTGGCACAAGGTATTGGAATTGTTAAACAAGAAACCTACAATAAGAAAGGGAAATTAGAAAGTAGAATGGAACTGACTAGTTTTTCAAAATAATTTTTATGATAACACAAAAACCCTGGCTTATGCCGGGGTTTTTTGTTTTGTCAAATTAGCCTCAAAAAGTACTTCAAAATGTTGTAGTAATTTTTGTTTGACTTGGTTCATATCAACTTCCTTTTGACCTAACTCAACGTTTAAGGAAGTGACAGCTTTATCTTTTATTCCGCAGGGTATCATTAAATCAAAATAACCTAAGTCTGAATTTACATTAAGCGCAAAACCATGCATGGTTACCCATCTACTAGCACGCACACCCATGGCACAAATTTTACGGGCAAATGGCGTACCAACATCTATCCAAACACCTGTTTCCCCTTCTGAGCGTTCTGCTTTTATGCCGTACTCAGCTAAGGTTAGAATAACCATTTCTTCTAGAAATCGAAGATATTTATGAATATCTGTAAAGAAATTATCTAAATCTAAAATAGGATAACCGACTATTTGACCGGGACCGTGATAAGTAATATCGCCACCTCTGTTTATCTTATAAAATGTAGCTTCTTTCTCTTTAAGCTTTGCTTCATCAATAAGCAAGTTATTAATATCACCGCTTTTACCAAGGGTGTAAACGTGAGGGTGTTCTACAAATAGAAAATGGTTTGGAGTTTGAAGGCCAGCCGCCTCTCTCCTATTCTTAATTTTTAAGTCAACTATCTCCTTAAAAAGTAGTTCTTGATAGTCCCAAGTTTCTTTATAATCTTTGAGTCCTAAATCTTGTAAAAGAACCTTTTTATTCATCAGGCAAAGATACGAACCCAAACTTAGTCTTCTAATTCTACTTCTAAAATTAGCTTTTCTGGAGTTTTCATCATATCAAGGAAACTCACTTCATAAATCATGGTTTTTCCATCCATAGAAAATGTAGCGCCTTCAACATTAACATTTTTAACTCGTCTAGGAAAATGATACTTGAAAGTATATGTAGAACCTGACAAAAACATTTCAGCGCTTGCAAGACTATCCAAACTTTTTTCGAATAGCTCTTGGTTTACAATCTCGGTAGTTCTTGTAAACTTATTATTAGAAAAATTATAATTGACTTTGGTCGTAGGTTCTGAAGAAGGCATTGGCGGACCTGCTTTACTACCTGCACCAGCTATAGGACCAATAGAGCTTGCATTTTGAAAAGCATTGAACGCATCATTCACCTGATTGATATTTTTGAATTCACTGAACAATTCAAACTTCATTTCACCAACCTCAGGATCCATAACCATATGCATGCTAAAAGGTTCTAGTTTTTTAAGTTTTGCTTGTTCTTCAAGCGGTAATTTTGAAATACTGTCCTTTTTTTCTTCTAAAAAATCTTTGAATACAATGGTCGAATCCATCGATTTCTCTTGTTTTAGAGTATCCAAAGAACTTAACATTCCCATCATTTCATTAGCGTCAAAATTAATTGATAGCTTACCAGAACCGTCGTCGTTCAAATAAACCTCTTCAGTAAAATTACATGCAACAATAAAACATGCACAAATTATCGCTACAGTATATTTTATTTTTTTCATAAAAACCTAATTGGGATTATTTAAAATTACTAGTGCTGCAATTACACCTGGAACCCAGCCACAGAAGGTTAAAAGTAGTACAATTAAGAAAGAACCACAACCTTTACCAATGACTGATAAAGGTGGGAAAATAATGGCTAATAAAACTCTTAGAAAACTCATATAATGATTTTGATTGATGTACTTTATAAGTATTCAAAACTCCACATTTGTTACATAAAAAACCATTATTTTTAAATGATTTCTATTGTATGAGAACACTTTTGTTTTGGCTTTTATGTACTCCACTTGTAATGTTTGGGCAATACCAATTCAACGGGCAACTTTCTGATGATCACAAAAATCAAACAGTGTATTTATCTATTGTCGAGAATTATAGAAAAAGCTCTCGAATTTATTTAGATCAAATCATAAGTACTACAACCACAGATAATTTTGGATCCTTTAGATTTGAAGGAGATAATTTATCAGATAAGAATCATTTATATCGCATTCACATTGATGATTGTAATTATACCAGCGAAAAAACCGCTCATTTTTTAAAAGAATGTAACTACACAGAAAGTCTTTTGTTTTTAGCAAAGAATAGAGATACCATTTCGATACCGCTCTTAGCTAATAATCAAGCATTATGCGAAATCAATTCTACCAATAATACCTCGACCCTTATTTTAGAAATTAATACTCTTAGAGAAGAAATGATTCTTGACTTTCTAGAATACCCAAGTAAAGCTAATGAAGATTTAAACTTCAAAAAATGGTTTTCAAGACTACAAAAGTTCGGTATTGACTCGGGTGAACCTGTAGCAGAACTCTATATCTATAATTTTTTGTCTGATAGAGCCAGTGAAACACATGCTTTTTATCTAAATCATCTTCAACATAATGAATATTATATCCAGTTATTAAATAGATTAAAAAACAAGTATCCAAATACTTCTTTTACAACACAATTTCAAAGAGAGATCACAGCGGATAAAATAATGCCCGAAGATACCACGACATCATTCATTTCCGTTTTATCAGATTACATTGTATACATCATGATTGGTGTTGTAGGCCTTACCATTGCCTATATATTTTACCGAAAAAAAGAGCGTAAAAACAATAAAAAATATTTCGACACCCTTACTACTCAGGAAAAAACAATAATAGAAAAAATTGGGCTAGGTAAATCAAACAAAGAGATTGCAGCGGAATTATTTATTAGCCTAAGTACCGTAAAAACACATATTAATAACATATACAAAAAGTTAAACGTTACCTCAAGAGAAGAACTAAAAGCCCTTTTTTAGCAAATTCAACCGGGGTACTAGTACGAATATCAACCTAGTATAACCCGTTAGCAGGCTTTTAAAAAATGATTTTTGGAATCAAAACTAAAAATCATGAAAGCAAGTATTCTTATTATCTTATTCCTGAGTGTCAACCTAAGTTTTGGGCAAAAACTCAATCAAGAAATTAAAACAGAAAAAGGTCATCAATTTCTCGTAGGACCTATTAATTTGATAGGACTTCAAAGTGAGCCATATAAAAACTGGTTCAATAGTTCTTACGTTAACTATTCCGTTGATAAGTCCTTAACCAAGCTACTCAAAAAACAATTAAAAGGTTACCAACTCAAACTCTTTTTAGGAACCTGGTGTGGTGATAGTAAACGTGAAATGCCTAGGATGGTAAAAATTCTGGAGCAAGCACAATTCCCTTTAGAAAATTTAGAGATTATTGCACTTGATAGAAGAAAAGGTTTCTACAAAAAAAGCCCAAGCGGTGAAGAAAAAGGACTGAATATTATAAAAGTCCCTACGCTTATCTTCTTTAAAAATGGCAAAGAAATCAATAGAATAGTTGAACGACCACTTGCCTCTTTAGAAGAAGATATGTTAGCAATTTTAACTAGTGAAACTTATAAGCCGAATTATTCTAAGTGAAACAATCTAGTTTGCCATAGTTAAAGCGCAAAAGTGTAATTTTGCGCTTTAATTTTTAATAGCTTTCTAGAATGCAGTTATCGGAACAAGAAATCGTACGTAGAGAAAAACTAACTAAGCTTCGTGAATTAGGTATTAACCCTTATCCTGCGGCTTTATTTCCTGTTGATGCTACATCAAAGAGTATCAAAGATGATTTTTCTGAAGGTAATCAAGTAGTAATCTCTGGAAGGTTAATGTCAAGAAGAATTCAGGGTAAAGCGTCTTTTGCTGAACTTCAAGATAGTGAGGGCAGAATTCAAGTTTATTTTAATCGAGATGAAATCTGCACTGGAGAAGACAAAGGCCTTTACAATGATGTCTATAAAAAATTACTGGATATTGGTGATATTATTGGTATAGAAGGAGAGCTTTTTACCACTCAAGTTGGTGAAAAAACCGTTATGGTGAAAAACTTTTCATTGCTTAGTAAAGCATTGAGGCCGTTACCACTTCCAAAAGTCGATGCCGATGGCAATTCGTATGATGAATTTAACGACCCCGAATTGCGTTATCGTCAACGTTACGTTGATTTAGTTGTAAATCCGAAGGTTAAAGAAACCTTTATCAAGCGTACAAAAATCACTAATAGTATTAGAGAGTTTTATAATGAAAAGGGGTACTTAGAAGTTGAAACACCTATTCTACAACCTATACCTGGAGGTGCAACTGCGCGACCTTTTTTAACGCATCACAACGCCTTAAATATTCCATTATACTTACGTATTGCAAACGAATTATACTTAAAAAGACTAATTGTTGGCGGGTTTGATGGAGTATATGAATTTTCTAAAGACTTTAGAAATGAAGGCATGGATCGTACTCATAATCCTGAGTTTACTGTAATGGAACTGTATGTTGCATATAAAGACTACAATTGGATGATGGATACTACTGAGCAATTATTAGAAAAAATTGCTTTAGATACCAATAGCAGTACAAAAATTACTGTCGGGGAAAACGAAATAGAATTCAAAGCTCCGTATGCCAGAGTACCTATTTTAGATGCTATAAAGACGCACACAGGTTTTGATGTTGCTGGAATGAACGAAGCTGAATTGCGTGAAGTTGCTCAAAAATTAGGATTAGAGGTTGATGACACCATGGGTATTGGTAAACTGATCGACGAAATATTTGGCGAAAAATGCGAGCACTTTTATGTGCAACCTACCTTTATTACCGACTACCCAAAAGAGATGAGTCCGTTAACCAAAGAACATAGAGAAAATCCGGCTCTTACGGAGCGTTTTGAGCTTATGGTTAATGGTAAAGAATTGGCTAATGCTTATTCTGAGCTTAATGACCCTATTGACCAACGTGAACGTTTTGAGGAGCAATTAAAACTTTCTGAAAAAGGTGATGACGAGGCAATGTTCATTGATCAAGACTTTTTAAGAGCTTTAGAATATGGAATGCCACCAACCTCTGGTATTGGCATTGGTATTGATCGTTTGGTGATGTTAATGACCAATAATTCATCAATTCAAGAAGTTTTATTCTTCCCTCAAATGAGACCTGAGAAAAAAGCAATTGAATTGACTGATGAGGAGAAAGTCATCATGGATTTGCTTAAAACTGTTGAAGAATTACCTTTAGTAGAATTAAAAAATAAAGCTGGTCTTAGCGGTAAAAAATGGGATAAAAGCACTAAAAATCTATCAAAGTTGGGGATATTCGTTGTTGAAAAACGCGATGACGGATTGTTTGCAAAAAAAGTTGGTTAAAATCTATTTTTTATTATTTCCAAAAAATAGCCTAGTTTAGAATCATCATGGAACTAAGCAAAAAACTAGGCCTGATTTTTGGGCCAATCGTATTTTTAATTCTAATCAATCTACCATTTCAACTAGTTTCTGCAGAGGGAGATAATGTCATTGCCGTTGCAGTTTGGATGCTTATTTGGTGGATTTCAGAAGCTGTCTCCATTTCTGTAACTGCTTTATTGCCACTTTTACTTTTTCCTTTACTAAAAATATTACCAATTGCAGAAGTTGGCGCTAATTATGGTAGCCCCATTGTGTTTCTTTTTTTTGGTGGATTTGTTATGGCTTTAGCCTTAGAAAAAGTAAACCTTCATAAGCGTATCGCTTTAAATATTATACGATTAACGGGTACTACTCCAAATAAAGTAGTTCTAGGTTTTATGATAGCTACTGCATCATTAAGTATGTGGATTAGCAATACCGCCAGTACTGTTGTTATGTTACCCATTGCATTATCAGTTATCAATCTATTGATTAATGATGAAGATGGATTTACTAAGAATGATAAAAATTTTGCGCTAAGTGTCATGCTTGGAATTGCTTTTTCAGCCAACGCTGGTGGAATTGCAACTGTAATAGGAACACCGCCAAATTCTGTTCTTATTGGTCTTTTAGAAAATGAATATAACATTCAAATTTCCTTTTTAAAATGGATGACCTTAGGTCTGCCATTTTCCATTGTAATGATTTCCATTTCCTATTTAGTATTGGTAAAATGGATGTTCCCAAATAGAGACTTGAAATTTAATGCTTCAAAAGAAGTGATTCAAGTAGAACTTGAAAAACTTGGCTCAACTTCAGGAAAAGAAAAAATGGTGTTAATAATTTTTGGTGTAACCGTTTTTTTATGGATTTTTAGAACCCTTATAAATAAAATTTTTCCTGATTTAGGGCTTTCTGATACCATGATTAGCATTTTTGCGGCTATCTCGTTATTTGCGATTCCTTATAATATAAAGAAAGGGGATTTTATTATTCATTGGAAAGATACCTCAAAACTGGCATGGGGAATTTTAATACTCTTTGGTGGTGGTTTGGCTTTGGCTAAAGGTATGTCTGTTAGCGGTATTGTAGATTTGGTTGCAAATGCCATTGCTAGTAGTGAAATAAGTATCTTATTAACAGCGTCATTACTTATTCTCTTGATGCTTTTTATGACAGAATTAATGAGTAATGTGGCATTGGTGGCAGTTTTAGCGCCTGTCGTTGCAGGCATAGCCATAGGCTTAGAAATTCCAATTCTTTATTTGTTGATTCCAGTAACGATGGCTAGTAGTTGTGCATTTATGCTCCCTATGGCAACACCTCCGAATGCAATAGTTTTTGCCAGTGGGTATGTAAAAGTACCTGAAATGGCTCGGGTTGGTATCATTCTCAATTTAATAGCAGTTGCATTACTAATTGTTGTATTTCAATTTGTAATACCATTATTATTCTAAATAAAAAAAGCCCCATTTTATGGAGCTTTTTAAAATATTATGGGATTAAAGCACTAATTTTCTTCCTCGTAATCTTCAAATTCTAATTTTGATAATCCTTCTTGAGATTGAGTAAAGTCAATAGGTAATACAGCACCATCTTTTAATTTGAAATCAGTCAATACTAATTGTTGTTCAGATAAGGTTCTCAAACCGTTCATATCTGAAAACTCATTGTTTGAAAGATATAGTTTTTTCAACTTCTTTAAATTTTCCATTCCAGATGGCATTGCACCATCCAAATCATTGTTAGCGAGAGCTAAAGTGTTTAGCTTTGACAGCTCGTTAATTGTTTCTGGTAAAGTACCCTCAAGCTTGTTATCACTAAGATTTAATTCTTGTAAACTTTGCAGTTTGTTTATCGTGTTTGGAATATTGCCTACCAATTCGTTTTTACCCAAATCAACAGCTTTTAAATTATCAAACTTTCTAAATAAACCTGGGATTTTACCTTTAATACTATTATTGGATAAATTCAGACTTTCTAAATATCTTAAATTACCAATGGTAATCGGAATTTTACCTTGAAGGTTGTTGTTAGATAAATCTAAACCAACAACTTTACCATTTTTAACTGTAACACCATGCCATGTAGAAATGGGTTTGCTCTCATCCCATTGATTGGTCCATTGATGACCTTTAGTTTTGGCTTTTAACTCTAATAAAGCAATAACTTCTCGTTGACTTACTTCATCTTGAGCAATAAGTAGGTTGGCACAGAATAAGACTAAAATTACTAGTAAGGTAGATAATCTTGATGTTTTCATAATCTATAATTTGATTTGGTCAAGCTACAACAACACTAAATTCAAAAATGTATCGACTAAATACAATAAAATGTGGTGTAACTGTTTAATTAGCTTCTCAAAGTAGGTAAAATTGAGGTTTGTATTCTACTATATTCCCATTTTTTCGATGAAATACTATCAAAAAAGCCTCGATTATTATCGAGGCTCTTAAAATATTGTATTCCTTTACTATAGAATGAATCGTTCTATTTACCGTACGGATTAAAATTTTCAGGCAAATAGTCTGTCGTATCAAAACCTAAATCGATAACATCGTTTTCTATAAAATTTAATGAATTAACTGACTCATTAGAATCGTAGGCATTAAATTCTTCCGGTAAATAATCAGCAGTATCAAAATCAAATGCTTCTTCTTGTTCTTGCTCTACAAAAACTATTGATTTGATATTAAATTTTTCAACTGGTGTCTTTTCTGCTTTAGCACTCAATAAAGGCAAGAAAAGCGCTCCGATAAAAGCAATTGCTATGTATTTTCTATATTTCATAATAATATATTTTCAATTTTTCTTCAAAGGTAAAACTGTTAAAATCTATTATTAGTATGCTTTTTACTTTCATTAACATACCCCTAAAATCTGTAAGAAAATTATTATCAATAAGGCTTTTGAATTACTGATAAATAATTAGTGTTAAGGGCTTAAATTTGCATTATTACCATTGTTTTTATTGTAATATTAACAAAAACACTTTATCGATTTTATTGTTATATTTCTGTTAAGAGCTTATAAAACATATCAAAATAAGAACCCCGACTAATTGCCGGGGTTCTTTCAACTAACTAACTCAAAAATTTTGATAAAATGAAAACATCCTACCTAGTTTGACCTTGCATACGGGTCAAAATTATTGGGAAGATACTTTACCGTATCAAAGCCCAAATTCATATCATCTTCTTCGATATAGTTTATCGAACTGATGGCTAAGGTTTCTGAATAAGCATCAAAACCCACTGGTAAATACTTTGAGGTGTCAAAACCTAATTCATACTCAAAATCATTTTCTAAAAACTCAATTGATTTTATATCAAGATAACTTGTATAAGGATTAAATTCTGCCGGTAGATATTCAGAAGTATTAAAACCAAGCTCCATATCTTCCTCTTCTATATAATTGATAGAATTTAAATCGAAATTATTTGCGTAAGCATCAAAATCTTCGGGTAAATAGTCTTCAGTTTCAAAACCAAGGTCTATCTCATTCTCTTCGTCTATATAGCTTATACTATTTAAGTCGACAAAACTCTCATAAGGATTAAAACCTTCAGGAAGGTAATCAGTAGTATCAAAACCTAAATCCAGAACTGATTCTTCTTCAACGAATTCTATTTCACTTAAACTTAATTCAACTGGCTCCTCAATATTAAATTTCATTATGTAAAGTGGAGCACTCTCTTTGTCTTCAGCATAAACATTTAATGCTGTAAAGTTGTTTTCAATGGTACGCGTGGCATTTAATTTAGCATTCACCGTACTTACTTGTTCATCTGCTATGGGTGAACTACTCATAAAGAAACACCCATAAATTAATAATAATTTGTTCATTTTTTGATTGATTTGATGATTGATGTAATATGCTTATAAGACTATCTAAAATTAAAATTGTTACAGGTTTTGAAGATTTTTAACAATTCTATCGATACTCTCAAGCTCAACTATACTGGGCAATACAAGCTGAAATATCAATAAAAGGCAAGGTTCCGAAAGGTTCAACTGTTTTAGAAATATTTTTCTTGTTAATATGATTTTAACACTATGTTAAAAGTATTTTTAAGTTCTTTGAAAACTTTGACTAAATCAAAATTGACCAAAATGGATATCAAATTTATTACGCGTGGACTGTTCCTTATTTTCTTATTAGGAACTTTTCAAACTTCAAATGCTCAGATTTTCAAGAAAAAGAAGAAAAAAGAAACTGAAAAGGCGGCTCCAAAACCAAAAAAGGGAGACATTCAACCTTATGACAAAGTGATTACAAAAGATGCCCAAACTGATGAAGGTCTATTTAAAGTGCATCAAGTTGAGAATAAACATTTCTACGAAATTCCTGATTCACTATTTAAACGTGAGATGCTAATGGTAACCAGAATTTCAAAAACTGCAACCGGTATCGGTTTTGGAGGCGGTAAAATCAACACACAAGTCTTACGTTGGGAGAAGAAACCCAAAAAAGTACTACTACGAGTAGTATCATATGGAAATGTTGCCGCAGATTCATTACCTATACACGAAGCTGTTGTCAACTCAAATTTTGAACCAGTTTTATTTGCTTTTGATATTAAGGCAATCAATAAAAAAGATTCTTTAAATCCTGCAACAGTTATTGAGGTTGACCCGCTATTTACTAAAGATGTTAATGCTTTGGGAATGCCTGATTTTTATAGAACAAGATATAAAGTAAGTAGGTTAGACGGAGAAAGAAGTTATATAGAAAACATCAAAAGTTACCCTTTAAATATTGAGGCTCGCCATGTAAAAACCTATGCAGCTAAAAGTGCGCCTAGCAATAGAAGTCTAGGTTCTATCTCCATAGAAATAAATAATTCTATGATTCTACTACCTAAAGAACCCATGAAGAGACGCTATTTCGATAGGCGTGTGGGATGGTTCGCTCGAGGTCAAGTAGATTACGGTCTTGATGCCCAAGAAAGCAAAAGGGTCACTTATCTAGACAGATGGCGCCTTGAGGTAAAAGATGGGGACATTGAAAAATTCAATTCTGGTGAACTCGTAGAGCCTAAAAAACAAATCGTCTATTATGTAGATAGAGCAACACCTAAAAAGTGGTTACCTTATATTAAACAAGGTATTGAAGATTGGCAAGTAGCTTTTGAAACGGCTGGTTTTAAAAACGCGATTATCGCAAAAGACCCACCAACGGTTGAGGAAGACCCAGAATGGTCACCTGAAGATGTACGTTATTCAGTAGTGCGTTATTTAGCATCTCCAATACCTAATGCAAATGGGCCTCACGTAAGTGATCCAAGAAGTGGTGAAATATTAGAATCTGACATCAATTGGTACCATAATGTTATGAGTTTATTGCGCAATTGGTACTTTGTGCAAACCGCTGCTATTAACCCTGAAGCTCAATCAACCGAATTTAAAGATGAAATTATGGGTCGTTTGATTCGCTTTGTGTCGTCTCATGAGGTAGGTCATACACTTGGATTACCGCATAATATGGGCAGTAGTGTAGCCTTTCCGGTTGATTCACTACGTTCAAAATCATTTACTCAAAAATTTGGCACAGCACCATCTATAATGGATTATGCACGTTTTAACTATGTAGCGCAACCAGGTGACGAAGGTGTTGCTTTAATGCCAGATATTGGTGTTTATGATAAGCATGCAATAAATTGGGGGTATCGGCCAATTTTAGATAAATCAGCAGAAGATGAAAAAGCTACTTTAAATAGTTGGATTTTGGAACATGCTGACGACCCAATGTATCGTTTTGGTCATCAACAAATTGGTGACATTCATGACCCAAGCTCTCAAACTGAAGATTTAGGGGATGATGCTATTAAAGCAAGTGAGTATGGTATAGCTAATCTTAAAAGAATAGTCCCCAAGCTCATGGATTGGACCACTGAAGATGGTGAAGATTATGATAATTTAGAAACGATGTATGGCCAAGTTGTTAATCAATTCAGACGTTATATGGGCCATGTAGCTAACAATATTGGTGGAGTTTATGAATATCATAAAACTGCAGATCAAGAAGGAGCAGTTTATACTCATGTTCCGGCGGATCATCAAAAAAATAGTTTGAAATTTTTACACGAGCAATTATTTGAAACTCCGGAATGGATGTTAGATAATAATATTTTCAATAAAGTACAATACTCTGGTTCTGTCGAACGAATTCGAGCTATGCAAGAACGAAGCTTGAATACTGTATTGCACCTAGGAAAAATGGCTCGTATGATTGAAAATGAAACCTTGAATGGTAGTGATGCCTATAAATTGGTTGATATGATGTCAGATTTAAGACGAGGAATATGGGCAGAAACTCGGTCTGGTAAAAAAATCGATACTTACAGACGTAATCTTCAAAAAGCTCATATTGATAGGTTGCATTATTTAATGACCGCTGAAAATTTAAAAAAACGACCCGCTTTCGGAGGTTATCAAAAATCGACGGTAGTTAATACAAGTCAATCCGACATTCGTTCTGTTGCTCGAGCGGAGCTCAATAACTTAAAGCGTGATGTTAGAAACGGTATTTCTAGAAATGGTGACACCATGAGCAAATATCACTTACAAGATGCATTAGAGCGTATTAATAACATTCTAGATCCAAAATAAAATAGTTAAAGCAAATTGCTTTCAGTATAAAAAAAGGGCAAACTAGTTGGTTTGCCCTTTTCTTAACCAACAGTTTTTACCATTCGTCTACACTTATCTTGTATTCGTATGTTTTTAAAACAATTGGGCTTTTTGATGTTATAGTTTAGCCTCAACAAATCTAACTATTATGAAAAATTTCAAAATCGAGAGTTTTATATATCTATGTTTTTTTATAGCAGCTGCAACCTTTTATCAGAGTACTTCAATTCAAAGTGAACTTGATAAAAATGTAGAGTCTATTGAAATTTCGAAAAATCAATTCGAAGATGCAATGGCTGATGCAAAGGACTTAGAAGTTGGTGATTTTAAATAATTGAGTCGTTAAAGGTTATTAGAACTCTGTTGTAAAGTAGCGAAAAGTATGAGAAATATCGTTTACCATGAAATTGTAGTGTTTTGATTATAGAAATCGCTATTTCACAACTATAATGATTCGTTTCACAACATATCAAAAATTCGTTTGCTTAGTTTTTGTAAATTAGGAATCCCAAATCCTACATTATGAAATCCTACAAAGTTAAAAGTCTCATTTATTTGAGTTGCTTTATCCTCGCGGCAGTTCTGTACAACCGATACGAAGAAAATACTTTTCAAAACCAATTTATTAGTTCCGAAACTGTAGATACTACTTTTGAAGACGATATTGAATTAGAAAATGATAAGGTTGAAGAAGAAGACGTTGAAATGCAATAGAGCATTTTAAATATTTCTTAACGTTACTTGTTAAATACTTCACAAACTTCATTGTGCTATTAAACCATGATCTCTAAAGCCTGTCTTATGAGTAAATCATAAAATTTAATATCATGAAAAAAGTAATCGTAGTAATAATGCTTTTAGCAGGTTTTACAGCCTTCGCCCAAAGAGGCGGTCATAAAGGGAAAAAGCAACAATTTGCAAAAGACCTTACGGTAGAGCAAATAGCGACGCTGAAAACTAAAAAAATGACGCTAGCATTAGATCTTTCTAAAACACAACAAAAACAAATCATGGATTTGACGATTGTTCGACTTGAAGAAAGAAAAGCAAAAATGGAAGAACGAAAAGAACAAAGTGAAACTTCAAAACCTGAAAAACCATCTTCAGAAGAACGTTTTGAGATGATAAACTCTCGTTTAGACAAACAATTGGCGCATCAAGAACAAATGAAACAGATTCTTAACAATGAACAATACCAGTTGTGGAAAGAAATTAGCATGAAAAAGCATGCTCAAGGCAAAAAAAGAATGCAGAAAGAGGGACGCAGAGGATAGTGTTTTTTGTTGATTTTAAAGCCCCCTGCTTTGTGTGGTTACAAAGTACCAAGGGGGCTTTATATTTTTCTACCCTGAATATGTTACTGTATTTCCTTCTACTTCGGTATAAGCCGCAGAAGCTAAGGTATCAATAAAACGATACGATGCTGTAGCAGCGCCCTGTGTGAACTCTGCAAGAACATAACCTCGTTGTTTAGCATCAAAATATTGAAGACCATCGATTAATAAAGTGAATGCCTGCTCAATACCGGCTATGGTCGCAGGGTCAGTCCCAAAAATGCCTTCAAAACCGGGGGATGTCACCGATGAACACGCAAATTCTTCACCCACTTTATTTCCATTGATGTCGGTCAAAATATTATGCCATGCATTATGGGTGTCGCCAGCAAAGACAACAGCGGACTTCCCATTTAAAATGCCATAGAGCTGTTCTCGCTCAACCGCATAACCATCCCAAGCATCTAGATTATAAGGAACTTGAGCTGCCAATCGCCCTAATTCTGCTTCTGTCAATGTTGGGTCTCCGGCCAAGGCACGTGCTTTTAGGGTAGATAAATCTACAATTGCTGTTTGCAAGGCGCTTAAAGTTTCTGGGGAGGTGTCACCAGCCGCTACTTGGCCAATTAAAATCAATAATTCTGCAGGAACCGTCATAGTTCCCATTAATACTTGCTGCCCCAGTACCTGCCATTTAGCGCTACTGCCGCCAACCGCATTAGCGGTCCAAGCCAATTGCTCTTGTCCCATCAATGCCCTGCTTGGGTCTCCTAAGGCGTCTGCAAAACCCGCAAAGTCAAAAGCGCCACCGGCACCAAAGAAATCGGTAAAGCTAAGTTGTTTGTCGCGACCTATGATACGCGTATCCAGCATAACCAAGTTCACTAAATTACCGTACTCAAAGTTTCTGTAAATGACCCCCAGCGTATCTGTACGAACTGGCAAATATTCACTGTGAACTTGAATGGCACGTTGCAAACGAGCCTCGTAATCTCCTTCGGATTCATCGTGATTTTCGGCACCTTCGTTATAAGCATCATTGGTTATCTCATGATCGTCCCAAACGACTACAAAAGGTTTTTTCTGATGCGCCAATTGCAAACCTTCATCGGTACGGTATTGACGATATCTTAATCGGTAATCTTCTAAAGACAAAATTTCAGTTGCTGGATCATGTTCTCTGCCCAAAACAGAAGTATTTTCATTTGTGCCATAACCGCCAACCTGATATTCATAGATATAATCTCCAAGATGAAGCACTAAATCAGCATCACTATTTGCAATAGCATCATAGACATTAAAAAGTCCCGCTGGATAATTGCTGCAAGAACAGACTGCTACTTTTAGATTATCAACCGGAACACCTGCCTCAGGAAGCGTAATAGTTTCACCTATCATTGAGGTTACGGCTAGATCTTCTTGCATAAAGCGATAGTAGTATTTTCCATTTGAATTCAAACCGGTAACATCTTGTACAATCGTAAAGTCATTTTCTAAATTGGCGTACTGCATCCCCTCTTTAACGATATTTTGAAAATCAATATCCGTTGCCATTTGCCAATTAATTCGAATTGCCTGTTGCACCTCATCGGCCGTTGGGGTAAATCGTGTCCATATAATAACAGCATTCGCTATTGGGTCAAAACTACCCACCCCATGTAAAAACCTAGGTATAACATCATTATCATTTCCACCTCCTAAAAAATCATCTAATTTTTCACAGGCCGTGAGTTGAGAGGCTAAAATTACCCCGCCCGAAGCTAATATCGATTTTGCCAAAAAGGCTCTTCTTGATTGTACTTTTCTTTCCATTTTTATGTGTTCTCTAGTTTCTTCTAAAAATATGTAACGGAAATAGCTTCTGGGTTAGTAGAATATTACTAGAAAATTAAGCTTGTTCTAGTTTTCTTTAGTTTATGTTAAGTAATCAGAATTATCTTTAGTTAAACTCATCTAGTTCTTTAACAAAAGATGTTACTCCTTAAAGTTATTTAGAAGTACAAAAAGTTCTCATTTAACTGTTAAATTATGATACGTTAATAAGGAAGACTCTAAAATTAAATTAACGAGACAAAACCACTTTGTCAAATATATTTTTCCGAAGTCTAACCATCATATTTTTAGGTTTCCAGAATTAAGTTGGATATAAAAAAAGAATTTAATGTTGAAGGTTTTAGTACCGAAAATTTGTCCCTTGATATGAAAAATTATTGATATTAATAATGTCTCTTGTCATAGCTTTATGAAAGTTACTCATTAAAAAAAACACAAACAAGACAAAAAATTAGTTCTTCAGTAGTTTTAAAAAAAACGGTAATTGAAATATTTACATCAGACTAACATTAAAATTTGCACTATCAATTTTGACCGTTCTTGACTTGCTAATATACTATAACTATTTTTGCTACTATAAAAATGATAGTATATATAAAATATAAGAACCTATGAAAGCAATCCTATTAGAACAAGCAGGTGGAGTTGAGAATCTTTTAATTAAAGAGGTAGAAAAACCTACCATAAAAGACCATGAAGTTTTAATTTCAACCAAGGCCATTAGTGTTAACCCAGTGGATTTTAAGGTAAGACGTAATCCAGCAGTAATTGATATGATAATGGGTAAAGAACGTCCTGTTGTAATAGGCTGGGATATTGCGGGCACCATAACTAAAGTCGGAGATAAGGTTTCTAAATTTAAAATTGGGGATAAGGTCTTCGGAATGGTCAATTTTGTTGGTCGAGGTAATGCATATGCAGAATACGTGGCAGCACCAGAAAATCACTTGGCAAAAATACCTGATGGAGTTTCTTTTGAAGATGCTGCCGCTACAACTTTAGCCGCGCTTACAGCACTACAAGTGCTTCAACCAAGAGTTAAAGAAGGTGATAAAGTATTAATACATGCTGGTTCTGGTGGTGTCGGACATTTTGCCATTCAGATTGCAAAATCTTTGGGAGCATATGTTATTACTACAAGTTCATTAAAAAATAAAGATTTCGTATTGTCTTTGGGCGCAGATGAGTTTATAGACTATCGTTCTCAAAAGTTTGAAGAACTCTTAACTGACATGGATTTTGTGTTTGATATGTTCAACGGAGATATCCTTTTAAATTCCCTGAAAGTAGTAAAAGAAGGCGGTAGCATTATTTCTTTACCAACTCCAGATTTTTCAGAAGAGATTCTAGCAATAGCCAAAGAACGTCATGTCGACTTGCAATTTCTTATGGTACAATCAAGTGAAAAAGGTATGAAAACGCTAGCCGAGCTACTAGACAAAGGCACCATAAAACCGCATATTTCAAGTACCTTCCCCTTAGAAAATATGGGCGATGCACACTTACAATTAGAAAGCGGAAGAACGGTTGGCAAGGTTATAGTCACGGTGTAAATTACTAAGATCATGAAAAAGAACATTTTAATCACAGGTAGTACCGATGGTATTGGAAAATTAACCGCTTTAAAATTGGCCAAAGAGGGACATTCTCTCTTCTTACATGGTCGTGACCCTAAAAAGCTTGAAGCCACCATCATTGAAATAAGAAAAGAAGCTAATACCAAAACTATTTTTGGTTCCGTTGCCGACTTTTCAGACTTGCAAAGTGTTTGTAAAATGGCAAAACGAACAGCTCTTGAACTTCCTAAATTAGATGTCCTTATTAATAACGCCGGAGTTTTTAAAAGTTCTCAGTTAGTAAATTCTAATGGAATAGATTTAAGGCTTGTAGTGAATTACTTAGCACCATATCTTTTTACACAAGGACTTTTACCTGTTCTTAAAAAGGCCACAGCCCCACGTATTATCAATTTAAGTTCCGCAGCCCAAGCATCAGTTTCATTAGAAGCGTTAAAAGGAAGCAAAACTATTGGTGTCCAAGAGGGTTATGCACAAAGTAAATTAGCACTAACTATGTGGAGTTTCGATTTGGCCCAAAAAGAAAAAGATGTCACCATTATTGCCGTCAACCCAGGATCATTATTGAATACCAAAATGGTTAAAGAAGCATATGGCAACCATTGGTCTTCAGCGGATAAAGGGGCTTCGCTCCTATATGACTTGGCTATTTTATCAGAATTTGAAGAAAAAACAGGCTTGTATTTTGACAATGACAAGGGTGACCCTAGAGGTACTTTTGGTGAAGCCCATGCTGACGCCTATAATGAAATTAAAATTGGGCAACTTATTAGCGCTACCGAAGAACTTTTGACAAGATTAATTACATAAAATGAACGTCTTCAAACAAGTAGCTCGAAAAGGAAAACTCACTTTAGGTCTTGTCTTTCCGATAGAGGCTTATCAAGGTTCTATTGCCAAAATGGAGCATCAAGAGCAATTGGCTAAACGGGCTGAAGAATTAGGTTTTAAAGCACTTTGGTTCAGAGATGTACCTTTTCATGACCCTACTTTCGGCGATGCTGGCCAGCTGTATGACCCATGGATCTATATGACTCATATCATGAATCAAACAGAGAAAATTGCTTTAGCCACAGGAAGTATTATTTTACCATTACGACACCCTGTACATACAGCAAAATCATTGGCGAGTTTGCAAGTACTTTCTAAAGGAAGAGTACTTATGGGTGTTGCCTCAGGTGACCGCCCCAATGAATATCCAGCGTTTCAAAAAAACCTCAACCAAAAAAGCCAACTGTTCCGTGATAGTTTTGGGTATGTAAAAGCATTACAAGCTGATTTTCCCAGATATTACTCACCAGACTTTGGAGAATTAAATGGATCAATAGATTTAGTTCCCAAGTATGAATCTCAAACACCACTTTTTATTACCGGCCATTCTGGTCAAAGTTTAGATTGGATAGCTGAACATGCTGATGGCTGGTTATATTACCCTCGGGATTTGAATTTTTTACAACAAAGCATGCAAAACTGGCAAGATAGTTTAGAGAAGACCAAACAGCCTTGGAAACCTTACATGCAATCACTCTATATAGATTTAATTAAAGATACAAAGGCAATGCCGAAACCTATTCACTTAGGTTTTCAAACAGGGATGGACTATTTACAATCGTTTGTGAAAAACCTTGAGAACCATGGAGTAAATCATGTGATTTTAAATTTAAAATACAGCACTAGACCTGCAGGTGAAGTCGTAGAAGAACTAGGAGAACTTTTAGTACCACATTTCGCTTAATTTGTCCTTCAAAAATCTTTCTTTAGATTTCTTGACTAACTTTAAAGTAGAATTATTTTGAAATGAAAAAGAGAAAAATGGCAGCGACACTATTCATTAGTATAGCCTTGGTTCTTAGTACGCTTTTTTACTTGAGATTAATTTACTAGAAACATTTAGCGGGTACTTCAATTAAGTTTACTACAATCAATTTGAGCCATTGGCCATAAGTATAGAATTGCTGATTGCGGGCTATTATTTATTTAAAAAACACCTTAAAACCAATTTTGCCTTAGCAGTTTTTGCCTTTACGGCCCTTTTAGATTCATTATTTAGTTCAACTGGGCTTTTTACAAGTTTACTACCCCTTAATGCAACCATAATACTTGTTGGCTGCGCTTTAGTTTCGTTTTGGCTGTCTTTCAGTCATACCTTTGCGCTTGGGCGTATTTCTATGGTTGGGGCTTTTGGTAGTTTTATTTTAGGCACCACGGTAGAATTGTTTTTTAATTTATGGACTGTTTAATCCAATAATCGATGAACTGTGAAAAAACTATAACTCCTCTGCTACAATTTGGCTAAACTTCAAAAGAAAACTTGCGGCACTGATTCATATCAATATCGTTTAATAACTAATAATAGATTTAACTTAAACCAATATATTAACTTAGAGGTATGAACCTCAACCAAATCACTGTTCCATCATTAGATGTTCTTAAATCGATAGCATTTTATAAAACTTTGGGTTTAGAACTTATCGTAGAGGCATTACCCCATTATGCACGTTTTGTTTGCCCTGAGGGTAATACCACTTTTTCGATTCACTTGGTTGACAAACTGATTAAAGGTCAAGGCATTTATGTATATTTTGAATGTGAGAACCTAGATGAAAGGGTTTCAGATTTACAGAAAAATGGTATTGCCTTTGATGAACTGCCAAGTGATAGGTCATGGTTATGGAGAGAAGCTAGATTAAAAGACCCAGATGGCAACCTATTAATTTTATATTTTGCCGGGGAAAATAGGCTAAATCCTCCATGGCGCATATAACAACGCAACATACATTGAAATCAAAAAAAAAAATTTTAGTTATCATTGTGCTTGCACAATTCTGTTGCACTACATTATGGTTCGCGAGTAACGGCGTTTTAGAAGAACTCATAACTAATTTTAATTTAAACACCAACACGCTCGGTAACTTAACCTCTGCAGTACAATTTGGTTTCATATCTGGCACCTTAGTATTTGCTTTATTGACTATTACAGATCGATTTTCTCCGTCAAAAGTATTTTTAATGAGCGCTATTCTAGGGGCAATCTTTAATGGGAGTATGCTTTGGCCAGGGAACACACTACTGACATTAATTGCTTTCCGATTTTTGACAGGGTTTTTCTTAGCAGGTATTTACCCAGTTGGAATGAAAATCGCAGCTGACTATTTTGACAAAGGTTTAGGTAAGTCATTAGGTTTTTTAGTAGGTGCTTTAGTACTTGGAACCGCATTTCCACATTTATTAAAAGGAATAACAACATACTTTTCATGGCAATCAGTAATTATAACAACTTCTGTTTTAGCCATTTTAGGTGGAATACTATTGGCTATTTTGGTGCCTAATGGGCCTTTTAGAAAGAAAAGTCAGCAACCAGATTTAGGCGCCTTCTTTAAAGTATTTCAAAACCCAAATTTTAGAGCTGCCGCTTTGGGGTATTTTGGGCACATGTGGGAGTTATATGTTTTTTGGGCTTTTGTACCCATAATGCTAGGCACTTACCAGAGCTTAAACCAATCATCCTTAAATATTCCATTGCTTTCATTCGGTATAATAGCCATTGGAGGAATCGCATGTGTTTTAAGTGGTCATATTTCACAAAAGATTGGAGTAAAAAAAACGGCAAGTACCGCTTTATTTCTTTCAGGATGCTGTTGTCTAGCAGCACCATTGTTTTTTACTCTTACTACCACAAGCCTTTTTGTAGGTTTTCTGTTTTTTTGGGGAATGGTAGTCATTGCCGATTCTCCACTATTTTCAACCTTAGTTGCGCAAAATGCCACACCAGAGTTAAAAGGAACTGCCTTAACAATCGTAAACTGTATTGGATTCACCATTACCATTATAAGCATTCAGCTCATGGTTTATTTACAACTAAATTACGCTAGTAATTGGATTTATACGTCACTAGCAGTCGGGCCAATCTTTGGGCTCATCGCATTAACTAGTTCTAAAAAAACAAATAGATAATTCTTATATCTTTAGCATTGTCTAACCAACCCAATATGAAAAATCCTTTAGGAAAGCTGTTAGTTCTCGGCAGTATAATTGAAATACTAATTTTTGTTTGTGCCTATCTAATGCAACCTTCATTAGAAGAAACCTTCCGGCATGCGGCCCGATATTCCGGACGTTTGTCTTTCGGAGTATTTTTAGTGACTTTTTACCTTTTCACTTTTAGCCACCCAAAACCAATTAATGAAAATAAAAGACTACGTTATTGGCTTATACTTTTTGCAGTAGTTCATTTAATTCATTTTGGGTTTTTAGCTACAAATGTGGTTTTAAATAAAATACCAATTGTACCTATTAAACTAACTGGTGGTGCTTTAGCTTATCTAATGATAGTTTGTGCTCCATTAGTCTTGCATAAACTTAAATTAGGTTGGCAATTGGTCTATTTTAATTATGTGAGTATTGTAATGATAATTACCTATGTTGCAAGGGCCAAAGGTGATTTTGAGGGCGCTCAACCTTTTTGGTTTCATTATTTGGCATTGATTACACTTGTATTTTGCTGTCTTTTATTTGGATGGAAAATATGGAAAGCAACCAAAAATTAAAAAATACTCCTTACTGCTTCAATAGTTTTTGCTAAGTCAGCATAGCTAATAGCATCATTTAAAAAATAGCTTTCAAAAGCAGAAGGTGGTAAATAAATACCTTTGTCTAGCATTCCATGAAAATACTTTTTAAAGGACTCATTATTCCCCTTTGCTGACGAAGCAAAGTCAATTACCGGTTCATCACAAAAATGCACACTTATCATGCTCCCAAATCTGTTGATTTGGTGAGTAACCCCCTTTTCATTTAAAACCTCAGCGATACCCTCATGCAAGAATTTCGTTTTATTTGCCAAACTAGTAAAGGTTTCAGGTTTATTATTTAATTCTGTTAGCATAGCCAAACCTGCACTCATCGCTAATGGATTTCCACTTAAAGTACCTGCTTGATAAACAGGTCCATCAGGGGCTAAATAGCTCATTATTTCATCGCGTGCTGCAAAAGCACCTACAGGTAAACCTCCACCTATGACTTTGCCGAACATTACAATATCAGCATCAATACCCAAAGCTTCTTGAGCACCACCTTTGCCTAATCGAAAACCAGTCATTACCTCATCAAAAAGCAATAAAATGCCTTCCTGCGTACAAAGTTCTCGAAGTCCTTTTATAAAGGTATCAGTTGGAATAATACAGCCCATATTTCCTGCAACAGGCTCTATAATAATGGCGGCTATTTCTCCTTTATTGGCCTTTACCAAGGTTTTAACTCCTTGCAAATCGTTATAATTAGCAAGCAGTGTGTCTTTCGCAGTACCCTTAGTAACTCCTGGACTATTAGGACTACCAAAGGTTACTGCACCACTACCCGCTTGTATCAAAAAAGAATCGGAATGGCCATGATAACATCCAGCAAATTTTATGATTTTATCTTTACCTGTATAACCACGAGCTAGTCGAACAGCACTCATACAAGCCTCAGTACCAGAATTCACAAAACGAATCTTATCAATATTAGGCACCATACTAACTGCCAGTTTAGCCAGCTCAGTTTCTATAGCTGTTGGAATACCAAAAGAAGTGCCTTTCTTAGCTTTTTCTATTACCGCATTCAAAACTGGTTCATGTGCATGTCCTAAAATTAGTGGACCCCAAGACGCGATAAAATCTATATACTGATTATCATCTTCATCATATAGATAAGCACCTTTAGCCTCTTTAATAAAAATAGGATCTCCACCGACCGCTTTAAAAGCCCTAACCGGCGAATTAACACCACCAGGAATGTATTTTTTTGCCTCAGAAAATAGTGCACTACTACGTTGATATCGCATGAAAAATCTTTACTTAGAAGTTATCCTTCTTAGGTTAATTACTTGACCTACAGAAATGGTGTTATTTTTTAAACTATTGAAGCGCTTTATCTCATCGACCGGAACTCCATATTGTTTTGAAATGCCATAAAGGGTATCACCCTTTCTGACCTGATGGGTAAAGACATCGTACTTTTTTGTTTTACGTATAGTTTCAAAACCACCCTTTACAACTTCATCATCAAATTCATCAAGATTAAAGCGTTCGATGAGAGCTATTAATTTTTGAGGATATTTTTTATCCGTTGCATAACCAGCTTGTCGCAATCCAAACGCCCATTTTTTATAGTCATCTCTTCTATAATTGAATAAGAAACGATATCTAGAACGAGAGGCCAAAAATATACTGTGGTCTCTAAACGAAAACATAGGATGGTTATACTTGCGAAAGCATTCTCCTTTGGCGTCATCATCGTGGAAATCAAATTCGCCTTGCCATCCGGTATGACATTTTATTCCAAAATGGTTATTCGTTTTTTGTGTTAATTCTCCTTTGCCAGAACCACTTTCTAAAATACCTTGCGCTAATGTTATACTTGCAGGTATACCAAAAGCACGCATTTCATACTGCGCAATTTTTGAAAACTCATTTATATATTCTGTAGTAGATGCAATCGGAAACTTTTTAAAATATCCTGGATCTGCGGGTAAAGGGTATAATTCTGACTTATTGAATTTGGTATCATTAATGCCTGTGTTAGGCTTGTAAACTCCAACTTTATCAGTGGTATTAACTTTTTTGGCTGCTGTGGTTCTTTTCTTTGTGCCACAAGCAACTAGGATGGCACTAATAAAAATAATTAGCAGAAAATGCTTCTTCATAGGTCTAACAACGGTAAATTCTTTTTTTTCAGTATACTATTCATTCCAATTATGCCTTGTAAACCTCCAGTATGAATAGCCAAAACTTTTGTTCCCGGAAGAAAATAATCTTTAGTAATTCTATCAAAAAGCCCATAAAACATTTTGCCTGTATAGATTGGATCTAGGATTATTCCTGTTTCAGATCTAAAATCATTCATAAAACAAACCAGGCTTTTATCAACCTTAGCATAGCCACCAAAATGATAATCAGAAATTAGTTCCCAATTTTCATTTTGTGCAAATTTACGAATATCGTCCTTTAAAAAATCGCCCTGAAGAGCAGGAAACCCTAAAATTCTTTGATTACTATTACTTGAATTGATTAGCCCGGCAATTGTACCCCCTGTGCCCACGCAGCAACTTATAAAATTGAATTCCTTATCATTTTCTGTCAATATTTCTTCGCATCCTTTAATAGCCAGAGAATTTGTACCACCTTCGGGTATCACAAAAAAAGAACCAAATTTTAATCGTAGTCGGTTTAAAAACGACTCTGATTCTTTTAATTGATAAGATTGTCTATTTGTAAAATGAAAAGTCATTCCATTTTTATTGGCTTGAAATAATGTGGGATTGTCAAGCCATTTTTCTTTAAGCTCTTCTCCTCTTATAACACCTATGGTTTTGAAACCATGAATTTTTCCAGCGTAAGCGGTAGCTGCAATATGGTTCGAGTAAGCGCCCCCAAAAGTCAAAAGGGTTTTGAAATTCTGTCTTTTGGCTTCAAGCAGGTTATACTTCAGTTTTCGATATTTATTACCTGAAATCAGCGGATGTATAGCATCTTCTCTCTTAACTGAAAGTGAAATACCTTTTTCTTGGAGGAGCGGTAAGTTTATTTGTTGATTGAGAACTTGCAAAAATTATTTTCTAAAAATATAGCGTATAAAACTATATAATTTTCGACTTTTAGTGTAATCCAAATCATCTTCATTAGCATAAGCTTCGCGTTCAAAAGAAATATTTTGATAAGCTCGATAGCTATTTAAATATAGGATTGTTCTCAACAACCATTCTAAAAAGTACCATAAGTAAAAAGGAATAACCAACAACTCTAGTTGTTGTTTCAGATGAATACGTTCGTGGTTGATAAGAACGGCATCGTCTTTATAATTATCTTCTTTGACAATTATAAAAGGCCATATGGTAAGACCCACATAATTCTTTCGAAAAAAATGTTTAAATACTACGACCATCTTTGACAACTTTGAGGTTGTTTTGAATAGTGGGGCTCACAAATATAATTTTTTAACAGTGCTAAGAACGGAAACAAAGGAATTTTCTTACCCTTTTACTGTCAAAAACCTAAATAACTCGTTAAATCGTTCTAAAACGATACTAGTTTCATAGGCTAAATAGCTAATTTTGAAAGTATTGAAAAATGATAAATGAAGAAAATATTACCCTTAGAAGATGGTGACTTTTACCTTTCACCGGAAGGATATAAGGTGTTTACTGAAAAATATCATTTAAAGAGGGGCTTCTGCTGCGAAAGTGGTTGCAGACATTGCCCTTATGGATATAACCAAAAAACGAATTCTACTAGTTAAATATAGCTTTTCGGCATAGTATTTGATGTCTTTAAAGAGCATAAAGTTCTGGTTTAACTCAAAATAAAATTGTTATGAAAAAATGGAAATTATTTGTTTTACCCTTAATAGCGCTGGTGTTTTTAAGTTCATGTGTTTCGGTTCGTGTATTAGCTGATTATGATAAAGAGGCTAATTTTAATACCTACAAGACATATGCCTTTTACAAAACCGGAATTGACAAAGCTCAAATTTCAGATTTAGATAAAAAACGCATATTAAGAGCAATTGACGCTGAAATGACTTCACGTGGTTTTTCAAAATCGCAAGATCCAGATTTACTAGTTAGCATATTTACCAAGGAACGTGAGCAAGTTGACGTATACAACAACAACTTTGGTTGGGGCGGTTACGGTTGGGGACCTGGTTGGGGTTGGGGCTGGGGCCCTGGATTTGGTTGGGGCGGTAATTTTGGCCCTAATGTTTCAACTAGAACCGAAGGATCACTTTTCATTGACCTTATTGACAATAAGAATAAAGAATTGGTTTGGCAAGGTCGTGGTGTTGGCACTTTGAATAACACAAAGAATATTGAAAAGAAGGAAGAAAGAATCAAAGAATTTGTTTCTCAAATATTAGAAGCTTATCCACCTTCTATAGTCGCAAGATAATTTCAAGCAGCGAAGTAATTAGTAAGCCTTTTTAAGTGTTTATCGCAAATAAGCTTAATTACTTCGCTGTTTATTATAATAATGGAAAAGCAATTTCGTCTTTAACCTCTTTTAGCACAAAAGCACTTTTTACAGCGCCAATATTTGGTAAAGAGGCGATTTTAGTTTTAGCAAATGTATAGTAAGCATCAAGATTTTTTACAATAACCTTTAGTAAAAAATCAAACTCACCACCAACAACAAAACATTCAACCACCTCGGGAAACTGATTAACCAACTCTAAAAAATCATCCATCATCGCTCCCTTTTGAACCTCTAAGGATATAAAACTAAATACCGTTATACTACTCTCCACTTTTTCTTTATTGATGATGGCAGCATATTTTTTAATAAAACCTTCT
Source organism: Croceitalea sp. P059 (assembly GCF_031846365.1). NCBI lineage: Bacteria > Pseudomonadati > Bacteroidota > Flavobacteriia > Flavobacteriales > Flavobacteriaceae > Croceitalea > Croceitalea sp. P059. Next base: position 513,085 of record NZ_JAVRHW010000003.1, read on the forward strand.
TGCTCTAATCTTTTGATGCGTTCGTAAACCGGGGTTTTAGTTAAACCCAACTGTTCTGCAATAGTTTTTGCAATAGTTTTTGAATCGTTTTCTAAGATTTTTAATATCGCTCTATCGGTATCATCCAAATCTGAATACATATTTTTTCCTCTTTACCTAAACAATTTACAGTCAAAATAACACTTTTTCCTTAAAAATATTTACAAAATAGTGAATATTACTGTTTTTTATATTTAAAACAACTATTTAAACTTTTCATCTTAACTTTATAAGAAATATGCCTTTAATGAAATATCATTTAACACAAGCGAATATTGCTCGTTTTAATGCAAGCCTTGATAGCCCTATCATGAAAGAATTCGTTGATTTTTTAGAGCCCGTTAATAAATTTGCTGAAGAAAGTAATGGATTTGTATGGCGCTTGAAAGACGATACAGGAAGATCCGCAAGTTACATCGAATCTCCTTTTAAAGATGAAATGATGGCTGTGAATATAAGCGTTTGGAAAGATCTTGATTCTTTTAAAGCTTTTGTTTACGGTACAGTACATTCTTATTTTTTAAAAAACAAAAAGAAGTGGTTTGATATTAAAGGGCCTTCCCAATTTGTAATGTGGTGGTTACCTGTAAATGAATTACCAAGTTTACAAATGGCTAAAAACAAGCTTGAAGAATTAGAGCTTAATGGCGATACAGCTTCAGCTTTTTCAATGAAACAGTTATTTAATGCCCAAGGAGAAGTCATTTAAAAAGTGTCGGCTAAAAAATTAGAATCATTAGAATAAAGAAGCATTGATTTATGGAAACTACATACCAAAGCAATCCTATTTTAGATAAATTACCACCGCATTTACGACAATATATAAAACCTCAAAATTATGAAGATTACACAGCAATAGACCAAGCTGTTTGGCGCTATGTAATGAGAAAAAATGTGGATTACCTCAGTAAAGTTGCACACCAATCGTATATTGAAGGCCTCCAAAAAACAGGTATTGACATAGACAACATTCCGAACATGTACGGAATGAACAGAATACTCAAAGAAATTGGTTGGGCAGCAGTAGCTGTTGATGGGTTTATTCCCCCATCCGCTTTTATGGAGTTTCAAGCATTTAACGTTTTAGTAATTGCTTCAGATATTCGGCAATTAGAAAATATTGAATATACCCCTGCTCCGGATATTATCCACGAAGGAGCAGGCCATGCACCAATTATTGCTAACCCAGAATATGCAGAATACTTAAGACGTTTTGGAGAAATTGGCTGTAAAGCAATTTCAAGCGCCAAGGATTATGAGCTTTATGAAGCCGTCCGTCATTTATCAATCATCAAAGAAGCTGAAGGCACCCCAGATGATGAAATTGAAAAAGCAGAAAAACATATTGAATTTCTTCAAGAAAATATGGGTGAGCCTAGCGAAATGGCATTAATCAGAAATTTACATTGGTGGACTGTCGAATATGGCCTCATAGGAACAATAGAGAAACCGCAACTTTATGGCGCTGGTCTTTTATCATCAATTGGCGAAAGTGCATGGTGTATGACCGATGATGTAAAAAAGAAGCCATACACCTTGGATGCAACCTATATAGGTTTTGATATTACCAAACCTCAACCACAACTATTTGTTACGCCTGATTTTGCTCATTTAAGTCAAGTTCTTGAAGACTTTGCAAATAGCATGGCTCTTAGAACAGGAGGTTTAAGAGGCTTAAAAAAAGTAGTACATTCAAAAGCATTAGGGACGATAGAACTGAGTACAGGAATTCAAATTTCAGGGATTTTTGATAACCTTATAGCATATGATGGCAAACCGATTTACCTTAGAACCTTTGGACCAACAGCATTAGCTTATCGAGAAAAAGAACTAGTAGGCCACGGCACTAATAATCACCCAAATGGATTTGGCTCACCAATTGGAAAATTAAAAGGTATAAATCTCGCTATAGAGGACATGGGACCGCGCGATTTGAAAGCTTACAATATTTTTGAAGGTGAGCAGGTGACTCTAGAATTTGAAGGTGGAGTAATTGTGACTGGTGAAATTATTACCGGAACGCGAAATTTAAAAGGAGAAATCGTATTGATTACTTTCAAAGATTGTCGCGTAACGCATGATGACACTGTATTATTTTTACCAGAATGGGGGTTGTACCATATGGCGGTTGGCGAACATATCACTTCCGCGTTTAACGGACCCGCTGATTTAAGCAGTTTTGATTTGATTAGTCATGAAATAAGCAATACACCAAAAAAAAACAAAAAAAGTAAAGAAAAAACTGTCTTAGAAAATTACTATCAACAAGTTCGTGATTACCGTAATGGAATCAACAGTACAATTTCACGAAACAAAGTATTTCAAGAAGTGAGTAAAACGTTTCCGAATGATTGGTTATTATCAATTGAGTTGTATGAGTTAGCCAAATCTACCAACGAAAATAATCTCGCAAATAATATTTTAAAACATTTAGAGCAGGTAAAACAGAATACCCCAAAGATTGGGCAATTAATTGATGACGGTTTGGCTTTAGTCAATCAAAGCGTTACCGCTCAGGTTTAAATCATTTATTTCAATAATTGGTGATTGATTATTGTGAACCAGTTTCCATCCTAGAGAATTAGTCAATGCTAAAAACTTTGAAAGCTCACTTAAAAGCCGATTTTCTGCATTGCTTATCAAAGAAGATTGTTCTATTTTTTTTAGAAGCGATGTATTAACGTTACGTTTGATTTTATTGTAATCTTTGGCGTCAAATTGATTTAGATAGTCCGCAGTAACATCGTAATATTCAAAATCTGGATTTATTTTAATCTCAGGTTGAGGTATATCTTTAATATACAACGTCTTTGATTCTTGATCAATCTCAAAATTTATTTTACTTAAATCATAGGCAATTAAGACCTCGGCGTTTACCACTACTAAGGCCTTTTTATCTGCAGTAATCAATGGCCCAAAAAGCTCCTTGGAATCTGCGTAATTGTAAACCTCGGCAAAATGACCCTCGGTCACAATTAGTTTTGAAACATTTTTAATTTGCTGCTCAATTAGCATTGAATTCTCTTGCAGGTTGGATTTCTGTTTTGAATCATCAGTGCATGACTTATAAATCAAAACCGAAGCCAATGTCATTACTACACCTACAAGAACTTTTTTCATCTATTTTAAATAGTCTTTAACCTTTTCTAATGCTTCAGGTATACCAGCTGGGTTTTTACCCCCTGCTGTTGCAAAGAAGGGCTGTCCGCCGCCGCCGCCTTGAATATATTTACCCAATTCTCGAACTATAGTACCAGCATTTAAATTACGTTCAAAAGCCAGTTCTTTTGAGATATAGCATGATAATATAGCCTTACCATCTTTTTCAGAAGCTAAAAGCAAGAAAAGGTCTTGTTTATTATTCCCTATCTCAAACGAAAGGTCTTTTATACCCGCAGCGTCTAAATCAACCTTCGTTGCTAAAAATTTAACTTCATTAATAGTAGTCAATTCACTTAGTAATTCGGATTTAAGTCCTTTGGCTTTATCTTTTAATAATAACTCAACCTGTTTTTTTAATTGTGAATTTTCATCTTGTAAAGCCGTAACTGCTTTTACAGGTTCTTTAGTGTTATTCAACAAATCTTTTATTTCGAAAAGTGTTCTGTTGTTTTTAAAATAAAAGTCTTTTACCGCATCCGAGGTGATGGCTTCTATTCTTCTTATTCCTGCAGCAACTGCTCCCTCAGAAGTAATTTTAAAATGCCAAATATCACCTGTGTTTTTAACATGAGTGCCTCCACATAACTCAATAGACTGTCCGAAACGTACGGTGCGCACAGTATCACCATACTTTTCTCCAAAAAGCGCCATAGCCCCCTGTGCAAGCGCTTCTTTAACAGGTATATTGCGACCTTCTTCAAAAGGTAATTGTCCTTCAATACGTGCATTGACAAAATTCTCAACTTCTCTCAATTCTTCTATAGTCAATTTAGAAAAATGCGAAAAATCAAAACGTAGATATTTTGAATGTACAGCGGAGCCCTTTTGCTCCACATGCTCTCCAAGAACTTCTCTTAGCGCTTGATGTAATAAATGAGTGGCAGAATGATTGCTTGCTGTACGTTGGCGTTGTTTTGCATCTACAACGGCTTTAAAATGGTCTGAAATATGATTTGGAAGACTTTCAGAAAAATGAACAATTTCATTATTTTCTTTTTTAGTATCAGTAATGTAAATTACATCACCATTTGAAGCTTCTAAATACCCTTTATCACCAACTTGCCCACCTCCTTCAGCATAAAAGGGCGTCAAATTAAAGACTAATTGATATTGATCACCTTCTTTTTTGCTAGTTACTTTTCTATACTTGACAAGCTTCACTGTAGCTTCTAAACTGTCATATCCGATAAATTCTTGTTCAGCATCTTCAGTTAAAACCGTCCAATCTTCTTTTGAGGTTTCAGAAGCTGCTCTAGACCTATCTTTTTGAGCCTTTAAAGCCTTTTCAAATCCGTCGACATCTAATTCATATCCGCGCTCTTCAAGAATCAATGAAGTTAAATCTATTGGAAAACCAAAAGTATCATACAATTCAAAAGCTTTAGAGCCATCAATTGTCTTAGTTTTTGCTGATTTAATGACAGAGTCAAGCAAGATTAATCCTTGTTCTAAGGTGCTTAAAAATGAGGCCTCCTCCTCTTTAATTACATTTTCAATTAATTGGTATTGTTGTTTTAATTCTGGGAAAGCTTGCCCCATTGATTCTCCTAAGACCTTTACCAATCTATATATAAATGGCTTTTTAGTATCTAAAAATGTAAAACCATACCTAATAGCTCTTCTTAAAATTCTTCGAATAACATAGCCCGCTCCAGTATTGCTTGGTAATTGTCCGTCAGCAATTGAAAACGCAACTGCTCTAACGTGATCGGCTATTACTCGTACGGCAATATCAATTTCTTGATCTTTACCATAATCTGCCCCGGTTATGGTTTCAATTTCTCTAATTAAAGGGGTGAAAACATCAGTATCATAATTTGATTTTACATCTTGCAAAACCATGCATAGACGTTCAAAGCCCATCCCTGTATCAATATGCTTATTAGGCAAATCTTCCAAACTTCCATTGGCTTTACGATTGTATTGCATAAATACAAGATTCCAAATTTCAACCACTAATGGATGGTCTTGATTCACTAATGAAGCACCTGATATTTTTGCTTTTTCCTCTTTTGAGCGAATATCTACATGTATTTCTGAACAAGGGCCACAAGGACCTTGATCCCCCATTTCCCAGAAATTATCCTTTTTGTCACCCATGATTATGCGATCCGCTGGTACAATACCCTTCCACAAATCAAAAGCTTCTTGGTCCATTTTAAGATTATCAGCATCATCACTGCCTTCAAAAACGGATACGTATAGACTGTTTTTATCTATTCCATAGACTTCCGTTAAAAGCTCCCATGCCCAATGAATTGCCTCTTTTTTAAAGTAATCCCCAAAACTCCAATTACCTAGCATCTCAAACATCGTATGGTGATAAGTATCTTTACCTACTTCTTCCAAATCATTATGCTTGCCACTAACGCGTAGGCATTTTTGAGTATCGGTAACTCTTTTTGATTTAGCCTTAGAATTTCCGAGAAAAAATTCTTTAAACTGGTTCATACCAGCATTGGTAAACATTAAAGTAGGGTCATTCTTCATGACCATTGGTGCTGATTGAACAATCTTATGTTCTTTTGATTTAAAAAAGTTTAAAAACTGTTCTCTAACCTTTTGAGATGTCATCTTGGGAGTTAAGCTTTAATTAATTTTAGCAGAATAAACAAAACAATTTTTATATTTGTTTGTTACCTTAAAACGAATGACCAAAAATAGGATAATTTCACTTCATGTCTAAAGTAAAATACTATTACGATCCAGATACGCTCTCTTATAGAAAGATTGAGCCGAAAAAATCGAAACGGTATCGCAATGTGTTGTTCTTTTTATTAGGCGCATCTCTTTTTGGTTTTTTAGGCCTTCTCTTTTTACTAAATACCAATTTAGTTAATACACCAAAAGAGCTTTCTTTACAAAGAGAGGTTTCTAATTATGAACTACAATATGAAATATTGGATAAAAAAATGGAACAGATTGAAAATGTTCTAGCCAATATTCAAGATCGTGATAACAATATTTATCGTCTTTATTTTGAAGCCAATCCTATACCGGAAGAACAACGGAAAGCTGGTTTTGGTGGAGTTAATCGATACAAATCACTCGAAGGTTTCAACAATTCTGAAATTATTATTGATGCCACCAAAAGGTTAGATATCATTCAGAAACAAATGGTGATTCAATCAAAATCTTTAGATGAGATTGCTATTCTTGCAGAGGAAAAAGAAAAGTTTCTTGAAGCTATTCCTGCTATACAACCTGTTCGCAATGAAGATTTGACTAGAATGGCATCGGGATTTGGATGGCGTACTGATCCTTTTTTAAAAACGAGAAAAATGCATCGCGGGATGGATTTTACAGCACCAAGAGGTACACCAGTTTATGCCTCAGGTAACGGCAAGGTAACCAGGGCTGATAACAATTCTTCTGGTTTTGGCAAACACATACGAATAGATCATGGCTACGGATATTTGACCGTATATGCTCACTTAAGCAAGTACAATGTAAGTAAAGGTCAAAAAGTTAAGCGTGGCGATTTGATAGGTTTTGTAGGCAATACCGGACGTTCTGAAGCACCACATCTACATTACGAAGTTTGGAAAGATAAGGAACGAATAAATCCAATTAATTTCTATTATGGAAGTTTATCTCCACAAGAGTTTGAGAACATGCTCAAATTTGCTACACAAGAAAATCAATCTCTAGATTAATGCACATAGACCTTCCTGAAAAGCGCTATTATGGTATTGGTGAAGTTGCTAAGGCTTTTGATGTAAATACATCTTTAATCCGATTTTGGGAAAAAGAATTCGATGTTTTACAACCCAAAAAAAACGCTAAAGGAAATCGAAAATTCACTCCGGAAGATATTAAAAACCTAAAACTAATTCATCATTTAGTTAAAGAAAGAGGTTTTACTTTAGAAGGAGCCAAAACTCACCTGAAGGAAGAAAAGCACAAAACATTATCAAATTTTGATGTTATTGAAAAACTTCAAAAAGTACGTGCTGAATTGGTAAAAATCAAAGAAAACCTTTGAAGTATTCTTTCATAGGTTGTAACAAAATCTATTTTTTCTGACCTATTAATAACTATAATCAAGATAAACACTTAAAACCTTAGAAAATGAAAAAATTATTAATTCCATTGGTAATTATTGGTGTCCTAATTTTTGTTTTAGGAAGTTGGTATGTAAATACAAATAACAGTCTTGTAGACATGAAGGGCCAAGCAACAAAACAATGGGCTAACGTAGAAAGCTCTTATCAAAGAAGAGGTGATTTAATAGGCAACTTAGTTAAAACCGTTCAAGGAGCAGCTGATTTTGAAAGAGGGACGTTAAAAGATGTTATTGAGGCTCGTTCAAAAGCAACTTCAACAACCATTGATGCCAATAATCTAACTCCTGAAAAACTTGCCGCTTTTCAACAGGCACAATCAGGATTATCATCCGCATTATCTCGGCTTCTAGTCACTGTGGAACGTTATCCAGAATTAAAGGCTAATAAGAACTTTTTAGAACTACAATCGCAATTAGAAGGAACTGAAAATAGAATAAACGTTGAACGTAATCGATTTAATGATTTAGCAGGAGATTATAATATTGCTATTGAAAAAATTCCAACTAATTTCATTGCAAATATTGCAGGTTTTGATGCATTAGCGTTGTTTAGTTCTGACCCAGGTTCAGAGAATGCTCCTGACGTAGAATTTGATTTTAATTAAAGATGTCAAAAGTAGAAGATTTTCTTACCGTTTATGAAGAGCAAGAAATTGTTAGGGCAATATTAAAAGCTGAAAAGAATACTTCTGGTGAAATCCGGGTGCATATTGAAGCATCATCAAAAATAGACCACTTTAGCCGGGCCCAACAAGTTTTTCATTTTCTAAAAATGGATAACACAAAAGATGAAAATGGAGTATTGCTGTATGTTGCTGTTCATGACAAAAAATTTGTTATTTATGGTGACAAAGGTATCGACAGAGCCGTGCCTAAAGGCTTTTGGGAGTCAACAAAAACCATTATTGCTAGCCATTTCAAGAAGGATGCATTTAAAGATGGTATTGTTGAGGGTGTTTTAACTGCTGGTAAAGAATTAGAGGCACATTTTCCATGGAATCATAATGACACAAATGAACTGAGCGATGCAATTTCAAAGGGTTAGTTTTCTTATCTCCTTTTTATTTATCTCACTTGCATGGGGCCAATTCACGGTACCTGAAAAACCCAAAAAACAAACTAGTGTTTACGATTATGTAAACCTACTTTCAAGCTCTCAAAAATCTTCGTTAGAGCAAAAGTTAGTTCAATATTCTGATAGTACCTCTACTCAAATAGTTATTGCTGTAATAAGCTCTACAAAAGGAGAAGATATCAATTACATAGGTGCCAAATGGGGGCAAAAATGGGGTATTGGCAAGGCAGACGAAGATAATGGTGTGTTAATTCTATTAGCGAAAGATGATAGAAAAATTGCAATAAGTACTGGATATGGTTTGGAAGAGTATCTCACAGATTTCAGAAGTAAACGAATTATAGAATCTGTGATTATACCAGAATTCAAACTTGGAAATTATTATAATGGACTCAATAAAGGAACAGACGCCATATTTCAGGTGCTGACGGGTCAATTTAGCGAAGAACGAAACTTTAACAATCAAGGTTTTTCTTTTAAAGCATTTTTACCCTTTATAATTTTCTTTGTTATCCTACTGATTTTGGCAAGTAGAAAAGGTCGAGGGGGCGGTAAAAACAACCGTGGAGGACGTAATGGCGGTGGACTAGATATATGGGATATTATTATTCTCAGCAATATGGGGCGCGGTGGTTACAAAGGCGGTTCCTCTGGAGGTGGTTTTGGAAGCGGTGGAAGTTTTGGTGGTGGAGGCTTTGGTGGTGGCTTTGGCGGTGGCGGCTTTGGCGGTGGTGGGGCATCTGGCGGTTGGTAGCATCATACAAAGTGAATTTCTTCCAAAAATTAAGCAACCCTTAGACAATTCAGAATCTTACAATAAAACTCATGCTCTTAAAACAACTTGTAGCTAGCTTCATTTTTTTATGTGCAACCTGTTGTCCTGAAGATGATTGCGCTGCAGTTTCATGCCTAGGGCCACCAGTTTTGGCATTCAATATAGAACAAGACAACGCTAATGTTTTTATAACTGAAATCTATACGCTTGAAGACATTTCCGTTACAGGAGATAATGCCAATGACTTTATGATAGGTCTTTCCACTTTCAATACTGAAAATACAGACGCCATATTGGTTTTAGAAAACTATAACTGGTCAACAGGTACTTTCCAAAATAATCTTGTGCTAGAAAACAACATCATAATTCCACTTGTTATTGAGATAGAACTGTCTGAATCTGGCGGTTGTTGTGGTGGCATCCCTAGATTAAAAAGTCTTGAAATCAACGGTATTCTACAAGAAAACAATACTGGACTTTACAACATTACCCTAGACTAAACCGGTCTGAACAACCTTCACAAATTATTCTTAATGTATAGTCTGTTGACAAAATAACTGCGTAATTACTAAGAGTTAAACACTCAAAAACCCCATTTTCAGTGAACTACCTGCCTTAATTTTAGGTTATCTTGCAATGGTAGTATATATGTTTAATCTTAATCACTGCAATAATGAGTCGTTATATAAAAGTCTTTATTATAACATTGTTTGTCTTTTTTAATTCTTGTAAACAAAAGAATCAAACCAACACTACGGATAATCTATTTAAATTCAAAGATTATATAAGCTCACATACACAGGGTCAACAAAGTATTGGTACTTCAATAAAAATTCTATTAGCAAATCCTTTGGAGCAATTTGAGTTGGCTCAGGAGATACCCACAGGTTACTTAAAAATTAATCCTAAAGTTGAGGGTAAACTGGTTATTGAAAATGGAAGAGAACTTAGTTTTCAACCTTTAGAACTTTTAAAACCAGATACTGAATATACAGTCACTATATTATTGAATAAACTTGTAGAAGATGTACCCTCAGAATTTAATCGTTATAATTTTTCTTTCAAAACAATCACCCCAAACTTTAAAGTAAACCTGAGAAACCTTCAGTCTTATAGCAAAGAATGGCAATATCTTGAAGGAGTTCTTGACGCTTCAGATTTAGTTAGTACTAAAGAAGTTAAAACCATACTATCTGCTAAAAAAGAGAATTCCTCTTTAAAAATAAAATGGGATGAAGCTTCAAACGTTGCAAATTATTTCAGTTTCAGAATTGACAGTATCCCAAGGGGTATTAATGATGAATCTATCACGATTAATTGGTCAGGTAAAGCTATTGGAGCTGAAAATGAAGGGTCTGAGAAGTATGTCATTCCTGGATTGAACAAATTTGTGATTCTTGATGCTAAAACATCTATTGCTCCTAACGCGGCATTAACCCTAAACTTTTCTGAGCCTCTTAAACAAAATCAAAATCTAAACGGATTAATAACTATTGAAAATGCAGAAAACCTACGGTATGAAATAGATGGAAACGTTTTAAAAGTTTATCCATCCAATAGGATCTTAGGACAAGTACGAGTCAAAGCTTTTGAAGGAATAAAAAGTGCCTACGGGTTTTCTCTTAAATCTACTTTTTCTGAACTGGTTTCTTTTGAACAATTAAAACCTAACGTTCGGTTAATTTCAAAAGGCACCATACTACCAGACGCAACCTCCACACCTATTTATTTTGAGACAGTTAATCTTAATGCGGTGGAAGTACGTGTAATTGAAATATTTGAAGACAATGTGTTGCAATTTTTACAAAACAACGATTTAACTCAAAGCTATAATTCTGATTTAAGACCCGTAGGAAGAAGGGTGGCTTACAAAGTAATTCCACTTATTGAAAGCAATGATGAAAATAATAGCTATTGGAAAGCACATGCTTTAGACCTTTCAGAGCTAATAAAAGTCAGTCCCGGTTCCTTATATCGAATTGAGTTGAGCTTTAAAAAAGAACATACTTCTTACGCTTGTGATTCTGAAATTAAAAAAGAAGAAGAGTCTTCAATTTCCCTTGAGCAAAATCAAAGTGAACTTGATTTAGAAGAGCGCTATTGGGATAACCAGATTTATTATTGGCGAAATTATAATTATAATTGGGAAGAACAAGAAAACCCTTGTCATTCAGCTTATTACAATCCTGATAGAATAGCCTTTACCAACCTTTTGGGAAGTAATTTGGGACTTATTGTAAAAAAAGGAAATAATAAATCTCATCATTTTGCAGCTACTAATTTACTAACCGCTAAACCAGAACCAAACACAAAAATTAGCTTGTATAATTATCAACAACAGGCAATTGCAGAGGTTGTTACTGATGTCAAAGGTTTCGCTATTTACGATGGTGAAAAAAATATTGCTTTCGCGGTAGCGGAAAATCAAAATAACTTCGCTTACGCTAAGCTGGCAGATGGTAATGCTATATCAATGAGTAAATTTGATATTTCAGGCGAGCAATTACAGAAAGGGCTTCAGGGGTTTTTATACACGGATAGAGGTGTGCATAGGCCTGGCGATATGGTACATTTGACCTTTGTTTTAGATGACAAGGGTAATCCCTTACCAACAAATCACCCTGTTACACTAGAAGTATCTGATGCCCGTGGGAAACTTGTACAGCGAACCGTACTAAAAACGGAAAGCGCCCAAATATCTGAAGGAATATATGCTAAAAAAGAAGGTAGTTTTTACTATTTCCCTATACCAACGGAAATAGCTGCACCGACAGGAAATTGGAATGCAAAAATAATAGTAGGAGGGGCAACATTTAATAAAAGCATCAAAATTGCAACAGTCAAACCTAACCGCCTGAAAGTTGCGATTACTTTTGACGAAGAAGTTCTAAAAGCAAATGAATCCAACACCGGCAAAGTAAATGTAAAATGGTTGCATGGTGCTCCTGCTCGGAATTTAAAAATAGATATCAACACCAAGCTCAGAGCTATTTCAACTTCTTTTGCTTCGCATAAAGAATTTACTTTTCTAGACCCCGTACGCACTTTTAACGAAACGGAAATTCAGTTTTTAAATTCAGATTTAGATGCTGAGGGTAACCTAAAAATCAATAAAAAAATACCTGTCAACTCAAACGCCCCAGGCATGTTAGAGGCCACTTTTACTACTAAAGTTTTCGAAGGTGGTGGCGATTTTTCAATTGATGTGTTTTCTAAAAAGCTAGCACCTTATACTCATTTTGTTGGATTAAAATCTCCTAAAGCTCGACAATACGGATCTTACTTAACCGACGAAAATACCGAGTTTGATGTGGTTACCTTAAATGCAAATGAAAACCCCGCTCCAAATAGAAAACTAACTGTTCAGATTTTTAAAATAGAGTGGCGATGGTGGTGGAATCGAGGTCGTGATAATCTCTCACGTTATGAAAACGCGACTGTTCATCGCCCATTTAAAGAAATGAGTGTTACTACAGCTGCCAATGGAAAAGGTAAGTTTAAAATAAACATACCTGATAATGAAGGAGGGCGATTCTTAATTCGCGTTATCGATGAAGTTAGTGGTCATGCCACTGGGCGTGTTGCATACTTTTACCGGAATTGGTGGAAAAGACCAGCCTCAGGGGATACTGAAAGCTCCAAAATATTAATTTTCTCTGCCGATAAAGAAGAATATAACACTGGAGAAAATGCCATTATCACTTTTCCTTCCGATGCTGGTAGCCGAGCTCTATTGAGTATTGAGAATGGCTCCGAAGTTTTATCGCAACAATGGATAGAAACTTCAAGTAAAGAAACAGTGGCAACCGTTCCTATTACGGAAGAAATGGCCCCTAACATTTATATCAATATTTCTTTATTACAACCGCATAATCAAGCCACCAATGATCTACCAATTAGACTTTATGGAGCAGTACCATTATTAGTTACAAATAAAGCAACTGTTCTAGAACCTCAAATGGAATTACCTTCTATACTTGAGCCCGAAAAATCATTTACGGTAAAGGTTTCTGAAGCCAATAAAAAACCTATGACCTATACTCTAGCAATAGTTGATGAAGGCTTGTTAGATTTAACCAGATTTAGAACTCCTGATATCCATAGTTCATTTTATGCACGCCAAGCTTTAGGTGTAAAGACCTTTGATATTTTCGATGATGTGATGGGTGCCTACTCATTAAGTGTTGACAATATATACGCAATTGGTGGCGGGGGAATCGCTAACGGAGCAAAAAATAGGAAAGCACAACGTTTTAAACCTGTCGTGACTTATTTGGGGCCTTTTAACCTAAAACCGGGAGAACAGGCAAAACACGATGTTTTAATGCCAAATTATATTGGCTCTGTGCGTACTATGCTTATTGCGGGAAATGAGTCAAGTGCCTATGGTAATTACGAAAAGTCTACTCCTGTTCGAAAGCCTTTAATGGTATTAACATCTTTACCGCGCAAGCTCACACCTAGTGAAACTGTAACTATACCGGTCACTGTATTTGCCATGGAAAAGAAGGTGAAAAATGTAAAAGTTAGCATTGAAACTGGTAGCGCCCTTGAGCCTATAAATGGTTCTTCTAAGAATATTACGTTTAGTGCGATCGGAGAACAAATCGTAAATTTCAAATTCAAAGTAAAACCTTCATCTAAGTTTCAAACTATAAAAGTTAGTGCATCTGGGGCTGGTGAAAATGCTAGTGAGGTCCTTGAAATTGACATTGAAAACCCCAATCCAATTACGTCAAAAAGTAAACTATTTACAATTGGAAAAAATGAATCAGATACGATTTCATTTGAGCCTTTTGGAACTTCTGGAACTAACACCGCATTTTTAGAATTCTCTACATTGCCTCCAATGGATTTTTCAAAAAGAATGGAATACCTGCTTCAATATCCGCATGGTTGTGTTGAACAAACAACCTCAGCGGTATTTCCCCAGCTATTTTTATCTGAAATTTTGGACATTACTTATGATAAAAAACAGAATATTCAAAAGAACATAAAAGCCGGAATTAGAAAATTAAGTGATTTTCAAGCTCCTAACGGTGGATTAAGCTATTGGCCCGGTTACAGTAATACTGATGACTGGGGAACCTCTTACGCCGGACATTTTATGCTTGAAGCAAGAAATAAAGGGTATCAACTGCCATTAACCTTTTTGAGTAATTGGCTACGTTATCAAAAAGATGCAGCTAGACAATGGAGCAGAACTAGTGCTTCATATAACAACGATTTAACTCAGGCTTATAGATTGTATACATTAGCTCTAGCTCAGCAGCCAGAATTAGCAGCCATGAATCGTCTTCGGGAGTCAAAAAATATGAGTAATGAAGCAAAATGGAGACTTGCAGCAGCTTATATTATGGTTGGAAAAAAAGAAGTAGCTGAATTACTTGTAAAAACTGCTAATGTCAACTTTAAAGCTAACAATTACGATTATTACACCTATGGGTCTGTTTTTAGAAATAGAGCCATGGCCTTAGAGACCTTAGTACTTCTTGAAAGTCCTAAACAACGTGATTTGGCTATTTCATTGGCCAAAAATCTTTCTTCTCAACGTTGGTATAGCACCCAAGAAACGGCTTATGCATTATTATCCATGGCTAAAATGGTTATGAAGAATGGTGGAAAATCAATAGCATTAAATTACACTCATAACGGTCAAAAAATTAATGTGAAGTCAGACCGTGCTATTGCCCAACGAAATATTAGCATTAACAATAATGTAGAGCATATTGCAATTCAAAATAATCAAAATAACATCATCTATACTACTTTGACGCAATCAGGAAAATTACCTGTTGGTAAAGAATTGGCGCAGCAGCAAAAACTTAATTTAAAGGTTCAGTATTTAGATCCACTTTCGAAATTAATAAATGTATCCTCGATTAAACAAGGGACAGAATTTGAAGCAAAAATCACTGTTTTTAATGCTACAGATGATGCTATTAATAATATTGCACTAACTCAAGTTGTACCTAGCGGTTGGGAAATTGTAGATACTTCATATGCAAATGTTGGTAACAGCAATACTAAGAAAACAGATTACATTGACACACGTGATGATAGAACCAATTTATATTTTGGTTTAGAGGCTAGAAAAGCGAAGGTTTTTCATATTAAATTGAATGCTTCCTTTCTAGGGGAGTATTATTTACCAGGTAGTCAAGCTGAAGCTATGTATGATAATACTGCTATTGCAAGAACTAAAGGACAATGGGTTAAAGTTGTTCAATAATTTTTAATTAAAGGGACTAGTTGATTTTTTTAATCAATATGTATACGCCTAGATTAAAGAAATGAAATCTATATTGAATTTTGAAGAAGCCATTTTATAAACATAAAATAAAGTTCAGTATTTTACTGATTTTCATTATTCTATGGCTGTTTTGTTTACCTAAATCACTTTTTAGCGACCCAATATCAACAGTTGTAGAAAGTTCGAATGGAACCTTAATTGGCGCTCGTATTGCGGAAGATGGTCAATGGCGTTTTCCACAATTAGATAGTGTTCCTGAGAAATTTAAGCAATCTGTATTATTATTTGAAGATGAGCATTTCTACAATCACCCTGGCTTTAATCCTGTTTCAATTTTAAAAGCAATCAAACACAATCTAACTAAAGATACGCGTAGGGGTGGAAGTACTATAACTCAACAAGTAATCAGGTTAAGCAGAAAAAATAAAAGACGTAATTATCTTGAAAAAGTAATTGAAGTTTTTTTAGCAACGCGTTTAGAAGCCGGATTTTCTAAAGATGAAATTTTAACGCTATATGCAAGCTATACACCCTATGGAGGTAATGTGGTTGGATTAGAAACAGCTTCATGGCGCTATTTTGGTATACCTGCCAACGAATTAAGCTGGGGGCAAGCTGCATCACTTGCTGTTTTGCCCAATGCACCATCATTAATATTTCCGGGTAGAAATGAACAAGCGCTATTGTTAAAGCGAAATAGATTACTAAAAAAGCTATTTCAAAAAGATAAAATTGATGAAATCACTTATGAATTAGCCGTAGCGGAACCATTACCAAAAAAGCCATTACCCCTACCTAATATTGCTCCTCATTTAACGGAACGGGCTAAAAAAGAACATGGTGGCGAACGTGTAAGTAGTTCTTTAGATTATAATTTACAACAACAGGTAAATCGTATTGCAAACCAAAATTACCAACGATTAAAAAATAATGAAATACACAATTTAGCCATACTAGTAATGGATGTCAGTTCTAGAAAAATACTGGCATATTTAGGAAATTCACCCACTTCAAAAGAGCATGATAATTATGTTGATATTTTAACCAAAAAAAGAAGTACAGGTAGCACTCTTAAACCCTTTTTATTTGCATCGCTATTGCATGAAGGTCGGTTATTACCTAAAGCATTGGTGGAAGATATACCAACGGTAATAAATGGCTATAACCCTAAAAATTTCAACAAGAACTATTCTGGTGCGGTACCTGCTGACCGTGCTTTATCACGATCATTAAATGTGCCTGCAGTGAGGTTATTACAAGAGTACGGACTTCAAAAATTTTACAATAACCTAAATGATTTACAATTTAAGGGCTTAGATAAATCTGCAGGATATTATGGCTTGCCTATCATTTTAGGCGGAGCAGAAAGCTCTTTAATTGAACTTACCCAATCCTACGCATCTTTGGCCTCCACTTTGAATTATTTTAATACAAATTCTAGTGTTTACCGTTCTAATGAATTTCAATCTGCCTCCTATCTTTTGAACGAACAAATTAATTTCGGTAAGGACCAGTTTCAAGCCCCAGTATTAAATGCTGGTTCTATATACCATACTTTTAAAGCAATGCAAGAAGTAAACAGACCTGAGGGTGAAGAAAATTGGCAATTCTTTGATGAATCACAGCCGATTGCCTGGAAAACCGGAACAAGTTTTGGGTTTAAAGATGCCTGGGCCGTCGGAGTCACACCTGAATATGCGATTGGTATTTGGGCCGGTAATGCTGATGGTGAAGGCAGACCAGGATTAACTGGAATTACTGCCGCTGCGCCCATTTTATTTGATGTGCTTCAAATATTACCAAAAAGCAATTGGTTTGAGATACCGTTTGATGATTTAAAGCCCTTAGAAGTTTGTATTAAAAGTGGCTATAGAGCCTCCATTTATTGTGATCATAAAACTGAAAATCAAATGCCAATAAACGGATTAAAAAGTAAAACATGTCCTTTTCATGAACAATTAGCGTTAGATCAAAATGAAGTTTTTCAGGTGACCGCTAATTGCTATCCGTTAGAAAATATCAAATTTAAAAGTTGGTTTTCGCTACCTCCAGTGATTGAGTATTACTATGCCACCGCAAATCCAGATTATCAAAAAAAACCC
The DNA here is from genome assembly GCF_031846365.1 of Croceitalea sp. P059. Taxonomy (NCBI): domain Bacteria; kingdom Pseudomonadati; phylum Bacteroidota; class Flavobacteriia; order Flavobacteriales; family Flavobacteriaceae; genus Croceitalea; species Croceitalea sp. P059. Next base: position 530,557 of record NZ_JAVRHW010000003.1, read on the forward strand.
GTTTATTCGAATGATTGTAATACCTATATAAAAACTCCAATGGCGTTTTTGTATCCCAAGAAAAATGAAATCATTCTAGTACCAAAAAACCTAGGAAACAAAACAAGTGAAATCATATTAAAACTTGCCCATCAACAACCAAACAGTGAAGTGTTTTGGTATTTGGATGACACTTTTATTAACACCACTAGCAGTTTTCACGAACTTATTATAAATATAAAACCTGGAAACTATTTACTCAGTGTAGTCGATGATAAAGGTAATCGCATTCAGCAGCAATTAAAAGTTGATTTGGCCTCCAAAAATTAATAACTATTTTTTTCGCATAAAAACAGTCATGGGCACTCCAGTAAAATCAAACTGCTTTCTTAATTGATTTTCAAGAAACCGCTTATAAGGTTCGCGCACGTACTGTGGCAAGTTACAAAAGAATGCAAATTGCGGATACGGCGTGGGCAGTTGAGTACAGAATTTAATTTTCACGAATTTCCCTTTATATGCTGGTGGTTGGTGATTTTGAATTATAGGTAACATAATGTCGTTCAATTTTCGAGTAACGATCTTCTTTGAACGATTTTTATAAACCTCAACTGCAGTCTCAATAGCCTTAAAAATTCTTTGTTTATTTAAAACAGAAATAAATAGGATTGGAACATCAACAAAAGGCTCCATAGCTTCTCGTATTTTCTTTTCAAAATCACGAACAGAGTTGGTTTCTTTTTCAACTAAATCCCATTTATTGACTAATATCACAATGCCTTTGTGGTTACGTTGTGCAAGCCAAAATATATTCTGTACTTGACCATCAAATCCGCGAGTGGCGTCTAATAATAATATGCAGACATCTGCATGTTCAATCGCTCGCACTGAACGCATTACAGAATAAAATTCTAAATCTTCTTTTACTTTTGCTTTTCTGCGAATACCAGCAGTATCCACTAAATTAAACTCAAACCCAAAACGATTGTATTTAGTATCAATACTATCTCTTGTTGTACCTGCTATATCTGTTACAATATATCTTTCTTCCCCAATTAAGGCATTAATGAATGAAGATTTACCGGCGTTTGGGCGACCTACTACAGCAAATCTTGGTAATTCATCTACTTTCTCCTCAATTTCTGGCAATACCTTTACTAGAGCATCTAAGAGTTCTCCTGTGCCACCGCCATTAATACTTGAAAGGGTATAATACTCTCCTAAACCTAAGGAATAAAACTCTACCGCATCTGCTTCTCTTTGACCATTATCAACTTTGTTTATTGCCAAAAAAACTGGTTTATCTACCCGGCGTAACAATTTAGCTACATCTTCATCCATTCCAGTAACCCCAGATTCAACATCAACCATAAAAATTATGGCATCAGCCTCATCAATTGCAAGCTCAACTTGTTTGTCAATTTCTTTTTCAAAAATGTCGTCGCTTCCAACAACATAGCCACCTGTATCAATAACAGAAAACTCTCGCCCATTCCAATCTGTTTTTCCATAGTGACGGTCTCTAGTTACTCCACTAACAGCATCAACAATGGCTTCTCTTCTTTGAATCAAACGATTAAAAAAAGTTGATTTTCCAACATTTGGCCTTCCAACAATGGCAACAATAGCGCCCATCTAGTTATTTTTTTGCAAAAGTACCACTTATTTACCAAGAAAGGACCTAACTGCCTTGTACCAGAATTAATTAAAAAAATCTATTGGGCCTGGTTTAAAGCAAAAGCACGGTTAAAACCGTGCTTTTATTTTATAACTGGAAATTATGAGAACTATTAATTTTCGTAAAAAGAAACAGTACCACTAACTTCATTACTTACCACCAATAGTTCTTTACCATTAGGACTGTCTTCAGCCGCAATGACAATTAAACCTTCAGGGCCAACATCACCAGAATTTTCTAAAATTTGAATAAAGGTTGGAGAATTAGGGTTAGTAATATCGTAAACCATAACTTGATTGTTCCGCTCTAAACCAACAAATAGAATTTGTTTATCCCCTATTTTTTGTATCGTAACCGATTCTGGTTCCGCACCCTTATCATCACTTCTACTATCATCGCCATTGAATACGGCTGGAGTTAATAAAAGTGTTTGTATGGCAATGTCATTACTGCTATCATAAATCAATTGACCATCACCTGTCCAAATAGTAAATGATCGAGCACCATAATTATATAATTCATCATAATCACCATCACCATCAATATCTCCTAAAGTAGTAGTTGATTGTAAGCGTCCTAAATTTTCATCCAATTGCAAGGTTGCCGCATCAGGAAATACCGCTTCGTCAAATTTTAAATCAGCCATACGTTCTTCTTCGGAATAACCATCGTAATCTCTAGCATCACCTTCATTAGCAGTTACAACATAATCCATTCCATTAACACTGTAATATGCGATAGCGTCTGGTTGATACATTCCAAATACAGGAACACTACGTAATTCCTTTATATCATCTCTATTACTTGGGTCTATTTCATTTCCAGAAAGACTATAATCTTTAAATCCTAAAGGAATAATAGTTTCGATTTGTTTGGTTTCAAGATTAACTACTGCAACACCATTATTTTCTTGTAGTGTTACCCAAGCTTTCTTTGAATCGTCAGAAACAGCAACGTATTCTGGTTCTACATCCATAGCTAGGGTTGCACCAGGGCCAAAAACTCTAAAACCATTGTTCTCTAAGATCTCTTCTTGAGCATTGAAACTTTCAAAATCCAAATTTATTACTTCTCCACTTTCAACATTTATAATGCTTACCATTCCTTTAGGATCTATAGTATAATCATCATTTGGCTCTCCTTCATTTGCAACGACCGCATATTTACCATCTGGAGTAAACGTGACCATATCTGGCAGTGAGCCAATTGTGTAACCAGAAATAAACTCCAGGGATTCAGCATCGAAAAACTTAACAAAACCAGGAGCCTGCTTGTCTTGCGCTTCATATGCTACAGCTACTATTCCATTATTTATACTAACACTATTAGGGTTACCGGCATGATCTTGAACCAAATTCTTTAAAAATACTGGAGCTCCTAAATTGTTTAAATCATAAACTGATACACTTACTGTTTCAGCATTGATAACAAAAAGTCTTTTTGTTTCAGAATCAAACCCAGATATTTCTGCTGAACCTTCACCTCCAACTTGAATAGTACTATGGTATTTAAAATCAATATTTACCATTTCTTTTGGAGCATCATCCCCTCTTCCACCATCATTATCACCAATAAAGTCATCTAAATGTTCGCAACTAACAAAGCAAATAGCTAATCCTAAATAGGTTAGCGGTTTCATAAAATTTTTCATTCCGATTGGTTTAAATTTCCATGAAGGTCTTAAACCAAAGTGAAGTTAAGGTTAGCTAAATTGTAAATTATGATTTAGTTATTGTAACCAAAACGTTTCAGCTGATTGCTATTGCTTCGCCAATTTTTATTGACTTTTACATAAAGCTCAATAAATACTTGTTTGTCAAAAAACTTTTCTAAATCCTTTCGAGCTTCAATACCTACGCGCTTTAGTGCTGAACCCTTATGACCAATAATAATTCCTTTTTGAGTATCTCGTTCAACCATAATAACGGAACGGATTCTAATAATTTTCTCGTCTTCTTCAAACTCTTCCGTTGCTACTTCAACAGCATATGGAATCTCTTTTTTATAGTGAAGTAAGATTTTTTCTCGAATAGTTTCATTGACAAAAAATCGTTCAGGCTTGTCGGTAAGTTGGTCTTTAGGGTAATATGGCGGAGCCTCAGGAAGTAGTTCCAATATGCGATTAAATACCTCTTTAATATTGAAATTTTCCAAAGCAGAAATTGGATGAATCTCAGCATTAGGTAGCAAGCCTTGCCAATGTTGTATTTGTTCTTCTAAAGCTGTCTGCTCAGAACTATCTATCTTATTTAAAAGTAATAAAACCGGAATTTTACTATTCTTTATCTTTTCAAAAAAGGCCTCATCTTTTAATGCTTTTTCCCCAATTTCAACCATATAAAGCAAAACATCAGCATCTTCAAAAGCCAGTTTGACAAAATCCATCATGGCCGTCTGCATCTCATAAGCAGGTTTAATAATCCCAGGTGTATCCGATAAAATCACTTGAAAATCATCTCCGTTTACAATTCCTAAAATACGATGACGAGTCGTTTGCGCTTTAGAAGTTATTATAGATAGTTTTTCACCAATAAAAGCATTCATTAGGGTTGACTTGCCAACATTGGGGTTACCAATAATATTTACAAATCCTGATTTATGCTTTTTCATTCTTTAATTTTTCAAAATAAATTCTCGCAGCAACATTCACTTTTGGCGCCAATAATAATACAGCAATCATATTTGGTATGACCATTAAAGCATATGATAAATCAATTAAGTTTTTAACCAATTCCAAAGAGGCAACAGCTGCAAATACAATCATTATTACAAAGTACACATTATACAACTTTCCTATTTTGGCATTAGTTAAATAGGATAAACTCTTAACACCATAATATGAATAAGTAAAAAGAGTGGACAATGCAAAAGCTGAAACGATAATCATTAATAAAATACCCCCCCAACTCCCTAACGATGTATTAAATGCATTTAAGGTCATCACTATACCACTACCTTCTTGAAGGTAGGCCCCACTTAAAATTAAAACAATTGCTGTGAATGTGCAGACTAAGATAGTATCAATAAAAGGTCCTAACATTGCTACTAATCCTTCTCTTATGGGTTCATCATTTTTTGATTGCCCATGATACATTGGTGCTGATCCAAGGCCCGCTTCATTTGAAAACATCGCTCTTCTTACCCCTATAATTATAAGTCCCCAAAAACCACCTGTGACTAAAGTATCAAAATTCCATGCTTCAGTTATAATTAGTTTAAGAGATGGTAAAACCTCAGAAGCATTAGCAACCATAACTAGTACAACGGCAATCAAGTATATCATCACCATTAAAGGAACTATTGCTGTTGCTACTTTAGCTATATTCTTTAATCCTCCAAAAATTACAAAGGAAGAAACGACCGCCAGAATTATTCCTATTAATAATTTCCAATTAAACAAAGCATCTTGAGCTGTACCACCTAGTGCTATGATTGATTCTTCGGGTTGAATAACACTCATGAAGGTTTCTGTGAACTGGTTAGCTGTAAAAACCCCTAAAAAACCAAAAAGACCAGCAATACTAAAAAAAATAGCGAGGGGTTTTGCCTTCTTACCAAGACCTTGAGTAATGTAATACATTGGACCGCCCTGAAGTTTTCCATCGGAATCTTTACCTCTGAACATTATAGATAAACTACAAGAATAAAACTTAATACACATACCAATGAGTGCCGTCATCCAAATCCAAAAAACCACCCCTGGTCCTCCATCGTGAATAGCAATGGCGACGCCTGAAATATTACCTAATCCTACAGTTGCTGCGACAGCAGCCGATAAGGCTTGTAGCGAACTTACGTCTCCTTTTGCATTTTTATCGTCATATTTCCCTCTAGTTATAGCAATTGCGTGACATAAAAAACGATAGGGTAAAAACTTTGAGTAACATACCAAAAAGAGCCCTCCTCCTATCAATAAAAGAAACATTGGCCATTCAGTTCCAGAAATAGCTTGGATTAAAAAATCATTCAATTTTTCCATGAAATCGAAGGTAGTTAATTCCAATAAAACTAGAAGCCAACAGGATACTAGAATTAAAATGGAAAAACTCCAAAATTAAAATGAATCCTAATTAAATAATTGAGCTATGTATTGCTATGGAATATAATACAGCACTTGAACTCATACTTAGATACCATTAAGCCTAGTCAACAAATGAAGACAATGGCTAATTTTAAAATCAAAGTCCATCTAAATTTGGAAATAACATTAAAACGGTTGTATATTTGCCGTCCACATCGCGGGATAGAGCAGTAGGTAGCTCGTCGGGCTCATAACCCGAAGGTCACTGGTTCGAGTCCAGTTCCCGCTACTACAAAAGCTTCAAGGTTACTTGAGGCTTTTTTTATTCCACCACTTTTTAGCTTTTTCAAATAAAAAACATCTTTCTAATAAGGGAAGTGACCTTTCATCTTGTTTTGGTGTCATAACATAGATATCAAAAATAAATGTTGTTGAAGTACATTCTTACATATGGGTTTTTTTAAATACATCACATAGAGTTTTTGATGCATTTTAACGATTAATTAAGAAATAGCCTGTCTTTTGAGACATCTTAAATTTTCTTTAACAATTGAAACGCTAACCTAATACTATAATTATATGAATTAAAAATTACACTAAAACCACACTTATTAACTATTAAAATTACTTTTTGATCTGACCATTTGAATTCATTTGGTCTTCGTGCTATAGTATTTTAATTACCCCACCTTACTGTTTAATAAACTAAACACAAATCATTAAAGAATGAAAAACAATTACTTTTTTAAAGTATTGGTACTGACATTATCTATCTGTTTTTTATCGTTTGCTCCTAAAGCTGACGACAAAACATTAGATGTTGTTAAAGTCAATACAAATTCAGAAACGAATTATAACGATTCTGCTTCTTCAAGTATTAATGAAGAAATGAATTGTTATGTTGAAATGCCAACATTGAGTCAAAATGGCTCATGTGTTCAAGCTTCTGCATTGCCAAATAGCTTTGGAGATGACGTTGAATTTATGTGGGCAGAGAATGTGAATGGGAGTATTCAAGCAAGAACTCCTTGGTCGCAAAACACGGCCCTAAGCTATTGTCCGCCATCTTCTGGTGACTTTAGGTTATGCGCTAGAACTGCAGGATGTAGTGATATCTACGAAACTGAAGATATACACCTATCAGCGCAATGTGGTTCTATAGATGGTATTTACATTTATGATCAGTCTACAGACCAAGCAGTTTTAGGTCCTATTAGTAATGATCAAGAAATTGATGTAAATAGTTTGCCTAACCACTACTATTTGGTGGCTGAAACATCTAATGGTATTGAAAGTGTTTATCTTACAGTTGATGGAACTTCAATTACCGAAAATGTAGTCTTATATACCTTTCCTGCAGGAGCGGATAACAACAACAACTGGGAACCTTCTTTAGGTTCACACTCTGTTGACGCTGCAGCCTATCTTGAAGATAGCAGAAATGGTGGCTTATGTGATACTTTACATGTAACTTTTGTACTTATAGATGATAATGGAATAAACCCTCCGACAGTACCTAATTGTGACGCTGGAGATTTAATTTGGACTAACGATGTTTCTGTTAACAATGACGGATCTGTTAATGCAGATGTAAGATTTATTAATGGTGGAAATTATACAATTCCTGGTCCATACCCTGCTGCACTTTCCGGTCCTTCGACCGTTAGTATTAATGAGGCTATCTCTTGGGATGGTTATTCCAATAGAGTAAATGTTTACCAAGAATTTGAACAATGGAGAATAGTTTTCTTAAAGAATGGCGCTGTTCAATATAGTTCTCAATTAACTGGAGACCCTGCTGATAATGTAGCTTCAGCCGAATGGATTGGAGCTTTAGATCAAAATATAAATCTGCCAAATGGAGCAGATCAAATCATATTAGCACATATCGAAGATAGTCAATATGGTGACGGAAGTAGAGCTTCTGCAAATTCTGTGGTTCCCTCTAGTATTTGTATTTCTGTTGAAGGAGTAACTATTGAACCACCAACAGTACCAACTTGTGATGCTGGTGATTTTATTTGGACAAATGATGTTACAGTTAATAGTAATGGATCTGTTAATGCAGATGTCAGATTTATAAATGGTGGTAATTTTGTAGTTCCAGGTCCTTATCCTGAGGAATTATCAGGTCCTTCTACAGTAAATATTAACGAAGCCATTTCTTGGGATGGATATGCCAATAGAGTAAATGTTAATCAAGAATTTGAACAATGGAGAATTGTTTTCTTAAAGAATGGAGTTGTACAATATAGCTCTCAATTGACGGAAGACACTCCAGATTTAGTTGCATCAGGTGAATGGATTGGTGCTCTAGATCAAAATATTGAGTTACCAAATGGTGCAGATCAAATTATTTTGGCACATATAGAAGATGGCGAATATGGTGATGGTTCTAGAAGTTCATCCAATTCAGTGGTACCTTCTAGTATTTGTATTTCAGCGGAAGCTATTTGTGATTTAACTGTTGATGCTGGAGATGCGATTGAAGTTTGTGAAGATGAGACAGTAGAATTAACCGCAACAGCTGAAAACGCCAATGTTTGTGAAGGTGGATGCGAGTATCCAATTATTGAAAGTGTTAGATGTAACAATAGCAATATGGCCGAAATTTGGATTTCGAATGCAGGCCAAGATCATTTCAATACTACTTTAAACTCTAGTTTTGAAGTTTTAGATAATGGCGTTGCTACTTACTCATCTAGAGTTTCAAATGGTACCGATATTTTAGACGTTTCTTTAACTTTTTCAGGTCGTACAACGACACCTCCAACTGGCAGTCCTAAGTTAGGCTGTGATACCGGTAATACATCTGATTATGTTTACTGGACTTCTACTTCAGGGACCATAGTTTCTCAACAACATGGAACATTCCAAGTTTCAAGAATGGGTGAAGCTTTCCAATTAGGTCTGGGTGGTGATGTTACACGTGAAGGTTTTGGAGCATCTGGCTGGTTAACAATAACTGGAGGTGATGGATATTACGAAAGAGGCGATATCAATATTAAACTAGGTGAATGTAATCCAATTGGTGGTGATTCTACTGTGGAATATGTTTGGACAACAGAAGACGGTAATATTGTCGGAGACCCTAATCAAAATACAATTACTGTTGATCAATCTGGTACGTATAAAGTTGTTGCAAAAGACTGCAAAGACTGCGAAGCGGAAGACGAAGTAGTTGTCAACCTATTAGAAAAAGTTGTAATAGGAAATTTTGTTTGGGTTGATGTAAATGAAAATGGTCTTCAAGATGATGGGGCAACTGGAGTTAACGGAGTAAACGTAACGTTGTTTCAAGCAAATGGAACTGAAGTTGCAAGTACAACTACAGCTAATGACCCTAATTCCGGCGACGCTGGTTACTATGAATTTGAAGTATGTCAAGAATCGGGTGATTACTACATCGTTTTTGATAATATTCCTGATGGTTTTGAGATTACTGATCAAAATGTGGGTGGAGATGATGCTGTTGATTCTGATATTAATCCAAACGGACGAACAGACGATTTCACAATTACTACAGAGGACGATTTAACACTTGATGCTGGTATTTTCTTACCAAAAGCTTCTCTTGGTGATACTGTTTTCCTTGATGAAAATGAAAACGGAATTCAAGATGACGGTGAAGAAGGTGTTGAAGGGGTTGTTGTTAATCTTTTAGATTGTGATGGAAATGAGCTGGACTCAACCATGACTGATGAAAATGGTAACTACAGCTTTACTGAACTTGACCCTAACGTAGATTACGTAGTTGAGTTTGAACTTCCTGATGGATATGAATTCTCTCCTGTTAATCAAGGTGCTGATGATACAGCTGACTCTGACGCGGGTGAAGATGGACGTACTCCATGTACTGATCTTGCTCCTGGTGAAAATAACCCAACACTTGATGCTGGTATTTTCTTACCATGTGATATTAATCCTGAGGTAACTCTTTTAGCGGATCCAATCTGTCAAGGAACAGAAATAACTCTAACAGCTACCGGAGGTGACCAATTTGTTTGGAAACTTAATGATGAAGTAATAGATGGACAAACGGCTTCAACTTTAACTGTTACTCCAAATGTAACTTCAACCTACGCGGTTGTTGTAACAGACAGTAGCCAATTTGAGTGTTTTGCAGAAGTTAGCACTGTAGTTACAGTTAATCCTGTTACTCCGGATGTAGTTGCTGAAACTACAGTTTGTGAA
>NZ_JAVRHW010000004.1:0-177746 GCF_031846365.1 Croceitalea sp. P059
GCAATAATTAGAACGAACAAAATTTTAAATGGAAATTACATTAGAATATTGGAATGAACTTGGAAAGCAAACACTACTGATTACTTCCTTATTAAGTGGATTTTCAATTACTGTAGTGGCGAATTTATTGGTTTCTGACAAAAGTGATAAACTGAACAATCGAATTTTGAAATCAGCGACTTTATCAGCTGGATGTTTTCTTGTGAGTGTTTTTGCAATGGTAAATATTGTAATGACTACAACACCTGGAGGATATATTAAAAATGTTTCATTGAATGACTTTCAAATTGCCCGAATTGTGGGAATGTTGACATTTATGATTGGGCTTATTTCCCTTTCTGCTATGATTGCTTTATCGGGTTGGACAAAATCAAAAAAAGTAGGACGATTTACTAGCATAATTGGAATACTAACATTGATACTAATTTTTATAACAATGACAAGGTTTGGAAGCTGAATATAGGACGAGTAAATAAATATAAAAACTAACTATTGCCAACAATGGCTATAATTTATAGCTAGGCTGGTTAAAGACTACTCAGGAAATCCTGACGGATTTCCTAAACTCAGTCCCTTTTTGCTAACTTTAGTTCTTCGGCTACAAAATCATAGCCGAGACCGTTGTAAAACATTTGAATGAACCAACAGAAAATAAATAACGTTTTTGGACTTGACTCAAAAGAAAGATATGGATATCTATTGAGAAAAGTAGCTGACTTTGAAACCATATATCTTATTTCTGATGATGAAGATAAATATGTTATGATAGGCTCAAATGATTTGAGTGTTATTCCTGTTTGGCCTGAAAAAGAATTTGCGGAATTATTTCTAACTGACGATTGGAAAAACTATAAAGTTGTTGAATATGATATTCACGACTTTATGGAATGGCTAACTGATTTGGAAAAAGAAAACGTGGAATTAGCAGGATTTCCAAATTCGGATTTTAATACTGTTCACGTTTCTGCTGTGGATATGAAAAATCATCTCTTATTTGAATTAAGCCAATATGAATAAGAATAATCCAGAACTGATTAAAGAAGCCAAAAATAATCCGAATGGTTGGGTTTACGTTTTGGATAAAGAATTTGAGGGAAAACAAGAAGTTCCACCCGAATTTATAAAAGGAGCTTGGAAAGTGGATGAAAAAGGAGAAATAGTTGGAGAATTTATGTCGAATCCCAATTATCGAGAAAATGGAAAATAAAAAACGTTTTACAACAATGTATAACCGCAATTACGGCGGATTCGACTACGTCCGAATCCACTAGGAATTGCAAAAGTCAGTGCTAAACCGAAAATAACGCATATTAACCCGTAACTGACGGTTATACGAGACCGTTAGCAAACATCTTAATCATTGAAAAAAATCGTCCTGCTTACCATTTCATTATTTCTTCTCCAATCCTGTTTGAATAAAGAAGAAAAAAAACAATCTAAGGACACTAAAATTGTGGATTCTGAATTTTATGGACTTTTGAAAAATGTATACGAATTAGACGGAGAATTAATCGCGGAAGTGGACTTAATTGAAATTGACGAAAAAAATAACATTAATAATCAGGATTTGAGGATTAGGAAATTAACTCTTGCTCCATCATGGGGACTAGAAAGACCTAAAAACAGCCTGTTTAGTGGAATAAAGGAACTTCAAGAATCAAAAGACATTTTCATATTCAAAACAAATTCGGACGGAAAAATAACCAGAATTACAAAACGTGAATAAAATAACGTTTGCTAACAACGGCTATAATTTATAGCTGATCTGCTTAAAGGCTACTCAGGAAATCCTAACGGATTTCCAAAACTCAATCCCTTTTTGCTAACTTTAGTTCTTTGGCTACAAAATCGTAGCCGAAACCGTTAGCTATAATATTGATGACGCAGAATAGGAAAAAAATAAGCCTAATTGGAATTTTAACCTTGTTTACTTTATTCGCAAGTTGCGGAGGCTCGTACGAATCTGAAAATAGAGAAAAACTTATTTCTTCTTTCCAAGACAACTTTGGATTTGAGCCACCAAAATCGGTTGAGAAAATAAAATTGAAAAATTGGGGACTGTATGACACTGATGTGCACTGGATGGCGTTTACTTTTGACCCAACAGTAATGGAAAAAATTATTAAACATGACCAACCATTAGGAATTGCTCTATATAACACTTCTGAGTTTACCAAAATAAAGGGAGAAATTAAAAAGAGTGTTAATAATCCAAAATGGCTAGAATTACCTGACAAGAATACGGAACAAGTCTATTATAAGATGGACTTTATCGAAAGAAAATCATTTAGTGAATATTACTTATGGACAAATACAAAAAGTCAAATGACTTACCTTTTTGTTCATTCATTTTATTGAAAATTAAAAAATACTATAGCTAACAATGGCTATAATTTATAGCTAGCCATTTAAAGGCTACTCAGGAAATCCTAACGGATTTCCAAAACTCAGTCCCTTTTTGCTAACTTTAGTTCTTCGGCTACAAAATCATAGCCGAGACCGTTACCTGCAAATGCGAAAAACCGTACTCATATTACTAATTCTGACTATTAATCTGACTTTTTCACAAAGTTCAGAATCGGAATTTGAATTTCGGAATCTGACTGGAAATTTAGTTGAGGAAAACGGACAACCACTTCCTGGACAAACAGTTATGATTAAAGGAACTGAAACCGGAACAACAACGGATTTTGACGGAAATTTTTGCTTGATAATACCAAAAGACAAAACAGTTTTTATCGAATTGCCATTCTGTTTTGACCAAATATTTCGTGAAATAAAACCGACTGACAACAAAGTTGAACTGAAAATCGGAAAGGGTAAACGGAAATCTAAAAAGGCTACTCGGAACTGGAAAAAAGTGAGAGTGGAATTGAATACTGAACTGAATAAAATATATAATAGTACGGAATATATAACTGCGGAGAAAAACATCTGCAGGTAACAATGGCTATAATTCATAGCTGCATTCTGCTAGCTTAAAAATAATTACTTTTAATACGGCTGGATTTCAGTCCGACAATTCCCGTTGGGAATCGCCGCTACGAAATCATAGCCGAGACCGTTGCCATTAATTTGAAAAAAATATTGTGAACTAAATAAAATATGACGGTAGAAGAATATATCCAATATCGAACTGGTGCGAATAAGATATCTTCGATTGTAGGGAATATGTTTATGAAACCATTTTTAGCATCTTCATTACGCTCATTTTGGAAATATTGGAACCCAGGTTTTGGATATTATCTTCTTTACTTTATTTATAAACCGATGCGCAGTTTATTTCCCCATTGGATTTCTTTGATTGTTACATTTCTGATTTGTGGCTTGCTTCACGATTTGATTTATGTAATTCCAATGCTGATGATAAATGGTGGCGGATTTACTTTTCCGCTGATAACAGTTTGGTTTTTAGTAATTTCAATCGGAGTTTTGATTACCGAACTTTTTCAAATTGATTTTAGAAAAACTAATAAAAATATTCGACCGATTTTTCATTTTAGCTATCTTGTAGGCACGTTTTGTTTTACAAGATATATTGACCTGATGATAGGATAGCTGATAAAAACTAATGGCAACAATGGCTATAATCTATAGCTTTCCTTCTACAAAGAATAACTTTTCTTACTTTTAAATAAAAACAAAACCGGTCTGGCGAATATGTAGCTCGGCACTTTTGCTCGCCATCCAAACGCGCCAGCTACTTTGCGGTTATTCTTGGCGCGGGCCTTTGGCGCAAAACTGACTATCCGCTACAGAATCATAGCCGAGACCGTTGTGCAACATTTGACCAAAATATCGTGGAATGAAAATTGAATATATCGAAACAGAAAAAACAATTCAAATAAAAGACGGATTGAAAAATCAATATCTTTTTATAAAAATCCTAATGATACTCAACTTGACCAATGCTCTAATACGAATATTTGGAAAAAACACAAACGAATATGGATTTATTGAATATTTCTGGATTGGATTAGGACTTCTTTCATTGATTATACTTGTCATGTTTATAATTAAAATGTCAACATCGGAAAAAATTTCAATCGAAGAAATAAAGGGACTTGAAGAAAAAACTGTATTTGGAAAGAAAAGGTTTGCGCTGAAATTAAAAAACGGAAAGAAAAGGAATTTGGGAAATTTTAAAGACCAATTTGAGTTAGTTAAAGCTCGCGAATTATTTACAGAAATCGGAATTGCAAACTGAATATAAAAAACGTTGCACAACAATGGCTATAATTCATAGCTAGCCATTTAAAGGCCACTCAGGAAATCCTAACGGATTTCCAAAACTCAGTCCCTTTTTACTAACTTTAGTTCTTCGGCTACAAAATCATAGCCGAGACCGTTGTAGCCAATTAAAACTAAAATGAATAAGAAAAAATCAAAACTAAAAATTGACGCAAACCTCGCAATAGCAATTGGTGTATTAATTGCAAGTTTTGGAGCATTGTTCGTATCAATGAAACAAGCTTCTATTATGAATGAACAAACCAAAATTTTAATAGAGCAATCAAAATCAAATGCTTGGCCAAGTTTAAGTATTGGTATGATGAGAAATATACAAACAGATGGGTTAAAAAAATTCAATTTTCAAATAGTTAATAGAGGAACTGGTCCCGCTGTAATCGAACAAACAATTATTACATATGATGGAAATGCTTTCAATAATTGGAATGATTTTTATAAGTTAATTAAAGTGCCCGATTCTATATCAATTGGACATGGTAATGACATTCTATTCAACAGAATAATTTCACCAAATGAAAATTTTAACTTAGTTGACTGGTCAAACAATAAAGACCTTATGCAATATATTTATGAAAGGGCTGATAAAATAACTATTGAAATTTGTTACAGGTCTGTTTATGATGATTATTGGAAAGTAAAAAGAACTGGTTTAAAAAATAACTTAGAAAAAAATCTTATTGAAAAGACATCGTTTTGTGACCAATCAAATCAGATATACTTTCAAGAGTGAAAACTAAACCCTTATCCAAAAAATGAGAAAAATTATATTAATTCTATTCTTGATTCCATTTTTATCAAGTTCTCAATCGGTTTATGAAACTGATTTCAATAAGTTTCTGGACGATTACAAAGAGTACTTCGGCTATTTGGAAGAGCAAAACGTCGACATAGAAAACATTAGAAACCACTACCTAAATCAGGCAAAATCTATAAAGAGTAAAGATGAGTTTATATCTTTTATGGAAATCGTAATTAACGAATTTTATAATGGTCATATCTCACTGAACACAAATATTTCATCTTCAAATAAAATTATCCCAACGGGAGCAGATATATATGCCGAAAAAATTGGTGGAAAATATTTTATTTCTGATTTGAGAAAAGATTTTCCAGCCGAATTATCTGGTCTTAAAAGAGGAAGTGAAATTTTGAAATTCAATGACCAAGAAATTGAAAATGCAATCTTAAAATTTTTACCAAAAAGTAAAAATATATACAATAAACAAATGTACCAATATGCATTAAATATGCTTTTGGCTGGTGGAAGGAAAGGAGAACGAAAAATAACCGTATTTCAAAATAACAAAGTGCTTGATTTTTTTCCAAATAAAATTGCTTTTAAGAAGTATGATAAACTATTGGAATTACGAAAAATCAGTGAAGATATAGGATATATTAAAATTAATAATTCTCTTGGTAATTCTGAATTGATATCAAAATTTGACAAGGCACTGGACAGTTTACTTCAGTTAAAGACAATTATATTAGACCTAACAGAAACACCAAGTGGTGGTAATACAATGGTAGCAAGAGGAATTATGGGTAGATTTATAAACCAAGAACTTCCTTATCAAATACATTTATTCAATGAAAAACCTTATCAGACAGTTAGAAAATGGATTGAACTTGCAAGCCCAAGAGGAAAAGCCTACGAAGGTAATTTAATAGTAATGGTTGGTCATTGGACTGGCAGTATGGGAGAAGGACTGGCTATCGGCTTTGACGCAATGAAAAGAGCCGATATTGTTGGCACCAAAATGGCAGGTCTAATCGGGGCCATTTATATATTTAAAATGCCAAACACAAAATTAGGCTATTCCATACCGACCGAGAAAATGTACCATGTGAATGGCTTGCCCAGAGAGGATTTTTTACCAAGGAATCTTACCCAAAACAGAGATGAAACATACAGAAAAGCGATTGAAATAAGCGATAATAAGAAATAACTGGCTACAACAAAAAATATAAGTAATAGCTTCCTATCGTCAGCTAATACTCATATTCAAACCGTTGGCAACAATATGAGGAAACTAATATTCTTATTATTTTTTATTCTTTGTTCTTGCAAAACAGGATTCGATTCCTCTTCAAAAAAATGTATTGATAAGGAACACAGGGAAATTCTGGTAAACGCTGTTGAATCGTTCGATTTGAAATTAGAAGAACAATATAAAAATCTTTCAAAAGAAGCTGCATATTTTCAATTTCTATCTGACTGGGCATCTAAAAAGTTGCCACTTGATTTTTTTCAAGATTCGTTGGAATTGAAAATTAGAAATTTAAATCTATGGGAAGTATCTGAACGCACAGATAGAAACATGGAACTTGAAAAAACATTGTTTGATGTTGATTCCATGAACCTTATAAGGGTAAAACTAAATTCTGAGTTTTCTACTTGTCTATCCAAAAACACCAGAGATTGGGATGGAATTAGACGCTTTTTACTTGCAAATTCCAAATATCGCTTAAGTCCAAGGCTTGCATTGAAAAATTTATCTTACACAAATGAAACCGATTTAAAGGAATTTGAAAACAGACTGGCGATAGTACTTGGAGTTTACTATCAAACTATGTTTAATATAAAAAATACAGTTGCCAACAATGGCTATAATTTATAGCTAGCCATTTAAAGGCTACTCAGGAAATCCTAACGGATTTCCAAAACTCAGTCCCTTTTTGCTAACTTTAGTTCTTCGGCTACAATTAAAACTGAATCGTGAAAAGAGAAAAAGTAATAGAAAAGTTGGAAAAGCATTTAGCTGCAAATCTTTATGTTAGACTGACGAGAAAAAAAGAAGGATTTGAAGGAATTACAACAGGATTTATTCTTGACAAATCATCTGATTTTATTTTACTTCAAGAAACAGACGAATTCAGAATTCTAGGTTATCAAATAATCCCTATAAAAACAATTAAACACGTTCGATACAACAAAAACGACAAAACATACGAACGGATTTTAAAAGAAGAAGGATTAAAAAAGATAATTACATCAAAACACAAGGTGGACTTAACTAGCTGGAATACTATTGCGAATGATATAAAAGCAACGGAATTGACAATTATATCAGAATGTGAGCATCCGAAACTAAACTATTTTTGTATTGGACAACTAAAACGAGTGAATAAAAAGTCCATTTCGATAAGGTATTTTAATGCTAATGGAATTTTAGACAAAAAAAATACAACGCATAATTTTGAAGACATTACAAAATTGAGTTTTGATGACCATTACGCAAATGTATTCTCGAAATATATAATCGAAAAATAACTGTAGCCAACAACGGCTATAATTCATAGCTAGGTTGGTTAAAGGCTATTCAGGAAATCCTAACGGATTTCCTAAACTCAATCCCTTTTTGCTAACTTTAGTTCTTCGGCTACAAAATCATAGCCGAGACCGTTCGAGTCAATTCACCTACGGTGAACTTTAATCTGCGCAACTACGTTGCAACTCATCTTAAAGAATCGACTCGAACTACAGCGCTAAACCAAATTACATCAAGCACCTTAACTTAAAATCACCTCTAGGTGGGCGTCGAGCCAAAACTGACAAGAACGGCGTGCTAAAAGTAATTTGGTACTGTAATTTATACTCCCAATACCACAAAATCCAACAAGGATACGTCCGCTTTTAGCGGACTACTTGGCGAACAATGCAGCGTGATTATACGGAAGCCCGATTCACGCAGCATTGTTTAAAGGATTTTGCTATATTTCCGTAGAAATCACAGCACTACGTTTAGCGCTGTAGTTGTAACCAATTATAATTTATGATTAGAATTTTAGCATTGACCCTTATCTTAATAATTGTTTCTTGTTCATCGAATAGAAAATTATCTTCTGAAAATTCCCAAAATAGGATTTCTAAAGAATATCATGAAGATGGGACATATTCCGAGTGGAATTATTTGAACGGACAACTCGTCGATGGCAAGTCTTATTTTAAAAGTGGAGTACTTCTTGAAGATTATAGTTTCAATAATGGAAAAAGAAATGGAATTTCCAATAGATATTATGAAAGTGGCGAAAAAGAAATAATATGGGAATTTAGAGACGATATTGTAATTGGCGGCACAGGATACTTCAAAACAGGTGAGAAGAAGTATGATTTTAGTTATGAAAATGGCCAAAGAAATGGGCTTACAATAGAATATTTTAAGAGCGGTAAGAAGAAAATGGAATGGAATTATTCAAATGATAAATTAAAAGGTCAGTCCATTGAATATTTTGAAAATGGATACATAAAAGATGTATGGAATTATTAAAAACTGGTTACAACAACGGCTATAATTTATAGCTAGGCTGGTTAAAGACTACTCAGGAAATCCTTACGGATTTCCAAAACTCAGTCCCTTTTTGCTAACTTTAGTTCTTCGGCTACAAAATCAAAGCCGAGACCGTTACCCATAAGCTGAACCAACCATTGAAAATACTATTTCACATAATAATTATTGTTTTTTTGACTGTTGTCACTCAAATAGGTGGAGTAATATATTTGATTGCAATTTTGTTGGTTAAGAAACGGTTGAAAAGGATTAAGATTTTCGCAGTTCTATATTTGCTAACAACATTTTTAATCGTTCCTAATGTCGCACCGATTTTTGGACGAGAGAAAATAAAAGAAACTGAATTTTTAAAAGCACATTCGTTTTTCTATAAGCTAATGAATAGGAATTACGTCCGTCCTGAGCTGAACAAATCGCTCAACCAAATTGCTACTGAATTTGAGAAAAGTAACACCGGAATAAAAATGACTTACCTAGACGCTAACTTTCCATTTATTGACAAGTTTCCGCTTCTTCCCCATTTGAGCCATAATGACGGAAAAAAAGTAGATGTATCACTGATTTACGAAGAGTCAAACGGACAATTAACCAATAAAAAACCATCGATAAGCGGATATGGAGTTTACGAAAAACCAAACGCAAATGAATATGACCAAAATGCTGTTTGCAAACAACGCGGCAATTGGCAGTACGATTTCCCTAAATATTTGACTTTAGGAACGATTAACAAGGGTATCGAATTTTCTGAGAACGGAACCCGTACATTGGCTAATTTGATTTTACGTCAAAATAGTACGGGAAAACTATTTATTGAACCACATTTAAAAAAACGCCTGAATTTAATGAACAGAAAAGTCAGGTTTCACGGCTGTCAGGCAGTTCGACACGATGACCATATACATTTCCAACTGAAATAAAACCGAAAAAGCCTATGGGTAACAATGGCTATAATTTATAGCTAGCCATTTAAAGGCTAATCAGGAAATCCTAACGGATTTCCAAAACTCAGTCCCTTTTTGCTAACTTTAGTTCCTTGGCTACAAAATCATAGCCGAGACCGTTGTATTCAAGCCAAAACAAATATTCTATAATGAAACAAACATTTATAATAACATTCTTATTTCTTGGAATAAATGCATATTCCCAAGAATTGGAAAATCCAATAATTGACAGGCTCGACAGTCAGATTGAGAAATATATCGATGGGATTTCACCAGGAATGGCAGTCGGAATTGTAAAGGATGGAGCAACTGTATTCGAAAAGTATATTGGTTATTCAAACCTTGAACACGAAATAAAAATAGACAAAAATACAAGTTTCAATATAGCCTCAAATGCCAAACAATTTACCGCTTTGTGCATATTGAGACTAATTGAGCAGGACAAATTAGCCTTAGATGATGATATCAGAAAATATTTACCCGAATTATATAAAGAAATTGGATACAAAATTACTGTATCAAATCTATTGACACATACAAGTGGAATTAGAGATGTTTACGGTTTATGGGCATTGAAAGGTAAAGATTGGTATGAACTTTTTATAGATAACGATGATGCAATCGAACTTTTACAATCTCAAACAGACTTGAATTTTGAGCCAGGAAAAGAGTATCTATACAGCAACTCTAACTATATACTTCTTACAGAAATCGTTGAAAAAGTTACCGGCATTAAATTCAAAGATTTTTCTAATTCATTGTTTACAGAATTAGGAATGAAAAATTCATCATTTCTCACCAATTATATGGCCATAATTCCAAATAAGGCAAGACCTTACGGTAATTGGAATGGTTGGCGAGAATATCCAATAGTAACAGAATTGAATGGAGATGGTGGTTTATTCACAACTTTGGAAGACCAATTAAAATGGGAGCAAACTATTCAACAAAATAATGGGAAATACCTATCAACTTCAATGATCGACCAAAGTCAATCGACTATAGGAAATGTAGATTTTGACGACTACGGATACGGATTAATGTTTGGAAATTATGAAGGCTTAAACTACACATATCACGATGGTAGTACTGGAGCATATAATGCGACATTTTTTAGATTCGCAGATAAAAACCTATCGATAGTCATAATGTCAAATAATGGCAACGTACCTACAAACTATTTAGCACAACAATTGACAGATATTGTTTTTGAATTAGACATAAATAATGATAAATACCCATCAGTTCCCAAGAAAACGGAAATACTGAAAAATTTCAAAAGTGTTGTAGGTAATTATCAAAACGTTGATGGGACGATAATAAAGATAAGTGAAAAAGATGGTTCTTTATTTCGAGAGATTTATCAACGAGAGCCAGTAAAAATGATAAAAGAAAAACAAAGCTTGTTTCATTATGAGACGAACGATAAGCTTAAAATGAACTTTTCGAATATTGGGAAAGAGCAACAAAAATTCACTTTATATTTAGCTTCTCAAAAACCAGGCGTTTATCATAAATTACCAACTGAAGAAATAGAAAATGGTTATGATACGAGCTTAAACGGAACCTATTTCAATGAAGAAACCGATACAGAGATTGTAATTGAACACGTCAAAGATGCTAATTACAACATTATCAAAAATGGAAGAAAACGAGATGGAAAACTCATTACAAAAGACTTTCTTAGAATGATGAGCTCATACAAAATTATAGTTATTAGAGATGAAAATGGAGATGTACAAGGGTTAAATTTAGAGAACGGACGAATTAAAAATGTCATTTTCAAAAAGCAATCCGTCTAAAAAAGACTTGAAAAAGGCCAGCGTACAACATTGTATAAAAATATTAGCGGTTTAATCGCTTAAACGAAACAAAATGAATAATTTAAAGGTCATTACCAAACTGAAAATTAGTGCATAAAACCCGCTACTTTTCATATACAAGACCGTTGGCAATAATTAAAAGAAACAGAGAATCTAAAATAATATGCTTGTAAAAAAATGAAATACTTCTCTGCAAATCTTTATGTAAAAATGCTTAACTGCGCTATAGCAGAAGGCATGAATCATGAAGATTTTGCAGATTGGACAACTTCTTTGGAGGAAGCTAAAAAATTAGAGGTTATTTCTGCTGAGGAGTTTTTAACCGCACACGAATTACTTGATGATAGATTAGGTCCTGGTTTTGGTGTACGTGTTGGACAGCAAATGATTATTGAAGATTATGGCGTGTTAGGTTTATCTTGGCGTACCTGCTCAAGGGTAGGCGAAATTTTTGAGCGGAGTGAACGTTTTTTTAAACTATTATCCAACACTTTTGTATGGCAAATTCAAAAAAAAGGTGATGTCTCTCATGTTATTCTTCATAGGGAAGCACTTAGAAGAGGCATGGAATTATCCACAGAAGCTAGTCTTTCTGCTACGGTTGTAGTATTGCAAGCTATGTCTGAGCAGAAAATAGCACCAACTCAAGTCAGTTTTAAGCACAGTGCACCAAATGACTTATCCAGCTTTCACAAAGCATTTAATTGTTCCATCTTATTTAACCAACCTCAATATGCGATAAGCTATAAAACAAAAGACCTTAATTTAAGAACAGCCAAAGCAGATGCCAGTATTAATAGTTATCTACTACAACAAGTGGATGAAAAAACTAATGGTATCAAAATCCCAGGCTCAAAATTTGTGCGCGACGTTGAATCCCTGATAAAAGACTCGCTACCGACGGGTATTCCTAGTATTCATCATATTGCTGACCTTACGGCTATGAGCAACCGAACACTAACAAGAAGACTTTCTGAAACTGGCGCAACCTATCGTGACTTAATTAAAAAAACGCAAGAATCTATTGCAAAAGATATGCTTTTCAATACTACGCAAAGCGTAGGCGAAATTGCCTTCTTAACAGGTTTTTCCGAGCAAAGTGCATTCAATCGTGCTTTTAAGAAATGGACTAACCAAACACCTTCCGAATTTAGAAAATCTAACTAAAATTAGCCTTTTGGCGTAAAATGTCAAAACGTTGTCTTTAAGTGTCAAAAATTCCTTTTGAACACTTTGCACCTTTGTATCATCAAATTAATTAATACAATTTAATGATGGTTACACTAGTAAAATTTTTAATCGGAATTAGTATAGCACTTCTAGTTAATTCAACAAATAATTATCAGTCGATTCGTGAGTCTAATAAATTGACTGAGGTATATGTTTCAAGCAATGGAATAAAAGAGTCAAAGCCAGACGCTTTTCAAATTTTGGACCATAAGTGTAACGTTTGTCATCGTAAACGCAACAAAAAATGTGTATTCACAACAGAAAATATGAATACCTGGGCTGATGATATTTACACGCAAGTCTTTGTAAAGAAACGCATGCCTAAAAGCAAAAAAATAAAGCTCACTTCTAAAGAATATCAAGATTTATTAACCTGGATATCATCCACTAAAACTTCAACCAATGGAATTTAAATTAAAATTTATCGTGTTAATACTAGGCTTAGTATTTACTGGTTTAACGGCAGGACTATGTTTTACTTGGTCTAATGCTGTAACACCAGGAATTGGACGACTTGATAACCTAAGCTTCCTTAAAGCTTTCCAAGCCATGAATAGAGCAATCATTAATGGCAAATTTATGATTGTATTTTTTGGCCCGGTTCTACTACTCTTTCTTAATACTTATTTATTTAAGGGAAACAACACTAGCTTTTGGCTATTTCTGATTGCAGCAATACTATTTTTTATAGGAATAGGTTTGGTAACCATTTTTGGAAATGTGCCTTTAAACGAATTATTGGATAAATCGAATCTGGAAGCACTCTCTAAAATAGAATTGCAAGAGCTTCGAGATAAATTTGAGAAACCATGGAACCTATTGCATACTATAAGAACACTCTCATCATTTAGTGCTTTTATGCTCTTAATTATTGGAATGCTGTATTCAAAATAAGACAACTCATCAATCAAAAAACGAACAATAAATTTATAAAATAACAATCATGAAACAATTTAGAATCATAGCTGTAGGGATTATAATTTGGATAATCGGAGTATGCTTATACGCATCGTCCTACTATGTACAACTTCTCGAAAATGCAGAACAACAAGCCAATATATGGTTATCAATAGTAATAATTCCCTTGGTTTGGTTTGGGGCAAGATTATACTACGTAAAGGATAATCGTGCTCATGGGTTTAAAGTAGGATTGATATTCTTCATCATATCCGGAATTTTAGACGCACTCATCACAGTGCCCTTTACTATACTTCCCTATGGAGGAACATATTCTGATTTCTTCCTCGATTTCGGATTTTGGTTCATTGGTCTCGAGTTTATAATAACAACAACTTTGTATTGGTATCTCAAAATAAATCGTAAAAGGACTACTACTACTTATTAATAGAAAATAGGATCAAAAAGCTTCAGGTATTTGAAGGATAGATTATTAACAATCGTAAAAACGTACAATTAATTTAAAAAAATAAATCATGAAAAAAATAATCACAATCGCAGGAAGTAATAGTCAGAAATCTATCAACAAAAGTTTGTTGTTATATACTTCCAACTTATTAGAACATGTGGAAATCATTTCAATCGACCTAAACGATTATGTCCTACCAATGTATGGAGTCGATTATGAAATTGAAAATGGCATACCAACAGCCGTAAAAAAACTCAATGAATTATTGGATAACGCTGATGGATTTATAATAGCATTGGCAGAACATAACGGAACCTACACAGCAGTATTTAAAAACACCTTAGACTGGTTGTCTCGTGCTAATGTAAAAGTATGGCGAGATAAGCCCACCTTCTTAATGGCAACCTCACCTGGTGGTCGCGGTGGAGCTACTGTTTTAAAAGCAGCGGTTAGCTATTTTCCATTTTTAGGGGCTAATGTCGTTGCAGACTATTCCTTGCCTAGTTTCTTTGATAATTTCTCAGATAATGATATTTCAAACACAGAATTAAAAGAAGAGCTGACTCAAAAGGTTCAACTTTTCAAACAACACTTAATTCTCAATTCAATCCTATAATAATTATAAACTTTAAAAACAGAAAACATGAAAACAGAGAACATTTTAATTATCGGAGGGACTGGAAAAACGGGTCGCCGAGTTGCAAAAAATTTAACACAATTAGGTCACAACGTAAGAGTTGTTGGACGAAAAACAAATCCAGCATTTGATTGGGAAAATCCTGAAACTTATGACGCAGCTTTAAAAGATATGGATAGAGCCTACATTGTATACTATCCAGATTTGGCGGTTCCTGGTTCTAGAGATGCCATTACAACACTTACTAAAAAAGCATTAGAAGCTGGTTTAGAAAAAGTAGTATTACTTTCTGGTAAAGGTGAGACTGAAGCTGAAGCTTGTGAGGATATCGTAGCTAATTCAGGTTTAAATTACACCTTAGTTAGAGCCTCATGGTTTAATCAAAATTTTAGCGAAGGTGCATTCTTAGATTTTGTATTAGATGGAGTGGTTGCACTACCTATGCCGGAGGCGGAAATTCCATTTGTTGACGCCGATGATATTGCCGATGTTGTATCTAAAGTGCTAATCGATGATTCATATAATGGACAAACAATTACAGTTACTGGACCTCAAAAAAGAACCTTTAAAGAAGTCGTAGAAATTATGGCTGAAGCTTCTGATAAACACATTCAATTTATACCTATTACGATAGAGGAATTTAAAGATGGTATGCGAAAAGCAGGATTACCAGATTCTTATGTGTGGCTCTTTGGGTATTTGTTCCAAGAAGTATTAGGAAATCCAGATAACCAAGAAGTTTCAAATGATATTACCAAAGTTTTAGGTAGACCTGCAAAAGATTTTGAAACCTACGCAAAACAAACGGCTGCTACTGGGATATGGAACCATTCCATTGCACAGAATTTTTAATGACATTTAACAATTTTTAAAAACATATAACATGAAAAATAAGAAAATGGCATTAGGCGTCCTTTTTGGCGCAGGAATCGGACTTTGTATTGGCATCTTGTCAAATAATATTGAAATTGGTTTGTCTTTAGGAGCTGGCGTGGGTTTAGTCTATGGAACCGCTATTGGAACTAGATTTAAAAAAGAGAATGAGAAATAAAAAATCATAATTAAACTATTGCCAACAACGTGTATAATTAATAGCGATTTGAACCTTAATCCAAGTCGCTATTCTTTTTTATTTTGTATTTTAATTTCCCAAATGTAACACAGATAAACTCGCTACTTATCATAAGCAAGACTGTAAGCAATTATACCAGACATTTAAATGGCAACTACAAAATGACAAAATACTCAGGATAGCAAGGACAATGGACTTAGGAACGATTGTAATCATACTTCTACTGGCTATTGGCTCAATTCAAGGATTAATTTATGGATTCATCCTACTTAAATCGAATAAATATAATCGGTTGGCAAATAGAATATTAGCAGTAATTCTTCTTTTACTCTCTTACCGACTTTCTATTCAAATAATGCGGCTATTTGGTTTAGGATATTATGATAGTTGGTATTATATAATGATAGACATAAGTTGGGTCTATGGTGCACTTATCTACTTTTACACAAAAGCACAAACACAATCTAATTATAAGTTTTCAAGTAAAGATTGGGTGCATTTTCTTCCTTTAGTCATTCAAATATTCTGTAGTGTTTTTGTGAGACTACAGAATTTATATTGGGATGGCACAAAAGAAAGTTTGTCGTGGTTAGGCTATTATGGCTATGTGGTATGGATGAACAATTCAACCATTTACATAGTGGCAAGTATTTTAATTATTGCGTATGCCTTTAAATCTCAAAAGCTATTGAATTCAGTAGATGAAAGGTTTGAAATCGATATAACTAAATTGGCTTGGATTAAACGCATTATAAAATCATTTTTGGTCTACTTTTCCTTGGTACTTTTTGTTCTTTTAGTTGACCTAGTGATTTATAAATCCATTAACGATGGATCTTATTTTTACTTTACACGATTTTACTACTATCCATTTTTTATAGGGATTGCTGTTATAACATATTGGATAGGACTAGAAGGTTTTTCCAGACGAAACGACCCAGAGCTTACTATCAAGACTATTATTAATCCTGACGATTTAGAACGACTTAAGGATATTTCTAAAAAGCTTGAAAACGCAATGGAGAACGACAAGTTATTTAAAGACCAAGAGCTTTCTCTAAAAAGTGTTGCAGAACAACTAAATATTAAACCATACCTCATTTCAAAAAGCCTCAGTGAAATTTATAACAAAAGATTTAATGATTTTGTAAATGAATACAGAGTAAAAGAAGTGCAATCACTTTTGCAAAACTCCAATAATTCAAAATATACTTTACTCAGTTTAGCTATGGACGCAGGTTTTAATTCAAAATCTTCATTTAACCGTGCAGTTAAAAAGCAATTCGGTATTTCACCAAGCGAATTAAAGATTAAAAAGTAAGGTGTCAATTTTCATAATGACACCATTTTAACCCACTAAATAGGTTTCAATTTGCCATTTGAAACCATTTTTTATTTGCCAAAGCATAGGTTTGTCTAAAATCAAAAAAAATTATGACAAAGAAAATAGCATACTTTCTATTAATGGCATTTGCTCCTCTAATAATAAATTGTCAATCGATACAAGAGAATGTCAAAGGTTCGTTTAATACAACCTTTACCATTTCTAAGAAAACAACCCATAAAATAAATAAGAAACAGAAATATACATTTGGTTACCTAGAAGTACCGGAAAATAGACAAGACTCAAATAGCCAAACGATTAAGATTCCAGTTTATATTTTCAAAAGTCGCAGTAAAAGCCCAAAGAAAGACCCTATTATTTATACCGTTGGAGGGCCTGGGGAAACCACTATGCCAAGTGCTCAATATATGGAGTACTACAAATACTTAGATGACAGAGATTTTATACTTATAGAACAACGCGGCAACTATTACGCAAAACCGCATTTGGACTGTCCTGAATTGGCAAAAGCGACGTTTAGATCCAATCTGCCAGATTTCGATGAAACGGAATATGATGTTCTAGTTGCGAAAGCAACTAAAGATTGTAGAAATAGACTTGCTAAAAAAGGTATCGATTTTGATGGATATAATACGAATGAAATAGCAGCCGATATAAATGATTTGGTCAATATTTTAGAAATTGAAAAATACAACCTACTTACCATATCCTACAGCACCAAAATAGCTCAAGTTTTGATGCGGGATTACCCTAAAAAAATTAGAAGTATAGTAATGGATTCACCACTTCCATTAGAGTCAAACTATGATGAAGAAAGTGTGAAAAACTTATTGGAAACAGTTGATAAATTGCTTTCTGATTGTGAGGCAAATGAAGGGTGCAATAATGCTTTTCCAAAAATAAAAACTAGGTTTTATAATTATCTAAAAGAAAAGACAGAAAAACCTCTGGAGGTCAAAATAGATAATCCAAACAATGGGAAAATTGAAACCTTTAATCTAACAGGTGCAGATTTAATAGGGGTTTTCACTATAGCTTCTACTGAGGATATCGTAAATATACCTTATGAAATAAATAAACTGCTCAGTGATGATTTAACTTTGGTAAAAGAACAACTTTCATATCTATTTCAAGAATCAAATTATGGTTCTGGATTGGGCATGCGGCTTTCTGTTTGGTGTGCAGAAGAATATCCATTTAGTTCTCAAAGCATTATTAAAACTGAAACTACAAAATACCCAGAAGTTAAGGGGTTATCTTCTGAAACTTTTGAAGAAGAGATATGTAAAATTTGGGGTGTTCAAAAAGTATCGGAAATTGAAGATTTAGCGGTCAAAAGTGATATTCCTGTTTTACTTATAAATGGAGAATATGATAATTTGACTCCACCTAAATGGGCAAATTCAATGAGTAATAACCTCGTAAATAGCTATCATTTCGTTTTTAAAGGATGGAAACATACCCCAACAACCAATTGGGGTAACCCATGTGCAATGATCTTAGCAAATGAATTTTTCAATAACCCTACGGAAAAACCAAATTCTGACTGTTTTGAACAAATTGGAAGTCCGGAATTTAAAACAGAATAAATAACTTTTTACAACAACGTGTATAGTTTATTGCTAGCATAGGTACACCTACGAAAATCTTGGCGGATTTTCTATTCGAGTCACTTCAAGAATTGTTAAAACAGGAGATGGAGGTCAGCAGAACGCTTACCACTGAGAAAATAAAAAACTTTTAAAAAAAATCCATCTTGTTAGGATTATTTTATTCAATATAAACTTAATCAAAATTGAATTAACTCATACCTGCAAATACTTCTTGTGACGACGCAAATAATTTTCTTAGAAAAATTATTAATGAACTTCCAAAATTCAAATAATGAAGTGAACGATATCATATGATTGCAGAAAAAATGAAAAACCCTGGAAATCATACGATTAGCAAGGTTTTGATATTGCCAGAATGGCGGTTGGTCGGGATGACAGTCCTAAAATAAAAAATATACCACCTTGATTATCAATAATTTACCTTGCTAATATTTAGCTGTACACCGTATTGCAATTTTTAAGTCAAATAAGCACAAACGATGTAGTTTCTTTTAAATACAAATTAACAAATCTTTCTTCTTAGACAAAATCTAACCTAATAATGTTAAGTCAAAACAATGTTGTTTTAATATTATGGTAATAATGATTTGATTGATCCACTGTTAAAGAAATATCTTATTCAATGGTTTTTCATGGAATTTTTAAGTATTATTTATTTTTGTAGTGTAGTAATTAGTTTCTCGAAACTCTACTTTCGTTAAAATTTATCTTGATTAAGAGATAGCTACCAATCATTAGTCTAAATGATTAATTTTCAACTTTTTTCTCGTATATAACTGCTACAATAACAAATACTAATCCAGCAAGTGCTGGTGGCCACTCGCCATCTTTTACATATATATGTGCTGCAAATGCAAGAACCATATCATAAAAAAAGCCTGCATATGCCCACTGTTTAAAAGATTTTAATTGTTTTAGCCATATAGCACTAACACCTAGAATTTTCGCAATGGCTAACGGATATATTATGTAAGTTGGATAACCCAATTTAACAAAAGTTTCAGCTTGTGGAAATATTATATACATTCCTGCAGATAATAACATTAATATTGACAATAAAGATTTGGCAGTGTAGTAAATTCTATTAGCTGTTTTTTTAGACATATCGTTTAGTATAATATTTAGTATTTTAAATTTTCATAAAGTTGAACCAGAGCATTTGACTATAAATTCCTACAACACATTGGAGAATTATAATTTTTCACCAATTTGGTTAATTAGTCTTAACACTCTAATATTGACAAATCTATCAGCTTGTGATACTATCATATTATTTTAGTTTATACATTATTTTATATAAAGCAGGTACATAAATTAATAGAATCACCGTTGCGAAAAAGAGGCCGAAAATGATACTTATTGCCATTGGTCGCCACATCACACCTCCACCTATCCATAATGGAATCATACCAAAAGATGTCGTAAATGTGGTAAGTAAAATAGGTTGTAGTCTGCTTTTAGCAGCATCGATTAATGCTTTAATGGGTTCATCTGGATTTGCTTCCATCTGTTGCCTGGTCTTATCAATAAGCACAATGGCATCATTAATTACAATACCAGCTAAGGATATAATAGCTAAGAATGCTGTAAAACTGAAAAAAGAATTTGTTAGTAATAAACCTGCTACCAGACCTATTAAAACAAATGGAATAGTCGACAGAATAATAAAGGTTTTCTTCAATGAGTTGAATTGAATCATTAGAAGAATAACCATAATAAATAAAGAGATTGGCAAATTCACAATTACTGCTCCCATAGCATCACCACTAGATTCAGACTCACCACCAAACTCAAAAGCTACTGCATTGCCCCATTCTTCACTTTTTTCATCAAGCCAAGGCTTTAATATATCTGTAACATCTTTGGCTGTAATATCACTATCTATAAAACAATCTATTGTTAAATTGAGTGCTAAATCTCTCCTTTTAATTTTTGGATATTGCCATTTTAAATCAATATCGGCTACTTGACTTAGGGGCACGCTATTACCAGTACTTTGAGAGTACACATTTATCGATTCTAAGTCTCTATATTTAATTTCATTTACTGTTCTGCTTCTTAAGACAATAGGTATCGTTAGGTCATCTTCTCTAAAATCTCCAACATTCATACCTGATAGTAACGTATTTAAAGAAAGTGCTACATCTTGATTAGTAAGACCTGCTTCGGCCAAGTTAACCGGGTTAATATCTACAAAAAACTTTTTTATTCTTGGTCCCCAATCATCACTTATGTTCTTCGTTCCTTCTATTGTTAATAATTTCTTTTTTACTTCAATAGCCGCCTTATTAATTACAGACGCATCATTGCCTTTTAACCTCACTTGAACTGGAACTGAAGCACCACCTCCCATAACTAGTTCCGTTACAGTTACTGAACCATCCAATATGTTTTTCTTTACATAACTTTCTAATGCATCAATCATTGGTTGATTCGCAGCATATTTTGTGGTATTAATAATCATATAGGCATAGGACGAATTTTGCTCGCCTGGTGTATAGCCTTGGTCAAAAGAATTTGGACCTACCCCAATATATGTGGACCAATCTAAAATACCTATACTGTCCTTTGAATCATTCTGCAGATTATTGGTTATGTAGGATTCTAACTTTCCAATAGTAGATTCGGTAACTTCAATTTTAGTTCCCAATGGTAAGTCCAGCTCCAGTGTAATCAGATTTCTTTCGCTATTTGGCATAAACTCAAAAGGAATTTTAGTAAAGCCATAAAGTGATATTAAGAATAAAATAAGTACAGATGCTAGTGCTAGTAATGGTTTTTTTAATGTGTAGCTAATCAACTTGCTATAATACGGTGTAATTTTAGCAAACACCGTAGTATTTGACTTTTCCTTTTCTTTCTTTTTGTCTGATAGAATCCACTGACTTAAAAGTGGTATTAAAGTAAAAGCTATTACCCAAGAAGACAATAGTGCTATACTTACCACCACAAAAAGGTTACCCATTGTCTCTCCTAAAACGGATTCGGCTAAGTAGAAAGATAAAAACGCCGCTGATGTTGTTAGAGAAGAAATTAATAATGGAACTAAAAATTCTTTACAAGTATTGACAGAAGCATTGAATTTACTTTCTCCTTCTTCTATGCGTTCTAGAATACTTTCAACAACTACAATCCCATTGTCTACAAGAAGTCCAAGAGCAATAATAAAACCAGCCAAAGAGACTTGATTGAGTCCTGTTCCTGCATAACTCATAAACAGGAAACTCATTATTATTACTGAGGGTATTATACTAGCAACAAGAAAACCAGCTCTATAGCCTAAAAACAGAATAACTACAATAAGTACAATAAGGATACTCTGTATTACATTGCTTACAAAACTATCCACACTTTTGTAGACCTCATAATCTTGTGACGCTATTCGTATTGCTTCTATACCTAATGGCAATTTGCTGTTTAATTGGGGAATAAGCTTATCTATTTCGGCACCCAACCTTGTAATATTTGCACCATCTTTCATAGATACATAAATAGCCATAGCTTCTTTACCATCTATTTTTACAATACTTTCTCTTGGCGTCACATAGTCTCTTCGAACATTGGCAATTTCATTAAGAGGAATAGAACTTCCATTAATAGTTATCAATAAATTTTTTAGTTGATCTACAGATTCTAAGTTACCACTAGGTTCTAAAATTATGCGTTCATTTTCTAGAGCTACTTCACCAGCTGGTATTATGATATTTGTAGACGCTATATAGTTTTGTAATAGTTGCCCTGAGAGACCATAATTTGCTAATTCTTCATCATTATAATCAATATAAATACGTTGATTAATAATACCCGCAATTTCTACCTTTGCGGCATCTTGAAGTCTTATAATCTCTTGCCTCACATGGTCTGCATAATCTTCAAGCTCATTATATGCAAAGCCATCATTTTTTAGCCCTACAAAAATCCCGTAAGACACACCAATATCATCATCTTGTACATCTGGACTGGAAGCTTCACCTGGAAATCCATTTTCAATTGCCTCGATTTTTCGACGTAATTTGTCCCAAATAGGTTGTAACTGCTCTTTTTTTACAAAATCATATAGCGAAACACTAATAATTGAAACACCAGTTCTTGATGTACTTGTTATGGTTTTTACCTCTGGAATTTCTTGAATAACTTCCTCAATAGGAATGGTAATTAATTGCTCTATTCGTTCAGGGCTTGCGCCTGAATAATTTGTAACAACTGATGCGTTTCTGACAGTATATGGTGGCATACTGTCTTGCGGCAAGCTAAAATATGCACTCAAACCAAGACCTATAATTACTGCCATTACCAAATAAACAACTTGATTGTTTTTTAGTGCGATGTATGTTAGGTTACTTTTATTCATCTAGTAGTGTTACTTTCATTCCATTAACAAGTGAACTAATGCCCGCAGTTGCTACTTTTTCTCCTTCGTTTAAGCCTGAAATGATAATAAACCCTTCATCGTTTATAGGCCCTATTTCTACATCACGTCTTTCCACGGTGTAATGACTTGAAGAATCATTTTTTACTAATACAAAAGCATAGGTTCCATTGGTGTTTTCGCTTATTGATTTAATTGGCGCTACTAGTTGTGGTTGTCCTGTACCATAATTAAACTCAAACGTCGCTCTACAAGGCATACCTGGTCTTAAGCTATCATCAGCTCCAAGGTTTATGATTACTGGGTATGTTGCAGAACTTGATGTTGAATAACTTACACCAGTAACTTCTCCCATTATTTCTGTTTCACCAATACTGACTTTTACTGTTTGACCTGACGTGACATTTGCTATCTGTTTTTCAGGAACACCAATATTAGCCTCTATCTCACTATTCTCTGCATTGAATACAAATACTGTATTTCCAGCTTGGGCATATTCATTGAGCTTAAAATTTACTTCAGAAATAACCCCATCTGCTGGTGCAATAATTTTAGCATAACTGAACTGGGATGCCTGTAAATTCAGAGACTTTCTTGATGATTCGTAATTAGACAAGGCACTTGCATAGTTGTTTTTTTCATTTTCATACTCACTAAGGGATGTACTATTGGCTAGATATAGTTGTTTTACTCTGTCTAAATTAGACTTACTGGTTTCCAATTGAATCTTTGCACTTCGTTCAGAAGCTGCTGCCTTTTCGTAGTTTAACTGAGCATCAGTGACATCTAATTTCGCGAGTAATTGCCCTTTCTTTACTTTTTTACCGACATCAGTTTTCAACTCAGTAATTAGACCACCTGTTCTGAAGGATAATCGAGATTCTGATGCAGATTGTGTGGTGCCAGAATAGGTTTTTATTTGTTTACCGCCCGATAGAAAAATGCTTTTGTATCTAACGGCTCTAATATCTTCGTTTTGATTTGCATCACTTTTTGATTTGCTATCATTACAGCTAGAAAAAATCAACAATACAAATATCATTCTTACTAAAATATGCTTCATCTATTTTTAATTTTGTAATTCTATTTATTTAAAAATTCTAACAGCCTAAACTCAAAATCCTGCAGTTGCTCGGGCGTTGCCAAAGAACTGAAATAACCTAAATTATATTCTAGCTGTAAAAACTGTTGAATAAACGAATAGGTGCTAAAAGCATAATTTTGTTTTGCTTGTACTAGAGCATTTTGTGCATCCAAAAGTTGTACAATAGATACTTGCCCAACTCTGTATTTATTTTGATTCAATTTGAAATTTTGTTCTTGGTTCTCTAGTGCTGTTTTTGAATAATCTAAATCGGTATAAGACGTAAATAATGAAATCAAGCTATTTTGAATAGCTAGTTTGATATTTTGATTAAAATTTTCGATAGATAACTCGGTTTGGTCTAAAGAAATCAACGTTTGTTGCTTATCTAGTTTTCGTTGCGTTCCATCAAAAATGGGATAATTTAGGGTAAGACCAACATTCCAGGTATCATCAGCAAACTCAAATCCTTCAGAGGGACTACTTGCCATACCACCTCTTAGAAATGTGCTGTTTAAGTTACCGCTAGCGGATAACGTTGGTAAATAAAATTGACGTTTATTTAATTTTAATTGACGTTCCAAGATATTTTTATTAGCCAAAAGCTCGCCACCAGTAGGGTTACTTTTTTGAGCTTCTAAAACTAAAAATGAAGCTAACTTTTTTAAGCCTATTGGCGACTTGATGGCTTCCAAAATAGGATGCTCTTTATAACGTGTAAAAACCTCACTTTCTGTACTTGAATCAGCAATTTCAAATTCATCTTCTAAGGTGTAGTTTAGTAATTGATTTAGTCCTAATTTGGTAATTGCAGTATTAGCTTGAGCTTCTATAACTAGTTGGGTATTCGATGCTACTTCTCCTTCAAAACGATAAACATCTGAGTTGTCTGCAGCCCCTAAACTCTTTTTGAGTTTTGCAAGGTCAAGGTTTGTTTTTGATAGTTGTAAATTTTCATTTTGTATATCTAAGGAAGCCTGATTCTGCAGAATACTAAAATACCCGGAGTAAGTATCGAAAATGACATCTAGTATATCTTGTTGCGTGTTATATTTTTGAGCTTCAAGCAAATATTTGCTTGTTTTAATATTAGCGAGAATACTTTCAGAAAAAATAACTTGTGATAATGACAAATTACCAGATGCTGAACGTTGTGATTGTCCAATAATATCGCTTGATTGATTTTTACTTAATTCAGTGTAAGAAACAGAGGCATCTAAATCTGGATAATAATTTGAAATAGCTTGGTCAATATCTATTGTTGAGTTCTGGATATCTTGTTGACTAATTTTAATGTCAAGGTTTTCATTTAGTGCTGATGTCAAAATATCAGTGAGGCTATAAGAAATGACGTTTTTATCATTTTCTATGGTATGTGCGGTAAACACTAATTGATAAGTTAGCGGAAATTGAATTTTTTTTGCTGTAGATAGGTTTACAAAAAGTTCTTGCTTCAGGTTTAAACTCACTGGCATTTCAGATAACGAAAAGCCCTCTAGTGTTTCGTCAACGGTTAAAGCTATTTTTCTCTTAATCTGCTCAATGTCGTCACCTAATCCAAATAAAACGCCACTTGTAACTTGTTCTTTTGAAGTTGAAAAAGAAGGTGTTTTTTGCAGTTCTAATTGTTCTATAATTTTATTTAAGTTGTCTTTTGGATATTGAAAATTAAAGAGTAGAAATGCTGCTTGCACATCTTCGGGAAACCTAAATGATTCTAAATTCGCTTCATCTACAGCAATCGTTTTAATCTTTATGTTTAATTCATTTTCAATTTCTAGAATATTATACCTTGCTGTAGCTTCATCGAATATTGATATTAAATCACTATCAACGACTAACGAAAGTGATTCAAAATCTACCAATTCTTTAAATTTTTTGATGGATGTTATTAAATCGGTACTAGTTTCTATGTATGTGAAGTTATTTTTACCACTAGTTCCGTTTTCGGTTTTTGGCAAGAATTGTAATCTGTAATCTAAAACTCCTGCGACTATTGTTGGCTTTGAAAACACAGTATTTTGTGATATACCACTCAAACTTTTAGGGCCTAGTACAAAAATGATATCTACAGAAGTAGCATTAATTTTAGTATACGCGGTTAGACTTTCATCTTTATTGGTAATACCATTAATTATATTTGATGGATTGATTTTGATACTGTAGTCGCTTCCTACTGTCTTTTGAATTTCGGATTGGAGACTATCTAATAAACCCAACGCCATTTGTCTGTTTTGCACATCTGTGACAACACCTATATTTATTTCCTTTTGGGCATAGCATCCTATGCTAAAGACTAATGCTAATGTCAATAACAAATATTTATGAATCCTCATTTTCTGCTAGGGTTTAATACGTGTTTTTTCTTTTTAAATACTTTTATTGAAATTAAAAATTCAATTATTAAAGATTTTTATGCTCAAAATTAAGTGCCTCGTAAACTCGCTCTTCGTGAGTTCCTTCTGGATTAACGACATGGTCATAAGCCTTCATAGTACTTTTATTAAAGACTATATTTTCACTATTTGATTCTTTACTAAGCCAAGAAATAAAATAGATATCGTCAGCAGGTTTAGTGACATAGGTTTTATAAGATTGGGAATTACCCTCAGGTTTTGTTACGTGTGTGGTAGCATCTTCTACCTTAATAACTAATATACCTGCTGGTGTTTTTAATTTTAAAACCTTTCCTGTTAATTCAGTTCTCGCAGATTTGTTTTCTTTTATAAGGGGCTTTTCTTTTGTATAAATCTCAGGAAGGTTATAAGATTCTGTATTGGATTCGATAGTAGACATCACTTTGAACATACTTGTCAATTCACCATCAGGAAATGGGCACTCAATAGATGGGCCGCAATTGATACTTCCATTAATCATTTCAAAATCTGTAGTATTGGCATCATTAGTTTGACCAGAATCTAAATGGGCAAAAACAGTTTTGTTCTTTAAGTTTACAACCACGTTATCACTACCGCCATTGGGTAAAATCCACGATAAAAAATAGATACTATCACCTACCTTAGAAATTTGCGGACTTACCTCAGAAACAATACTATCAAAATACCCTTTATAGCCACGCCATTTAATTTTATTGTCAAATATGGCAAGTCTAAAACCACCAAAATTATTATACGTATACTCAATAAATTTTCCTTCTAAATCTCTATAACCTGAGCCAGAAACATTATTTTTTACCTTAAATCCAATAACCTCTTCTTTACTAAGGACAGTTTTTTCTTTACAAGAGTAAAACAGCAATAATGATAAAATAAATCCAAGTATGATTTTCATTTAATTCCCCTGATTTAATTTTCCACAAGCTAATTTTTAGTCGCTAATCAAGGAAAATTAAACTGACGAAGGCTGTAAAAATGAGTGTAAAAAAGGGGAAAATCAGGACGAATATTATTACACCCATTAACCAAATAAAAAAAAGTATTTGCTTGTTAAAATATTTGTACTTTGAGTACCTAAATACATCTTATTTGGACTTAAGTAAATTAAAAGTTAGAAGTAAAAAACACTTAATACTGATATCAGTTTTTTTAAGTGCGATATACTTATCCTTTAATTTTATCATTCTAGTTTTCTTTTCACCTCCCGATTTAAAAAAAACGATAGGCTTAGAAGTTATTTTAATGCCAATATTAGTCTTTATTACAATATCTGTCTGTACGATATTAATAGATTACATAGTAAAGGGTTTAGATAAATTAGGTATTGCTATTGATAATTGGAAAAGATGGATTATTGGTTTTATCGTTACATTGATAATTTCGGCAACAATTAGCTTATCAACTTTCAAAGTACTACCAACACCTCCACCATTTGATGTTATTGAGTCCGAGTTTCAGCAACTCATTTTCTTCTTTTTACCAAATTATCTTTTTTTAACTGTTATTTACACTATAGTAGAAGTATGGAATTCAATTCAAAAGAATAAACATTTACAGATTTCTCTAGCTAAAGCTGAAAAAGAAAAAATACAATCTCAACTTTCTGCCTTGCAACAAAAAGTAAATCCACATTTTTTATTTAATAGTCTAAGTGTTCTCTCAGAACTCGTGTATGAAAACCCAATTAAAGCGAATGCATTTATCGAAGAATTCACCAAAGTCTATCGCTATGTGTTAGAGTTTAAAGAAGAAATTTTAGTCTCTGTATTGAAAGAAATTGAGTTTGTGAATGCTTATATTTTTCTTCAAAAAATAAGGTTTGGTGATAATCTAAAATTTGAAAATCGGTTAAGCAAAGATGCATTTAACAAAAAAATTCCACCACTTTCTTTACAAATGTTGATTGAAAATGCTTTAAAACATAATGAAGTGTCTAAAGCTAAACCATTATATATATCAATGAATGATACTGGTGAATATTTAGTAGTTACTAACAGTATACAAACACGTTTAGAAACGCCTAATTCCACTGGCGTCGGTATTTTAAATTTAAAAAAGACGTATGATCTGATTTCAAAAACAAAACCGGAATTTATTAAGACAAAAACAGAGTTTATTGCTAAACTTCCATTAATCAAAGAATCTCATTAGTATGATAAAAGTTCTAGTAATAGAAGATGAAGAATTATCAGCTAAGCGTTTAGTTCGGCTTTTGGATTCAGAAAAAAATAATATTTCTATTGCAGGTCAGTTTGATACCGTTTTCAAAACGGTTACTTATTTAAATACTAATAAAAATGATATCGATTTAATATTCTTAGATATTCATCTAGCAGATGGTAATAGTTTTGAAATATTTAACCAAATAGAGTTAAACATTCCCATAATTTTTACCACTGCTTATGATAATTATGCGCTTGAAGCTTTTAAACAGGCAAGCGTTGATTATCTACTTAAACCAATACAACAGATAGAGCTTGAAAAAAGTTTGAAGAAATTTGAACAAATTTTTCGCAAATCCAACACTGATTTTCAAGTAAATTACTCTAAACTTATTAGAGATTTAGAAATAAATAGGAATAATCTTAAAAGGCGTTTTTTAGTGCAAGTTGGTTCCAAAATTCGCTCAATTGATATTAACGAGATTGATTTGTTTTATGCTGAAAACAAATCTTGCTTTTTAGTTACTCGTCAACAAAAGATATACGATGTCAATTATACTTTAGAAAAACTTAAGAATGAATTAGATTCTGAAAAATTCTTTAGAGTTAACCGCAAGGTTATAGTAAAAATTGAAGCTATTAAGGAAATACATCACTTCTCTAAAAGTAGATATAAGCTAGAATTAAACAACCCTTTGGATTTTGATGTTTTCATTTCAGCTGAACGGATAACAGACTTTAAAAAATGGATGAATAGTTAACTAAAACTCACGCCGTAATTTTGATTCAATAGTAAGGTTTTATGTGGAAAGATTATTTTGATAATTCTTATCAACCTTTCCAGACAAACAAGCGAAACTTTGTTTCGTGCTGTAAGTCCCAAAACTTACCAAACTTCATCCTATTTTTTTGCGAGGTAAAATTAAAAGTCTTTTTTCAATACTTGTTTTAGACTTTCGAGTTCTGATTCCTTAATTTCAAGTTTGAAATATGGTTTTCCAAATCTTGGTTTTTCTTTTTTTATCTGTTCTAAGAATCGAAGCACTTGTTTTCGTTCTGACTTCCATTTCTTCTTTAGCATATAATTGTCGTATTGGGTCACTTTATCCCTTTTTAAGGATTGGTCATACATTTTTTGTTGGAGCTCTAAATCCTTTCGACTATTCTTCTCTTCTTGTTCTGCGAAGTCAAATACCTTTTTAAGCATATCATGGATTTTTGGGATGGAACTGTTCTTTTCCCAATTACGAAGCAGTTCTTCCAAATAATCCAATCGTTTGTTCAATCGATGTTCAAAACCCATTTGGTTCATTAGGTATTTGTTCTTTGGTGAAATCTTTGCCCCCTCAAAGAAGTCCATCATCAGTTCCAAGGTAAGTGTATGTGACTTGGAAATCTTCTTTGAAAACTCCCGATACCTTCCAGCAACTATACGATTGATGCTTATGGCCGAGAAATCACTTTTTTTCTTCTTTTCAGTTTCCATTACAGTAATTTTTTTGAGGTTTTATAAGGGTTAACAGCTCTTTTACTGTTTTTTGCGCCAAAATTATTTTTAGCTTCATTTTCAATTCATTGAAAACCAATGGTTTGTAATTCGTAACATCGCTTTAGCGTGTTACCCTCTTGCTTTACAAACCTTATCCGCTACGCCGCTAAAATTTGTAAACTTCTAGCAGAATTTTTTATTCAAAAAAGTAGTTGTGCCCTATCGGATTTTTGCTTCACGCTTACCTCTCGGGACGCTACAAAAACCCAACAGGAACCTAGCACAAAAGTTAGGGTAAGGATTTTGGGGCTGCGCTTCTTTCAACTTCTTGTTTCCTTTTTAACTTCTCCATCAAATCATTCATGTCCTCCCCTACTTTCTTTTGCAATATCCTTGCATAGATTTGTGTTGTGGATAGTTTGGTATGTCCTAATAACTTCGAAACTGTCTCTATGGGAACTCCATTGGATAAGGTGACCGTAGTTGCAAACGTATGTCTTGCAGTATGGAAG
This sequence comes from Croceitalea sp. P059, assembly GCF_031846365.1. Taxonomy (NCBI): domain Bacteria; kingdom Pseudomonadati; phylum Bacteroidota; class Flavobacteriia; order Flavobacteriales; family Flavobacteriaceae; genus Croceitalea; species Croceitalea sp. P059. The sequence goes on from NZ_JAVRHW010000004.1 coordinate 30,580, forward strand.
GTGATGTTCTTATGGATACCACAGGCATTGGCTATCTCCTTTAGTATTTGATTGGTCTTTTGATTGCTATAGACCGGCAACAGTTCATCTGTCATTATACTTTCTTCTCGGTACTTCTCAAGTATTGCTTTGGCCATGGGCAGCAATGGAATCCTGACCGGTTCATCGGTCTTCGCCCTTTTGGTATGTATCCTTTGGCTTCCATCTATTCCAATCAGTATTTGGTTGGGTTTTAGTTCTTTGATATCAACGTAGCAAAGTCCTGTATAGCAACTAAACAGGAATATATCCTTGACCCTTTTTAAACCTATGGGCATGAAAGAGGTATCCTCAATCAATTTGAGCTCTCTTTCGGTGAGGTAGCTACGTTCGTTTTTTACAAACCGAAGCTTATAGTTCCGAAATGGGTCTTTTTCCAACCATTCCATACTCAAGCTTAGGTTAACTATTTTCATCAACCGTTCCATATGCTTCATTACACCATTATTGGCACAGGTTCTTCTCGCTGTTTTGGGTTTATAGGTTCTGATATAGTTTTCAAAGTTGACAATGAACCTATAGTTCAATTGGATTAAGTAGATATCATCAGTCTTAAATTTTTCCCTTAAAAATTCTTTCAGGTACTTCTCAGTGGAAAAATAGTTCTTAAGGGTTCCGGGCTTGAGGGCGTTGTTGATATTCTTGTTATGGTATTCCACGGCCTTCATAAGGGACATTCGTTCTTCGTCCTCCCCGAAGTACCTCAGCTTTATTGCTTTGGCCGTAATCAACTTCCTTTCCGAGTGCAATTGCTTGTGGGCATTGAGGACTTCGGCATGTACATCGTCCAAATAGGTGTTCAATAAAATCAGGTTTTCGCTCGTTTCTTTGGCTCGACACCTAAAAATATCCCAATTGCACACCGAAATGTCCCGCTTTATACTGAATTCTGCGCGCTCTTTATTGACCGTGATTCGGGCATAAATGGCCAATATCTTTGGATTGCTTCTCTTTTTTCGGGTGAAGAATATCACCCCTAATGTGCTGTCTGTACGCATGTTATAAGTCTTTTGGGTTAAACAATATTGTTTAAAGACTACATCTAAAATGAACTAAATGCTATTTAAAATTAGCACAAATTGCGTACCGCTTTGCACACCGAATTGCACACCAGAAGGGTGGTTTTAAACGATATCATATGATTGCAGAAAAAATGAAAAACCCTGGAAATCATACGATTAGCAAGGTTTTGATATTGCCAGAATGGCGGTTCGTCGGGATGACAGGATTTGAACCTGCGACCACACGGCCCCCAGCCGTGTACGCTAACCGGACTGCGCCACATCCCGTAAAAAGAAACGCAAAAATATAAATTTATTATGATTTGTGAAGGTGCAATAAGCTGAAATTACGTTGAATTAGTTGCCTATAAGAAATTCTCGTATATCCATATAAAATGCCTCTCGAGCTCCTGCCGAATCGTTCTGTGGGTTAAAAAGAAAGTAACTTATAGTTTGGTTCTCGCAAAAATCTTCAATGTCATCGCCTTTCCATAAATGGTAGCTCATCAAAAGGGTATTATAGTCTATAGAATAGGGTTTCTCATCAACAGCATTTAAATATAAATTCATCATAAAGATGGATTCTTTATTAATAGCAAAATCACTATTGAATAAAAAGGAAGTTGCGTGGGATTGTCTTTCTTTTTTCATTAATTATGGTAATGGAGAAGGTTCGTTCCAGTTTAACATTACTTTACTTACAGCAAATTAGACCAATATATAGTAATAGCAATGCTGTTAATAGGTGAATCGACTATTTATAACGGTGAATAGACAATATTATATAGTGAATTGAAAATGTAAATTAAGTTTTATTTAACATATTGATTATCAATAGATTAAACTAGCTATTATCTATATAAGGTGAAATGACCGAAGAACTGCTGTTTTTCATTGTCATTGGTGTTCACAACATACCAGTAATCTCCCGTTGGAAGTGGATTACCCTCATAACTACCATCCCAACCTTTAACTTCGTTTAAAACGGCTACAACGCGCCCATACCTGTCGTAAACTTTAACTTCAATATCAGGAAAGAACTCACTATTCTCTGGGAACCATTCATCATTTAAATTATCGCCGTCTGGCGTAAAGAAATCTGGAAATTCTGGCATTCCATCAAAATCAAAAGGCATTACTAAATTAGCGACACACCCGTTTTGGTCACGAACCATGATATTAATGTTTGCATCTTGATTTATGGTAAAAACGTTGACATCTCCGTAAGATTCATCTTGAAAAAAGAACTCATATCCTCCAAAACCACCAGTAACCGTTGCAGTAACTTCATTAGGTCCAGTCTTCTCTGCTTCTAAAATTAGTGGCATATATTCATCAATTTCAAACTCCGTAAATGTTACACAACCGTTTTCATGATAAACATATACAATGTGTTGACCTGCTGGCAAATCACCAAATACTCTAGTATCAGTGGCTAAAGAAATATCATCAACATCTAAAGAAAAGAGAACATTAGAAAGTAGCGAGTTATCGGTAAGTTCAATTGTGGTAGTGCTATTTGGGAAAATTCCATCACAGCCATATTGAACAATTGGTTCAGCCATTAAATCAATACCAATACCGACTGGCACGATAATATTTGTTTCGCATCCGGCTGAATCTCGAACAAATATCACATAGTCTTCTCCACCAGCTAAATTATCGAAGAATAGCGCATCATTCTGAACAAAATCAGCATCGTCAGCAGAGTTAACACTTGTGAAATAAGGTGCTGTTCCTCCCATGACATTTAAAGTAATGGTACCATCATCATCACCTAGACAAGTTTCTGGAGTTGAATCGGCTAAGCCAGCAACTAATTCCATTGGCTGCTCAATAACCACAGTTCTCGTAATAGTACAACCAAGCTCATCTTGGACGATAATATCATATTGTCGTGGAGCTAAATCAGTAAAGGTTTTTCTATTAGGATTTGCGGGATCATCACCTTCAAAAAACTCACTTAAGGTATCAGAAATTGAATATCTAATTACTCCTGTTCCACCGCTTGCTTCTAAGATTATTTGTCCATTAGTTTCTCCAAAACAGGAAGCATTCATAACTTCAAAATACTCTAATACTAATGGTGGTTTAGGCTCAATAACTATTGGAGGTGAAATGGCCTCACAGCCTCCACTTGTTGCGAAAACATAATAAGTACCAGGTGCTAAATCTCTAAATATACCAGAGCTTTGTGCAGCACGAATGGTATTACTAGGGTTTGGATACGGAGGCAAGTTGGTACTAAGCAACATATAAGAGTAGTTACCAATTCCGCCAAATGCTTCTGAACGAATAATACCAGTTGCTTCTCCAGCACAATTAATTGTTGCGTTCGTTAAATCTAAAGAAATAACTAATGGAGCTGCGGGATCAAGCGAGATTTGATTTGATAATTCAAAAGGACAACCATTAGAGTTTTGAACATCATATTGAAAAGGTCCAGGATCTATTGTAATATCTTCTGCAATTTCAATACTGGTTAAACCCGTACCAAAAGGAACAAAAGGGTCTGTAGTGCCTGATCGACGGTAATAATAATCAACGCCTAATTCCGGATTTGTTACCGTTAATAACATTCTACCCAAATCGCCGCAACCTGGCGGCTGAAGTTCAACTAATTCAGCGATAACAATCTCTGGGTCTTGAACATTAATTGGTATTGTTGTAAAACTACAATTCCAACCGTCAAAAACTGTTATCGTATAATCACCTGCTGCTAAATTTGCAAAAGTTGGATTCGTCTGTAAACCACTAGTTGTTCCATCTGTTAATCTGTTCAATTGATACAGATAATTACCAGCTCCTTGACCGCCAGAAATATTGTAAGCTTCTATACTACCGTCATTGTCGTTATTACATCTTAAAGGACTTACGACTTGAATATCAGCATATATGGCTGTTGGCAATGCTAAATCTACTGTACTAGTGGTCTCACAACCATTACTGTCTCTTATGCTAACCGTATAAAGGCCTTCTTCTAAATCAGAAAAAATTGGATTGTTGTTAGGAAAATCAACTAGCATACTTCCATCTGGAGCTTCTAATCGATATTCATAAGCCCCCCAACCACCATCGCCTGAAACAGTAATCTCGCCTTGACCAGGTACGTTACAAGTAACTTCGGCAGTTTGACTCGTTGTAACCGTTAATGCCCTATCTGGGGAGCGCACTGTAGCTAAATTACTTACCACATCACAAAAAGGGCTATCTAATGCTTCTATTCGAACTACCATATTACCTGCAGGTAGACCATTTATAATTTCTGGTGAGTTTATAGGTGCATTGGTATCAAAAGAACCTGTAACACCAGTAGTAGTTTCAACACCACTGTTGTCACGAGAGAAAACTTCGTAATTATAGTTGCCACTATAATTTGCTATTTCAAGACTAATTTGTCCATCATTGCCATTGAAACAACTTACTGGTCTTACCTCAGCAATAGTTGCTTGAATATTATTATACTCTGGCATATTTATCACGCTTGTCAAATAACTACATCCTCCTCCTGATAAATCTGTAACAGCAAAAATATAATCACCGGGTGTTGAAATTGGCCAAACAACCCTATCGGTCCCGCCTGAATTTAGTGCTGGCTCTGAACCTAGTGGAAGTATTTCGACTTCATAATTGCCGACTCCTTGATTAATGACAATTTCAATTGCGCCAGGAGCTACACCAGACCCGGAAACATCGCACGTAATTGGATTAACATTATAACTAAAAGTCAAATCAGTTGGCGCATTAATATTTACAGTTGTAGCAACCTCACATCCGCTTTGATCTCTTGCAGATATAACAATACTTTGGTTGCTACCATTATCAATAACTTCAAAAACACTGCTCGTTTGAAAGTTAGTACCGTCAAATGCTGCTGTTCCATCATTCATGCTATAGGTGTACGGACCAGTACCGGTTAAAACACCAGAACCATCACCATTTGAATCAACAAAAGCTGTAATTGTTGCTGTACTAAATTGATTACTTGAAGGGTTACAAGTAAACTCCGTATTTAAAGTATTAATCTGAAGTGCAGTTGGTTCGCTAATAATAATATCTGTCGAACGGTTAGTACAACTCCTATTTGATTCAACTCCAACTTGATAAGTACCAGGACCTAAGTTGTCAAAAACTGATGAACCTTGTGGACCTGCAATTATTGTTGTTGTACTGCCATCATAAAGGGTATAACTCAACGGTGTATCGCTATCTGTACCCGGTTGAAGTTCAACCGAAATTGATGCGTCATTGGCTCCAAAACAACTAATTGAGGTATTGGGTGTTGCTGTAATAACTGGAGTATCTACAGTTGTCACATTAACAACAGCATTATCTGTGCATAAGGGCACAGTATTAGAACTTAAATCTGTAACTAAAATATTATAATCTCCTGGAACAATACCTGTGAATACATTCGAACTTTGAGGTGCTCCAATAGCCAATAATGTGAGATCATTTCGTAATTGATATTCAAAATTTCCACTTCCTCCACTTGTGTTTACAGTAATGATTCCATCTCCAGCGTTACAAGTTGGTACTGATGTAGCATCAGCAGTTATAGAGAAAAAGTCAAAAACATCGGCACTTATTGTTGCAGTACAACCATTACCATCTCTAATGGTAATCACATAGCTTCCAGGGTTCGGAACCAAAAAATTTGGACTGTCTTGAAAACCACCTCCAATATCATACTGAAAAGTAGTTTCTGGTCCACTGGCTGGCACAGTTAAAGGTGCTGTAACATCAATTTGATAACCACTTGTTGCTGTACATTGGTTAATTACATTAATTGATGGTGCAGGTATCCCTGCTGTTTCCGTGACGGTCTCAGTAACTAAGTTTGTACATCCATTAGCATCTTGAATATAGAAATCATAGTCAGCTGGATAAGGTCCAGCAATTTCAAAAGTAGTTTCCGAAACAAAAGTAGATGGAACTGGATCACCATTAGGCACGTAAGCAAAACCATATGGTGCGGTACCACCTTGTCCATTTACCGTAATCAAAGCTCCTGCATTACAAGTGCCAGGCATATTATTTATAATTAAAATACTTGGTAAATCTTGGGTAATCAGCACTAAATCACTTGCACTACATTGTGTGTTTAAATCATTAACAATTATTTGATAATTGGCAGGTGAAAGATTGGTAAAAGAACCATTGTACGGGATTGGCTCATTATTAAATGTTGTAGGTCCGGAAACAGTAACACCTGTATCTGTATTTTGTAATTCTATAGTAAAATCAGCAGGGCTTGGAGCAATACCGGTAATTTCAAAGAAAATATCGCCAGTACCCGCCGGTGAGCAGGATGCTGACGAACTGGTTGTATTTACATTAATTGGGCTTGGGGGAGTAATAGGATCTATTTGTTCTATATACGTGCAACCGTTTGCATCTCTAACTTCAACAAAGTAGGTTACACCAAACGTTACTACTGCAGAAAAATCATGAATATCAATACTATTTACATTTGCCAACACAAATGTAGGATCTCCAACTAATCTAAATTCATAAGGAGCGAGCCCCCCTGAAGCCTGTACTCGATAAGAAATAAAAGGGTCAGAACAATTTAAAGGAGGTGTATCTAAAGGAGTTAAATCTAATTGATTCTGCTCTATACTAACTATATCTCTATCTTCACAACCTGAGGCATCAGTAGTTATCACTGTATAATCACCTATAGGAAGATTTGGAAAATTTTCCGAAGTACTTACTGTTGCCAATGAAGAACCAACTAGGGTATTACTATTGTCGTAAACTTCATAATCATAAGGGGCAACACCATTCAAAATACTTACATCTATAGACCCTTCAGTAGTTGCAGGTGGAAATGCACAAACTGCGTCAGTTACAACCACATTTGCATCTAATGCAACACTAACAGCTATTGTTGCGGAAATTGCAGGGCTAACACATCCTCTGCTATCTCTAATGTATAAATTACTATAGGTACCTGCTGCATAGCCCGAGAATAGATTTTGATTACTGAAAGTTGTACCACCATCATTACTATACTGGTATGGTGGAACACCCTGAGTTGTATCTGGTATTAGTTCTATTATTCCATTATCAAGGCCACAGGTTGTATCAATAACATTAGTGCTGCCCGCGATGGTTTCTTGTGGAGTCAAAATCACCTCATTTGAAGTATTATCACAACCCTGACTGTCTCTTACGACAAACCGAAATGTAGTATCTACAGTAATAGATCCATTATTCGGGATAGTATGAACAAAAGTATTACCAGTAAAGGCAATATTTGAAGAGGTCAAAACCCCATTAACATAAACATCATAATCCACATAATTACTACCTGAAGGGTAACCGTTGGAAACCGTTACTTCAATCTCAGCATCAGGTCCTGAACATTCTAATTCTCGTATTATGCTTGCATTTGCTGTAATTTGTGGTTGAATTGTTATAGCTAAATCATCTCTACAATCATTAGCATCTACCACCTCAATAGTATAGTTACCTGGGTTTAATCCGGAAAACGTAGCGCTGCTTTGAAGTGCTCCACCATTTATTCTATATTCATATGGCGCAAGTCCGCCAGTGGTACTCATAACTAGGGAAGCAGCGTCGAATGCATCATAGCAAAAGTCCGACGCTGCAACATCCACAGTCAAAGTAGGCGTGCTCAAGGCACTTAGGGTAAATGTATCAGTAACCGTACATCCGTTGGTGTCTGTAACACTTACTTGATAAGTACCCGTTTGTGATAAATTTGAAAATGTATTTCCGTTTTTTGGTCCTCTGGTTGAACTATCTGGTTGTGTTAGCGTATATCTATTTCCACCCCATCCACCGGAAGTATTGACAATAACACTTCCAATATTTCCATTTTGGCAATTCATAACCTCAACATCAAGGTTATCAATAACTAAAGCAGCTGAAGGCCCTTCTATAGTCAATGTTGCTGTTGAAGTACAGTTCGTATCTTCATCTGTTACATCAATACTATAATTACCAGCAGCTAAAGAAGTTAAATCAATAGTACTATTTGTCTGACCGGTGAATACTGTTCCACCATCAATGCTATAGCTATAAGTGACATTAAATCCATCAATTAAAAAACGCCCTTCTCCATCACTATCGCCAAAACAGGTAATAGGACTAATTTGTTGAGATTGTGCTTCAATGGAGCTGATATCTGTAATTGCATAGTTTTCATCATAAAAACAGCCCGCTGAATCCGTTACTCTAAAAGTATATGTACCTAACCCTAGACCTGTAAAAGTAGAATTTGCACCATTATCAATAACACTTGCACTAGGTGCAATAATTTCGTAGTTAAAGGGGCCAACCCCATCAGTCACTGTAAGAGTTATAGAAGCAGTTGTTGAAATACAGTCTAAACTAGAAATAGCAAAATCTAGATCAGTTGGTTTATCTAAAGTATCAAATACAATATCCGGTAAAGCTTCAACACAGCCATTGGCATCGCGAACTAATGGTGTGTAGGTCCCTACTCCTAAATTAGAAAAAACCGCCCCGGTACTGAAGCCAGCTCCAATACTATATTCATATGGTCCTGTTCCACCAGATACACCTGAAATTGTAATCTGCCCACCTGTTTCATTAGAACATGAAGGTGTTGAGTCTGGGTTAGCACTTGCTAAAATAGTTGAAGGTGTGCCTATAGAGGTGGTTAATGCACCAGTATTACAAGTAAAAGAATCTTGTGTATATCGCAGCATGATATCGTAAGATCCAGGAGCAAGATTTGAGAAAACATTACTCACTTGATACGTTGTTCCATTATCAATACTATACTCAATATTATAACCAAACCCATTAGTAAGATTAACCACAATTTGACCGTTGTTGGCACCTCCACAGTTAGCATCAAAAGGAGTTACCGTAAATGTGGGAGGTGGAATATCTGCTACATCAACCGAAGCAGTTCTTTGGCAGCCATTAGCATCTTCAATCAATAAGTTATAAGTGCCTGAAGAAGTCACAGAGAACATAGTTGAACCTGTATAGTTAGCACTAAAATTAGTGCCCCCATCTAAACTATAACGGTAAGGAGCTGTTCCACCCGTTGTATTCACTGTAACATCAACTGAAGTTGCTCCACAACCAAAACTATCAGAAGTAGTTGCTGAGACATCTAAAGGACTAATTCCTGTTCCGATTTCAATTAAATTGCCGCTAATATCTGTTGTGACGGTTTGATCACAGTCGTTTGTTTCAACACGAATAGTGTATATTCCTGAACCTACATTAGCAAAAGTATAAGTGTCTGCTCCGTCTGGGCCAAATGTATCTACTGTTACACCATTTTTGATTAAGCGGTAGGTATAAAAACCAGGAACACCAGTAACTTGGACATCAATACTACCCTGTTCGCCACTGCATTGAATATCATTTTTTGTAACTTCAACCATCATATCTAAACTCTGTACGGTCACCGTGTTTGATGGAAATAGACAAGAACTAGAACCAGAACCTACTAAACGTACCCATACTAAATAATCGTCGGCCACAGTAACATCAAAAAATGGATCGGTCTGATAAGGTCCCGCTGAACTGTTCAGACTATACTCATAACCATTAGGAACATTTGTTATTTCAACTCTACCTGGATTTCCACATACAATATCTTCAAAAATTAACTGCGGATCTAGAGGGTTTTGAGTCGCCTTTAGATAATAGTAAGGTCCTGAATCAACTCGAACGCGATACTCGCCCGGTGCATCTAAATCATATGTGGCAGCACTACCGACTGAATCCCAACAAGTATCTGCTGCACTAAAAGTTGGGCAATCATCGATAACACTAGGTGCACAAGTACTTGCATCTAATTTTTCCCATTCATATGAACTTCCTGTTTGGCTAAGTGATAAAGTGCGAATATCACTGGTACCACAAAGAAAAAATTTGGCTAAGGTACTCGCATCATTAGGACAAATAACTTCTTCATTTGCACCTTGAATAATTGTGGTAAACAAGGGAGCAAAAGTCGTTAAGGAGCTTTCTGTAACATCTTTATTATCATTTTTAATTATTACAGGAGGTACAGTAGTCTCGATAGAATTAGGCATACCAGGCTTTGTATCAAATAAAAGGTCATTTGATTTTATTACTGCCGAATAAACTACAACTGATGATAACACCAATAGCAGGACGTACAGATGACGTCTTGTTTTTTTGCGGGGCATAGGTTAAGCTCGGTATTTTAGTATATCGGGATTTGGGAGCCAAATACACTAATTAGTAATTATCTATACTTATAAATTCTTTTTAATTTTAACATCCATTGAACGGCATAAAAACGTCATTCGACTAACTTTATATACATTCTAACGATAAAATTATGAAAAACCGTTCATTGTATACCTATTTTTTCGTTGTACTGCTCTTTGAAGCTTGTGGCCAATCCACTGATAAGGGAATAAATTTACCCGTAACTAATTCATTTACAGAGGTATTAGTGGTTGGCAACCTTCAAAATCCATGGGGAATGGCTTTTTTACCTGATGGATCAATTTTAACATCTGAAAAAGCCGGAAAACTCATTTTATACAAAAACGGTCAAGAAACCGAAATCAATAATTTACCTGATATTTATGTCCGAGGTCAAGGTGGGTTTATGGATGTTAAACTCCATCCAAATTATAAAAAAAATGGCTGGATTTATTTCTCATATTCTTCAAGTGAAGGAGAAAATAGCGGAGGAAATACAGCTATTATGAGAGCAAAATTAGATGGTAATCAACTTATTGATAAACAATTGTTATACAAGGGCACCCCAAACACTAAAAAAGGTCAACACTGGGGTTCAAGAATTGAGTTTGATAATGAAGGTTATTTATATTTCTCCATAGGAGATCGTGGAAATCGCGATGAAAACCCACAAAACATAAAGCGAGATGGTGGTAAAATATATAGACTACATGATGATGGACGTGTACCAATTGACAATCCCTTTGTTAATAAAAGTGGTGCAAAAAAAGCAATTTACAGCTACGGACATCGTAATCCTCAAGGCTTAATTAAGAACCCATATACCGGTGAAATTTGGAATCATGAACATGGTCCAAGAGGTGGTGATGAAATCAATATTGTTAAAAAAGGAATGAACTATGGGTGGCCTGTTATTACATATGGTATAAACTATGTTGGCACTAAAATTACCGATGAGACAACTAGACCCAACATGGAACAACCGATATATTATTGGGTGCCTTCTATTGCCCCATCGGGTTTTACTTTTGTCACTTCAGATAAATATCCGGAATGGAAAGGAAATCTTTTGGTGGGCTCTTTAGCCTTTCAATATTTAGAACGCTTAGAATTAAAGAATAACAAAGTAGTCTATCGTGAAAAACTACTGGATGGTATTGGTCGGGTTAGAAATGTTCGTCAAGCTCCTGACGGCTTCATTTATGTTGCCGTTGAAGGAAAAGGAATTTTTCGGTTGGATCCTAAATAAGTTTCTACTTAGGACTATTTAAAATTAATTTTTTAAATTTTTAATTGCCGCCCTAACCGAGCCATACTTTTTCAAAGCTGATTCAGCAGCTTTATATTCTAAATTTAAAGCCTCGACAAGGTAGCGTGATCCTCGATCAACCAATTTAGTATTGGTTAATTGCATATCAACCATTTTATTTCCTTTTACTCTACCTACCCTAATCATAAAGGCCGTAGAAATCATATTTAAAGCGAGTTTCTGACTCGTACCGCTTTTCATTCTTGTACTACCAGTAACAAATTCAGGTCCAACATTTAGTGCAATTGGAATATCAGATTCTTCCGCCAAAGGTGAACCTGGGTTATTGGTAATACCTGCTGTTAGTATTCCATTAGCTTTTGCATCTTTGATTCCGCCCAAAACATAAGGAGTGGTACCTGAAGCGGCAATACCTACCAAAACATCATTTGCATTAATATTAAATTCCTCTAAATCTTTCCAAGCTTGGAAGGTATTATCCTCAGCAAATTCAACTGCTTTTCTAATCGCCGTATCGCCACCAGCAATAATACCGATAACACGGTCATGGGGCATACCGAAAGTAGGTGGAATCTCAGAAGCATCTAAAATACCTAGCCGTCCACTAGTACCTGCGCCAATATAAAATAAGCGCCCTCCTTTATCAAAACGTTTTACTAAGGCCTCAACTAACTTTTCAATTTCAGGAATAACATTGGTTAATGCGTGTGCTACCTTTATATCTTCTTGATTCATTTTTCGTAATAAATCAAGTGTAGACAACTGCTCTAAATTATCATGTAAAGACGATTGCTCGGTAATTTTAGTGTAATTCATAGGTTATAACAAACTGATATTTTGACTTTTAAAAGCATCTAATTCTTTATGATCAGGATTTAATTCGGTAATCATGGTACTAATAGCATTAATCTCACAAGTCTTATAACGATGTTGAGAGTTTAACTTTTCAGAAATACACAAGAGTACCGTTTTCTTTGATGCACTAATAACCGCTTTTTTAGTTTGAACAATATCCCAATCAAATTCTGTTAATCCAAAATCAGCATCCACATACCCAGTGCCAATAAAACTATAATCCACTTTAATTTCAGATAGGTTATGAATAGTATTTGCTCCAATCGCAATCTGGGAATCTTTAGACAATTTACCTCCAATAAAGATAGTTTCAACGTTAGGTTTATTCAATAATTCAGAAGCCACTGTTAAGCTCAATGTGAAACAGGTTAACTGAATTTTGAGTGGTAATAGTCTGGCAAGTTCGAGGCAAGTCGTGCCTCCGTCAATTAAAACCACGCTATTATCTTTTAATAATTTGATAGCTTTTTCGGCAATGGCAGTTTTCTCTTCTAAAGCATAAACATTATTACGTGCGGGGCTATAATTTGCAAAACCCAAAGAGACAGCTCCACCATGTACTTTTCTTAATCGATTTTCGCTATCCAATTCCTTGACATCACGTCTAACAGTATCAATTGATACATCTAGCTTTTCTGCAATATCTGTGAGTTGAACTCTATTATGAAGCTCAACCTCATTTAAAATGGTTCGCTGTCTTTCTTCTTTTAGCATAAATCTTATTCAAAACACAAAGATATACAAATCCTCAAAACTGCTGTTTTAATCCGTTTTAATATTAAATAAATGTTATTAATTGCAAAAAACAGCAAATAAAAGAGCATAAAACTGCAATTATGTTTATGTTTGTACTGCGTAACCGCAAAACCTTGCAATATTAACAGCATCGATTTACTATTATGAAAACCACTTTACTATCTAAAAAAAGTTTCGACATTTCATACAAGCCTGTTGGGCAATTTGAAGAAACACGTTTTGAAAAAATACATAATGTAATTTTTGATAGCTCAAGCCAAGCCTCATTAATTGTAGCTCAAGAAATTGCTGAGCTTATTCGAAAAAAACAACAACAAAATTTGCCTTGTGTTTTGGGCCTGGCTACTGGTTCATCTCCAATACGAGTATATGAAGAACTAGTGCGCATGCATAAGGAAGAACAATTAAGTTTTTCCAATGTAATTACGTTCAATTTGGATGAATACTTACCTATGGAAAAAGATAACCGACAGAGCTATTGGTATTTCATGCATGAAAATTTATTTAACCATGTAGATATACCTTCTGAAAATATAAATATCCCAGATGGAACTCTATTGGGTGATGATATCATTCCTTATTGCTTGAATTACGAACAAAAAATAAAAGATGTTGGCGGACTTGATTTTCAATTATTAGGTATTGGTAGAACGGGTCATGTCGGGTTTAATGAGCCGGGTTCGCATTATAATTCGGGTACTAGAGTGATTACTTTAGACCATATCACAAGAGTAGATGCCGCTCCCGCATTTTTAGGAATTGACAATGTACCTAGAAGAGCAATAACAATGGGAATTTCTACCGTTCATAATGCAAGAAGAATTGTATTGCTTGGCTGGGGTCAAAATAAAGCGGACATTATTAAAAAAACTGTTGAAGGAGAAATTTCATCAGAAGTGCCTGCAACTTATTTGCAGAAACATCACAATTGTACTTTTGTTCTAGACAACGGAGCTGGCAGTAAGTTAACAAGAAATAAAACCCCTTGGTTAGTTGATGAATCTTGTGAATGGAATGAAATACTAACTGCAAAGGCTGTACTCTGGTTAAGTATAACTTTGAATAAATCAATTCTAAGTCTAACTGATAAAGATTATAATGACAACGGAATGTCCGGATTACTCGCGCAACAAGACTCTTATGATCTTAACATAAAAATGTTCAATAGTCTGCAACATACAATTACCGGTTGGCCTGGTGGTAAACCAAAAGCAGATGATACTAGCAGACCTGAAAGAGCACAACCTGAAAAGAAAAGAGTAATTATTTTTAGTCCTCACCCAGACGATGATGTAATTTCAATGGGAGGTACTTTTGATAGACTAATAGAACAAGGTCATGATGTTCACGTGGCTTATCAAACCTCAGGTAATATTGCTGTAACGGACACTGAAGCTTTAAAATTTGCAGAAGTCTTGGATAATGTAAATTCATCAAAAAAATCAAAAGACTTAATTTCTGCAATTACAACAAAAACGGAAAGCGGAATAGATACTTTAGAAGTACGCAAACTAAAAGGAAGCATCCGAAGAGGTGAGTCATTTGCAGCTACGCGCTATTTGGGCTTACCGGATACAAACGTGCATTTTTTGGACCTACCCTTTTATGAAACAGGAACTATTAAAAAAAATAATCTAACCCAAGATGATGTTGCCCTAATGATTGATATCATTAAAAAAGTTAAACCACATCAAATTTATGCCGCAGGAGATTTAGCTGACCCACATGGAACTCATAGTGTCTGTCTAGACGCTGTTTTTGCCGCATTGAATGATTTAAAAAATGAAAAATTTATGGAAGACTGCTGGGTTTGGCTGTATAGAGGTGCCTGGCATGAATGGGATATTCATGAAATTGAAATGGCAGTTCCTATGAGTCCTACACAAGTCTTGAAAAAAAGAAATGCCATTTTCTGTCATCAATCGCAAAAAGATGGAGTAATGTTTCAGGGAGATGATACCCGCGAATTTTGGATGCGTGCAGAAGAAAGAAATAAAAATACTGCGGAAAAATATCGAAAGTTAGGACTTGCAGAATACGCTGCAATAGAAGGGTTTGTTCGCCATCGTTACATCTGAAGTAAAAGAACTATTTTAGTAGAAACCACTATCAAATGATTGAAAAAAATAAATGGGCTTGGGTTTGGGTTCCCATACTATATTTCACCCAGGGCCTGCCGTATGTTATGGTAGTTACGGTTTCAGTGATAATGTATAAAAAATTAGGAATTAGTAATGCCGATATTGGTTTATATACGAGTTGGTTGTATTTACCGTGGGTAATTAAACCGCTTTGGAGTCCATTTTTAGAACTAATAGGCACCAAACGTAATTGGTTTTTAATCATGCAAATGGTTATTGCAATTTCACTTTTGGGGGTAGGCTTTTTACTGCCAACAAACATATTTTTTGTAACTACCCTGGCCTGTTTTTGGATGGCTGCCTTTGCTTCGGCAACCAATGATATAGCCTCTGATGGTTACTATATGATAGGTCTTACCCAAGAAAAACAATCCTTTTTTGTAGGGCTGCGGAGTACTTTTTACAAACTAGCAAATGTTACTGGACAAGGGCTTTTGGTAATTATGGCCGGGTTTTTAGAAAATCATTACGGAGATAATACCAAAGCCTGGTCTATTACCATGATTGCTGCCGGAATTTTGATGCTCGTTTTGACAATTTCCAATTTATTTGCAACACCAAAATATGAATCTTCTATTACCATCATTAAGGAAAAACCAAAAGGCTATTTAGAAGTGTTCAAGTCTTTTTTTACCAAGCCTAACATGGGTATGGCGCTAACTTTTATATTATTTTTTAGATTAGGCGAATCGCAACTAGTTAAAATGGCCTCTCCATTTCTTTTAGATTCAAAGGAAGTTGGTGGCCTGGGATATTCAACAGCAGAAGTTGGTACCATTTATGGAACAGTTGGTGTAATAATGCTAACTATTGGAGGAATTTTAGGAGGAATTTTAATATCGAGAGATGGGTTAAAAAAATGGTTCTTTTTAATGGTTTTATCGTTGAACATACCGAATGCATTCTACGCATTTTTAGCCTTCACCAAAACTACAAGTCTTGTAGCTGTAGTAACCACAGTAGTCTTAGAACAATTTGGTTACGGATTTGCGATTGCAGGGTTTATGGTTTTTCTAATCTATATCGCAGAGGGTATGTCAAAAACGTCGCATTATGCAATTGCTACTGGATTCATGGCTTTAGGCATGATGTTGCCTGGTTTAATCAGTGGTTATATGCAAGAATGGTTAGGTTATGATGGTTTCTTTATTTGGGTTGTATTAGCAGCAATACCGTCATTAATACTATTAAAATATATCAAGTACCCACCAGATTATGGTAAAAAAGCAACTTAGTTAATGAGTAAAATACCACCCTATAATCAAGCAAAAGGCATGTTGACTTTAAAAGAAAAAGTCGGTCAATTTTTTATGCCTGCAGCTTTTATTAATGATTCAGAAGACGAGATTCAAAAAATTGAGAATCTGATTAAAAACTGCGGCATCGGGTCTGTTTGTTTTTTTCATAGTCGTGCTAGTGCAGCAACAAATTATGAAGGCAAAAAAGAGGTTATTTATAATGCTAAAAGTCTCGACAAATTAAGAGAATTGATTGCCCGCTATCAGGCTGCTTCAAAATATCCACTACTGATTGCAATTGATGCCGAATGGGGCTTAGCTATGCGGGTAGAGCAAACACCACAATATCCTTACGCGCTTACTTTAGGGGCGATAAAAGACAATCCTGAACTTATTGAAGCTGTTGGAGAACACATTGGAGTAGATTGTAAAAAAGCAGGAATTCATTGGAATCTCTGTCCTTCAGTGGACATTAACAATAATCCTGATAATCCGGTAATTGGTTATCGCTCTTTTGGTGACGAACCAGAAGAGGTTTACCAAAGAGCGAAAGCCTTTATTAATGGAATGAATAAAAGTGGTGTATTGAATTCCATTAAACATTTTCCTGGTCATGGAGACACCTCAGTTGATTCTCATTTAGGTTTACCTCGAATAGATAAATCAAAAGAGGATTTACTTAAAAATGAATTATTTCCTTTCAAACAATTAATTCAATATAAAGTAGATTCTGTAATGGTGGGTCATTTAGCGGTGCCCGCTATTAGTCATAGTCAAACTAAATCTTCAACCATATCAATACCAATAGTTACTGATTTAATTCGTAAAGAATTTAAACATTCTGGTGTAATTATAACAGATGCATTAAATATGCATAGCGTATCTAAATTATATGATACGTATGGTCAACTAGAATGGGAAGCCTTTGAGGCCGGAAATGATGTTTTATGTTTTGCAGAGCATACTTCAGAAGGTATTGATCTAATTCTAAAAAATGCAACAAAGAAGGAAATCGAAAACAGTTTTGAACGCGTATGGTCGCTGAAGGAGAAGGGATTTAAAAATTCTGCAAAAAATATTGCTTATGATTATCAGGACTTGATGAATATTTTGGCAGCAAAAACCTTGACTATGGTCAAAGGAAAACCAGAGGATATTGAAAAGTTACATCAATCTGAGTTTCAATTCATCCAAGTAGGCAAAAAAGAACGTACCATCTTTGGTGAAAGCATCAAAAGAGACCAAAAAAATAAGAAGAATACTATCGTTGCAATATTCCCACCAGAAATGAAACCAACGAATCATTTTGGGCTTTTTGGAGATGACATCAAGAAAGTAAATGATCTTATTGCAAGTACTAACTGTATTGTTTATCTCTTTGGAAACCCCTATACATTAAGACTATTTAATTGGGAAAAGGCAACAGCAATTGTTGTTGTGTATCAAGATTTTGATATGTTTCAAGAAAATGCTGTAGCCCATTTTTATGGACGCATTCGAGCCGAAGGTCACTTACCCGTTACATTGTAATGTCACTTAAATGAATGAAATCATTACTTCATGGGAACTCAATGCAGCGGAATGGATTAAAACCATTTCCGATGGGTCCATAAGCTCTCGACAATTCACCAACCAGGCAATTCTTGATGTTATTCTAGCTTTGGATTCAAATACTATTATTGATGTAGGCTGTGGTGAAGGTTGGTTGACAACTGTCTTGTCAAATTCCGGTAAACAAGTTGTAGGTATTGACGCCGTTGAAGCATTATTGCAACATGCTCGTAGCAAAAGTGATGTGCCCTTTTTAAAAATGACTTTTGAAGAAATCACCTCAGGGATTCCGATTCCCCATGGTCCGTTTGACCTAGCCGTTTTTAACTTTTGTCTCTATCAAAAGGATGGGCTGACCGATTTATTGACACAAACTAAAAAAAGGCTTGTAAAAACAGGAGCTATTTTAATACAAACCCTTCACCCTTACTTTTTAATGGAACAGCAACTGCCTTATGAAAGTCAATGGCTTCAAGATTCGTGGAAAGGACTTGACGGCAACTTTACCAATGGACATCATTGGTTTGCCCGAACTTTTGAGGATTGGCATACTGAATTACAAAGGATTCCTGATACCAAAATATCTTTTAAAGAAATAACGAATACTTGCGGTAAACCTTTATCATTAATCATAACTATTAAGAAGACTACATGAAAAAATTTAAGGTTTTGGGTATGATGTCCGGTACATCTCTTGATGGGTTAGATATCGCTTACTGTCATATTTGGAAGGAAAATAATACTTGGGATTTTGAAATTCGTCAAACTCGAGCTATTTCCTATCATGATGAATTATTCGGATTACTAAAAAATGCCATACACCTTTCCGAAAAAGAGCACGCTAATTTGCATCGCGATTATGGTGTTTGGCTGGGCGAACAGGCTAAGGTATTTATTGAAGAACATGATTTTGATATTGATTTTATAGCTAGCCACGGTCATACCTCACACCATAGACCCGAAGAAGGAATTACTTTTCAATTAGGCCATGGACAGTTACTCGCCAATACCGCCCAACAAAAGGTGATTTGTGATTTTCGCACATTTGATGTGGCTAATGGTGGTCAAGGTGCTCCCCTAGTTCCAATAGGTGATTCTCTATTACTCCCAGAATATGAGTTCTGTCTAAATCTTGGCGGCATTAGTAACTTCTCTTTTGAAAAAGATGGTAGTCGCATCGCATATGATATTGGACTTGCCAATATGCCTTTGAACTATCTCACTGAAAAAATTGATTTAAAATATGATGACGATGGAAAATTGGCGAGAAATGGAAAATTAATTCCGACTCTTTTGAAAGAACTAAATGCTCTTGAATATTACAAGCTCTCATATCCAAAATCTACAGGTTATGAATGGTTTACTTCCGAAATAATTCCTTTAATTGAAAGTCATGAGGGAACTATTGCAGACAAATTACGTACCATCATTCACCATAATTGCGAACAAATTTCTAATGCAATAAATAAAGAACAACCTCGTAAAAATAGTCAGGTTTTAGTTACTGGTGGTGGAGCGTTAAATTCATTTTTTATTGATACGCTACAAGAAAAATTAGGTAGCCTTACTAAAGTACATATACCACCTAAAAAATTTATTGAATTTAAAGAAGCTCTTGTTTTTGCCTTTATGGGAGTCCTGAAAGACTTAGATGAAATAAATGTTTTATCATCTGTTACGGGTGCGAGAAAAGATTCTAGCAGTGGAGTTGTTTTTGAACCCACAAAGAATCACTAAGTATTTGACAAGGCAACCTTCTTTCTTCTTGATAAAAGAATCAAAAGAACGGCTCCAAATCCGCAAAAAGCCAAACCAATAAAAAGAGGCAAAGCCAAATCTTCAAGAAATGCCCCAATAAAAGTTGCTATAGGGACAGAAATCAATGTTGAAACAAAACCATTTATTGCAGCTCCAATTCCCGCAATATGACCAATTGGTTCCATAGCAATAGACCTAAAATTCCCCCACATAAATCCTAAACAGAAGAATTGTAAAAAGAGAAAAACCACCAAAACAATTACTTCCGGATTAGGTGAATTCCAAAAAAACACTAAATAACTCATTGCCACTAAACTAAAGGCTATAGTAGCAGCAAGGGAAAGATTACGCATACCAAAACGCATCACCATAGTACCATTTGTGAAAGTAGAAGTCCCGATTGAAACAGCCAAACCGGCAAAAATGTAGGGAAAAGCCTCTCTTAATCCATATTGATCTTCAAAAATATGCTGTGCTGAACTCAAATAAACCAAAAAAGCGCCTGTCACCAATCCAGAAACAAAAGTGTATAAAACCGTTTCCGGATACTTCATCATTTCTTTAGCCCCTCCTACAAAGTTTTTAGGCGAAAATTTGACTTTATACTCTGGATTAAGCGTTTCTTTTTGTCTTATCCAAAACCAAATCCATAGTATTAAACCTAAGAAAAGATGTACATAAAATATTGTTTGCCAATTAAAATGGTCAATGATGAATTTACCCAAAGCAGGGGCAACTACGGGAACAAGAATAAAAAAAGCAGTTATAAAAGACATCACTTTAGCCATATAATCACCCTTGTAAGAATCACGAATTATAGAAATTGCTATAGTTCTATGTGCTGACAATCCGATACCTTGAAGCACTCTTCCAACTACCATAACCTCTAAATTTGGAGCTAATAAGCAAATTAAACTGGCGACTCCAAAAACTACGAAACCAGCATACACCATAGGTTTTCGCCCATATTGATCCGAGAGCGGTCCGAAAAATAATTGCCCGACTCCCAATCCCAAAAAAATCATGGTGATTAATAATTGATTGTCTTTTGAGTCGTAACTATTTATAGTCGCTCCAATATCAGGAATAGCAGGTAAAAGGGTGTCTATAGACAATGCAACAATCGACATTAATGAAGCCATTAATGCGATAAATTCAAAGTTAGGTTTGGTACTATTCTCTTGCATCCGGCAAAAGTAAGTATACCTCAAACACTAAAAAACAATAAGCTATGGTATTTGTATTTTGTAGACTCAAAGAAACATTTGTGCACCTTTTTTATTCTAAAGGGAAATTTTCATGTATTCTTCAAAGAAGCCCTTTAAATCGGTTATAAAGGAATATTTCCATGCTTCTTTTTAGGTAATTCTACTTGTTTATTTTCTAACATTGCATAGGTCTTTAGTAGCTTCCTACGGGTATTTTCAGGTAAGATGACCTCATCAATAAAACCGCGTTGCGCTGCTCTATAGGGGTTAGCAAACTTATCCGCATATTCCTTTTCTTTTTCTTTAAGCTTAGCTTCTGGGTTGTTGGCTTCTGAGATTTCACGTTTAAAAATAATTTCACTTGCTCCTTTTGCTCCCATAACAGCTATTTCGGCGGACGGCCAGGCAAAATTAAAATCAGCACCAATATGTTTGGAATTCATAACATCATAAGCACCTCCATAGGCCTTCCTAGTTATTACGGTAACCTTAGGTACCGTTGCTTCACTTAGCGCGTACAATAATTTTGCACCATGCATAATAATACCATTCCATTCTTGATCTGTGCCAGGTAAAAAACCAGGAACATCGACTAGAACCAAAATAGGAATATTAAAAGCATCACAGAAGCGAGTAAATCGAGCAGCTTTCTTAGAACTATCCACATCGAGTACTCCTGCCAAAATTAAAGGTTGATTAGCTATGACTCCAATACTTCTGCCACCTAACCTGGCAAAACCTACAACAATATTCTCTGCATAAGTTTTATGAATTTCAAAAAAAGATTCCGTATCAATAATTCCATTGATAACTTCATGCATATCATAAGGTTTATTGGGATTATCTGGTACTATAGTATTTAAATTGTCACGTATCTCATCAGTTAAGATAAAAGCTAACTTAGTCGGTTTCTCAGTGTTATTTTGAGGTAGATAGGATAGTAACCTTTTTAAATCTATCAAACAAGCAGCATCATTAGAAGATGTTACATGGGCGACGCCAGATTTTGAAGCATGAGTCATCGCTCCCCCTAATTCTTCAGAAGTTACTTCTTCATTGGTAACTGTTTTTACCACATTCGGACCGGTAACAAACATATAACTCGTTTGCTCTACCATTACAATAAAATCGGTAATTGCTGGTGAGTAAACGGCACCACCAGCACATGGACCCATAATGGCAGATAATTGAGGTATTACGCCAGATGCCTGAACATTTCTATAAAAAATATCAGCATAACCTCCTAAAGATTTAACCCCTTCTTGAATTCTGGCACCACCAGAATCATTTAGGCCAATTATTGGAGCTCCAACTTTCATTGCCAAATCCATCACTTTACAAATTTTTTCAGCATGTGTTTCAGAAAGTGATCCACCAAAAACCGTAAAGTCTTGTGCATACAGGTAAACCAACCTCCCGTGAACCGTACCATAACCTGTAACTACGCCATCGCCTAAATAAATTTCTTTATCCATACCAAAATCCGTGGTACGATGAGTTACTAAAATTCCCATTTCTTCAAATGATCCTTCATCTAAAAAGAATGCAATGCGTTCTCTTGCTGTAAGTTTCTTTTTGGCATGTTGTCTTTCAATCCTTTTTTCGCCTCCGCCTAGTTTTGCCTCTGAAATATGGTTTTGTAACTTTTTTACTTTCTCGTCCATGTCATTTAATTTATAGGCAGTCTTAGGATTTTTTGATCTTCAAAATATTTTTTCATAGCGATAATCGCTGCAATTCTAGCATCTTTTTCATGTTCTTTTTGTAATATTTTAGGAGCATAATATTTTTTCACAAAATGGGTGTCAAAATTACCGGAACGAAAGGCTTCATGACGCATCACATAAGCGCCAAATGGCAGTGTTGTTTGCACACCTTTGACTTCGTAATTTTCTATAGCCTTAATCATTAGCTCTATAGCTTCTTCACGAGTTTTACCGTAAGTAATCAGCTTAGAAAGCATGGGGTCATAATAAATGGGAATATCCATGCCTTCTTCGAAACCGTCATCGACTCGAATACCTACTCCTTTTGGTAATTTATAACGATTTAACGTTCCAACACTTGGTAGAAAATCATTTAAAGGGTCTTCCGCATAAACTCTTAACTCTAAGGCATGACCGTTTATTCTTAAATCTTCTTGCTTGATATTTAGTTCTTCACCGCGTGCAATTTTGATTTGCAACTCAACTAAATCTAAACCAGTTATTAACTCAGTTACCGGATGTTCAACTTGCAATCGGGTATTCATTTCTAAAAAATAGAAATTGTGTTCTGCATCTATTAAAAATTCAACTGTACCAGCACCGACGTAGTCGCAGGCCTCGGCTACTTTTGTAGCCGCAATACCCATTTGATTTCTAAGTTCAGTGGTCAAAACAGAGGAGGGAGCTTCTTCAACAACTTTTTGGTGACGTCGCTGAATGCTACATTCACGTTCAAAAAAGTGAAGAAAATTACCATGTCCATCAGCCATTACTTGAATCTCAATATGACGAGGAGAGCTAACATATTTTTCAATAAAAACAGAGCCATCACCGAATGCCGAAGTAGCTTCACTTATCGCTCTTGTCATCTGTGATGCTAACTCCGCTTCTTTTTCTACAATTCGCATTCCTTTTCCACCGCCGCCGGCCGAAGCTTTTATTAAAATAGGAAAACCAATTTCTTTTGCTATTTCAAGTGCCTTTTTCACATCTGTTATAGCTTTATCAACACCAGGCACCATCGGAATGTCATATTTTTTTACGGCTTCTTTTGCAGCCAATTTGCTCCCCATGACACGAATGGCATGAGATTTTGGTCCAATAAATAGTAATCCATTATCCTCTACTGCTTCTGCAAACTCAGCATTTTCACTTAAAAAACCATAACCGGGATGAATACCATCAACACCTAAATTTTTTGAGACTTCGATTATTTTATCACCTAACAAATAAGACTGATTTGATGGAGCCGGACCAATACAAACCGCTTCATCTGCAAAACGAACATGCGGTGCGTATCTATCCGCTTCTGAAAACACAGCGACAGTTTTAATTCCCATTTTTTTCGCTGTTCGCATAACACGAATGGCAATCTCTCCCCTATTGGCTACTAATAATTTTCTCATGAATTACCCTATTCAAATGTAATTAGCGTTCTTTTCTTTTCTACTGCTTCACCTGTAGTTACTGAAATACATTTAATAACTCCATCTCTTGGAGAAACAATAACATTCTCCATTTTCATGGCTTCCAAAATAAGAAGCTGATCATTCTCCTTAACTTCTTGACCTTCTTGAATTGAAACTTCTAGAATAAGACCTGGCATTGGTGCCTCAATACTTTCAACTAAAGCAGAATTGTTCAATACAAAACCCATGCTATCAATTAAGCTATCTAATGGAGTTTCAATAACCACATCATAGTCATCATTATTTATTTTTAATTGATAATGCTTATTTCCAAAATCAGAATGTGTGGTCTGTATATGAAATGATTTATGCTCGTGTAAAAGATGAAAAGAAGATTCGCCGGTCTTTACAATATCTAAAGAATCTAAATCTTGTGCGGTAAGTTCAAATTCATAGGCACCGTTCACTTTAAGCTTATACGATTTCTCCATTGGGTTGTTTTACTTTTAGGTCTTCTAAGATAAGTGATTAAGCTTGAATTTGCTATCTGGCTAAATTGAAGGAGAATATGATTTTTAAATAGAATGGGCGGTTTTAAATGGAAAGGTCATGATAATTTAACCACTCACTTAAAGTTGTTCTTCTATCAAATACTAAGATCAAATTATTACTTTTGATTTAAACTTTTTTTATGCTCATCATTGGAATTGCTGGAGGAACAGGTTGTGGAAAAACTACAGTGGTCAAACAGATTATTGATGAACTACCGGAAGATGAAGTGGTAGTGATTTCTCAAGACTCCTATTACAATGACTTGGCTCATATGACTAAAGAAGAAAGGAGTAAGGTAAATTTTGACCATCCAAATTCTATTGATTTTGAGTTACTGATGTACCATTTAAATGAGTTAAGAAAGGGTAATTCAATTCAAATTCCTGTTTATTCCTTTGTAGAAGAAACTAGATTAGCTGAAACAATTACCACTGTACCAAAAAAGGTGATTATTGTTGAAGGGATTTTAGTTTTAAGTAACCCAGAACTAAGAAAGTTATTTGACATTAAAATATATGTTCATGCCGACTCTGATGAACGCCTAATAAGACGTTTACAACGCGACATGAAAGAAAGAGGTCATGACCTAGAAAAGGTGTTGCATCGTTATCAAAATGCGGTAAAACCCATGCATAACGAGTTTATTGAACCATCAAAAGAGTTTGCAGATATCATTATTCCAAATAACCATTACAATACGGTAGCAGTCGATATGGTTAGAACTATTATTATTGAAAAATTGGTTTAATCGATGAGCTGGAAAGATTTAAAACAAAAAGGTTGGTTTCGGTTTATGACAAACATGTATGTTTTAGTCTTAACGCTTTTTGTTATTTGGATGGCATTTTTTGATACTAACTCTCTACTTATTCATTTAGAATTAAAAAAAGAAATCAATAAACTAGAGCAACAGAAAGCCTTTTTAAAAAATGAAATTGAGAAGGATAAAAAAGTATTAAAAAAACTTTCTAATGAAGATGAACTGGAAAAGTTCGCTAGAGAGCAATATTATATGAAAAAAGACAATGAAGAAATTTTTCTCATTGAACATGAAGACAGTTTAAAGCAGAAGCATTAAATAGTTGAATTTATGACCATGAAAAACGAATCTCTTTTTTCAGAATTTCAAGAAGTTTCTGCTAAGCAATGGAAACAAAAAATTCAGTTTGACCTAAAGGGAGCAGATTATAATGAAACTCTAGTTTGGGAATCTTTAGAAGGTATACATGTTAAACCGTTTTATCATAGTGAAGATTTGGATAAAACATCTAGTCTAGTCTCAACTCACAATGATATTTGGCAAATTGGGCAATCTATTTATGTGAATGATGAAGTCGAAGCCAATGAAAAAGCCAAAGATGTTCTTAATAAAGGGGTTTCATCTTTAGTTTTTAAAATTTCTAATTCATCTATTACTTGGTCTGTACTTTTTAAAAATCTAGATCTCACAAATACACCGATTCATCTTCATCTAAATTTTTTGGACAATGAAGCCATCACTAGATTAATAAATTTTGTTGATGACAAAGTCATAGAGGTCTATCTGCACATCGATATTTTAGGACATTTAGCCAGAACAGGAAATTGGTTTTATAATCAAACAAAAGATCATCAAATTCTCGAAGATATATTCCATACATGTGCTACAAAAAAAAACATCTCAGTTTTAGCAGTTGATTTAAGCTTGTACCAAAACGCAGGTGGCGATATGGTTCAACAATTAGCCTATAGCCTTGCCCATGCCAATGAGTATTTAAATCACCTCTCACTTTTAAAACAGGGTTCAGAAGAAAAGTCAATATCAATGACTTTTAATGTAGCTGTTGGTGGAAATTATTTTTTTGAAATAGCAAAGTTAAAAGCGCTACGAGCTCTCTGGTCTGCTTTAAGTAAAGAATATAACTTTGATTTACCTTGTCATATTAAAGTAACACCAAGCAAGCGCAATAAAACTATATATGATTATAACGTGAACATGCTTAGAACAACTTCTGAATGCATGTCGGCTGTGCTTGGCGAAGCAAATACAGTATGTAATCTACCTTATGATTCATTATATCATAAAGACAATGAGTTTGGGGAAAGAATAGCTCGTAATCAACTATTGTTATTAAAGGAAGAAAGCTATTTTGATGATGCGGTGAAAGCTGTTGAAGGTACATATTACATCGAAAGTCTAACGCAACAATTGGCGGAAAAAGCACTTGTCCTTTTTAAACAAATAGAAAATAGTGGTGGCTTTTTAAAACAATTGAAAGAAGGAATCATTCAAAAGAAAATAAAAGAAAACGCAGCAAAAGAACAAACAAAATTTGATAAAGAAGAATTAGTATTAATAGGCACAAACACCTTCCAAAACATGGAAGATAAAATGAAAGATGATTTAGAATTGCACCCTTTTGTTAAAACAGAAAAGAGAAAAACGGTGATTGAGCCGATAATACAGAAAAGACTTTCAGAAGTTTTAGAACAAAAGCGATTACAAGATGAGTAGAAAGAATCTTCAGCATATAAAACTTAATACTCAGAATATCGAGAGAGATAATAGAGGTTTTGATTTCGCCGCGGGCATCCCTCCTTTTCTTCGGGGTCCGTATTCCACGATGTATGTCCGTCGCCCATGGACAATACGACAATATGCCGGCTTTTCAACGGCCGAAGAGAGTAATGCCTTTTACCAACGAAATTTAAAAGCTGGTCAAAAAGGCCTTTCTGTTGCCTTTGATTTGCCAACCCATCGAGGGTATGACAGCGACAATGAACGCGTTATTGGTGATGTAGGTAAAGCTGGGGTCGCCATTGATTCAGTCGAGGATATGAAAATTCTTTTCGACAATATTCCATTGGATAAAATGTCAGTTTCTATGACCATGAATGGTGCAGTTTTACCAATAATGGCCTTCTATATTGTAGCAGCTGAAGAGCAAGGAGTATCTCTTGACCAACTTACAGGTACTATTCAGAATGATATCTTGAAAGAGTTCATGGTGCGTAACACTTACATTTATCCTCCAACGCCTTCCATTCAAATTATAGCTGACATTTTTGAATTTACTAGTCAAAAAATGCGTCGTTTCAACAGCATAAGTATTTCTGGTTATCATATGCACGAAGCAGGTGCACCAGCATCATTAGAGGTAGCCTATACACTAGCTGATGGCATCGAATACATAAAAACAGGAATTAAAGCTGGATTAAAAATTGATGATTTTGCACCTCGGCTTTCCTTTTTTTGGGGGATTGGAATGAATCATTTTACTGAAATTGCTAAAATGCGCGCTGCGCGAATGCTATGGACCAAATTGGTTAAAAAATTCAATCCGAGTAATGAAAAATCTTTAATGCTTAGAACGCACTCTCAAACCAGTGGTTGGAGTTTAACAGAACAAGACCCTTTCAACAATGTCGCAAGAACGACTATTGAAGCTATGGCGGCGGCTTTTGGAGGAACGCAAAGCCTACATACCAACGCTTTAGATGAAGCTATAGCATTACCAACAGATTTTTCTGCACGCATTGCCAGAAACACTCAAATATACCTGCAAAAAGAAACTGAAATAACTAGAACTGTTGACCCTTGGGCTGGCAGTTATTATGTTGAAGAACTAACCAAATCAATTGCTGAAGAGGCTTTTCAATTGATCAATGAGGTAGAGGAACTTGGGGGTATGACAAAAGCAATTGAAGCAGGTATTCCTAAATTGAGAATTGAAGAGGCCGCGGCAAAAAAGCAAGCACGATTAGATAGTGGTCAAGAAGTTTTGGTGGGTGTAAACAAATTTGTTTTGGAAGATGAAGATAATCTTCAGATATTGGAAGTGGACAATAAAAAGGTCCGAACGCAACAAATAAATAGCCTTAGAAAAATTAAATTAGCTCGAAATACTCAAAAGGTAAGTTCTTGTTTGCGTGAAATTGAAGTTGTCGCAGGACAGAAAATGAATGATGAATCCAGCAAAAATTTGCTAGCTTTAGCTGTAAATGCGGCTAGAGAACGTGCTACTTTAGGTGAGATTAGTGATGCCTTGGAAAAAGCCTTTGGTCGTTATAGAGCTAAAATTCAATCCGTAAGCGGCGTGTATTCAAAAGAAATTAAAAATGATACTAGCTTTAAAAAAGCTAAAAAGATGGCTGATGATTTTGCTGAAAATGAAGGACGTCGCCCAAGAATAATGGTGGCTAAAATGGGGCAAGATGGTCATGATCGGGGTGCCAAGGTAGTTGCCACTGGGTATGCCGATTTGGGCTTTGATGTAGATATTGGACCATTATTTCAGACTCCACAAGAAGTAGCCAAACAAGCCGTTGAGAATGATGTTCATGTACTTGGTATTTCGTCTTTAGCTGGAGGTCATAAAACTTTAGTTCCAGCAGTTTTAAAAGAGCTTAAATCATATAATCGAGAAGATATTATGGTGATAGTTGGGGGTGTAGTTCCAAAGCAAGACTATGATTACCTCTATGGTGCTGGCGCAATGGCGGTGTTTGGACCCGGAACAAAAATCAGTGATACAGCTATAGAAATACTGACAATTTTATCTACTTAACTGTCATTTAAATTCCAACA
This sequence comes from Croceitalea sp. P059, assembly GCF_031846365.1. NCBI lineage: Bacteria > Pseudomonadati > Bacteroidota > Flavobacteriia > Flavobacteriales > Flavobacteriaceae > Croceitalea > Croceitalea sp. P059. The sequence goes on from NZ_JAVRHW010000004.1 coordinate 59,826, forward strand.
AAGTTCGTTTTTATCAAACTTTAACTTTCCTTAACGCACATTACATTACTTATTCACTTTGTGTTAACAAATTACATTTAATAGCTTTATAAATAATTGTATTTTTACCTTCTAACTTACGCAACAAATGGGCAAAATCATTGCTATTGCAAACCAAAAAGGAGGTGTTGGTAAAACGACGACAACAGTAAATCTTGCTGCATCTCTAGGAGTTTTAGAAAAGAAAGTTTTATTAATAGATGCGGACCCTCAGGCAAATGCAACTTCAGGATTGGGTATTGATGTTGAAAGTGTTGAAAAAGGGACATACCAGTTATTAGAGCATACTGCAACTGCAAATGAGACCATAATATCGACGAACTCACCAAATGTAGATTTAATACCTTCTCATATTGATCTTGTTGCGATAGAAATTGAATTGGTCGATAAGGATAATCGTGAATACATGATGAAGCAGGCTATTGGTGCATTGAGAGAGGCTTATGATTACATTCTTATAGATTGTGCCCCCTCATTAGGTTTATTGACATTGAATGCCTTAACTGCTGCTGACGCAGTTATGATTCCAATTCAGTGTGAATATTTTGCTTTAGAAGGTCTTGGTAAATTATTGAACACAGTAAAAAGTGTTCAAAAAATACATAACCCAGATTTAGATATTGAAGGAATGTTATTGACCATGTATGATTCTCGATTACGATTATCTAATCAAGTGGTGGAAGAGGTTAAAAAGCATTTCGCAGATATGGTTTTTGATACTATCATACAACGAAACGTCAAATTAAGTGAAGCTCCAAGTTATGGAGAAAGTATTATCAAATATGATGCAAGTAGCAAAGGGGCATCTAATTATTTGAATTTGGCTAACGAATTATTACAAAAAAATAAGGAGACAGTTTAGATGGCGAAAGCAACTAAGAAACAGGCTTTAGGTAGAGGTTTATCTGCCCTTTTAAAAGATCCTGAAAATGATATTCAATCAGTTTCTGATAAGAATGCTGATAAGGTAATCGGTAATGTGGTTGAACTTGAAATAGAAGCTATTGAAGTCAACCCGTTTCAACCGCGTTCTAATTTTAATGATGAGGCGTTAAAAGAACTTGCCAGCTCTATTCGTGAGTTAGGTATTATTCAGCCAATTACAGTAAGAAAACTAGATTTTAATAAATTTCAATTAGTATCCGGTGAACGACGTTATCGTGCCTCTAAATTAGTTGGGTTAGAGACCATACCTGCGTACATCCGAATAGCTAACGACCAAGAATCCTTAGAAATGGCCTTGGTTGAAAATATTCAACGCCAAGATTTAGACCCTATTGAAATTGCACTCTCTTATCAACGATTAATTGATGACATTCAATTAACGCAAGAAAAGATGAGTGAACGAGTTGGAAAAAAACGTTCTACAATCACTAATTATTTAAGGCTATTAAAATTAGACCCTATCATACAAACGGGAATGCGCGATGGCTTTTTAAGTATGGGACATGGTCGTGCCTTAGTCAATATTGAAAAGAAGAAAAATCAATTAGGAATTTATGAACGTATTTTAACTGAAAAACTTTCAGTGCGTGAAACAGAGCAATTGGTTAAGAATCTGCGTGATGGTAAAAACAGTAAAAGTTCATTGCCAGCTAAAGAAAATTCTAAAGAGCTTCCTGGTTATATCTCAAAGCATTTAGATGCCATCAAAAACCACTTGGCTGTTAAGGTTGATGTTTCATCATCTGCAACTGGGAAAGGGAAAATTGTTATTCCTTTTCATTCGAAAGAGGAATTTCAGCGATTGAAAAAATTACTTTCTGGTGAATAAAGTTAGCTATCTTTTTATTCTTTTTTGTTTGGTATTCTCCATCACTTTCTCACAAGAAAACGAAGAGGAAGAAAAAACTATAACCGAACAAAAAGCAGATTCTTTACAAACAAATTTAGCACAAGAAGGTGTGGTTTTTGAAGAAGTTAGCTATGAAGGGATAAAAATTAACCCACTAGCACCAAGTAAAGCGGCATTTTACTCGGCAATTTTACCAGGTTTAGGTCAAATTTATAACAAACGTTATTGGAAGGCTCCATTAGTGTGGGGGGCACTTGGTTTAAGCATTGCTGCTTATTCAGCGAATAACACCCAATACAATCAAGTAAGAGATGCTTTTAAGAGAAGGCGTGCAGGTTTTACTGATGATGAATTCTTTGATTTAAATGGCGACGGTGTCGGTCCAGATTTTAGTGATGAATCGTTACAAGACGCTCAAGAATCAACACAAAGAAATAGAGATTTAGCATTGGTTATAAGTATCGCATTGTATGCTCTAAACATTATTGATGCCAACGTGGATGCCCACTTAAAACAATATAATGTTGATGAGCGGTTGGGTATAGATTTTAAACCATACCTCGATATCAATCCAATCAACAATGATCCAAACTATGGATTGGCATTAGTTCTAAAATTCTAGCATATGAAGATAGCCTTATTTGGATATGGTAAAATGGGTCAAATGCTTGAGAAAATTGGTCTAAGTAGAGGTCATCAAATTGTAGCAAAAATTGATGCTGGAACTTCTGAAATAGCTTATTCTGACTTTGATGTAGCCATTGATTTCAGTACACCGGATGCAGCATTCAAAAATATTACGGATTGTTTTAAACATGGAGTTCCTGTAATTTCAGGCACTACAGGTTGGTTATCCAAAATTGATGAGGCTAAAACCATTTGTAAAGAAAATAAGAGTGCATTTATTTATGCCTCAAATTTTAGCTTAGGAGTAAATATTTTTTTTGAGTTAAATAAAAATTTGGCTCAAATGATGGCTAATCTGGAACAATACAAGGTGTCTTTAGAAGAAATACACCACACCGAAAAATTAGACGCTCCAAGCGGCACAGCTATTACCTTAGCTGAGGGAATCATCGAAAACTCGTTATATTCGGGTTGGAAACTAGAAGAAGAAGTTGAAAATCATATAGCAATAACTTCAAAACGAATAGGGAAGGTGCCTGGAACACATACCATTAATTATGAAAGTTCGGTTGATGCTATTGAAATTAAACATACGGCTCACAATCGTGAAGGATTTGCCTTAGGAGCAATTATTGCAGCAGAATGGATTCAGAGTAAAGAAGGCATCTTTTCTATGAAAGATGTGTTAAATCTGACTTAATCCGTAACAAATAAGAAAAATAAAGGTCTAAGAAACAAACATTTTTTATGAACGGTACGCAGTGGATTATTTTTATACTTATTGTTCAGGTTATTCATTTTCTTGGAACATGGAAATTATATGTAAAGGCAGGGCGTAAGGCCTGGGAAGCTGCCATACCCATTTATAATGGTATTGTTTTAATGCAAATTATTAACAGACCAAAATGGTGGGTTTTGTTGTTATTTATCCCAATAATTAATCTATTAATGTTTCCGGTAATTTGGGTAGAGACCATTCGAAGTTTTGGTAAAAACAAGTCAGTAGATACTTGGTTAGCTATTCTGACTTTAGGCTTTTACATTACTTACATTAACTATACACAAGATGTCGACTATATTGAAGATCGCGATTTAAAACCAAGAACCGGACTTGGTGAATGGGTTAGTTCAATTGTATTCGCAATTGTAGCAGCAACCTTTGTACATACCTATTTTATTCAACCCTACGTGATTCCAACTGGTTCGTTAGAACGCACCTTACGTGTTGGAGATTTTCTATTTGTAAGTAAATTTCATTTTGGAGCACGAACTCCCATGACTGCTGTAGCAGCGCCAATGGTTCATGATACCATACCAGTTCTAAAAAAGCGATCCTATCTAAATAAGCCTCAAATTCCATATTTTAGATTACCTGGCTTTCAAACACCTAAGAAGAATGATATTGTTGTTTTTAGTTGGCCTGCAGATACAGTAAGGGTCTTTTTCAAGGCAGAGGAAGGTGTTCAAAAACCTATTGATAAAAAATCAAATTACGTTAAAAGGTGTGTTGGTACTCCTGGAGATTCTTTGTCGGTCGTAGATGGTTTTGTCCATATTAATGGTGAAAAATTAGAACTATCTGATCGAGCTAAGGTCATGAAAAATTATAAAATTTATTCAAGAAAAGGAGTTTCAAGTAGGTTGTTAGGTGTAATAGATGCAAGCGATTATACCCGAAAATATATTCCTGCGACACTTTCTCAAAATCAATTGAATATACTTAGAGCTAATGGTATTGCCGCTGGCTCAGATGAAAAAGGCAAACCAGTAATATTAACTGGACCACAAGGTTTACCTATTGAATTGATAAGAGAACTTCGTTTATCATTAAAGGAAGAATCACCATTATCAAGAGTCGCGAATATGACTGATGAAATGGTGGCAAAACTTCGAGCCAATTCCTCTATTGATTCTGTAGTTATGGAAGTTCAAATAAAAGGAACTCCTGGTTACAATGTTTTTCCGCAGAGCCCTTATTACCGATGGAATGTCGACAATTTTGGACCTATTTATATTCCTAAAGCGGGAAGTACCGTTGAAATCAACAACAAAACAATTCCGCTTTACAAAAAAATTATAAGGGACTACGAGCATAATCAAGTTAAAGTAGAGTCCAATCGAGTATTAATTAACGGCGAAGAAGTTAGCTCTTATACCTTTAAGCAAGATTACTTTTGGATGATGGGTGACAATAGAGACCACTCAGAAGATAGCAGAGCCTGGGGTTATGTAGCTGAAGATCATATCGTGGGTAAACCAGTATTCATTTGGTTGAGTTTTGATAATTTTCAAGACGGAATTAGATTTAATGAAAAACTGCGCTGGGACCGTATATTTACTACTGTCGGAGGCAGCGGTGAACCTGTTTCCTATTTTAAATACTTCCTGATATTATTAGCAGGTTACTTTGTATTTGATTTTTTCCGTAAAAAAAAGTCTAAATCAGCATCTTAAGCATTCATAAAAATTGAAAGCACTATTTCACCCTACCTATTTTCCAAATATTGCTACTGTAGCAGCAATGATAAAAAATGAGGTCGTTTGGGAAGTGAATGATAATTATCAAAAACAGACTTTTCGTAATCGTTGTAATATATGTAATGACCAAGGAAAACATCTTCTTACCATTCCTATAAAACACGTTGGAGGCAGTTCTGGTCGACAACGCTATAAAGATGTAAAAATTGATAATAGTTACAATTGGCAAAGACAGCATTGGAGAACTTTACAAACATCTTATAGAACTTCTGCCTATTTCGAGTTTTATGAAGACGAGCTAGAACCTTTATTTCATGAAGAATTTGATTCGTTGCTAGAATTTAATTTAAAAACTATTGCATTCATTACCGAAGCTTTAGGTATTGATTTAGCATACTTAAAAACGGAAAGTTTTAACCTAAATTTTAATGAAGGTTTAGATATGCGTTTTTTAGTTAATGCAAAAAAGGAATTTACTTTGAGCCAAGAGCCTTATTTTCAAGTTTTCGATGATCGCAATGGTTTTGTTCCAAATTCAAGCACGCTTGATTTATTATTTAATGAGGGTACTAATGCTCTCAATTATTTACAAAATCAGAACTTATCCTTTTTAGATGCTTAGGTTCTTGCTACATTATGGAACGCACTTTATTTTTCCTGTTTTAATTGGTCTTATTTTTTTCAAAAACAATCAAAAAAGAGTCATATTGATTCTATTAGCAGGAATTCTAATTGATGTTGATCATGTATTTGCAACTCCAATTTTTGACCCTCATAGATGTAGTATTAATTTTCACCCACTTCATAGTTATTGGGCCATAGGAATATATGCGATGGGCTTACTTTTTAAAAGGAGTCGTATTATAGCGATAGGATTATTAATTCATGTTCTAGCTGATCTAGTCGACTGTAGCCTTATCTGATTTCAACTTCAAAGTCGCCATAACCGGAAAATGATCTGAATACTCGACTTCATAATTAGTATGAGAGGTGAACTCAAAACTATTATCAGCAAGTATATAATCTATGCGCATTGGAAAACCTTTTAAACTAAAAGTCTTACCAAAACCATGACCAGTCTCTAAAAAAGAATCTTGAAAATCACCGATTACCTCTCTATATACACTCGAAAACTGGGTATTATTCAAATCACCGCAAAGTACGCTTTGATATTTATTAAGGTTAATATCATTACTAATCTGTAAAGACTGTGCTTGTTGTTTAATAAATGTTCTTGTAATTTTTCTTAGTGTTCTTCCAGAATTCTCGTTCTTAAGCACTTCAGAGTCAGGAACTATTCCAAATGATTCAAAATGAACATTATATACCGTTATGGTGTCTTGATTAATTAAGATGTTTGCCGCGATAGCACTATTTCCACTTTTTTTGAATTCAAAGACTTTTTCATTCAAAATAGGATGTTTTGAAAAAATAGCTTGAATGATTTTACCCTTTGGCTTTTCTTCATTAAAATCAACAAAACGATAAGGGTAATTCTTAAAGTTACCGTCATATTGTTTAATATGGTAGAATTCTTGAAAACAAATAATATCTGGGTCTAAATCATTTACAAACTTGATTATTTTTTTATCAATGTCTGGCTCTTTAATCGCTTCATTATTGTTAAAACTTCTGGTATTATAAGTGAGTACTTTAAGGTCCCCGATCGCACTCTCGTTATTCCCGAACAATTTAAAAAAGCTTCCAAAAACAAAATAACTTATTGTTAAAGTAATAAAAGACAAAAGAAATCTAGAGTTTTTTCTAATGACCCAATCAATCATAAATACGAGATTCACAAAAACTAGTATTGGCACCATCAAACTAAGTACACCAAAAATACCAGCATTGCCAATACCCATATAATAGATAATAATGGAGATTAATAATAGAAAGGCAAAAAATATATTAAGTAGGAGTCTATAAAACATTTAGGCTTTGTTATATCAGTCTTCTTTACCCGCTTTGAATAGAAAATCTTTTTCTGCTTGTGATAAACTTTCATAACCAGACTTACTGATTTTATCTAAGATAGCGTCTATCTTTCTTTGATGACTTTCTTTGTCGTAATCAACCTTGTTTTTTGTATTCTTGGTAGTATTTCTTTTATAAACCGTTTTCAATGGGGCCTTTTTAGTTTTAGATTTAAACAATTCCCCAATACTATCTAGTAATTTATTAAAACCTTCTCCGATATCGCGTCCTTTAAACAACTGCCTTGCATAAACGTAGCCCAAAAGTGCGCCACCTAAATGAGCAAACATTCCGCCTACGTTCTCACCAGAAGCCAAAGTGACAACATCTTTTAGAATAACAAAAGCTCCCAATTGCCATAGTTTGACATTGAAAAAAATAACCCGTATTTCCTGGTTTGGAATATAGGTGCAAATAAAAATTAATACTGCTGTAACACCGGCTGAAGCACCAATTAAAATAGCATTTGTAGCTGATAGTGTTGGAAAAACATTATAAGCTAACATAAAAAGCAGCCCCCCCACTATAACCCCTAAAAAATATACTGCAATGAATTTTTGTTTATCGAAGAGATTAAAAAAGATTCTACCAAAAAAATAAAGCAATAACATATTCCAAAAAATGTGACCAAAACCTCCATGAAAAAAGGAATAGGTAACTATCGACCAAGGTTGTGATACAAACGAACCTAAGGCCTCAGGCAACTCAAACCAGCTTATAATTTGCTCACTTGAAATACCGAAAAGTACAGGTAAAAGGTTTACCAACAAAAAGATAAACACATTTACAGCTATGAGCTTTTCTGCAAAATTTAGTCTACTAAATTGATATTGTAAGTTTCCACCAGCCATATTAATTCCAACGGTTTTTATTAAACTGATTTTTTTTCCAATACCACATCATAATAAAGCCAATTAGAGCCCCACCTATATGTGCAAAGTGTGCGATTCCTGTATTAGTTCCTGAAATACCAAAAAACACATCACCAAGAATTATTAAGGGAACAAAATATTTGGCTTTTATAGGAACTGGAAGAAAAATTAGCATTAATTCGGCGTTTGGATACATAAACGCAAAAGCAACCAATACACCATACACTGCTCCGGATGCACCAACTGCAGGTGTATTAAAGGCTGACAACATTCCTTCTACAACATTTTGACCAGCTAAACCATACCAGTCTGGACTATATTGACCATTCTTTAAAACCTTTAAAACTTGTGATTCATTTATACCACTATTAACAATTGCTTCCAAACCTTGGTTAAAGAAATAATAATTAGCGGCGGTATGTAATAGCGCGGCTCCTATTCCTGCAGAAAAATAAAAGAATAAAAACTTATTCCTACCCCATGCTTTTTCCAATGGTGAGCCAAAAGCCCACAGGGCATACATATTAAAAATTATATGCATCAAATTGCCATGCATGAACATATGAGAAATGACTTGCCACCACTGAAAATTTGAGTTCTCTATAAACCAGAGTGATAGCCATTGATACATTTGATCACCATACAACTGAGTTGCGATAAAAAAAAGTACATTGATTATCAATAAATGTTTTATAGCTTCTGTTATTCTTCCCATTTATATAAATTTCTTCTCAATTAAGTCTGTTTCAATAGTAGTATAAATAATTCGATTAAAAGGATCTAGCTTCGATTCTTCACACCCAAAAAGGTCATTTACCAAAGCTATTTGAGAGGTTGTATCTAAAGGTTGGCCACTCTTTAAAGCTAAAGTTCTACAAAGTATCTTAGCTATTAAAACTTCAGATGATAACACCTCTTCATCTGTAACTTCACTTTCATTGTTTATAAGCAATTCAGCGAATACTGTGCCAATTGAAGTTTCAGTCATAATAGTTGGTATACCTGACACAGTGACTTTCTGTTTTTTACCAAAATTCATGATAAAACCCAATACTGAGAGATGCTCATGAAATTGCTTAAGTTGTTGAATTTCTGGTCCTGTAAACTCCAGAGTTAACGGAAATAATAATTGTTGGCTAACACCTTGTTTTACTTCGTTATTAGCCAGAAATTTTTCATATAACACCCTCTGATGTGCACGGTTTTGATTTATGACCAACATTCCTGATTTTATTGTAGTCACAATAAACTTTCGACGTAATTGAAAAGCTATCTGATTGGTTTCTATATCTTCTTCTTGTCCTTCAAAAATATCAGGCACCTCAATTTGTGATTCAAATTGAACACTACTAAAAGAGTTGTCTTTATCGTCAAGGTCAGTATATAAATTTTCCCAACCTTCTATCGACTTCTTTTTAAAAGAGCTTGTTCTTACGGTGCTTGATTCCTTAGATTCAAACGGATTAAATCGAGCATCAACAGTTACTTTAGGAACAACTGCTTCTTTACCTTGGTACGAATATGGCGTTAATAAATTATTGTCATGCTCAAAATCTAAACTTGGCACCACATTAAACTGACCCAAACTATGTTTTATAGTTGACCTTAAAATTGCATATAAAGTATTTTCATCATCAAACTTCACTTCGGTTTTAGTTGGATGGATATTAATGTCAATTGCTTTAGGGTCAACGTTCAAGAACAAAAAATAACCAGGTTGCATTTCAGATTTAATTAAACCTTCAAAGGCTGCACCAATGGCATGATGTAAATACGGGCTCTTAATGAATCTGCCGTTAGCAAAGAAAAATTGTTCTCCCCTACTCTTTCTAGCAAATTCAGGTTTGCATATAAAACCAGAAACTTTTACAACTTCAGTTTCTTCTTCAACCGGTACTAATCGTTCATTCATTTTTGCACCAAAAACATGGACAATTCGTTGTCGAAAGTTTTCTTTGGGTAAATTAAATAGTTCTGAACCATTGTTATAAAACTGAAAAGCAACATCAAAATGGACAAGTGCGACTCTTTGAAACTCATCTGTTATATGGCGGAGCTCCACTTGATTAGACTTTAAAAAATTTCTTCTAGCTGGAATATTAAAAAATAAATTTTTTACAGCAATTGAAGTACCTTTAGGCGTTGCCGCTACATCTTGAGCTGTTATTTTACTTCCTTCAATTTTTAAAAATGAACCTAATTCGGCATTCTCAGGTTTTGTTTGAACATCAACATGAGCTATTGCGGCAATGGAAGCTAATGCCTCGCCTCTAAAACCTTTTGTGTTTAAATTAAATAAGTCTTCGGCACATGAAATTTTTGAAGTAGCATGGCGTTCAAAAGAAAGACGAGCATCTGTCTCGCTCATTCCTATACCATTATCAACTACCTGAATTAATGCTTTACCCCCATCTTTAACGATAAGCTTGATATTGGTAGCCCCCGCATCAATTGCATTCTCTAATAATTCTTTAACTACAGATGCCGGTCTTTGTACTACCTCACCTGCTGCAATTTGATTGGCAACATGATCTGGCAAAAGTTTTATAATATCTGCCATTAAGCACTATAGAATATAGATAAATCGAAGTCAATAATAAACAAAAACAACAAAATTAAGACAGCTAAGATGATAATGAAACGCATCTTAATATTTCTATCTCCTTCTGTTTTTAAATCATCAAAAGCGGAAGAAAATTTATTTTTTAGGCCTCTATTTGTCGTTGCAGTACTTCGGAACTTATCAAGTTTATGTTCAATCTTGTATGGACTACCATCGCCTTTATAATATCGCGGCTTATACTCGAAAGTTCTATTTCCCCTTAGTTTTAAAAAGTTACGCATAGTGTCCAATACCTCTATTATCAAAGGTACTTAAAAACGAAAAATAGCGCATTGCCTAGGTCACAAAAATTGTTAAGGAAAAAAGGAGCTTAAATTTTAGAAAAAAGAAATCTTATTTTCCTAGAACAGCCATTTTAATTGCAGCTATTGCAGCCTCAGTACCTTTATTTCCATGTTTACCACCGCTTCGATCGATAGACTGTTGTAGATTATCATCTGTAAGAACACAGAATATAACTGGTACTTCATATTGTAGGTTCAAGTCTTTAATACCTTGGGCTGTCGCAGAACACACATAGTCAAAATGACTTGTTTCGCCTCGTATGACACTCCCGATTGCAATGACTGCATCTATTTCTTGAGAGGTTATAATCTTTTTACAGCCATGAATTAACTCAAAACTACCGGGAACGTTCCAACGAAGTATGTTGTGGGCTGATGCGCCACAATCGAGTAAGGCTTTTAATGCCCCCGAATAAAGTCCTTCGGTAATGGACTCATTCCATTCAGAAACAACAATCCCAAATCGAAGGTTTTTCGCGTTTGGGATTGTTGTCTTATCGTATGTAGATAAATTTTTATTCTCTGTAGCCATGATGCTACTTTTTTACTGAACCTATCAAAGCTTCAATATTTGTTGCTTCATTGGCAGAAGAAAAGTCTGCTTTAATTCGCTCAAAATATTGTAATGCCTTTTCCGTATACCCTAAATTCATCGCCGTGATGCCTGCTTTATATAAATATTTAGGTGTAGAATATGCATTCTCATTGTGGGCAATTGCTTTCTCATAATAGTCTAAAGCATCTTCAGCCTGACCTAATTGAGAAAATGAATCACCTATTGCTCCTTTTGCAAGAGCACCTAAAACAGCATCATCTGAAGAAAAATTCTCAAGATGCTCAATAGCCTCCTTATAATTTTGAGTATTCAAATAAGCCATACCAGCTGAATAGCTAGCTAAGTTTGCAGCTTTTGTTCCTTTATACTCACTAATAATATCTAAAAAGCCATATTTACCTTCTGAACCTAATAAAGCTAAATTCAACAATGAATCTTTATTAGCTTCATTGGTCATTGCTTGGTCAAAATTTTGTTGTGGGTAATACAATTCATTAGCCGCACTTTGTTCTTTAGGCTTTTGAATAAACTCGTTATATCCTAAATAGGCTAAAATACCAACAGCGACCAAAATAATAGCTCCAAGTATAAAATTTTGATTCTTTGAAACCCATGCTTCAGTTTTAGACGCGCTTTCATCTAGCGTGCTAAAAACTTCTGCTGTTGTACTATCCTGTACATCAAACTCATGCTCTTCAGCTTTATTTTTAGGTTTATAGCCTCGCTTCTTATATGTTGCCATTCTTAATTTTATTAATCGCGCAAAAATAAAGTTTTTATCCAAAACGGAAAGGTAAAATATTCGTTATTTTTGGAATCTTTCCTATTAAAATAACCATCGTCCGAAAGCAAAATATGTTTTTAAAACGCTTATCGTTAGTTAATTACAAGAATTTCTCTTCTCAAAATTTAGAATTCGACGCTACAATTAACTGTTTGGTGGGAGCTAATGGCATTGGAAAGACCAATATTTTAGATGCCATTTATCATCTTTCTTTCGGTAAAAGTTATTTTAATCCGGTGGCAACACAGAATATTAAGCATGGTACCGAATTCTTCATGATTGAAGGCGAGTTTGAAAAAGACAAAAGGTTAGAAAAGGTAGTTTGTAGTTTTAAACGCGGGCTAAAAAAAATCATTAAAAAAAATGGTAAAGCCTATGATAAATTCTCTGACCATATTGGCTTTTTACCACTTGTTTTAATTTCACCCGCCGATCGTGATTTAATAACAGAAGGCAGTGATACCAGAAGAAAATTTGTAGATGGTGTTATTTCACAGTCGGATAAGGACTATCTAAAAACCTTAATTAAATATAATAAGGTATTATTGCAACGTAATTCATTATTGAAATACTTTGCTTTGAATCGTACTTATGATCAAGATACTTTGAGCATATATGATGAACAATTACATACATATGGTACTATTATTTATAATAAAAGGCAGGCGTTTTTAGAAGCATTTATTCCAATATTTAAAGAGCAATATTTAAACATTTCTGGAAAAGATGAAGGTGTTTCATTGGAATACCAGAGCAAATTAAAAGAACAAGAGCTAAAAGTTCTGCTTAAAAATGCTGTTGAAAAAGATAGAGCTCTGCAATACACAAGTGTTGGTATTCATAAAGATGATTTAGACTTTGCAATTGATGGTCATCCCATCAAGAAATTTGGAAGCCAAGGACAACAAAAATCATTTTTAATAGCTTTAAAATTAGCTCAATTTCACTTTATCAAAGAACAAGCTAAGACTACCCCAATTTTACTATTGGATGATATCTTTGATAAGTTAGATGAAAGTAGAGTTTCTCAGATTGTCTCTTTAGTTGATAATGACTCTTTCGGGCAAATTTTTATAAGTGATACTCACCCTGATAGAACTGAAAATGTAGTTAAAAGTATACATCAGAGCTACAAAATTTTTAACTTGTAATATGTTGCGCTGCGGGTACATACTTATTTTGTTTTTTTTAGTGGGTTGCTCTAGTAAGGTATCCAAAAAAAATCTAGAATTCCTCAACGGGTATTGGGAAATAACTGCTGTTGAATTCTCAAATGGACAAAAGAAGACTTATAATGTCAACCCAAGCGTTGATTATATTAAGCTGGATAAATTGAAGGGATTTAAAAAGAAAGTGCAACCAAAATTTGATGGTTCTTACGTAATCTCAAATGATACAGAATTCTTTACCATTTTTGAAAAAGATGGGAGTTTAATTATTTCTTTTGAAAATGACTTAAGTTCTTGGGAGGAACAAATAATTACGCTAGAAGAAGACTTTTTTTCTATAGTTAATCAGGACAATATTACGTATTCTTACAAGCGTTATGAACCTATCAATATTCAGAATTAATGGCTAAGAGACAAAACTCACATCTAAATATGGGTGATGCCCTTAATGAGTTTATTAAAGAGAATAAACTTCAAAAAGGAATTGATAAAGTTGATGCAAAAGCAGCATGGGCCAGTTTAATGGGCAACGGGGTTAATAACTATACCGCTCAAGTTGAACTACGAAACGAAACTTTATTTGTATCGCTTACTTCTTCTGTTTTAAGACAAGAATTAAGTATGGGTAAAAGCAAAATAATTGCCATGCTCAATGAGGAACTCGGAAAAGACTTGGTTAAAAAATTAATATTGAGGTAATAAAAAACCCCAATTCGTTAAATTGAGGTTTTATCTTTTAAACTAATAAATATATTATTTAATTTCTTCCATGGCGTTTGAAATTAACGTTCTCAAATGTGTTTTATGAGCCCTAGAAGTTACGTTCCCACTTGAATTATTGGCCATTCTATTTATTGCTTTTAAATTATATAGTGCCATCGATTTTGCTGCATTAGTATAATTTGACTTCCTGACTAAAATATCTATCAATTTTTTGGTGTAAGCTAATTGTAGATTTTGTCTAAACGAATTTACTGAACCATAGATATCAGCCTCAAAAACCCCTTTATTTAAATCGGTCATAAATTCACCCAAATCATACGAATTGCCATATAATTCAGAATCTTGAATGCGTTGCATTGTATTTGGATGCAATATATGACGCATAATATTTGTTTGAAATCTTAATACCGTGGCATGGATTTTAGGATCTTCAGGACCACCAAAAAAGTTAAACCCCCTGCGCTGTCTTGCCAAATAATTATAGAGATCATTAGGTGTTTTAAAGGCTTCTTTTGAAAAGAAGCTTTTGTTAAGTGCTTCCATTGCCCTTTTTTGGTCTTTGTAAGCTACCGGTGTAAAGGGCATTGTGGAACCTTCTTGCCCTATAGTTGACCGATCTACATAAACTCCACCTATAAACCTTGATATCACATTACCAGCTTGGGCATATTGCCCCATTAGAATTGCATGTGCTATTCTTAAGTCATTATAACTACTTCCCTTATCAGTGTATTTATCTTTTATCTTCCCGAACATTCCATTCACCAAATCAATACGCTTTAAAGAATATGCAATCTGGTCATTTGATAAGTCACCCGTATTTACCCTAGGGTCAATACCTTTTCCTGGCGCACGCATATCATCTGCATCATTACCAAAAATTAGTTCCGGTTTTGTTGATTTGTTCAGCAAATTTTCCATTTCGTTGGCATCCTCAAACTCTTGATAGCCAAATTGAATGGCCCACTCATCGTACGGACCGATTGTAGTACTATAATATGGACCTTGATTTTCTGGGTCATTGGCAACATTAATTGCGGTATAGTCCATAACAGAACCTACAAGGGCCTTGCCTTTTAAGAATTCAGGATTATCCAGTTCTTCAGGACTAAATAATTGACTCGCCTTCATATTGTGATTAAGCCCTAAGGTATGTCCAACCTCATGCATAATGAGTTCTAGCATTGCTTCTTTACGGAGACCTTCCATCTCCAATGGGTTTGCATCTACCAATTCTAATACCGTTTGTCCGAACTGCGTATTGAATTGCATCATATGGCCATACGAACAATTAATTTGGTTATGTCCCTCATTATTCCAAATCTCCTTATCACTATCAGCCGCGGTAATGGCATCAAATAGTTTCTCAACACGAACTCTATTTGTATGGTAAACAAATTCTAACATGATATCAGCACCCAAGATTTGGCCTGTTTTAGGGTTTACAAAACTAGGTCCATACCCTCCAAAAGGTGGGTTTGGTGATGATGTCCATCGCAACACATTATAGCGAATATCG
Source organism: Croceitalea sp. P059 (assembly GCF_031846365.1). Taxonomy (NCBI): domain Bacteria; kingdom Pseudomonadati; phylum Bacteroidota; class Flavobacteriia; order Flavobacteriales; family Flavobacteriaceae; genus Croceitalea; species Croceitalea sp. P059. Next base: position 75,269 of record NZ_JAVRHW010000004.1, read on the forward strand.
CCTGCATCCCAATCTGCATCGTCTGGTTGAACCTTAACAACCATAGCATTTTTATATCCAGCTTTTTCAAATGCTCTGTTCCATTCCAAAACACCCTGCTTAATAGTTTCCCTAAATTCAAGTGGGGTAGAGTTTTCAATCCACCAAGTAATAGGCTCTACAGGTTCCGAAATGGCCGCCTCAGGATTTTTTTTCACCAAGTTCCATCGGTGGATTTTATCCCTATAATTAGCAGCATTAACGGATGTCATATCGTTCTGTGAAGTAAAGAAATAACCCACTCGTGGGTCATCAAAACGAGATTTATATCCATTCTCAGGAAGATCAATAAAGCTGTGGTACATTTGTATAGCAACATTTCTTCCATCGGTTACGGCTTGGCTTCCACCGTTGAGAACTGAGCTTTTTGAATAGACGTAAGACACCGTAAGATTAGTGTTCTTAGGATAGTTTTTAATTGAATTAATTTTTGTTTTATCCTTATCAAGATTCCCCAAAGAAAAGTCTGTTGGTTTTCTGCCGGGGAAATTCGGTGGTTTGATTTGTGATAAGGTTTCTTTCAAGAACAAATTGCTAGCCTTTATCAAATAAAGCTCTTTTTCCGTATCATGTGCCTCAATCTTAAAACTTGCCAATGGCGCCTCACTTATATTAGCGTTACTTGATTTTGACAGAGCATTCTCAGGATTAAAATAATAGGACAAATTCTCATAAACAAATTCTAATTTATCATAATATTTTTGAATGGTAAATATTCGTGAACCGCGATAAGCACCTCTAAAACTAAAGGCATCTGTCACTCCATTTGCCACTTGGGTGAAATAGATAAACTCTTTATTCAATTGGTCTTCCGAAACCAGCAATTGAATGGAACCGTTTACGGTGTCTCGATAAATAGTAAAAAGTCCCTCTAATTTCTCGCTTGACTTTACAAGTTCATCAATTGTTTTCTCTTTTGTCTTCTTTTTTGTGGTTTCTTCAACCAGTTCTTTCTTCTTTTTCTTTTTCTGTGCTGGCAAAGTATTTGTAGTGAAAAACAAAGCACCTAAAAAGAGCATTGCTAGCGGAAAAGATGTGGTTCTTAATTTCATTTTGGATTTTTAAATTTAAAAAAGATGGTATTGAAAAAGGAAGCACCATTTCATTTTAATGAAACACAAAATAGAGTAAACTGCTCAATTTATGCAATAATTATTTGTTAAATACATAAATACTGACCATAAAAAAACCACCCCAAAGAGGTGGTTTTTTTACATTATATATATTATTCTCTAGTAAACTTCTCTTCCTGAAAAATGAAATGCACCTTCAATAGCAGCATTTTCGTCACTATCAGAACCATGTACAGCGTTTTCACCAATACTTGTGGCAAAAAGTTTTCTAATTGTACCCTCAGCAGCTTCAGAAGGATTAGTAGCTCCAATCAATGCTCTGAAATCTTCAACGGCATTATCTTTCTCTAAAATTGCAGCAACAATTGGTCCTCTGGTCATAAATTGTACTAGCTCACCAAAAAATGGGCGCTCACTATGAACAGCATAAAAAGCTTCTGCATCTCGCTTGCTTAATTGCGTAAATTTCATAGCTACAATTTTAAAACCAGCAGCTGTTATTTTTTCCAAAATAGCACCGATGTGTCCGTTTTCAACAGCATCTGGCTTGATCATGGTAAACGTTCTATTTGTTGTCATTATCTAAAATTTTGCGCAAAAATAAGGTTTTTAAACAGCTTTACCATATTAAAACCTTTGTTTTAATTCTTGTAAAACTTCTCCATTATCACCCATAATTTTAAGCAATGCTGTACTACTTTCCACATTTATTTCAATAAGACCGTAACTAGGAACAAAGGTTACATCACCAACACGATAAGGGTTAGGTTCTCCACTAAAGCTGGAATACGAATGTGTTAAACCACTACTAGTAAAGTCTAACAAAGGATAAGACATACCTTCAACATCAGTTTTAGAAAATTCAGAGATATGACGGTCGCCTGACAGAATGATTACTCCTTTTGCTTTTGAAGTACTGATAATTTGTTTCATTTTATCAACTTCAGCCGGATGATTGGCCCACTTTTCAAAACCATGTTTATCTGATAAAAACTGAATACTACTTATAATTAAATTAAAATCTGCTTTTGAATTATTTAATTCATCTTGAAGCCATGTCCATTGTTGCACACCTAGAATAGTACCTTCTCCATAATCGTTAGCTCTGTATCTTCTTCCTTCTGCCTTATCATCTGTGAGGTTTGTTCTAAAAAACCTTGTATCTAAGTTGATAATCTTTACTGAGCCATTTGGTTTTGAAATCAATTGAGATGAATAAACGCCATCTCGTTCTCTTCTTGCATCCCTTTCAGGCACATCCATGAAATCTAAAAATGCTTGTTGACTTCCTTTCTTAGCTGAAAATTCTACCCCACCATCATTAAGTCCATAATCATGGTCATCCCAAGTACCTGTAATAAAAGTTTCTTTTTTTAGTAACGAATAGCCAGGTACCGCATCTTGCATATCATAGAACTCCCTAAGTTTTGTAATATCGTCAGTATCTGCATAAATGATATCGCCTCCCCAAATAAACACGTCTGGGTTTTGTCCTAAAATATCGTCCCAAAAAATATTTTCAACATTGTGTTTATTACAAGAACCAAAGGTTATGACAAAATCTGTTGTGGTAGCTGAGTTGTTATTTAATCTTTTTTCTGTTGTAGATGTCTTTGTCTTACATCCAATTAATAAAAACAAAAGAACTATGACAAAAAAAATATTACGCATGATATTAATTTTTTAACAACGTAAAAATAGCGCTTCTTGAATTAGCACTGTGTTATATTATTGTATCTTTGAACGCATGAATTCAGCTGACATCGCTACTATAAAGTCGCTACTTGCAACTCCTCAAAACATTGTTATTATACCACATAAAAATCCTGACGGTGATGCTATTGGCTCGTGTTTAGGGCTGTCAAAATTTCTTGATTGTTTAGGCCAAAATTCTACTGTGGTAGCTCCAAATGACTATCCAAAATTTTTAAAATGGATTCCTGGTAATGAAGAAATTCTAAATTTCGAACGAGAAAATTCACAATCTAAAAGACTTATTGCAGAAGCTACGCTAATTTTTACTTTAGATTTTAATCACTTGTCAAGAACTGGACAAATGGAATCTTACTTAGAGGCTGCTAGTGCGGATTTTATAATGATAGATCATCACCAACAACCAAGTGATTATGCTAGAGTAACGTATTCTGATGTTAGCATGAGTTCAACCTGTGAAATGGTGTATAACTTCATTGATTCTTTAGATGGTGTTAGCAAAATATCTAAAGACATTGCCACGTGTCTTTATGTTGGTATCATGACAGATACAGGTTCTTTTAAATACGCTTCGACCACTAGTCAAACACATAGAGTAGCTGCTCAACTTATAGACAAGGGTGCCGAAAACATGCAAATTCATCAGCAGGTTTTTGACAACAATTCGCCTGCTAGATTGCACTTATTGGGGGTCGCGCTAAATAATTTAGTGATTTTAGAAAAGTATAAAACTGCCTATATCACTATGTCTCAAGACGAACTTGACAAACATAATTACAGTAAAGGTGATACAGAAGGCTTTGTAAATTATGGATTAACCTTAGATGGAATTATTTTTGCTGTAATCTTTATAGAAAATAAAGAAGAAGGCATTATAAAAATTTCCTTCAGATCAATAGGTGATTTTTCGGCTAACGAATTTGCTAGAGAACATTTTAATGGCGGAGGGCATACCAATGCTGCCGGGGGTCGAAGTGATTTTAATATGGAAGAAACCACAGAAAGATTTATTGAACTTTTGAAAAATTATCAAAAACAACTCAATTCATGATTCGAACCTTATTACTTCTAAGTATAGTTCTATTTTGGGGATGCGGTGAAACGGAACCTAGAAAGCCGATTCAAGTAAAATCAGGTAGTTTTTATGAGAATTCAATCGAACGTAGTAAAAAGCTACTTCAACAAGAAGAACAACTAATACTAGCCTTTATACAGAGAGATTCAATGAATTCTTACTCTATTAGTAATAATGGGTTCTGGTATAAATTTGAAACTAAAAATGAAACTTCAGATTACGAACTAAAAACCGATGATGAAGTATTACTGACCTACACATTGATGAGTTTCAATAACGATACACTTTATTCTAGCGATAACATTGGTATTGTGCAACATGCCATTGATAAGTCACAATTATTTCCTGGTTTGAGAAATGCTGTTAAGCTTTTAAAGGAAGGTGAAAAAGCTACATTTCTTTTTCCATCTTCTCAGGCATATGGTTATAAAGGTGATGATAATAAAATAGGTCCAAAGACACCTATCATATCAAGTCTTGAATTATTAAAAATTCTCAATAAAAAAGATAGTTTAAATTAAATGTAAGCATACCATGAAAAGATTTTTTATTTATTCCACTATTTTATGTTTGATTTTTTCAAGCTGTAAATCAAGTAAATATGCTGATTTAGGTGATGGGATTTACGCAGATATTCAAACTAATAAAGGTGATATAGTGGTGCAGTTGTACCATGACGCCACACCAGTTACTGTTGCCAATTTTGTTTCCTTAGCAGAAGGCAATAGTCCTTTTGTAAGCGAACAGTTTAAAGAAAAACCTTTCTATGACGGACTCACTTTTCATAGAGTTATGAAAGATTTCATGATTCAGGGTGGTGATTATTTAGGCAATGGCACGGGGAATCCAGGTTATAAATTTAAGGATGAAATAGTAGATTCTTTAAAACACACAGGGAAAGGTTTATTATCAATGGCGAACGGTGGTCCAAAGACCAACGGAAGCCAATTCTTTATAACTCATAAAGAAACACCTTGGCTAGATGGTATTCATACCATTTTTGGAAAAGTAGTTGCTGGTATTGACGTAGTTGATACTATTGCTAATGTGAAGGTGTTAGCTCAAAACAAACCTGAAGTTCAAGTAACCATGAATAAGGTTGAAATTATTAGAAATGGCAAGGAGGCTAAAAAGTTCGATGCTATTCAAATAATGACCGATTATTTTGCTGAAGAAGAGAAAGTTATTGCAGAAATGGCAAAAATGAAAGCTGATTTTGTCACTGAACTAAGAGAACAACAAGCAAATGCTGTAGGAACTACGAGTGGACTTAAAATATTTTCATTAAAAAAGGGAGAAGGAGAGCAACCCAAAATTGGTCAAAAAGTTGCTTTAAATTATGCAGGTTGGTTACTAGCAGATGCAACTTTATTCGATACCAGTTTAGCTGAAGTAGCAGAAAAATTTGGCAACTTAGCTCAAATCAAACAAATGCATAGAGGTCAATTTAGTCCAATGATAAGTGAATATAGCGCTGAAGCTCCATTAGCAGCCGGTTTTAAAGAAGGAATGTTGACTATGAAGGTTGGAGATAAAGTAAGGTTATTTATTCCTCCACATTTAGGTTATGGAGATAATGACTATGGGCCAATTCCTGGAGGTTCTACTTTAGTTTTTGATTTAGAAATGGTAGGAATTCAATAAAATAACGCTTACTATGCTACAACGGCCCTATGTGTTATTTGCTATTTTACTGACCATTTTGGTGAGTTGTACTTCCTCAAGTGAGAATAAAAACCCTATAACCGTTAATGACTCTTCAGAAACCGAAGAGTTAAGGGATGCCGAGACAAGCTTGACTTCTGCTGTAGCAACGCATGGGCAATTAAAAGTAAGTGGAAATAAAATACTAGACCAAAATGACATCCCCGTTCAACTTCGTGGGATGTCATTATTTTGGAGTCAGTGGATTAGTAAATATTATAATGCCGAAGCTATTAATTGGTTAACAGATGATTGGCAATGTAATATTGTTCGGGCAGCAATGGCTGTTGATGAAGACTTAGGCTATATTACTAATCCAGAGATTGAAAAGCAAAAAGTTTTTGATGTAATTGATGCTGCTATAGAAAATGATATTTATGTCATAGTCGATTGGCATAGTCATCATGCTGAAAACTATCTTGAGCAGGCCAAAGAATTTTTTACTGAAGTAGCCAAAAAGTACGGAGACCAACCCAACATCATCTATGAAATTTATAACGAACCATTAGATGTTAGTTGGAACGAGGTTTTAAAACCATATCACACCGAAGTGATTCAATCCATAAGAATGCACGACCCCGATAACATTATTGTTTGTGGTACTAGAAATTGGTCTCAGCGCGTAGATGAGGTCATTGGAAATGAAATAGAAGCTAGCAATATTGCCTATACCTTACACTACTATGCAGCAACACATAAATCGGAACTACGTGAAATAGCGCAGCAAGCAATTAATAGCGGTCTTGCACTATTTGTTACAGAATACGGGGTAAGTGAAGCATCAGGAGATGGTTCAATTGACCAGACCGAAGCTAATAGATGGTGGCAATTTTTAGACGATAATAAAATATCATGGTGCAATTGGTCAATTGCCGATAAACAAGAACTTTCAGCAGCGTTAAAACCTAATGCAGCGGCAAACGGTAATTGGACTATGGAAGAACTCACTATTTCTGGTGCAATGGTTCGAGAAGAAATAAAAAGTAAAAATCCTGAGTATAACTAAAATTTAAGGGCAACTAAACTCTAATGAAGTACTACAAAAAACTACTGGCGATATCTATAATTCCCCAGATTATTTTTGTAAAATGGTTTGGTAGTTATCCCGATTTAGTAGAAAAATATTATTCGGAGGGCCTTTACCCATTCATTTCTAAATTTTTAAGAATACTATTCGGTTGGATTCCTTTTTCTATTGGTGACCTTTTTTATACTTTACTAGTATTATCAGTATTTAGGTACTTTTATTTGTTTGGAAAGTCAATTAGAAAAACACCAAAACAATTCCTGCAACATTTGGGCTTATTCTTATCCATTGCCTACTTCATTTTTCATTTATTCTGGGGAATGAATTATTATCGTTTGCCCATCAATGAAAAAATGAATTTCAAAATAGAATATTCAAAAGAGGAATTAGTGGAATTCACTTTAAAAATGGTAAAGTATACCAATCTATCTCAAAACTATTTAACCAACGACACGATCACAGCGGTTCAAATACCATATTCCACTAAGGATATTTATATTAAAACCTTAGAAAGTTATAGTAGAGCTTCAACTATTTTTCCATTTTTTGAATATCAAACACCTAGTTTAAAATCGTCATTATATTCAACTCCATTGACATATATGGGTTACGGAGGTTACTTAAACCCCTTCACCAATGAAGCACAGGTTAATGCAATTGCACCAAAACTTAGGTTACCATCAATTAGTGGTCATGAGGTTGGGCATCAAATTGGATATTCTTCTGAAAGTGCCACCAATTTCATTGGTATGTTAGTCACCTTTAGTAACAAAGATTTGTATTTCAAATATGCTTCTCTATCGCATATATTAGCTTACTGTCTCTCAGATCTAAAAAATAGAGATGAGGAAGCTTTTCAAATTATATTTGCTCAATTAAGTCCAGGAGTGAAAAACAACTACCAAGAATTGAATGATTTCTGGGCACAATATGAAAACCCAACAGAACCCATCTTTAAGTCCGTTTTTAATACTTTTTTAAAAGCTAATAACCAAGAAAGAGGTATCGAAAGCTACAATGCCGTGGTAGGGCTATTGGTGAATTTTGATAGCGATTTTTGGTATACCTATTTTTGGCAAGACTTGAACTTGCAGAACTAATACTGTTCTGCTACCTTTAGACAGCTAATTCAAAAAACACTTCAATGAAATTAAAATTATTTGCACTAACCCTGTTATGGTGCTGTGCTACTACATTTTCACAGGACTACTTCCCTGAAAATGATGGTGTTAAATCAAAAAATAACAATTATATGGCATTTACTAATGCCAAAATATATGTTACACCAACCCAAATTTTAGAAAAGGGTACATTACTAATTCAAAACGGCAAAGTTGTCGAAGTAGGCACTTCAATTTCTATTCCTAAAAACGCAGTGATTGAAAATCTAGAAGGAAAATCTGTTTATCCTTCTTTCATTGATGCTTATTCTGCTTTCGGAGTAGAAAAACCAAAACGTGCTCCCGGACGTGGCCGTGCTTCACAGTATGAAGCTACTCGTGAAGGGTTTTACTGGAATGATCATATCATGCCGGAAAATGAAGCAATATCTAAATTCAAATTTGATAATAAAAAAGCTGGGGAATTACGTAAAGCGGGCTTCGGGGTTGTAAATAGCCATATTCAAGATGGCATAGCAAGAGGAACTGGTGTTCTTGTTGCCTTAAATAGTTCTGGTAGTGACGGTGATAGAATTTTGGAAGATCAATCAGCACAGTACTTTTCATTTTCTAAAAGTATCGCTAAAAGACAATCGTACCCTACATCACTAATGGGAGCGACAGCCTTATTACGTCAGTTACATTATGATCTAGATTGGTATGCAAAAGGTAATGTATCAACTAAAGATCGGTCTTTGGAAGCGCTTATAGAAAATAAAGGCTTACCTCAAATTTTTACTGCCGGCAGTAATGGTAATATAATGCGTGCAGATAAAATTGGCGACCAATTCGGAATTCAATACGCAATTCTAGGAGGTGGTGATGAATACCAGTACATCAGTGCAGTTAAAAACACTAATGCTAAATTGATTATTCCTATCAATTTTCCAAAAGCCTATGATGTTTCAAATCCGTATTCAGCAGATTATGTAAATCTTTCTGATATGCGCCATTGGAACCTAGCTCCAACAAACCCAAAGATCTTAGAAGATAATGGGGTTCAATTCTCTTTGACTACGCATGAGTTAAAATCGCCTTCGAATTTTAAAGCAATGTTGATAAAAGCCATAGCACATGGTCTTTCAAAAACTAAAGCACTTGAAGCTCTGACAACTGTGCCCGCGAGTATCCTAGGAAAATCTAGTATGATAGGTACATTACAATCAGGTAGACAGGCCAACTTTCTAATCACATCTGGGGATATTTTTGATAAAAGCACAACACTCTACGAAAATTGGGTTCAAGGCACTAAAAACGTTATTAATAATAAAAATCAAAAAGACATCAGAGGTAACTATGATTTGACCGCAGGCGGTCAGTCTTATAAAATGTCCATAACTGGAGAAATTAGCAAACCCAAGGTTGAAATCAAAAAAGATACGACTAAGCTAAAATCTAAAATTGATTATGCTACTGATTGGTTGAACTTTTCTATCACTTCTGAAGATGGAAAAATTTATAGAATGACAAGTTTGGTCTCAAAAAACTCTGATAACCTTAATGGAAAACTGATTCTTCCTTCTGGTAAAGAAAGTTCGTTTACAGCAAATAAAACTAGTTCTTTTGAAGCTGCGGTAAGGAAGAAAACCAAAGAAAAAGGAGCCCCAGAATTGGTAACGATGACTTACCCAAATATTGGTTACGGTAATATCTCAAAACCAAAGCAAGAAACTCTAATTTTTAAAAATGCAACTGTTTGGACAGGGGAAACCATATTAGAAAATACCGATGTAATAGTTAAAAATGGTAAAATTAGTAAAGTAGGTAAAGACCTAAGCGGTGGCAGTGCAAAAGAAATTGATGCAACAGGCAAACATTTAACTGCTGGTGTTATTGATGAACATTCACATATTGGAGCATTAGCTATTAATGAAGCAGGACATAATTCTACAGCTGAAGTTAAAATGGAAGATGTAGTTGATCCGCGAGATATTGATTTATACAGAAATCTTGCCGGAGGAGTTACAACCATTCAATTGTTACACGGCTCTGCAAATCCTATTGGTGGGCGTTCAGCAGTATTACGTTTGAAATGGGGTGAAGGCGTAGACGGGCTTTTATTTCCTAATATGCCCAAATTTATAAAGTTTGCCTTAGGTGAAAATGTAAAACAATCAAATTGGCAAAGCTTTTCACGTTTTCCTCAAACCAGAATGGGTGTTGAACAAGTATTCATCAATTACTTTCAAAGAGCTAAGGAATATGATAGTAATAAGAAGTCTGGTAAAGCCTATCGCTATGATGAAGAAATGGAAACCTTGGCTGAAATTTTAAATGGTGAAAGGTATATAAGTTGTCACTCTTATGTACAAAGTGAAATTAATATGCTAATGAAAGTTGCTGATCAGTTCAACTTTAAAATCAACACCTTTACTCATATCTTGGAAGGTTACAAAGTAGCCGATAAAATGGCTGAACACGGTGTTGGTGGTTCTACTTTTAGCGACTGGTGGGCATACAAATACGAGGTTAAAGATGCTATTCCCCATAATGCTGCAATAATGGCAAGTCAAGGAGTTACCGTTGCTATCAACAGTGACGATGCCGAAATGTCTCGTAGATTAAATCAAGAGGCAGGAAAAACCATTAAATATGGCGGAGTTTCAGAAATAGAGGCGTGGAAAATGGTCACTTTAAACCCTGCAAAATTACTTCATATTGATGATAGGGTTGGCACTATTGAGGTCGGTAAAGATGCTGATTTGGTACTTTGGTCTGATTATCCAATGTCAGTATATGCTAAGGCAGAAAAAACAATCATTGAAGGAGCGGTATATTTTGATTTAGAAAAAGATAAAGTACAGCGAGAAACCATTCAGAAAGAGCGCAATAAACTGATAACATTGATGCTTAACGAAAAAGATGGTGGTGCAAAAATGCAAGGGCCAAGACAAAACAAAAAAGCACGATTTGAGTGTGACACCCTTTAAAATAATTAAAAATGAAAAAATTAAATATAGTATTAGCAATTTTATGGGGTTTTGCACTAATAGGGCAACAAACTCCCGCAGATAAACAATCTGAGCCAATAACCATTGAAGGTGCCGTTGCACATTTAGGAAATGGAAAAGTTATTGAAAACTCACTTATCATGTTTGTGGACGGTAAAATCACTTTCGTTGGTGATGCAAAAATGAAGATTGCCCGAATTGGCAAGGTGATTAATGCTAAAGGAAAGCACGTATACCCTGGCTTTATAGCACCTGGAAAATCTCTGGGTTTAGTAGAAGTAAATGCAGTGCGCGCCAGTGATGATCAAGATGAAATTGGCGACATCATACCACATATTCGCAGTTTAATTGCTTACAATGCAGAATCACAAGTAGTGGAAAGTATGCGACCTAATGGGGTTTTACTAAGTCAAATTACTCCACAAGGTGGTCGCATTTCAGGCACTTCATCCATTGTTCAATTTGATGCTTGGAACTGGGAAGACGCCGCTGTAAAAGTTGACGATGGTATTCATTTAAACTGGCCAAATACCTTTAGAAGAGGTCGCTGGTGGATGGGTGAACCGAGAGGGTATCAACCCAATAAAAACTACCAAAAAGATGTTGATGAGGTCAAAAGTTTTATGGGTAATTCTGTTGCATATGGTAAAACTATTGCCAAAGAAAGCAATCAACCATTTGAAGCAATGCAAGGACTTTTTGATGGTACACAAAAATTATATATTTATGCCCACGGTCAAAGGGAAATAATGGATGCCGTAACCTCTGCCAAAGATGCTGGAGTTAAACATGTTGTCTTAGTTGGTGGATATCATGCTCATAAAGTAACTGATTTTTTAAAAGAAAATGATATACCAGTATTGGTGAGATTTACTCACACACTGCCCTTCTTTGAAGATGATGACTATGATTTCACTTTTAAACTTCCAAAAATACTAGTTGATGCTGGTTTGTTAGTAGGTCTTCAGAATTCTGATGCATCCAACTTTCAGACTAGAAACCTGCCTTTTTATGCTGGCCAAGTGGTGGCGCAAGGTTTAGATAGGGAAACTGCCTTACAACTAATTTCTAGTAATAATGCTAAAATATTAGGTATTGATGCCAATTATGGCTCATTAGAAGTTGGTAAGAGTGCTACACTTTTTATATCCGAAGGTGATGCTTTAGACATGCGCACCAATCAATTGAGCAAAGCTTATATTGATGGACGTGATTTATCTTTAGAAACACACCAAACTGAGCTTTGGAAAAGGTATATGGGTAAGTTTGAAGGAAAGTAAAATTTGAAGAAACAAAAACATCGAATAGCTACTATCCCAGTAGCTATTCGAAACGTTTAAATTAAAAATTAGTTATTTTCATTTCAATGAAAATTAAATTCCTTTAAATTTACTTTTGAGGTTTTTGCCAATACATCGCCTTTTCTGGTTTAGCATAAAATTCATCTGAAAGTCTGACCTCAGTCGCTGAAATATTTTCAAAGTCCACTGTATTACGAGCCTCTTGAATCTCACGCCCTTCATAATTATGCCATGTAATTGATTTGGGTAAAACCAAGTTATTTACTGCTGCCCAATTATCATATCGAATCCATTTTACATTATCAGATTTTTCGCCACTTCTATATGTTACCGTATAACCTAACCATGACATTTGATGGGTTTCAGCATCAAAATGAATAAAATATTCATCCTTTGGTGTAGTTCCAACGCCATTGTTGTAACTGATACTTATTCCTGGATAATTGACACCTTCAAAAACCAAATCTTCAGTTTCACCATAAACAATACCATCATCAGCCAATACAAAAGGCATGGCATAAAAGTAAAACATCAGATTATGGTAAAACTCTACATTGCCTTTATAATTTTTATTAGAATCAAGTAACCAGGGCTTTCCATCAAAACCCATTGAAAATTGTTCGGTATCAATTCGGTCATTCCTATTCCATAAATCGGTCGTATGTGTCTCAGGGTTACTTTCTTTAGTTATGGTATATATTAGGGTGCGCTGTTTTTTCCAAACATCAAGTCCTCCGTGAGCTTCAAATATCTGCTCTAAACTTTTTGGGTATGTTTTGACTATAGTCGCTTCTTTTGATTCTTCTTTAATAATTTCTTTAGCTTCTTTAGGAGCAGGCTTACAACAAATAATAAAGAATAAAAGATAGAATAGAGAAATATATTTCATGATTTGTTATTTGTGATTTATGTCGGAATGGCGCCTATAAAATTACTGGAATACCTACTTTTAAAGTGTGGAGGAACAAAAAACAATTACAAGTTTGCAAAACCCTTTGGTTAAGAAGGTTTTACAGCTTCAAGAAAAATCTCGAATAAGAAAAAAACTAGGCCTTTTTATTATCGAAGGGCAGAAAGAATTAGAGTTAGCCCTAAAAAGAGGAATTGAGCTTGAAACAGTATTAATTTGCGAAGACTTGAGAGATTCAGCACTACAAATCGAAAAAGTAAGTCATCAACTAATTATAATTTCTAAACTTATTTATGAAAAACTAGCCTATCGAAAAACTACAGAAGGCATTATTGCTATTGCCAAAGTAAAAACTCATGCTTTAGAGAATTTAAAATTTCAAAGAAATAATCCTTTAGTTTTGGTAGCTGAAGCTCCAGAAAAACCGGGAAATATTGGGGCCTTGTTAAGAACGGCAGATGCAGCAAATTTAGATGCGGTTTTAATCGCAAACCCAAAATCGGACATATATAATCCAAACATCATTAGATCAAGTGTGGGATGCGTATTTACGCAACAAATCGGCTTAGGTTCAACAGAAGAAATCATCAGTTTTTTAAAAGATAAAAAACTAAAAATTTATTGTGCTGCGCTAAGTGCATCTGATAATTACATAAATATTGATTATACCCAAGCAACTGCAATCGTGGTAGGTACAGAATCAACAGGCTTAAGTGATACATGGTTAGAAAATGCCGACAAAAATATCATCATTCCCATGCAAGGTGAGATTGACTCAATGAATGTTTCTGTATCAGCAGCAATACTTATATTTGAAGCTAAACGCCAACGCGGATTTTGAATTATATGAGCAGTAGTTCCCTTTTTTATAGCATCATTTCCATATTGATTATTCAATTTTTAATTGATTTTTTGCTTGATTATTTAAATGCCATGCGCTTTAAAGAAAGTGTTCCAATGGAATTAAGTGATATTTTTGATGAAGCCGATTATGATAAATCTCAAGACTATAAAACCACCAATTACCGCTTTGGAATTTTGAATGATATCTTTTCGTTAACCTTAACCCTTGGATTTTTGTTCTTCGGTGGCTTTGAGTGGCTAGACAATTTTGTTCGCGAGTTTACCGAAAATAATATTGTTATGGCATTGTTGTTTTTTGGGGTACTAGTTTTTGGAAGCAGTATTATCTCTTTACCATTTTCATTTTATCAAACTTTTATTATTGAAGAAAAATTTGGTTTCAACAAAACAACCAAAAAGCTTTTCTTTCTTGACATGTTCAAAGGCTGGTTGATGACCGCTATTTTAGGTGGTGGGGTTTTAGCACTGGTTATTTGGATTTTGCAATGGTCAGGACCTAATTTCTGGCTATATGCATGGGGTGTTGTAATCTTTCTAATGCTTTTCATGAACCTCTTTTACAGCAAGTTAATTGTGCCACTATTTAATAAACAAACACCTTTAGAAGCTGGTAACCTTAAGAACGCGATAGAGAGTTATGCTAAAAAAGTAGGTTTTGAACTCAAAAATGTATTTGTTATTGACGGCTCAAAACGTTCAACAAAAGCCAATGCATATTTTTCAGGTTTCGGTAAACAAAAACGAGTTACACTTTTTGATACTCTTATTAATGATTTAGATGAAAAAGAAATCATTGCTGTTTTAGCGCATGAGGTTGGCCATTATAAACGAAAGCATATCATTTTTAATTTGACAGCTTCAATTTTACTGACTGGGTTAACATTATTTGTTTTGTCCATTTTCGTAAACAATCCAGATTTATCATTAGCTATTGGTGTTAAGCAACCTAGTTTTCATGCAGCATTAATCGGTTTTATGTTATTGTATAGTCCAATTTCTGCAATTACAGGGTTGGCAATGAATTTCCTCTCAAGAGAGTTTGAATTTCAAGCCGATGATTATGCTAAAGAAACCTATGAGGCGGCACCACTTATTACTTCATTAAAAAAGCTATCGAAAAACAATTTGAGCAACTTGACTCCACACCCCGCGTACGTATTCATGCATTACTCTCATCCTCCGCTAGTAGAACGTATCCGTAATTTAAAGGCATAATTTTTGTTGTTTACCTCTTAAGATTACGCTATTTTTAATCCTATATGACGGAGGCTGCCATTGCACAAGAGAATAAAGAAATTGCGAAGCAATACAAAGAATTGCTTCGTATCAGCTATCAAACGCTCAGTGCTTCGGATAAAAAATTGATACGTTCTGCTTTTGATGTCGCTGTTGATGCTCATAAAGAACAACGACGAAAATCTGGTGAAGCGTATATTTTTCACCCGATTGCTGTTGCCAAAATCGTAGCTTCAGAAATAGGTCTTGATGCAGTTTCTATTGCCTCTGCCCTGCTGCATGATGTGGTTGAAGACACGCCATACACCCTTGATGATATTGAACGCATATTTGGTGAAACGGTAGCTCGTATTGTAGATGGACTTACCAAAATTTCGCACCTAAAAAAAGATAAAAATATAAGTCAACAAGCGGAAAACTTTAGAAAGATGCTCTTGACTTTAAATGATGACGTACGCGTTATCATTATAAAAATCGCAGACCGCTATCATAATATGCTCACAATGGATTCTATGCCGGAGCATAAGCAAGTTAAGATAGCATCAGAAACCCTATATATTTATGCTCCGCTAGCGCATCGAATTGGTTTATACAACATTAAGACCCAATTAGAAGACTTAAGTTTAAAATATACGGAACCAGAGGTTTACGCTGATATTTTTAATAAAATAGAAGACACCGAAGAGGAGCAAAAAGCGTATATTAAATCCTTTACTAAAGTCATCCGAGACTCTTTAGATACTGAAAACCTCAGTTATGATATTAAAGGTCGAATGAAATCAATTTTTTCTATTCGTAGAAAAATGATTACTCAAAGCGTTGCTTTTGATGAGATATATGACAAATTCGCCATTAGAATCATCTACAAGGCTGACAGAAAAAATGAAAAATTTGTCGCTTGGAAAATTTATTCCATTGTTACCGACCATTTTACACCAAATCCTGTGCGCCTTCGAGATTGGATTACTTCTCCCAAATCTACTGGTTATGAAGCCTTACATATAACTGTTATGGGTCCGGAAGGTAAATGGGTTGAAGTTCAGATTAGGAGTGAACGAATGCATGAAATTGCTGAAAAAGGATACGCCGCTCATTTTAAATACAAACACGGAGAACAAAAAGAACAAGGAATTGAAATATGGCTAAATAGATTGCAAGAGGCTTTAGAAAATGCTAATACTAATGCCGTTGATTTTGTAGAAGAGTTTAAACTCAGTTTATACTCAAAGGAAATTTTTGTCTTTACTCCAAAAGGAGAATTAAAGTCATTACCTAAAGGGGCAACGCCCCTTGATTTTGCTTTTCATATTCACACACAAGTTGGTATGAATACTAGAGGGGCAAAAGTAAATGGAAAACTAGTACCCTTGAATACAGTTTTACATAGTGGAGACCAAGTAGAGATTATGACTTCTGAAAGCGCTAAGCCTAATCAAAATTGGTTAGATTATGCAAGCACTGCAAGAGCTCGAGCAAAAATCAAATCATCTTTGCGAGAAGAAAAACGAGAAGTTGCCGATGAAGGCAAAGAAATCTTGCGCAGAAAATTAAAATCTCAAAAAATAAGTTTAAATGAAGATGTGGTCAATAAAATGGTCATATACTTTAAATTAAAAACTAGTCTTGACTTGTTTTTTAGAATTGGTAATGGGGTTATTGATAATCAAAAAATAAAAGAATTCGCCTCATCATACAATAATGCCTTTCTCAATTTTTTCAAAAGTAAAATTAGACGCACTCCAACACCTGAAGACATAAATAAGGATGAGATAACCAGCAATTATGACATGTTGGTATTTGGTAACGAAGAAGAGAAATTACCTTATAAATTATCGCAATGCTGTAGTCCAATACCAGGTGATGAAGTTTTCGGTTTTGTTAGTGTGAATGATGGTATAAAAGTTCATACAAAAAATTGTCCTAATGCTATTTCATTGCAGTCTAATTATGCGTATCGTATTATGAGTGCTAAATGGATTGATTCAACCCAAGAAGATTTTACAGCCGATATTCAACTAACCGGTATTGACAATCTTGGTTTAATCAATGAAATTACAAACGTGATTTCAGACAACATGCATGTCAACATGCGTAATCTAAATTTTAGCACAAACGGTGGTACTTTTACAGGTAAAATAACTGTCGTTGTAAAAAATAATGCGATTTTGAAGAAATTAACTGCAAATTTAAAACAGATAGGTGGTATCGATAAAATCAGCAGAATTTAATTTTTAGCTGTACATTTGCAGGATAGTAAAGTCACTATGGGCAACGTTAAAAATCAGGAAATTGTTAAAAATGTTTTCACCAGTTTTTTAGAAGAAAACGGACATAGAAAAACACCTGAACGTTATGCCATTTTACAAGAGATTTATGAAAGTGATGACCATTTTGATGTAGAGTCTTTATACATTAAAATGAAAACTAAGAATTATCGCGTAAGTCGCGCTACGCTGTACAATACCATAGAATTATTATTAGATTGTAAATTGGTCAGAAAGCATCAATTTGGTAAAAATCAAGCTCAATATGAGAAGTCTTACTTTGATAGGCAGCATGATCATGTTATCTTAACCGATACCGGTGAAGTCGTTGAGTTTTGTGACCCAAGAATTCAATCTATTAAAAAAACAATTGAAGAGGTTTTTGACATTAAAATTAATAACCATTCATTATACTTCTACGGAACAAGAAACAAAGAAGAAAACCTAACCGAATAACCAAAAAACTTCATGGTAGATTTATTGCTTGGACTCCAATGGGGAGACGAAGGAAAAGGAAAAATAGTTGATGTTCTTACCACGGATTACGATATTATCGCGAGATTTCAAGGAGGACCAAATGCCGGACATACTTTAGAGTTTGATGGTATCAAACATGTATTACACACTATACCTTCAGGTATTTTTCATAAAAACGCTTTGAATGTTGTGGGTAATGGAGTTGTAATAGACCCTGTTATATTCAAAAAAGAGCTTGACAATCTTAAGAAGTTTGATATTGATATTGTTTCAAAACTTTTTATTTCAAGAAAAGCGCACTTAATTCTTCCAACGCATCGGTTACTTGATGCTGCGTCAGAGGCTTCCAAAGGGAAAGCCAAAATTGGTTCAACACTAAAAGGGATTGGCCCTACCTACATGGATAAAACAGGACGTAATGGTATGCGTGTTGGCGATTTGGAATTTGAAAATTGGAAAGAAAAATATAGAGCCTTAGCTGATAAGCACGAAGCAATGATAGGTTTTTACAACGTAGATATTCAGTATGATTTAAAGGAACTTGAAGCTGAATTTTTAGAAGGAATAAAGGAGCTAAGAAAATTAAAATTCATCGACAGTGAAGAATTTATTTTCTCTGCGATGAATGAAGGAAAGAAAATTTTAGCTGAAGGAGCTCAAGGTTCACTTTTAGATATTGATTTTGGTACTTATCCTTTTGTTACTTCATCTAACACTACTGCCGCTGGGGCCTGCACAGGTCTTGGTGTTGCTCCAAATAAAATAGGTCGTGTATTAGGTATTTTTAAGGCTTATACTACACGTGTTGGTAGCGGCCCTTTTCCTACAGAATTGTTTGATGAAGATGGTGAAACCATGGGGCGTGTTGGTAATGAGTTTGGTGCAACCACTGGTCGTCCAAGACGTTGTGGTTGGCTTGATTTGGTAGCTTTAAAATATGCTGTTCAAATCAATGGTGTAACAGAATTGATGATGATGAAAGGCGATGTATTAAGCGGTTTTAAAAAGTTAAAGGTTTGCACCGGTTATAAATATAAAGGAGAAACGATTTCTCATTTACCGTATAATATAGAAGCGGAAAATATAACTCCGATTTATAAAGAAATGAAAGGATGGGATAAGGATTTAACCAAACTAACTTCAGAATCTGAATTTCCAGAGACTTTGAACGAGTATATTAATTTTCTTGAAAAAGAACTGAATGTCCCTATTAAAATAGTTTCGGTAGGGCCAGATAGAACGCAAACTATTCATCGATAAGTTTCCCAAACCTTTCTAAATCAAACTAACAAGTTGCATCAAAAATCATACTTTTGAGCAAAACTCGGCGATTTGAAAAGAATATTATTTTTCGTCTTTATTTCAACTTTTTTGGTTGTTCACGCACAAGAGGAAACCAAAGAGGGCAAACAAATCAATATTGTATATGGAGCTAATTTTACTAAAGATGAGGCTTCAGCACCTGGCGCTTCCATTTTTAGCAAAGACAACGACCGTCAAGTTCAATTTGAGCATCAAGGAGCCGATTTATGGTGTGATATTGCCATCTTTTATTCCGCCGAAAATAAATTAAGAGCTATTGGGAATGTCCGTTTGCAACAGGGAGATTCCATCGAGATGAATAGTGGCAAATTAGACTATGACGGTAATACCAAAATTGCAAGAGCTTGGCAAAACGTTGATTTAACCGATGGTCAAATGATTTTGACCACAGATACCCTTTATTTCAATAGAGAAAAACAAGAATCATTTTATAAATCTGGTGGTAAAGTTGTTGATTCGGCGAACACCTTAACGAGTATTATAGGGACCTATTTTATGGAACTTAAAAAGGTTCAGTTTCGTAATAATGTTCATATTGACAACCCGGAATATACAATAGATTCGGAACAACTTGATTATTATAGGGTTTCTAAAAATGCATACATGTATGGGCCTTCTACCATTATTGGCGAAGAATATACTATATACTGCGAAAGAGGATTTTACGACACAAAAATTGAACAGGGTTACGGAGTTAAAAACACAACCATTAACTATAGCAACCGAATTATAGAAGGTGACAGCGTTTATTTTGATAAAACTACTTCTTTCGCCTCGGCTACTAACAACATTAAAGTTACTGACACCATAAATGATGGTGTTATCAGGGCTCATTACGCAGAAGTATTCAAAGAAAAAGATTCTCTTTTTGCAACAAAAAGAGCTGTGGCAATTAGTCTAGTTCAGCAAGATTCACTCTATATTCATGGTGATACTTTAATGGTCACTGGTCCACCAGAGGATAGAAGATTACGTGCATTCAGAAATGCAAAATTTTATAAGACAGATTTAAGTGGAAAATGTGATTCTATACACTCTTCGGAAAAAACAGGAATCACAAAATTAATTACTGAACCGATACTTTGGAACGTTGATAATCAAATGACTGGTGATAGTATTTACCTTATTTCAGATTTAGAAACAGAAAAATTAGATTCTTTAAAGGTGATTGAAAATGCCTTTATAATTGCTTTAGACACTATCGGTAAGGTTGGTTACAATCAAGCTAAAGGCGTAAATCTGTATGGGAAATTCATAGAGAATGAGCTAAAAATAATTGATTTAGTTAGAAATACGGAAGTCGTTTATTACCTCTATAATGATGATAATGAACTCATCGGAATTGATAAAACTATATGTAGCAAGATTCGTTTAGAGATGGCCAATAGCGATATTGAAGACATTACTTTTTTTGTAAATCCTGATGGTAATATATTTCCTGAAGAAGATTTACCAGAAGAAGGTCGTAAGTTAAAGGGGTTTATTTGGCGAGGTGACGAAAGAATCTATTCAAAAGAAGAAATCTTTGACGAAGACGATAATGATATTCAATTAGTTAAGATAAGAGGTATTGACAATCCTATTGATATTGATGCCGAAGAGCAAGAAAGAAATGGTATTCCACTACCCAACCCTCCTAAAATTCAAAAACCAAATTCACAAGCTATAACAAACAAAAAACCAGTTCTTAAAAGAACGAATAGTAACTAATAATTTAGGAGCGTCTAAATGAAGGAAGATTTCTTCAAATATCAAGCACAAACTACACCACACCCTTTAGCATTAGAAATATCTCATGCAAAAGGAAGCTATATTTACGACATTGATGGTAATGCACATTTAGATTTTGTCGCAGGTGTTTCAGCTTGTAGTCTTGGACACTGTCACCCAGCTGTTATAAAAGCAATCGAAGAACAACTTCAAAAATACATGCATGTAATGGTTTACGGAGAATACGTGCAAAAGCCTACGGTAGAATACACCAAGCTTTTAGCCTCTCTATTACCAGCAAAGTTAGATACTACTTATTTGGTAAATTCAGGAACAGAAGCCATCGAGGGAGCACTAAAATTAGCTCGCCGTGTGACTGGCCGTTCTCAAATAATTTCAGCTGAACATGCTTACCATGGTAGCACAATGGGTAGTTTGAGTGTAATGGGGTTTGAAGAAAGAAAAAAAGCCTTCCGTCCATTGATTCCTGATATTAGTTTCATCAATTTTAATAATGAAAATGATATTTCCAAAATAAATAAAGAAACCGCCGCGGTCATTTTAGAGACAATTCAGGGAGGTGCAGGTTTTATTACCCCCAATAATGATTACCTTCAAAAGATTCGTCAACGCTGCGATGAAGTTGGTGCCTTACTCATTCTAGATGAAATACAACCCGGTTTTGGAAGAACAGGAAAACTATTTGCTTTTGAACACTATGATATTGCGCCCGACATTTTGGTTATTGGAAAAGGGATGGCATCTGGGCTGCCTGTTGGCGCTTTTATAGCTTCAAATCAAATGATGGCTTGTTTAAAAGATAAGCCAAAACTGGGCCACATTACAACCTTTGGTGGCAACCCTGTAATAGCTGCAGCATGTTTAGCCACATTAAAAGTTCTATTAAAAGAACAGCATATTAAAGAAACTCTCGAAAAAGAAAAACTATTCAGAAGTCTACTAATTCATCCATCAATTAAAGAAATTAGAGGCAAGGGTTTAATGCTAGCATTGATGTTGGAAACTACTGAAATTGTTAACTATTTAGTTTTGTCTGCAGCCAAGAAAAAACTTATTTTGTTCTGGTTATTGTTTGAACCCAAAGCTGTTCGAATATCGCCACCCATGACTATTTCTAATGAGGAGATTAGACAAGGATGCGAGCAAATAATCAAAATTTTAAATGGTTATCAATCAACAACTGTTAACTAATTTGTTGATAACATACCCAAATCAAGGACCCAAATTAGACTAGATAAAGGCTAATTTTAAGTCCATAGCAAAACACGATACGTTTATATGGCGTTAAGACCTAACGAAAATAATGATGACTCAATTCTCAAGTTTGAGTCAATGCTTAAAACTGATGACGTCTACTTCTTTGATGCAGACGACTTCGAAAGTATTATTCACCACTATCTCAATATTGGTAAAATTGCCTTAGGTAAAAAAGCTATTCAAATTGGTTTACAACAACATCCTCATTCTTCTGAAATAAAATTACTTCGTGTTGAAGTGCTTGTTTTTGAAGATGATTTTGAAAAAGCCGAGCAATTACTTGATGAATTACAAACTATCGACAATAAAAACGATGAGATTTTTATTCAAAGGGCTAATATTTTATCTAAACAAGATGACCACCAGGGGGCAATTAATATGCTCCATAAAGCATTGCTAATTTCAGACGAAAGCTTTGATATCTATTCCTTATTAGGTATGGAATATTTATTCTTAGATGATTTTGAAAAAGCGAAAGACAACTTTGTTAAATGCTTACAATATGATGAAAGTGATTATTCATCCTTATATAATGTTATCTATTGCTTCGAATTTTTAGAAGATTTTGATGGGGCTATTGTTTATTTAAATGACTATTTAGAAAGAAACCCATATTGCGAAGTTGCATGGCATCAATTAGGCAAAATGTATTTCACCAAAGAAATGTTTCTAGAAGCACTTGCAGCTTTCGATTTTGCTATAATTTCAGATGAATCATTCCTTGGTGCCTATTTTGAAAAAGGGCGTGTTTTAGAACGATTGGGCAAGTACAATGAAGCCATTGAGAGTTATCAAACAACAATTAGTATTGATGACCCTACCTCTCATGCTTATTTAAGAATTGGAAGATGTCATGAAAGGTTAGGTAATGATGATTTAGCTAAATATTATTACTACAACACAGTTCATGAAGACCCTCTTTTAGATAAGGGTTGGTTGGCGATTACTGAGTTTTATACAAAAAAGAAAGAATTTTCTAAGGCGCAGCGATATATCAATAAAGCTATCAATATTGATGGTGAAAATGCACTTTATTGGAAAAAAAGCGCTAAAATCTTTGTTGCACTAAATAATTTGGACGAGGCAGACTTTGCTTTTAAACAAGCCGTTGATTTAGGAAATTACGAAATAGATACTTGGCAAGAGTGGAGTGCTGCACTACAAAAACTAAACGATTTTCATTCTGCAGTTCAGGTTTTGATACAAGGATTGGAGTTTTATCCCGATAACGCAGAAATGTGTTATCTACTTTCTGGTTTGTATCTAAAAACCAATCAAATAGACTTGGCGAAAGAGAAATTAGGTATTGCCCTACAATTAAATTCAGAAAAAGCTGTTTTCTTTAAAAAGAAATTCCCCGAATTT
The DNA here is from genome assembly GCF_031846365.1 of Croceitalea sp. P059. Taxonomy (NCBI): domain Bacteria; kingdom Pseudomonadati; phylum Bacteroidota; class Flavobacteriia; order Flavobacteriales; family Flavobacteriaceae; genus Croceitalea; species Croceitalea sp. P059. The sequence goes on from NZ_JAVRHW010000004.1 coordinate 98,739, forward strand.
ATTAATGTAAAATGGGTAAAGGATATTTTCTCAAAGAACAAAAAGGCGTCAACTTAATTCTCACAGTTACTTAAACATTATGGCAGGTCGTAATTTAATAGACTACGTATTTATTACGTTGAAGGGTATAGCAATGGGTGCCGCTGATGTTGTACCTGGCGTATCTGGTGGAACTATAGCATTTATCTCAGGAATTTATGAAGAATTGATTTCTTCAATCAATAACATCAACTTAGAACTCTTTAAAACCCTAAAAAAAGAAGGATTTAAAACAGCGTGGAAACAGTTAAATGGGAATTTTTTATTAGCACTTTTTACTGGTATTTTCATCAGCCTCTTTTCTCTTGCCAAATTTTTAAGTTGGTTGCTTGAAAATGAACCGATTCTACTTTGGTCATTCTTTTTTGGTTTAGTAACTGCAAGTATTTTTTTAGTAGGTAAAGAGATTAAAAAATGGAATGCAATTGCTGTTATAGCCCTACTGATAGGCACTGCCGTTGCTTACTTTATAACCACATTACCTCCAAATGAAAATGTCAATAGTCTACCTTTTCTATTTCTATCAGGTGCTTTAGCAGTATGTGCAATGATACTTCCTGGAATTTCTGGAGCCTTCATTTTGGTGCTATTGGGGTCATATAAAACTATTTTAGACGCCGTTCATGAACGCGATATCAAAATGGTCGCCACAGTAGCTATTGGAGCAATTTTTGGTCTTTTGAGTTTTGCTCGTCTTTTAAAATGGATGTTTAAAAACTATAAGAACACTACATTAGCGCTTTTGACCGGATTTATTCTTGGTTCACTAAATAAAATATGGCCATGGAAAGAAGTTTTAGAAACAAAGGTTTTTGATGATAAAATCATTCCAATAAACGAAAATAGTGTTTCTCCACTTTCCTTTGAGGGTGAGCCTCAATTAATGCTAGCCATTATGTTAGCGGTGCTAGGTTTTTCCCTTATTTTTATCCTTGAAAGGGTGGCTTCCAAAAAATAGAAGAAGCCAACATATTCTATGCATCAACCAAGGAAATTTACAGATAAAATATTTTTGGTCATTAAAGGACTCTTTATGGGTGCAGCCAATAAAGTTCCAGGAGTTTCTGGAGGTATTGTTGCATTTGTTGGTGGCTTTTATGAAGAATTTATTTACTCCCTCCAAAAAATCAATGCTAAGGCTTTTAGATTACTTATTAATGCTAGATTTAAAAGCTTTTATCAATACATAAATGGTACTTTTCTAGTGCTTCTGATTACTGGTATGCTTATCAGCTATTTCAGTATATCTCGTCTGTTAGATTATTTTTTAGAGAAAAAAGAACTTTTTGTTTGGGCAGCCTTTTTCGGCATGGTATTAGGTTCCATTTACTATATATCAAAGGATTACCAGCATTGGAATAAAAAAACAATTTTCACTGGTTTGATTGGTTTGATTGTCGGTATTTCAATAAGTTTTTTAAGTCCAGCAAAAGAAAACGATAATCTAATTTTTATATTTTTCTGCGGTATGATAAGCGTTTCAGGTATGACTCTACCTGGTTTATCAGGTTCATTCATCCTAATCCTTTTAGGTAATTATGTGCTTTTATTAGTAGATTCTGTAAACGGCTTATATGATACTTTTGCTGAGTTATTAAACGGTGATTTTAGTTTTTATAGAAATGAGGAACGTATTCGAATTTTAACCATATTAGGTGTTTTTACCTTAGGCTCCGCAACTGGCCTGGTAACTTTATCGCATTTATTAGGCTATGTTTTAAAGCATTACAAGCGTATAACAACATCCGTAATTATTGGATTTATAACGGGATCTTTAGGTGTTATCTGGCCCTGGAAAAAAACTATTTTTAAAACCAATGAATTCGGTGCCACCCTATTAGACTCTAATGGAGATAAGATAATTTTGAACTACGAGCGATATTGGCCAAATGTTTCATCAATGGAAACGTGGGGTGCTATTTTCTTCATTATTTTTGGCATCTTCGTATTGTTGAGTTTAGATTGGTATGGAAAAAACAGAAAAGAAAGAGAACAGGTTCGGACTAGTAGGTAAAGACATTTCCTATTCCTTTTCACAAGGTTATTTTTCAGAAAAGTTCGATAAGCTTAGCTTATCAAATTGTTCATATGAAAACTTTGATTTACCCAACATATCAAATTTCAAAGAATTACCAAATCAAAAAAATATAAAAGGCCTCAACGTTACCATACCTTATAAGGAGCTGGTAATTCCTTATTTAGATGATTTAGATCAAGAAGCTAAAACTATTGGAGCCGTCAATACTATTAAATTTACCAAAAACGGATTAAAAGGTTTTAATACTGATGCCTACGGCTTTAAAAAATCAATAACGCCAAATATCAGAAAGCATCATAAAAAAGCATTAATACTTGGTACGGGCGGAGCTTCCAAGGCCATTGCTTATGTTTTTGACACCATCGGTATAGACTATATTTATGTCTCAAGAAACCCTTCGCGAACACAGTTTAATTATAACGACTTGGATGAATCTGTTTGTAATGAATATAAAATTATAGTGAATTGCAGTCCAGTTGGGACCCATCCAAATATTAAAGAAAAGCCCAATATACCTTATCACTTGTTAACATCAAATCATTTATTATTTGACCTTATTTACAATCCTAGTAAAACCGCATTTTTAAAAGAGGGCGAACAAAAAGGAGCTACAATCCAAAATGGTTATAAAATGCTTGAATTACAGGCAGAAAAAGCCTGGGAAATCTGGAATTTGTAATTCCAATACTCCAAACCCAGTTGAAACACCATCAAAAGAATAAAGATTATCTTTGACAATGCAGGGTATAGTTAGTAACTTACCCATAAATGCCATCAATCTAAAACTTTAAAGAATACTCGTGATGGACGAAAAAGAAAACAAACTGCAAGATACCGCAGGTGAAGAAAAACAGGCGACCCCTGAAACTGAGAATACCGAAAACACTGTAAATGAAGATACAGTGGCGAAAGATATTACTACTGAAGATCGTATTGAATCATCAACTACTGATGCCCTTGAAGAAAAGCCTTTAGAGATAAAAAACGATGAGGTATTAGAAGAAATTGATCAAGAAAACGCTGAGGATGCTGAAGATTCGGAAAATGAAAAGCGTCATCAAATTCCTGTTCTAGACTACCATTCCATGTCTATGGAGAACTTAGTAGGCGAGTTGCAACGTTTGGTAAAGAACGAGAAGGTACAAGCTATAAATAAACATGTTAATGATATCAAGCATGAGTTTGACCTTAAGTTCCAAGAATTTTTAGAACAAAAAAAGGAAGAGTTTGTTACTAATGGCGGTAACGAAATCGATTTTAGATATAATTCCGTTACTAAAAGACAATTCAACGAAGTTTATGGAGAGTTTCGTGAAAAACGAAATCAGTACTATAAAAACCTTGAAAAAAGTTTAAAACAAAATCTTGAAAATCGTCTTCAAATTATTGAAGAATTGAAGGGACTAGTTAATGTTGAAGAAGACATTAATACTACCTATAAAAACTTTAAAACTATTCAGGAACAATGGCGAAACGCCGGACCTGTTCCTAGAAATAATTATAATGATGTATGGCGCACCTACCACCATCATATCGAGATTTTTTATGACTTCCTCCATTTAAATCGAGAACTACGTGATTTAGATTTTAAACACAATCTAGATGAGAAACTGAAATTGGTTGAACGGGCGGAAGGTCTTCAAAACGAACCAGACCTCGGCAAAGCTTTTAGAGAACTTCAAACCTTGCATAAGGTTTGGAAAGAAGATATCGGACCAGTAGCGAAAGAAAAACGAGAAGAAATTTGGGAACGTTTTAGTAATGCTACTAAAGCTATTCATGCAAGAAGACAAGATTACTTTAACGAGTTAGAGGCTTCTTATGAAGAGAACTTGGTTAAAAAGAATGAAATTATTGAAGCTATAAATAGTATCGCGGAAAAAGTTTCAAATAACCATAAAGGAATTCAAAATCAAATTAAAGAGGTAGAGGCACTAAGAGAATCTTTCTTTAAAGCTGGTAAAGTTCCTCAAAAGGTAAATGAGGCAACCTGGTCGGCTTTTAAAGGTGCTGTTAGAGCTTTCAATCGCGGAAAGAATGGCTTTTACAAAGGTTTAAAGAAAGAACAACACGACAATCTTGAGAAAAAACGTGCATTACTCAAATTAGCCATAGCGTTAAAAGATAGTGATGACCAAACGACAGCAACCCCAGAATTTAAACGTATTCAGAGTGAGTGGAAGAAAATAGGTCATGTACCTAGAAAATATTCAGATAAAATCTGGAACGAGTTTAAAGATGCCTGTAACCACTATTTTAATAAATTACATTCAGAAAAGAACGAAGCACAAAAAGAAGAGTTTGCCAATTTTGAAAAAAAGAATGCCTGCTTAGACCGATTGAAAGTTTTTCAACTTTCAGGTGACAAGAAAAAAGATTTAGCTTCCATCAAAGAATTTATATCAGAGTGGAAAACCTATGGCCGTCTTCCTTATAACAAAAAACATATTAACGGTAAATTCAATAAAATTATTGATGCTCTTTTTAAGAAACTCGATATCTCAAAACAAGAGTCTGAACTACTTAGATATGGTGATAAGATAAAACAACTTGCTAATTCTGATAATGATTATGCAATCAATAACGAAAGAACATTTATTCGTCGTAAAATAGACGAAAGTAAAAGTGAAATTCGTCAATTAGAAAATAATCTACAGTTCTTCTCGAATGCTTCAGAGGATAATCCATTAGTAAAAGATGTTATTAAAAACATCAACAGACACAAAGATTCTTTAGAAAGTTGGAAAGCAAAACTAAAGAACCTTAACATCATGGAAAATAACCTCAATAAAGAGGCTGAAGCTGAAAAAGATAATTCAGAGGAAGAGTAGTTCAAACTCTTTTTTAAAGATTCGAACTACTCTATCTATTATATTAATTGAATTTTATTTGGCCACATTCACCGCTCTAGTCTCACGGATAACTGTAACCTTAACTTGACCAGGATAGGTCATATCAGTTTGAATTTTCTGAGAAATTTCAAAAGAAAGTTCTGCAGCCTTATCATCATTAACTTTTTCACTTTCGACAATCACTCTAAGTTCGCGACCCGCCTGAATTGCATAGGCCTTTTGAACTCCATTGAACCCGAAAGCAACGTCTTCTAAATCTTTTAAACGTTGAATATAAGAATCCAAAACTTGACGTCTTGCACCAGGCCTCGCACCGCTAATAGCATCACAGACTTGAACAATAGGCGATATTAATGTTGTCATTTCAATTTCATCGTGGTGCGCACCAATAGCATTACAAACATCTTTCTTCTCTCCAAACTTTTCTGCCCATTGCATACCTAAAATAGCATGTGGAGTTTCTACCTCAACCTCTGTATTTGGAACTTTACCAATATCATGAAGTAATCCAGCTCTTTTTGCTAGTTTCGGGTTTATACCTAATTCTGCAGCCATCACACCACATAGCTTAGCCACTTCACGCGAGTGTTGTAATAAATTTTGACCGTATGAAGAGCGGTACTTCATTCTACCAACAGCTTTTATCAATTCTGGGTGTAACCCATGAATACCTAAATCAATAACTGTTCGTTTTCCTATTTCAACTATCTCCTCGTTAATCTGCTTTTCAGTTTTCTTTACTATCTCTTCGATTCGTGCCGGGTGTATGCGGCCATCGGTTACTAAACGGTGTAATGATAATCTTGCGACTTCTCTTCTGACAGAATCAAAACATGAAAGTATAATTGCTTCTGGAGTATCATCAACTATAATCTCAACTCCTGTGGCCGCTTCAATTGCTCGAATGTTTCGACCTTCACGACCAATGATCCTACCTTTAACATCATCTGATTCTAAATTGAAAACGGAAACACAATTTTCAACAGCTTCTTCTGTACCAATACGTTGTATCGTATTAATTACAATTTTGCGAGCCTCTTGTTGAGCTGTAAGTTTAGCTTCTTCTAAAGTTGTTTGAAGATAAGCCATTGCATCAGTCTTTGCGGTGGCCTTTAAAGACTCCATCAACTGGCTTTTTGCATCATCAGCTGATAATCCAGATATTACTTCGAGTTGTTGTACTTGACTTTTATGAAGTTTTTCTACCTCAGCTTGTTTCTTATCTAGAATTTCGCCTTTGTAATTAACTTCCTTGATTTGTGTATCTAATTGTTCCTTAAGTCTTTTTCCTTTAGCGAGCTCGCTACTAATCTGTGACTCTTTATCTCTAGTTCGCTTTTCAGCTTCGGCTATTTTCTTGTCTTTATTAATTATAACTTTTTCATGCTCAGCTTTTAATTCTAAAAACTTCTCTTTTGCCTGAAAAATTTTATCCTTCTTTATATTCTCTCCTTCTTTTTTAGCTTGTCTAATTATACTAGATGCCTCTTTTTTGGCATTAGTAATGGTTTTTGCAGCTTTTCCTTTCTCTAATACTTTGGCAATAATAAAGCCAATTACTAGTCCAACTAATGCTGCTATGATAATTATTGTGGTACTATCCATTGTGTTACGTTTGGTTAAAAAAAAAGCCCACATGGCATGAAGTTTTGTACAAACTCCTAATAACAGGTTTAGGGCTAACAAGCTGCTCAAGAATCCCTATACGAGTAGGGCCTGCTTTTACAACTTAAACTCACCCTTTTTAAAATGTAATAACGTTGAGTTTGTCAAAAAGTAAATACCGATGTGGGCAGTAAAATTATTTTAAAGAACTTATTATGACCCTAATTTACTGTGAATTAAATCGTCAAGTGCAATCAATCGCTCTTTTGCCGTTTTTGTATTCTCAGATTCGTTAATTCCGCTTTGCTCAATTTTAGAGGCAAACTGCAATGCGCACATCGCAAGAACATCTTGCTTATCACGTACTGCATAGTTTTGCTCAAATTTCTTCGCTAAGTGGTCAATATTCTTAGCGGCTTTTCGCAACCCTTCTTCTTGCTTAGGATCAATCGTTAAAGGATAGACCCTGTCTGCTATAGAAAGCTTGATTTTGAGCTTTTCCTCCATATGCTATAGTTCACTATTCCGCTAATTGGGCAATACAACTGTCCAACTCTCTAATTAGTGTATTTATTTTAAGCTTTGCTTCTGTTTTATTTGTGTTACTGCCTAACATTGAACTTGCGAGTTTCAAGGAATTATATTTTTCTTCCCAATCCACCATAGCACTTTCAGTCTTTTGTTTTTTCTCTTTGGCAGCTATCAACTCCTCTTGAAGTTTAATATTTGACTGCTGAAGTAACTCAAGCTTGTGCAAAAGTTTACTTACCTTATTTTCTAAAGAATCAACAATTTCAACCAGTTCGCCCATGTGCAAATCGCAATGCGTATCTCACAAAGTTAACCAACCTTAGTCAACCTAGCAATACTTTTATCATTTAATGTTATGGTCATTTAAGTGAGTTAATCTAAGGGTAGAAATTTCCTTTTTTAAAGATTGAACACTATTTCCTACTTTAGTAGAAATTTCTTTTCTACTATGCGTTTACCCCTTTTTAGCGTGTTCTTTATTGCCCTAACAATAGTTAATTCACAAGATAAATACCCTAAAAACGTATTTGCCAATCCTCTGGATATTCCTCTTGTTTTGGCAGGGACTTTTGGCGAATTACGTTCAAATCATTTTCATGCAGGTATTGATATCAAAACTCAAAGACGTCAAGGTCTTCCTGTCTATAGTATTGCAGATGGCACAGTTACTAGAATCAAAATTTCTCATTGGGGCTATGGAAAAGCAATATATGTAGCTCACCCCAATGGATACAATTCAGTTTATGCACATCTTCAAAAGTTTAGTCCAGAAATAGAAGCTTATATAAAGAAAGAGCAATACCGCAAAAAATCTTATCAAGTTGAGGTTTTTCCAGATTATGGAGAACTAGAAGTGAAAAAAGAAGCTGTGATTGCCTACTCCGGTAACACCGGGGGTTCATCTGGACCACATTTACATTTTGAAATACGTAGTAGTGTAACAGAAAAACCTACAAATCCACTTTTTTATGGCTATGAAGTCAGAGATGCAACCAATCCAACTTTAGTAGGCTTGTTCGGTTATCCGCTTTCAGAAAATGCTCAAATAAACCAAAACGCTAATAAGATTCAGCTTAATTTCACAAAACAAAGTGATGGTACATTTTTAGCAGATAAAGTTACGGCGCTAGGCACAATTGGTTTTGGTTTCAATGGTTTTGACCGTCAAGATATGGCTGAAAACAAGAATGGTGTTTACTCTGTCAAACAAACTGTGAATGGAAAAGTACACTCTAAATATAAATTTGAAACCTTCTCATTTGGAGAAACTCGTTATATAAACACTTTAATTGATTATGCCCATTTTGGAAAGTTCAAACAACGTATTCAGAAATGCTTCAAAGATGAAACCAATAAACTCAATATTTATGAGTCTTTATATCTTGATGGAAAAATTTTAGTTCAAGAGGGATTCGATTATAAGGTTGTTCTTGAAATTGCTGATATCATGAATAATACCATTACTGTTGTAATTCCAGTAGAAGGCAAGAAAGAAAGTTTAAAAAGAGAAAAGAAGATTCTTAAAACAGATAATTATATTCTAGCGAATAAACCTAATAGTTATGATCTAGATGCGGCCAAAGTCTATTTTCCGCCAAGTACTTTTTACAACGATTTTTTTATTGATTTAGAAAAAGGAGCAGATACAGTCACTATTCATAATAATACAGTTGCTGTGCATCGTAATTTTACAATCACTTTTGATACTGATAAATTTCCAAAAGAAGAACATAAACGGTTGTTCATCGCTAGAATTGATGACAAAGGAAATTTACGGCATAATAAAACATACAAACGAGGAAATACTTTTACAACAAGAACAAAAACATTGGGTTCTTACACTATGGCCAAAGACACTGTTGCCCCCAAAATAAGACCAAAAAACTTCAAGCCTAAAGAATGGTTGAGCAATTACAGGTACCTTAGCCTAAAAATTACAGATGATTTAAGTGGGATAAATACTTATTCTGCGACCATTAATGGTAACTGGGTTTTGATGGAATATGAACCTAAAACCAATACAATCACCTATAATTTTGATGATAAAATTGAAAATGAAACGCAATGTGATCTTAAAGTCGTAGTTACCGATAATGTTGGTAATTCGACTACCTTTGAACAGACCTTCTTTAGAAAATAATATTTTGAACAAAGCAAAACCATTGTTTTATGTCTTGCTTTTCTTTGGTGTTTTCACCATGTTTTCGCAAACTGCTTCTATAACTGGAATCGTTTTAGATGAAAACAACCTACCCCTTGAGAATGTTAACATCAGTTCTAAAACCTCAGGAACTACTACAAAAAGTGACGGAACGTATTTACTGCAAATTACAGCTGACACCAAGAATACAATCACTTTCTCGCATATTGGTCATAATAACATTGTTTTAGAAGATATAATTCTAAACACAAATGAAACTTTTGAGTTTAATCCTGTAATGAAAGTTGGAGCAATTCAAATAGCCGGGGTTGAAGTTTCTCCAACCGGAAAAAAGAGCATCACGGGTGTTATAACCGTTTCTCCTGAACTTATAAGACGAATTCCTGGTGCTAATGCTGGAGCAGAAAATCTTCTTAAATTACTCCCTGGCGTATCATTTAGTAATGAACTTAGTACTCAATATAATGTCCGAGGCGGAAATTTTGATGAAAATTTAGTTTATGTGAACGGTATTGAAGTCTACCGTCCTTTTTTAGTGCGTTCAGCTCAACAAGAAGGTTTTAGTTTCATCAATAGCAGTATGATTGAAAATTTAGAGTTTTCTGCTGGTGGTTTTCAATCAAAATACGGAGACAAATTATCTTCAGTACTTGACATTACTTATAAAATTCCGAACTCTTTCGCACTGCAAGCAGAAGCTAGCCTTTTAGGTGGTGGGTTAACCCTCGAAACGGCATCCAAGAATAATAACTTTTCAAGCATTACCGGTATACGTTATAGAAACAACGCACTCTTTATCAATAGTCAGCAAACGCAAACCAATGTAAATCCCACTTTTATTGATGCTCAAACATATCTGACTTATCGCCTATCAAGTAAGTTTAGGATTAACTTTTTAGGTAATCTTTCGGTTAATGATTATCAAAATGAACCATTAAATAGACAAACTAATTTTGGAACTATTGCTGAGCCTAGAGCTTTGTTAGTTTTTTATGAAGGACAAGAAAAGAACAAATATCAAACGGCCCTAGGGGCCATCAAAGCAGATTACTTTTTAAATGATGTCACTAAATTAGAATTCATAAGTTCTTTATATCATACAACTGAAGAAGAGTTTTCAGATATCATTGCCACCTATGAATTAGGGTCAGTAGACACCAATTTAGGAAGTGAAAATTTGGGTGATGTTATTGATTCTAGAGGAATTGGAGCCCAACAAAATAGGGCAAGAAATCAACTAGACGCCCTTATTTTCAATCTTGCCCATAAAGGTGTTATCAAAAAGGAATCAAAATCATTAGAATGGGGAATTAAATTCGCACATGAAGATTTTAGAGATCAGCTTCGAGAATCAGAATTTATTGATTCCGCTGGATTCTTTATTCGACCACCTAATGCTAATCTCATTAACAATCAACCTGAGGAACCCTTTGAAGAAGATATCATCCCATTTGAAAGTGTTCGAGCTACCAATTTTATAAAAACTAATAGAGTATCTGCTTACACTCAATTTGATAACCGAACAAAAATAGGAAATAACAACATTTATTATAACCTAGGTATAAGGGCGCAATACTGGAGATTAAGTGGTGAAAATATTGAAAGTAATGTTCAGTTTTTAGTTAGTCCTAGAGTACAATTTGGCATCAAACCAGATTGGGAAAAAGACATGTTCTTCCGTTTTGCAATTGGCAGTTATCAACAACCTCCTTTTTATCGAGAACTACGAGACCTAAATGGTAATATAAATGCGCAGGTAAAAGCTCAGAAATCAATTCATCTTGTTTTAGGTAATGAATACAGCTTTAATTTATGGAATAGACCTTTTAAACTGGTAAGCGAGGCCTATTACAAAAAGTTGAATGATGTAAACACCTATACTATCGAAGATGTGCGTGTGCGTTACAGCGCAAATAACAATGCTAAAGCTTTTGCCTATGGATTTGATTTTAGACTCAATGGTGCTTTTGTGCCAGGTGCTGAATCTTGGGTAAGTTTGGGCTATTTAAGAACGGAAGAAAACATAGATAATCGAGGTTACATTTCAAGACCTACCGACCAACGATTAAAATTTGGGCTTTTATTCCAAGATTATATGCCCACTATCCCTAATTTAAAGTTATATCTAAACCTAGTATATAATACCGGCGTGCCAGGAGGTTCACCAAATAATGAAGATCCCTATGAATTTCAGAATAGATTAAGAGATTACAGACGTGCTGATCTTGGAATTTCATATATTTTTGCAGATAGAACTAATAAGCACCCTAAAGGTCATTGGCTGCATAAGTTTAAAGAGTTGAATGTTGGTTTTGAAATTTTCAATTTATTCAATAATCAAAATTCAATAACTAATACATGGGTAAGAGATGTTGATACGCAACAACAATTTGCAATACCAAATTTTTTGACCTCTCGCATCTTAAATCTTAAATTGAGTTCAAGGTTTTAAATATGATTTTAAAAAAACTGGTTTTCGTACTTTTTGTTCTAAGTGGCTTGATAATGCATGCCCAAAAAAATATTTATGAAAGCAATCGTTTTGATGAACTGAGTGAGGACCATGAAATTTTAGCAATTATTCCATTTCTAGCAAAACTAGAGCTTGAGCAAAAAATTTCTAAAGACGAGTTAAAGCAACTAGCAAAACGAGAAGGAAATGCCGTTCAAGACGCTTTAGAAACTTATTTCTCTAAAAGAAAAAAGAGAAAAAAATTCAATGTTGAATTTCAAAATATTGATGACACAAACGCTCTTTTAGCACAAAATAATATTACCTACGAGAATATTGATATTTATACCGTTAAACAGCTTTCAGAAATTTTGAACGTAGATGGAATAATAAGTGGAAATCTTGATTTGAACATTTTATTATCTAAAGGCGTTCCTACAGACTTCAACTTTTTAGATTATTTTAATGGTAGTTCAGATTACGGTAGAATAGGTATTAAAATAAGTGATGGCACATCAGGTAAACTTCTTTGGAAGTATGAAAAGCAAATCAACAAAAAGACCGGCAAAAATACCTCGGAACTTATTGATAAAATGATGAAACTTGCTTCAAAAAAGTTTCCCTATGATAAGGAAAAGAAAAGGAAGAAAAAAAGAGGTTAATCTAATTTTCAGCAAATTCTTTTAATACCTGAATCGTGTAATCAAGTTCTTCTTTAGTGTTGTATTTAGAAAATGAGAACCTCAATGAGGGCTTAGACAATTCTTCATCACTTAAGATTTCAGAAAGAACATGAGATCCTTTTGCACTACCTGACTGGCAAGCACTCCCTTTAGAACAAGCTATACCTTTTAAATCTAAATGAAAAAGTAACATCAATGATTTTTGAGCGTCAAATGGTAAACGAACATTAGTCAAAGTGTAGGTGCTTTTATCCAAATCTCCTGAAAGACCATTGAATTCTACTTCAGGAATTTCATTTTTAATTTTCTCAACGAAATACTTTTTAAGGTCTGATACAAACTTCTTTTCTACTTCTAAATTCTCGTAAGAAGCTATAAAAGCTTCTTCTAAGCCAACGATGTTATGAAAAGGCTCTGTACCCGCTCTAAAACCACGTTCTTGAGAACCACCTACAATTAAAGGCTTTAAACCAGAATTTCTTCTAACAAAGGCAAAACCTATTCCCTTTGGACCATGAAACTTATGAGCAGCTGCGGTTAAAAAATCAATAGGGTTTTCTGCCAAATCCCAATTAAAATGACCAACAGACTGCACTGTATCAGAATGAAACAACGCCCCAGCATCTTTGCATAATTGAGCAATTAGGTTTACATCAATGATGTTACCCAACTCATTATTTACATGCATTAAACTTACCAGCTTTTTTGAATCATTATGACCTAACAGTTTTTTTAGATGGGTAATATCAGGGTTCCCTGATTCATCTAAATCAACAAAAAGCAATGTTATACCATATTCTTTTTCCAATTCTTGGGCAGTATGCAAAACTGCATGATGCTCAATCTTTGAAGTAATTATTGTTTTTACACCTAAATCACGAACTGCGCAACGCAAAATCATATTATCAGCTTCGGTTCCACCAGAAGTAAAAATTATTTCAGCAGGGTGAGCATTCAAATACTTTGCAATAGTCTTTCTTGCTTTTTCAATAGCCGTTTTGGCAGAACGTCCAAAACTATGAGTAGAGGAAGGATTGCCATAAAATTCACCCAAGGCCTGTTGCATTTTTGTGATTACCTCATCACGGACCTGGGTTGTTGCGGCGTTGTCTAAGTATACCTTTTGCATTACTATTTCATCATTTTAGAATTTGGTAAAAATAGGTAATATTAAGTTAATTTCTTCCAAATTCAGTTGGACCAAATAGGATATTCAACAGGAATTCATGTAAATTTGAATTCATGAAAAGAGCTCTTTTTTTAGGATGTCTACTCACATTAATTTCTTGTGACGATGGAGACTTGCAAATCGAAACTTTAGATTTTGATAGTGTTGTTATTGATTTTTGTGATGACCCTATTGCAACTTCAAGTAATCTGCTATTTAAGATAAATGATGATGAAGCTTTAATTTTGACTTTAGAGAGTGGAGTTTTAAATAATGGCGAAATTGGAACGGAAACTGTAAGGGATTCAAGTTTAATACCAAGTCAATCTCAAATTACGTATCGTATTTTTTCTGAAAGCGTAACTGATGACTATTTCTGTGATGATTTTCCACCAGTGTCTCCAACAGTTATTGAAGAAATTGAAGCCGAAGATGGAATGGTCATTATCAATACAGTAATGAATGCCGATTCAACTTTATTCACTCATACTATTGAACTTAGCGGAATTTCGTTAGTTAGTAGTATTGGTGAAAGAATTACTGATCAGACAATTAATGAGTTTGGGGAAGTGACTACTGCGGTGCCAGCGAATTAACTGTTTTGAAAAATATATACCTCCGTTGCTCCTAAACCATACTTTTGGTATTCAGCATCATAGTGTTTTATGTTTTCATATCGATTAAAAAGATATTTCAATTCTTCTTTTAAAACACCTTCACCAACACCATGAATAAAAACTACTTTTTGAATTCGTTTTTTCATAGCGAATTCTAATTGTCTTTTTGCAGTATCCAATTGAAGATTAAGCATTTCAAAGTTAGTCATTCCACGAGTTGAAGCTGTTAGTTGATGAATATGCAAATCAACTTCCATTCTAGGTGCTGAACGTTCTTTTGGTTTAACAACCGTAAAATTCTTTCGTGCTTTTTCTTCTTTCTGTGTTTTGATTTCTGCAACTTCAAAATTACTTACTTCAAAAGCACCTTCTAAAAGTAGTAGTTGATTAGGTGTAAAATCTAATTTAAAACCATCTTCATCTTCAATAGTAATGATATCAGTTTGTATAGCAATCACCATTCCTTTGGCAGCTTCATCTAAAACCTCAACTTTATCTCCTATTTTAAATTTCGACATACTTTTTAGTTTTTAGCGAAAAAATATATTTGATTATCAATGGTATTCAAAAATAATAGTATTTTGGGCTAGATTAAGATAGAATTTAATGATCAATGCTACTCTTATTTATTTTTTAGCAATCAAAGATTACATGTTACCATGTTTTAGCAAACAATTGTTTGGTATTGATTGTCCAGGGTGCGGTTTGCAAAGATCAATTCTTCTTTTACTTAATGGTGAGTTTATAGCGGCTTTTAAAATGTACCCCGCAATTTATCCTTTGCTTGCACTTGCATGTGTTATACTATTAAATAAAATCATGGGCTTAAAGTATGCTACGCAAATGATAATGGGACTAAGTATTTCAAGTGTTGCATTAATATTAATCAACTTTTTCATAAAACTAATACACTAACAAATTTTAATTATGGAACAAAAAAAATTACCTAATGGCGTGCTTTCTATTGTACTCGGAATTTTTGGATTTTTATGCTGCTGTACCGGTATTCTAGGAGCTATTTCTTCTGGAATAGGGTTAAAATTAGCATTAAAATCTGAAAAGCTTTTCAAAGGAGCGCCAGAAGAATATGATAATTTTAGCCAGATTAAGACGGCAAAGATTATTAATATAATTGCCTTGGCATTGAGCGTGCTTATGATTATACGATGGATTTATATTATTTTCAATGCGGGTGGTTTAGGTCAATTTATAGAAGAATTTAAAGAAGCTTATGGCCAAGCCATGGAGCAATATGGTGAACAATAAATATTAGTATGAATCAACAACCTTTACCAGGAGCAATTACAGTGCTCACCATGGGAATTATTTCCATAGTGGGCACAGTATTGTGCTGCGGTCCATTCGGAATTGTTTTCGCGATTATCGGATTAGTAAAAGCAAAATCGGCTGAAAAATTATATTTAGAACAGCCAGAACAGTATAATGATTTTAGTAATGTTAAAACAGGAAGAATACTTTCATATATAGGTCTCGCTATTGCCTTAATTTATTTAGTAGTTGTAATAATTTATTTTGGCGCAATAATTGCCTATATAGCTTCAAATGGAGAATTTAATAATTTCTAAAAAAGGGCTGACTTTTAACGTCAGTCCTTTTTTAATTTGCAACTTCGCTCATAAACTTTAAGCGGTAAATTCTAAGATCATCTTCTTCATATTCACCGTCAAACTCAGAAACTGCTTCATCAATTGAATCTGATTCTGCTTCCAAGAAATAGTCATGAATCTCTTCTTGTTGATCTTCGTCTAAAAGTTCATCTACCCAATACGCTAAATTAAGCTTGGTACCACTAAAGACAATTTGCTCCATTTCTTTAATTAATTGCGGTATTTCTAAACCTTTAGCAGCAGCGATATCTTCTAAAGGCAACTTTCTATCTACATTTTGAATTATATATAATTTAAGAGCAGAATTAGCACCAGTACTTTTAACTACTAAATCATCAGGGCGAACAATATCATGTTCTTCTACATAGCTATTAATCAAGGCTATGAAAGGCTTTCCATACTTTTTTGCCTTGCCCTCTCCAACCCCATGAATATTTAATAACTCTTCCATAGAGATAGGATACTTCAAAGACATATCATCTAAAGATGGATCCTGAAAAACGACAAATGGCGGTACATCATTCTTTTTAGATTCCTTCTTTCTTAAATCTTTGAGTAGTCTAAGTAATTTTTCATCCGCTACGCCACCAGCAGATTTTGCAGCCGTGACTATAGCATCATCATTCTCTGGACTGTAGACATGATCTTTTGTCATCATAAAAGACTTAGGGCTATCTAAATATGCATGACCCATTTTTGTAACATGTAATACACCATATTGTTCAATCTCTTTTTTTAAGAGACCAGCGACTAGAACTTGTCTAGTTAAAGCCATCCAAAATGGTTCTTCTTTATCATCACCAATACCAAAAAAGTCTTTTTCATTTGTTTTGTGTGAGGTGATCAAGGCATTGGTTTGACCAACTAAAGCTTTTACAATCTCTTTAGTTTTGAACTTTTCCATGGTCCCTTTAACTACTTTCAAGAGTTTAACGACATCTTCTTTAGCCTCTTCTTTAGGTTTGGGATTTCTTGCATTATCATCCATCTCCGCGCCTTCGCCTTTTACTGCATCAAACTCTTCCCCAAAATAATGAAGAATAAATTTTCTTCTAGACATTGAGGTTTCGGCATAGGCTACAATTTCTTGCAAGAGTGCATTACCAACTTCTTGTTCAGCCACAGGTTTCCCAGACATAAACTTTTCAAGTTTTTCAACATCCTTGTATGAGTAATAGGCTAAACAATGACCTTCTCCCCCATCCCGGCCGGCTCGACCCGTTTCTTGGTAATAACTTTCGATACTTTTAGGAATATCATGATGTACAACAAAACGTACATCAGGCTTGTCTATACCCATTCCAAATGCAATAGTAGCAACCACAACATCAACATCTTCCATCAAGAACATATCTTGATATTTTGATCTAGTCTTTGCATCAAACCCAGCATGATAAGGAACAGCACTAACACCATTAACTTGAAGAACTTGCGCAAGTTCTTCAACTCGTTTTCTACTTAAACAATATATAATACCAGATTTTCCTTGGTTTTGTTTGACAAAACGAATGATATCTGCATCAACATTAATAGTCTTAGGACGTACTTCATAGAAAAGATTAGGTCTATTGAAAGATGCTTTGAAAACCTTGGCATCACTCATACCTAAATTCTTGATAATATCTTCTTGTACTTTTGGGGTAGCCGTAGCGGTCAATCCAATAATGGGAATATTATCATCTAGTCTACCAATAATACTTTTTAAATTCCGGTATTCTGGTCTAAAATCATGACCCCATTCAGAAATACAATGAGCCTCATCAACAGCAACAAAAGAAAGCTTTACGGTTTGTAAAAAATTAATATAATCTTCCTTAGTTAATGACTCAGGTGCTACATATAACAATTTTGTTACTCCATTGGTAATATCTTCCATCACCTGTTTAACCTCTGTTTTATTTAAAGAAGAATTTAAAACATGAGCAATGCCATGTTCTGATGAGACGCCACGAATAGCATCTACTTGATTTTTCATTAAGGCTATTAAAGGGGAAACTACTATCGCAGTGCCCTCTTGCATAATAGCCGGCAATTGATAACAAAGAGATTTACCACCACCTGTTGGCATAATAACAAAAGCGTCATTACCAGCCAATACGTTTGTGATGACATCTTCTTGCAGCCCTTTGAATTTTGTAAACCCAAAGTATTTTTTTAATGCAGCATGCAAATCCATTACAGTCGAACCAATTTTTGGTATTCCATTAATAAAACTAATATACCGGTGCTATACGTTTTCTTTGAAGAAAAGGGTCAGTGTTAGTGTTTATGATAGCACCCTTTTTATATCAAATAATCAATAATTACGATTACGTTTGTTTAATTTTGTAATCTTAAAGATAAGACATTCTTTTAGGAATGCAACTCAAAATATCAATATTACTTTGAAGCCTGTAAACTCAATTATTGACATCGCCAAACAAACTATCGAAAATGAGAGTGATGCAATTAAAAACCTTGTAACGCTGCTCGACAGTAATTTTGAAAATGCAGTTAACTGTATTCTCAAATCAAAAGGTAGGGTAGTTATATCTGGTGTTGGCAAGAGCGCCCTAATTGCTTCAAAAATTGTTGCCACCTTTAATTCTACTGGTACTCCAGCCATATTTATGCATGCAGCTGACGCCATTCACGGTGATTTAGGTACTGTTCAAAAAGACGATGTTGTTATTTGTATTTCAAAGAGCGGTAATACTGAAGAAATTAAAATGTTGATTCCTTTAATCAAAAGAGGTGGCAACAAATTAATAGGCATCACCGGAACAATGGATTCTATACTTTCTAAACAATCAGATTTTACTTTAAACACATATATCAAAAAAGAGGCCTGCCCCAACAATCTTGCTCCTACCACAAGTACCACAGCGCAACTTGTTATTGGTGACGCCTTGGCTATTTGTTTACTAAAATTAAAAGGTTTTAGTAGCTCTGATTTCGCCAAATATCATCCTGGTGGAGCATTAGGTAAAAAACTATATCTGCGGGTTGCTGATATCGTAGAAAACAATCAGAAGCCTGCAGTCTTAATTGATTCTAAAGTAAAAGAAGTCATCGTCGAGATTTCAAAAAAGATGCTCGGTGTAACAGCTGTACTTGAAAATGACCAGGTGGTCGGAATTGTTACAGATGGCGATATTAGACGCATGCTCAATAAGCATGAGAATATAGGCGGACTTACAGCTAAGGATATTATGACTTCTAACCCTAAGCATGTCAGCCCTAATATTTTAGCAATTAAGGCACTTGAGATAATGCAAGAACAAGGCATTTCACAATTGTTGGTCTTAGACGAAAACGATTATTTGGGCGTCATTCACATTCATAATCTTATAAATGAAGGTATTATATAATGGCAGAGGCAACTAAAAATCAAGAAGAAATGTCCTTTTTGGACCATTTAGAAGAACTTAGATGGCATTTGATTCGTTCGGTAATAGCAATTGTCATTGTTGGATGTGCGGCTTTTGTGATGAAAGAATTCATTTTTGACACAGTCATTTTTGGTCCAAAAAAAATGAATTTTCCGACCTATCAATTCTTTTGTAAAATAGCCACTTTTTTTGGTATTACTTCTGAGTTTTGCGGCGATTCGTTACCCTTTACAATTCAAAGTAGAAAAATGGCTGGGCAGTTCTCCGCTCATATTTGGACTTCAATTTGGGCAGGCTTCATTGTATCTTTTCCATATGTTCTTTGGGAAGTATGGCGTTTTATAAGCCCTGGTTTACACAAAAAAGAACGCAAACATTCTAGAGGATTTATTTTAGTTGCCTCTGCCCTATTTTTCTTAGGTGTGCTTTTTGGTTATTATGTAGTTGCACCTTTATCCATTAATTTTTTAGGTACTTATCAGGTAAGTAAAGAGGTTTTAAATGAGATAGATATTGATTCTTTCATTGCCACAGTGAGAGCATCCGTAATTGCATGTGGAATAATGTTTGAACTCCCAATTATCATCTACTTTTTAACTAAAGTTGGATTGGTAACTCCTGAGATTCTTAAAAAATATAGAAAGATTGCCTTAGTTGTGGTACTGATACTTTCTGCAGTTATAACACCGCCAGATGTTGCAAGCCAGATTGTAGTATCTATACCTGTACTAATTTTATACCAAGTAAGTATTTATATATCAAAATTAGTCATCAAACGTGATGCAAAAAGAGAAGCAAAATATGCCAAATAAAGTTGAAGAGTTCAATACCTACCGGGTTAAAATGAACGACAAATTACTCGCCGAAAACAATAAAGTTATTAAGCGAATATTTAACCTTGACACCAATGCCTTTTTACCTGGTGCTTTAGATGTAAAAACTAAAGAATTATTGGGTTTGGTAGCCTCTACCGTTATGCGATGCGATGATTGTGTTAAATATCATCTTGAAAGCTCAATGGATAGCGGTGCGTCAAAAGAAGAGGTAATGGAAACCTTGAGTGTTGCCACTTTAATTGGAGGCACTATTGTAATTCCTCATCTGAGAAAAGCTTATGAATATTGGGAAGAATTAGAAGATATAAAGCATTAAAAAAATCACAAAGCATATCCTTCTGAATAGGATTATGTTTAGTTTTAGTCACTTATGAAGTTACGTGCTGAAAACATAATGAAAGCCTATCGAGGGCGAAAAGTAGTAAAAGGTATTTCTCTTGAGGTAAACCAAGGTGAAATTGTCGGGTTACTTGGACCCAATGGTGCGGGTAAGACCACTTCTTTTTATATGATTGTAGGACTTATAAAACCCAATGGCGGTCATATTTTCTTGGATGATATGGAAATCACTGATTTTCCTATGTACAAAAGAGCACAGAACGGAATTGGTTATTTAGCACAAGAAGCTTCGGTTTTTAGAAAACTTAGTATCGAAAAAAATATATTGAGCGTTCTACAAACCACTAATCTTTCAAAAAAAGAGCAACACATGAAAATGGAGTCGCTCATTGATGAGTTCGGATTAGGACATATTCGTAAGAACAGAGGTGACTTACTATCTGGTGGTGAGCGCCGAAGAACAGAAATCGCTAGAGCTTTAGCTACAGACCCAAAATTTATTTTATTAGACGAACCATTTGCGGGTGTTGACCCAGTAGCTGTGGAAGATATTCAACGTATTGTGGCTCAATTGAAAAATAAAAATATTGGTATATTAATTACTGATCATAATGTTCAAGAAACCTTGGCGATAACAGAGCGTTCTTATCTTATGTTTGAAGGTGGCATTTTAAAGGCAGGAATACCTGAAGATTTAGCTGAAGACGAAATGGTACGCCAAGTATATCTGGGTCAAAACTTTGAACTTCGAAAAAAGAAACTGGATTTTTAATTCGCTAGAAACTGTTTTTCAATTATCGAGGCTAATATATAACCGACCACAATAAAAGGAATTGCTAGAAATTTCATAGTTAATAAAAGTACTAGGCTACCAATCAAAAACAAGTATTTAATGCCATTATCTTTAAAACTCCAATTCTCAAACTTGAGCGCGAATAATTCTATTCTGGAGTTTAACAAAAAGGCGCTTAAAATTGTCAAACCGATTAAAAACCATTGATTTAAAATTACTACACTTAAGGTTTCATTATTCTGGTAAAACAGTATCAATGGTAATGATAAAATCAATAAAGTATTTGCCGGTGTTGGCAATCCTAGGAAAGAAGAAACTTGGTTCTCATCAACATTAAACTTTGCCAATCTATAAGCTGAGGCTAGTGTAATAATAAAACCAGATAAAGGCAACAACCCAACTTGGCTATGCATGCCGAACAAGTCTAGATTCCATCCGTCTTTTTGAGCCATATTCAACAATTGAAACATAACTATACCAGGTACTACTCCGCTTGTTACCATATCAGCCAATGAGTCTAGCTGAACACCAATCTCGCTTTTTACGTTCAAAATTCGTGCAGCAAATCCATCTAGAAAATCAAAGAAAATACCTAGAAAAACGAAAACTGCAGCAAATTCTAATTGATTCATTACCGCAAAAACAACGGCAACACATCCACAAAAAAGATTGAGTAGCGTAATGAAATTCGGAATATGCTTCTTCATTAGTTTGGTTTTTGTAAAAATAAACTAAAAATTAACTTTTTGATTGCGATTAGATAGCCCTAGAATTTAATTATACTGATATTTGTATTGGATTATTATGAGAACGAGGCTTTTATTTATTTTTCTTTTTTTGCTACAGGCATGTCAAATGCTTCATGCTAAAATTCCTGTTCTTTCTAAAAAAGCTCAAATAAGCGTATTAACTTGTTCCGCTGGTGACCAGCTCTTTTCTTCTTTCGGTCATACCGCTTTTAGAGTACAAGATCCTGAATTAGGTATTGATGTGGTCTACAATTATGGAACGTTTGATTTTAACAAACCAAATTTCTACTTGAATTTTGCCAAAGGCAAATTAATTTATTCGCTTTCCAGAAAAAGTTTTGAAGCTTTTCTTTATGACTATCAGCTTGAAAAAAGATGGATTAAAGAGCAGTTACTTGACTTAAATCAAGAACAAGCGAACCATCTTCTTAAATTTTTTGAAGAAAACTATAAACCTGAAAACAGAGATTATCCATATGATCCCCTATTCAACAACTGTTCCACAATTACCGGCGATATTTTAGAAGAACAAATTGGAAACGCTATCGTTTTCAATGGTTCACATTTAAAAGAATTAATGACCTTTAGACAACTTGTTCATCAACATATTAAAACGAACGAATGGGGTACTTTCGGAATTGATTTAGCATTTGGTGGAATCACTGACAAACAGGCAACAGTGCGTCAACATATGTTTTTGCCATACTATGCGATGTATCAATTGAACAACACAACTTACAATGGCAAACCTCTATTAAGTCGTGAACGAACTATTTCTGATTACCCAGAAAAATCAGACCAAAGTACTTTTTTAACCTCCCCCCTTTTCTGGTTTATGTTTGTTTTGTGCTTTGTAATTGCCATTACTTACCTAGATAAAAAACATGATGGCCAAAATAAATGGTTAGATTTTACCCTGTTCTTTGTTTCAGGACTTGCAGGTTTAATTCTGATGCTTTTGTGGTTTGCAACAGACCACGTTGTTACACAATTAAACTTTAATTTTTTATGGCTGTTACCCACCAATCTAGTGGTAGCTTTTTATATCGTTTCAAAAAAGAAACCAACATGGTTGACGAAATACCTGTGGTTGGCATTGGGCTTAATGGTGGTAATACTTTTAATATGGATATTTAAGATTCAAATACTGTCTCCTTTGAATATTCCTTTACTTCTAATTTTAGCTATTCGGTATCTGTTTTTATTAAAAAAGATATAGTTTTCACCAATCAAAAGTTACCTTATGAATCTTCTTACCGTTGAGAATATTTCAAAATCATATGGTGAATTAGTCTTGTTTTCTAACATTTCCTTCGGAATCAACAAAGACCAAAAGATTGCTCTAATTGCCAAGAACGGAAGCGGCAAAACTTCTATTTTAAATATTATTTCAGGAAAAGAAAGCACGGAAACCGGCCAAATCACTACAAGAAAAGGCATCAAAATATCTTTTTTAGAGCAGGAACCTAACTTAAATCCGAATCTAACTATTGAAGAAACCATATTTGCATCAGGTAATGAAGTTTTAAACGTCATTTCTAGATATGAGCAGGCTGTTTTAAATTCAGATGACCAAGAAGCTTATCAGAAGGCATTTGAGGACATGGATAGATTTCAGGCTTGGGATTTTGAAACGCAATACAAACAAATACTTTTTAAACTCAATTTAACCGAACTTAACCTAAAGGTAAATGTACTATCTGGCGGACAGAAAAAGCGCTTAGCTTTAGCAAATGCTCTTATTAACAAACCTGATTTACTAATTCTAGATGAGCCTACTAATCATCTTGATTTAGAAATGATTGAATGGCTCGAAGAGTTCTTTAAAAAGGAAAATATCACACTCTTTATGGTTACTCACGACCGTTATTTTTTAGAGCGTGTTTGTAATGAAATTATTGAATTAGACAACAATAAACTCTATAGCTATAAAGGCAACTATTCGTATTATTTAGAGAAAAGGGAGGCCAGATTAGAGCGTGAAGCAGTTGAGCAACATAAAAATAAAATTCTATTTAAAAAAGAATTAGACTGGATGCGACGCCAACCCAAAGCAAGAACGACCAAGTCTAAATCTCGTATTGATGATTTTCATGAAATAAAGTCAAGGGCAAACAAAAGAAGACAAGAACATGAGGTTCAATTAGAATTGAACATGGAACGTTTAGGCAGTAAAATTGTAGAGCTTCACAATGTCGCCAAAGCTTATGGAAAGAAAGTTTTACTAGATAAGTTTGATTATAGTTTCACAAAAGGTGAACGCATAGGGATCATTGGCAAAAATGGTACTGGCAAGTCAACTTTTTTAAATGTTCTTACCGGGACAGAAGCTATAGATGGGGGCAAAATTGTAATTGGTGACACTATAAAATTTGGCTATTACACTCAAAAAGGAATTACACCTAAAGAAGGCCAAAAAGTAATCGACATCATAAGAGAATTTGGCGATTTTATTCCACTTAAAAAAGGAAGACAAATATCGGCACAACAACTATTAGAACGTTTTCTATTTGATCGTAAAAAACAGTACGATTTTGTTGAAAAATTGAGTGGAGGTGAACGAAAACGCCTTTATTTATGTACCGTGTTAATTCAAAATCCTAATTTTTTAATTTTAGACGAACCTACTAATGACCTAGATATTGTAACTCTAAACGTTTTGGAAAGTTTTCTCTTAGATTTTCCCGGATGTTTACTAGTTGTTTCACATGATCGCTACTTTATGGATAAAATTGTCGATCATCTTTTTGTTTTTCAAGGCGATGGTATTGTAGAAGATTTTCCTGGCAACTATTCAGATTACAGGGTTTATGAAAATAGTATGGCCTTGGAAAAAAGAGAAGCAAAAAATAAAAGCTCCGAAAAGACTGAAAAAGTTAATTGGAAAGAAAAAGATGAGTCAAAAAAACTTTCATATCAAGAACAGAAAGAATACAATAAATTAGAAAAAGAAATTCAAAAACTTGAAGAACAAAAAGCTGAAGTTCAGAATAAATTTACCGACGATTCTCTTTCAGGAGATGATATAAATGAACTTTCTATAAAACTAGGTGAACTTGACAGTGAAATTGAAAACAAAACTGAACGTTGGTTTGAACTAGGTTCAATAATTGAGGGTTAATGTTTTTCCGTTTTATTTCTTATTTGAACTTTCTACGTCATTCGACTAATCAGCATGATGTTCACTCCCCTTTCGTTTACAATTATTTAACTAATTGCCTGTACCAAAAACCAAGAAAGTCTAAAAAAAAGTGCTTAGATGTTCTTTTAAAAAGTCTTGAATATTTCAAATTCAAGAAAGTTAAGATTCAAGAGAACGATGAATATAAATCCAAGATAAAGCTTCAATTTTCGAACTTAATTTGGGATTCATCCAAAATAGAACTGATGTACTTTAAATCAACGAAGTATACAAATCCTACAGAGCTATTGAAAGACGTAGAGATTAATAATGGAACTCTACTATTTTTTGATAATATTTACAGAAGCCCTGAAGAACATTTTTATTGGAAGAACTTTGTGCATTGGAATAAAGCGACAGTTACAATTGACTTGTACTATTGCGGACTTGTCTTTTTAAGAAAAGAACAAGCTAAAGAACATTTTACAATACGGATTTAAAAAAGTAATTTGGGTTATTAAAGTACTCTATAAATGAATAATATCGTTTTTTACATTTTAGCCGTATTAGCGCTCATTTACTTTGTGGTTTTATTTAAGAACAAACGCAACAGCAGAAGGCGCAAATCAAGATCTTTTATGGATGGCAAAAGAAGGCATGACAAATGAAAATCTATACTAAAACAGGTGATAAAGCTACAACCGCTCTTTTTACAGGAAAAAGAGTATCAAAACATCATATCAGAATTGAAAGTTATGGTACCATGGATGAGTTAAATTCTTTTTTGGGTTTAATACGTGACCAGAAAATTGATAGTATCTCAAAACAGAACCTGACTATAATTCAAAATAAGTTATTTACAGTCGGTGCAATTTTAGCCACAGAACCAAAAAAGGATAATCGTTTAAAAATACCGAGAATACTTAACCAAGACATATCCTTATTAGAAAACCAAATGGATTTAATGAATGAAGAGCTGCCTGAAATGACACATTTTATTCTTCCAGGTGGGCACACAACGGTGTCATACTGTCATATTGCAAGAACAGTTTGTCGTCGTGCAGAACGAATGATTTCTTATTTAAATGAGAATGAGCCAGTACCTGAAAATCTGCTCGCTTATATCAATAGATTATCTGACTACCTTTTTGTATTGGCACGAAAGTTGTCAAAAGATTTACAAGCCGAAGAAGTCAAGTGGATTCCTGAAAAACTAGACTAATAAATTTCCAAATTAAACGTTACAAATTTATTAAGTTGAAAATATTTTTTAAATAATCTGAAAATTGCTTGGCAGATTGGGTTTAAAAATTATTTTTGCAAAAAATTTAAAATCAAACCATTACTATGTATTGGACATTAGAACTAGCATCTTATTTAAGTGATGCACCTTGGCCAGCCACAAAAGACGAGTTGATTGATTACGCAATTAGAACTGGAGCTCCGTTAGAAGTTGTAGAGAACTTGCAGTCAATGGAAGAAGAAGGTGGTGAAATCTACGAATCAATCGAAGAAATCTGGCCCGACTATCCAACGGATGAAGATTACCTCTGGAACGAGGATGAATATTAATAACAAATAAGTTTAAAACAAAGAAAGCCTCATTTTATTGAGGCTTTTTTTTATTACTTCTTTTTGTTGATTAATAACGCCGATTACTCGCATTAGACGGTAGTCTGCAACTACATAGGCAAAAAGATGGTATCGAAAGCTAATTTTGCTACCAATACCGTTGAGTTTAAAAGAGTTCTGTGTAATTTTGGCAGCCAAGTTGACATAAATGGTCAAACTTGACAATGGAACAGCTTTTGCTGAATAAAACAAAAAATCACCCATGAGTATTTTAAATTCTGTACTGAAGGTCTTTGTAGGAGATAAATCGGAGAAAGATGTAAAATCAATGCAACCTTTGGTCAAAAAGATAAAATCTTTTGAACAAGCAATGGAGGCGTTAAGTCATGATGAGTTACGTCAAAAGACACTTGATTTCAAAGCCAAAATAGCAGAAAGTTGTAAAGAAATCAATGGAAAGATTACAACTTTAAAAGAAGAAGTTGAAACCTCTTCTGATATTGATAGAAATGAAGAAATCTATTCTGAAATTGATAAACTTAACGAAGAAGCTTATAAAATTTCTGAAGATGTTTTAAATGATATTCTACCTGAGGCCTTTGCTGTAGTAAAAGAAACCGCAAAACGTTTTGCTCATAACGAAACGCTAACCGTAACAGCTTCAGAATTTGACCGCTCTTTATCAGGTTCGGCTGACTATGTAATATTAGAGGGTGATAAAGCTACCTGGAAGAACTCTTGGGACGCCGCAGGAAAAGAGGTTACATGGGACATGATACATTATGATGTTCAGCTAATTGGTGGTATCGCATTGCATCAAGGTAAAATCGCAGAAATGCAAACTGGTGAGGGTAAAACCTTGGTTGCAACTCTACCACTCTATCTAAACGCGCTTCCCGGTAAAGGTGCACATTTGGTAACGGTAAATGATTACTTAGCAAAACGTGATAGTGCCTGGATGGCTCCTATATTTCAATTTCACGGACTTTCAATTGACTGTGTAGACAAACACCAACCTAATTCAGAAGGTAGACGTAAGGCTTATAACGCCGATATTACCTACGGTACAAACAATGAATTTGGTTTTGATTATCTACGTGATAATATGGCACATACACCTGATGATTTGGTACAACCACCTCACCACTATGCTATTGTTGATGAAGTAGATTCTGTATTAGTTGATGACGCTAGAACACCACTAATCATTTCTGGTCCAGTACCGGAAGGAGACCGTCATGAATTTAATGAGTTAAAACCACAAGTATCTAACATAGTTCAAAAACAACGTCAACATTTGACAGGGGTTTTGGCCGAAGCTAAAAAATTAATAAAAGAAGGAGACACCAAAGAAGGCGGATTTTTACTTTTACGTGTTCATAGAGGACTCCCGAAAAACAAAGCTCTCATTAAGTTTTTAAGTGAAGAAGGGGTAAAACAGTTGTTACAGAAGACAGAGAACTTCTATATGCAAGACAACAACCGAGAAATGCCAAAAGTTGATGAAGACTTATTATTCACTATAGAAGAAAAGAATAATCAAATTGAACTTACCGATAAAGGGATTGAATACATCTCTGGGGACGGAGATAAAGACTTTTTCGTAATGCCTGATATTGGCGGAGAAATAGCAAAAATTGAGAATCAGGATCTTGAGATTGAAAAAGAAGCTGAACTTAAAGATGAGCTTTTTAAAGAGTTTGCTGTGAAAAGTGAGCGAATTCATACCATGAGTCAATTACTAAAAGCATATACCCTATTTGAAAAAGATGTGGAGTATGTTGTGATGGAAAATAAGGTCATGATTGTTGATGAACAGACTGGTCGTATTATGGATGGTCGTCGATACTCAGATGGTTTACACCAAGCTATTGAGGCAAAAGAGAATGTTAAGATCGAGGCATTGACTCAAACTTTTGCAACAATAACATTACAGAATTACTTCAGAATGTATAACAAGTTAGCAGGTATGACCGGTACTGCAGTGACTGAAGCTGGTGAGTTCTGGGAAATTTACAAATTAGATGTGGTTGAAATTCCTACCAACAGACCAATTGCTCGTGATGACAGGCACGATTTAATTTATAAAACAAAACGAGAAAAGTATAATGCAATTATTGAAGAAGTAACACAACTTTCAAAAGCTGGACGCCCAGTTTTGATTGGTACGACTTCAGTTGAAATTTCAGAATTACTATCAAAATTATTAAGCGTGCGAAAAATTCCACATAATGTACTAAATGCCAAACTCCATAAAAGAGAGGCAGATGTAGTAGCTGAAGCAGGGCAAGGTGGCATTGTGACAATTGCAACCAATATGGCAGGTCGTGGTACAGATATTAAACTTTCTAATGAGGTAAAAGCCGCGGGTGGTTTGGCCATAGTCGGAACGGAACGTCATGATTCAAGGCGAGTAGACAGACAGCTACGAGGTCGTTCTGGTCGTCAAGGTGATCCTGGAAGCTCACAGTTCTATGTTTCTTTAGAAGATAATTTGATGCGCTTATTTGGTTCGGACCGTGTCGCCAAAATGATGGATAGAATGGGCCTTGAAGAAGGCGAAGTAATTCAACATTCCATGATGACGAAGTCAATTGAACGTGCTCAGAAAAAAGTTGAAGAAAACAACTTTGGCATTCGTAAGCGCTTATTAGAATATGATGATGTAATGAATGCGCAACGAGAGGTTGTTTATAAGCGTAGACGTCATGCTATTCAAGGTGAACGTCTAAAAGTTGATATCGCAAATATGATTTATGATACTTGCGAAGTGATAACTGAAACTAACAAAGCAGCGGATGACTTCAAAAATTTTGAATTTGAATTAATCAAGTACTTCTCCGTTACTTCACCGGTAGCCGAAGAAGAATTCAATAAACTTGGATTTCAAGAAATTGCGAACCAAGTTTATAAAGTAGCCTATGACCATTATCAAGAAAAAATGGAGCGAAGTGCAAAACAAGCATTTCCGGTTATTAAAAATGTTTATGAAGATCAGTCGAATAAATTTGAGCGCATTGTTGTGCCTTTCACTGATGGTGTAAAGTCTTTAAATGTTGTAACTAATCTTAAGAATGCCTACGAGAGTAATGGAAAGCAGCTAGTAACTGATTTTGAAAAAAATATAACGCTTGCCATTATTGATGATTCTTGGAAAACTCATTTACGTAAAATGGATGAGTTAAAACAATCCGTACAATTAGCAGTTCACGAACAAAAAGACCCGCTACTCATTTATAAATTTGAAGCTTTTGAGTTGTTTAAAAGCATGATCGACAAAGTAAATAAAGAGGTTATTTCGTTTTTATTTAAAGGTGAACTTCCTGCAGAAAACTCTAACCAAATTCAAGAGGCTAGAAGTGTCAAAAGACCAAAGGAGAACATTAAAATGAGTAAGGAAGAAATTCCTAATAGCGATGAATTAGCAGCTCAAAACAGAGCTGCGGGCCAAACACAAGGTCAACGTCCACAAAAAACGGAAACAATAACTAGAGAGCGTCCAAAAATTGGTAGAAATGATAGAGTAACGATAAAAAATGTGATGTCAGGTGAAAGCAAAACTGTTAAATACAAGCAAGCTGAGCCCCTTATCGCAAAAGGAGAATGGGTTTTAATTGAAGGTTAAATAAACTCTAGAAAATTTAAAATTGTTAAAACGGTGACCAAAATTTGGTCGCCGTTTTTGATTATGTAATAAAACATATTTAGATTTACATTTGATTTTTACCCCAAAATCGTATTTATGTTTGACTTTTTAAGTCATCTTTGAATAACCTAAAACGTACATGAAAAACCTTAGCGACGAAAATCAACATCCAAAGAGCAAAAGCGGGATGTTTGAGACTTTAAATTATATAGCCGGATTTATGGCTATTGCTTTAGGGATATTCTCATTTACTAAAGGTTATCAACTAGGTTTTCTTGTAGTTTTAGTATTTTTAGGAGTACTATTTATTGCTACCGCCTTGTTCTTAAAATCTATTAAGAATGATAATACTTCAGCTAAGGTCTTAGAACATAAACTACATGAAAAAGAAACTTTACTAAAAGAAGTACACCATCGCGTAAAGAATAACCTACAGACGGTTTCAAGTTTATTGAGTTTACAATCTCGTTCTATAGAAGATAAAAAAATCAGCAGTATTATTAAAAGTAGTCAAAACCGTGTAGTTTCAATGGCTATGGTTCATGAAATGCTTTATAAACGTGATGACTACACATCTAAAGTTGAATTAAAACCTTACGTTGAAGAGCTTTGCGAATATTTATTACGCTCGGTAAAAGGCAATGAAAATAATATTACAACCAAACTAGATATTGGTGATTTTAAATTAAGTATTGACACCGTAATTCCGTTAGGCCTAATTATCAACGAAACGGTGACCAATGCACTTAAATATGGTCTTCCAGAAGATGTTAAGGGCGAAATATTAGTAAAACTATCTAAAAAGGGAGTCAATACCTATCAAATGTATCTTGGAGATAACGGTATTGGATTTCCTGAAGACATCAATCCTAAAAACACTAAATCATTAGGTCTTAAGTTAATTCATAATTTATCAAGGCAACTTCGAGGCAGTGTTCAAAGAGATACTAAAAGTGCTGGAACTTATTATCAAATAACTTTTGAA
This sequence comes from Croceitalea sp. P059, assembly GCF_031846365.1. Lineage (NCBI taxonomy): Bacteria > Pseudomonadati > Bacteroidota > Flavobacteriia > Flavobacteriales > Flavobacteriaceae > Croceitalea > Croceitalea sp. P059. The sequence continues at coordinate 129,925 of NZ_JAVRHW010000004.1, forward strand.
GAAGTTATTGATGATTTTAATTCAGTTGATTAAGTGGTATTTTTTGAACTAGTTCTTTATCTTTAAAAACTAACTCAAAAGACTACCAGCCCAATGTTCAAGAAACTCCTTCTTGTAGCACTATGTATTAGTGGTACACTTTCCGCTCAAGATTATTTTTTAGAAAAATACAAACCTTTTAATACCGAAATTCCTTCGCCTGAGCAGTTTTTAGGCTATGGTATTGGAGAACATCATACCAGACATGACTTAATTGTCGCTTATTTAACAAAGCTTGCGGAGGTTTCTGAACGTGCTAGTATCTATGAATATGGCAAAACACATGAAGGACGTAAATTGGTAATACTTACCATTACCACACCTGAAAATCTTCAAAATCTTGATAATATAAAAGAGCAACACTTAGCTTTTACAGACCCTTCTAAGTCTGTTTCCAACTATAATGATGTACCAATCTTTATTAATTTGGCTTATAATGTTCACGGTAATGAGCCTTCAAGTTCTGAAGCAGCTTTACTAGCGGCTTATACTTTTGTTGCCTCAGATAGCCCTGAAATAAGTAAGTATTTGAATAATTCTATAATAATGGTTGACCCAACTATTAATCCGGATGGGCGCGATAGACATACCCAATATGCTAACATGTATCAAGGTAGTCCTCTGGTTGCAGACCCACAAGATGCTGAACATAATGAATATTGGCCGAGAGGGCGAACAAACCACTATTGGTTTGATTTGAACAGAGATTGGCTATTAGGTATAAATCCTGAAAGTCGTGGTAAACTAACTTGGTACCATGAATGGTATCCTAATGTAGTGACAGATTTCCATGAAATGGGTAGTCAGAGCTCTTACTTTTTTGAACCAATGAAAGTGAACGCATCGCAAGATCCGATTATGCCAAAAGAAAATTATGAAGATTTGAACAATCTATTTGGTGATTATTTTGCCAGTGCTTTAGATAGTATCGGATCATTTTACTTCACAAAAGAAGTTTTTGATGGTACCTACCCTGGTTACGGGTCTTCATACCCTGATTTACAAGGTGGTTTGGGACTTTTATTCGAACAAGCAAGTTCTCGAGGGCACAAGCAAAAAACAAAATTCGGTGAAATCACTTTTCCTTTCACGATTAGAAATCAATTCACATCAAGTATAACAACAGTTAGAGCGGCTGTCGAGAACAAAGGAATGCTGAGAAAATACCAACAAGATTTCTTTAAAAGTGCCTTAGGTAACGCCTCTAGAAGTAAAATTCGAGGATATATTTTTAAGGATGATTATGACAAAAATCGAGAGAAGGCATTTATAGACAAACTTTTATTGCACAAAATTGATGTATACAAATCTGGTAATCAATTTGTAGTACCAACTAACCAACCTCAATACCGAATGGTGCAAACTATGTTTGAAACCTATTCTAAATATCGTGACAGTGTTTACTATGATGCTTCAGCTTGGTCAGTGGCTAATTTCTACAACATGAAATACAAGCCCGTCACCAGTTTAAATAAAGGTGAAAAAATAACTACTACTGCTGATCTAGTGAAGACATCAACCGTTAAGAAAACGGACTATGCATATATCATTAATTATGATGATTATAATGCGACGACTGCATTAAACTACTTACAGCAAAACGAAATTGTGGTTTCTTCTTCATTTAAACCTTTTACGACTACAACGAATAAAGGTCTGACTACTTTTAACTATGGTACACTTGTTATTCCAGTAAGTCTTCAAAAGAAAGGTTCTGATGATGTTTTTAAACTGGTTCAAAAGGCTCAACAAAAATTTCAAGTAGATGTACATAGTGTAAATTCAGGCTATAGCAATAAAGGGATTGATTTAGGTAGCCGGTATGTTTCTCCTATCACCAAACCAAAAGCAATGATGCTCATTGGCGATGGTGTTCGCTCATATGAAGCAGGTGAGGTATGGCATTTACTAGATACAAGAGTTCATATGCCTATCACTAAAATTCCAATGCGCAATTTCAATCGTGCAAATATGGATAAATACAATACCCTTGTTATGGTATCAGGTAACTATAATCTAAACAAAAAGCAGCGCGAAAAAATTAAAACTTGGGTTAGCAAAGGAAACACCTTAATAACCATAGGAAGTGCTTCAAAATGGGTAATCAATAAAAAACTAGTAAATGAAAAGCTTACAGAAGGAGCTAAAAAAGATAGTTCAGAAATAGCAGAAAGAAAACCTTATGTTGATGCTGGTGAAAATATTGGAAAGGAAAGTGTTGGTGGTGCTATTTTTAAAGTAGATTTAGATTTGACTCACCCCCTAGCCTTTGGGTATAGAGATACTCAAATTCCGGTTTATAAAAATAATTCCGTTTGGTTAGCACCCAGTAAAAATGAATATGCTACGGTTGCCAAATACACTCAAAACCCTCACATTGATGGCTTCATTACAAAAAAGAACAAAGAAGAATTTTTAAAACCTTCGGCTTCATTGGTAGTAAGTAAAGTTGGAAGAGGGCGTGTTGTACTTTTCGCTGATAATCCAAATTTTAGAGGCAGTTGGTATGGTACAAACCGTTTATTTTTAAACGCCTTGTTTTTAGGAGATAAAATTAGAATACCAGAATAAATTATTATGAAAAAATTACTGACATTAATCTTCGCAATTACTCTTATAACTAATATTTTTTCACAAGAAAAACTAAGTGAAGGACCTTTTAATCAGTTAATAATAAGAGGAGTAACCCTCATAAATGGAAATGGTGCGCCTCCAAGAGGGCCTATTGATATTGTAGTTGAAAACAACAAGATTGTAAAAATTCAAGTTGTTGGTTATCCCGGGGTTGCTATAAATGAAAATAAACGACCTAAACTTAAACAAGGAGGAAAAGAGCTGGATTGCACAGGGATGTACTTAATGCCTGGCTTTGTCGATATGCATGGACATATAGGAGGAGTTTCTCAAGGAGCTGACTATGATTATGTTTTTAAACTTTGGATGGCACATGGTATTACAACGGTACGCGAACCTAGTGGTCGTGGCGTAGATTGGGCACTAGATTTAAAACGAAAAAGTGAAAAGAATGAAATTATAGCACCAAGGGTATTTGCTTATACGGGTTTTGGGCAAAGCTCCGGTAGTTTTAATCCTTTGAATGATGCTCCAATTAGCACGCCAGAGCAAGCTCGAAAATGGGTGCGTGCAAATGCTGAACGTGGTGCCGATGGAATTAAGTTTTTTGGTGCTGCTCCTGAAATCATGGCTGCAGCCCTTGATGAAAACAAAAAATTGGGATTACGCTCTGCTTGTCATCATGCTCAACTCGACGTAGCACGCTGGAATGTTTTAAATTCAGCGAGGGCTGGTCTAACAAGTATGGAACATTGGTATGGACTACCAGAAGCTTTGTTTGATGATAAAACCGTACAAGACTATCCTTTAGACTATAACTATCAAAATGAACAAGATCGTTTTGAAGAAGCAGGTAAACTATGGAAGCAAGCGGCAAAACCATATTCTGAGCATTGGAATAATGTAATGAACGAGTTAATTAGTTTAGATTTCACCTTAGACCCCACGTTTAATATTTATGAAGCCAGTAGAGATTTACAAAGAGCGCGAAGAGCTGAATGGCATGAAGATTATACCTTACCATCGCTTTGGGAGTTCTACCAACCAAGCAAAATTAGCCATGGGTCTTATTGGCATGACTGGGGTACTGAACAAGAGGTCGCTTGGCGAGAGAATTATAAACTTTGGATGACTTTCGTAAATGAATATAAAAACCGTGGAGGTCGCGTTACAACAGGTTCAGATTCTGGTTTTATATTCCAGTTATATGGCTTTGCTTATGTTCGAGAACTAGAGTTATTAAGAGAGGCCGGTTTTCATCCTTTAGAAATTATTAGGTCTGCCACTTTAAATGGTGCAGAAGCATTAGGTATGGATTCTAAAATTGGTACTGTTGAAGTAGGTAAACTTGCTGATTTTGCAATTGTTGAAGAGAACCCTTTACAAAACTTAAAAGTACTTTATGGAACCGGAGCGGTAAAACTTACTGAAGATAATGAGGTAGTTCGTGTTGGTGGAGTCAAATACACCATTAAAGACGGAATTATTTTTGACGCGAAGGCTCTTTTAAAAGATGTAAAAACAACAGTAGCGAAGCAAAAAGAAAAAGAGAACTACATAATAAAACAACCTGGGGTAAAAAATTAAAAGTTATCATTAGGCCATTTTAGATTTGTTTCTTTTCGTCTTAAAAGCTAAAGCTTTCTTTACTCTAGAATTTTTAAACATATAAAGTCTAGCTACCTCTGTTTCAGTTTTGATTTCTTTAGCAACTTTAACGGTAACATTCATTTCAATTGATACAGTAATAGTTTCTACTTTAACTTCTTTAGTAGAGTTCTGTGCAAATGCTGTAGGAGTGAAGAAGATTACTGCGATAAAGGTTAAAATTGCTTTCATAACTTGGGTTGTTTTACTTTGTAAATGTACCCTGAGGTCAATGTAGAAGCCAGATAACTCGTTTTAGAACAAGAATTACTCGTTTAAAAACATGAAAACAGATGAAGTGTAAAAAACCATCGATAACGGTTTTCAAACCGATGAACAGCACACCGAACTGATGTGTATTTAATCGATATTAAAAGATAGATATAATTGTGGTTTAGCTATTTTTTGATAGGGGCTTCAGCTTCCTTTAGAGAAAGTAGAGATGCGGTAATTACAAAAATTGTACTCAAGACTAAGGTTACTGGTACTAAGATTGTTTCTAACATATTAAGCCAATTTTGATTTGTTTCTTTTAGTTCTAAAAGCCAAAGCTTTCTTTATTCTAGAATTTTTAAACATATAAAGCCTAGCAACCTCTGTTTCAGTTTTGATTTCTTCAGTCAATTCATTCTCAACATTTAATTCAACAGAAGTAGTAGTTGTTTCAACTTTTACTTCTTCTATAGTGCTTTGTGTAAATGCTGAAGTAGTAAAGAAAATTACTGCGATAAAGGTTAAAATGACTTTCATAACTTGGGTTGTTTTACTTTGTAAATGTACCCTGAGACCAATGCAGTGGCGAGATAACTCGTTTTACAACAATATTTATTCGTTTAAAAACACAAGTTGGGATAAAGTGTAAAAAAGCATCGACAACGGTTTTTAACGAGCTGAACAGCACACCGAAAGCAGGTGCATTTAGTCGATGTTTTCTAGTAAAGCCTTAAAAGAAGATTCGGATCTGGGCAGTTGTTTTTATAAAAAGCTAAATCCATTTGACTACAAACACCGGGGTAATCACCTGTATAGCCTTGAAGATTAAGAATAAGTTGAAAATGAAGATGAGGAGCATAGTTCACGTTAATGGCAGGAGACCCTAATAAAGCAAGTTTGTCACCAGCCTTAAATCGTTTACCTATATATATGTTATCGAGTGATTCAATTGAAAGGTGGCCATATAAAGAATAGTAAGTACTATCAATTGTCTTATGTTCTAGTATAATTGTTGGTCCATAATTACCTATATCGTCATTATTCTGAAAACTATGTACAACCCCCTCAACAGGAACTAATACTTTGGTGCCCTGCTCACACCAGAAATCAACACCCAAATGAATGTTTCTAGATTCCCCTTCAGAAAACCGACTAGAATTTGCATATAAATTACGTTTCTCAAGATATCCGCCATAGGCGACCATCCCTCCGCTCTTAACTAATGTTGCATCTATATAAAGCTGGCAATCTTCAGGATTGGTAATATCCAAAGTATTTAGTGCGCTATTCGACGATGACAAATCAATAGGATGATATTTGGCAAGAGGTATTGAAGCATCTAAAATTGAAATTGGTCTTATAGACGTAGTTTTAAATAAATTGTCTCTATCCATCCCTTCAATACAAGCTTAACATTTTTTAACGTCTTCTAATGTAATTGGTGTTATACTTTCGCAACTAAAAGCAAAAATCTAATCATGAAGATAGCCAGAAATATAGTTTTAGTTCCTCTAATAATGTTATTTGTAAGTTGCCAAGCAAAAGTAAAAGACAAACCATTAACAGAAAACCAACTTACTGAAAAAACAATTTTATCTGCTGAGGTGCTTCAAAAGTATGACACTGCCTATTTCGCCAGTGGTTGTTTTTGGTGTGTAGAAGCAGTCTTTGAAAGCGTAAAAGGTGTTAAAGAAGTGGTATCTGGCTATTCCGGAGGAAAAGAACAAAACCCCACTTACGAACAAGTTGCTTATGGAAGAACTGGGCATGCTGAGGCAGTTGAAATTTTTTATGATTCAAAAATTATCTCTTTTGAAGAGCTTGTTCAAGTATTCTTCGGTTCTCATGACCCAACAACATATAATCGTCAAGGTCCGGATAGAGGCGCTCAATACCGCTCTATTGCCTTTTTTAAAAATAATTCTGAAGAAAAGGCTATACGAAACTATATTGAAGCTTTAGAAAAAGAAATGCTTTATGACGCCCCGATTGTAACGCAAGTAGTTGCTTTTGAAAAATTTTGGAAAGCTGAAGAATATCATCAAGATTTTGAAAGAAATAATCCGAATCAATCTTACGTAAGAGCAGTTTCAGTACCTCGGCTAAACAGATTTAAGGCAAATTTTAAATCATTTTTAAAAGAAGATAGTCATTAAGGGAATTTAATTAGGTCAATTGATTTGAGATATTTAAGTAATATAAAGCTAGTTTTCTAGAACCACTTCGCTGTATTTTGAATTAACAGTTATTAATTTACCAGAGTTATTGTTAGCTTTATAGCCTTTATGAATAACTGTTTCAAAATTATTGGTTTTGTTCATTTTAAAATCTGAAGGATAAACAATTTTAGATTTAGTTCCATTTAAATAAAGAGAAACAGGCCCGCTTGGCATTTCACAACGGAATTCGCCGTTTTGTACTGACACATCAATATCAGAAAAATTATTTGAAACTGAATTAATAACCAGTTTTCCAAGATCATTAACTACAATGGCTCGGTCATTCAGTTGTTCAATAACAACATTTGAAGATGTTGCATTTAAACGCAAATCTCCAACTTCTTTTAAACTCACATGCTCGGCATAATCTGCTTTTAGTTGACCATAATTCCATTTTTGAACGATTACAGGACTATATGATGCTCTGATATCAGTTTTTTTGCCATCAATAGTTGAAGCAAGCAAACTTGCGTAGCGCAAGCTTGCATTGATATTGTTAGTTGTTCTAGCCAGTTTCACCTCACCATGTTTTACATTCATTTTTAAACGTGTTGATTTTGGCATTTTAATTTTAATGGTTTTCTTGACTTTATATTTTTTACCCTCACCATCTGAAGAAAAATAAAAGATACTTGGTTCATCATCAGTATCACGAGAAAAGAATAAACTTCGTTTTTCACTTTCTTCTTCCATCTTTTCCCTTCGTTCCTCCATCTTCTCCCGTCGTTCCTCCATAAGTTTAGCACGTTCTGCAGATCTCTTCTCAAGCTCGGCAGCACGCTTTTCCATTTCCTTAGTTCGCTCTTTAATTCTTTGTTCCAGACGCTCAGACCTTTCTTTTGCCTGTTTTTCATATCGTTTTCCCCAATCCTCAAGTTTTTCCTTGTAATCTTCATCAAACTCTTTTCTGAATTGTTTTGTCCATTCCTTCATATACTTATCTCCATCTTTTTGATAAGCATCATAATCAAATTGTTTAAAGTTCATTGACGGTAATGGAGGTATAACTGCCATTTCAGGCCATTCTCCAATCTCAGCTAACTCGGGTATTTCAATGTCCAAAAAAAATGGTTCGATAAAAGATTCAGCGTCAAACTCAAATTCAACTGCAGAATCGAAAAATCTATTAGGAAAAGAATTCCTGCCTGACGTACTTACTTCAATTTCTTTACTATTTCCCATCATTTTGAAAGGAGTATTCTCAAAGTATTCTGCCGCTTCTTCATCACTTGCTCCTTCAAGCTCAACCATAGCGGTAATTTCCACTTGGTTTTTATCCCAAGTTTCAAATTCAATATCGGTATGGGTGGTGTTAATTTCTACTACCGCATCATCAGCCACATTAAATGTTTCTTTAAAAGTCTTCGATTCTTTTTGAGCAAATAACCCTGTTGTTGACAAAAGGGTCAAGGCCAATGTTTTAAATAATATTTGTTGATTCATGTTCATTTTTTGATGATTTTAATTGATTTAATTTTGATTTTAATTTTTGCATTAACTGCAATCGTAACTGAAGATTATTAATTGCTGCTTCAATAGTTTGATCATTAGGCCCTATTTCATTCAGCTCTTTATTTAAAACTTCATATTCTATATTTAGCTCATCTAACCGAGACAAAAAACCGTCGACAACTTCTTTATTTTCCTCCGACACTTTTAGTTTAGAGAGTTCGTAATTAATATTAGCGACGTAATAATTCTCAACTTTTTTTAACTCTGGTGATAAATCACCTAATGAAATAGATTTTTTTAAATCATCTTTAGTATGCTCTACCACGGTGGTTTTAATTACATCCTTATTATGGCTTTCTTTCAAGAGAAGATAACTTCCAATACTCAACACAATCACAACTGATGCAGCAATTTTTAACCATAAATATGAGTTTGTTCTTTTAGCAGATGGAAGCTCTTCTTCTAATAGACTTAAAAACCGATTCTCATGCCCATCTTTCATTTTGAATTTTTCATTCTCTCGTTGTTCTTTGAACAACTCTCTAAGATCCTGTGCCATACTTCACTTCCTTTAGTAATTCTTTTAATTTTCCTTTTCCACGAACTAACCTTGTCCTGGAAGCAGTTTCAGAAATTTTCAAAATTCCAGCAATTTCATTGTGATCATAGCCTTCAACTAAATAAAGTTGAACTACATATCTATACTTATCAGTTAAGGAATCTATTGCCTTTTTTATTTCATCTAAACTTACACTTTCATCAACCTCCCAATTATCATCATCTGTTATATGCATATATCCTTCGTCAAGCTCCAAGGTTCTTTCCTTTTTCGATTTTAAAAAGTCGATACTTCTATTAACTACAATTCGTTTTAACCACGCTCCAAAAGTTACTTCACCACTATATTGTTCTATTTTTTGAAAGGCTTTGATGAAAGATTCTTGTAAAACATCTTCAGCATCATCGCTATTCTTCAAAAATCGCATTGCTACACAGAACATTCCTTCACAATATTGCTGATACAGCTTTAATTGTGCTTTACGGTCGTTGGTTTTACACCTTTCTACCAATTCAATGTGCAACATGGTTGATTTTAGTGTTGTTTATTGTTGTCTTAAAGACGAAGAAAAAATAACGGTGTGGCAAAATACTTTTATTTAAATAAAAAAATCCTATTAAAAATGATTCAATAGGATGTTAATGATTTGTAATTCAGATTATTACATATCAATTAATAAATTTAAATGTACTGTTATATTATCTCTAGTTGCCTTACTATACGGGCAAATATCATGCGCAGCGGTTATAAGATTCTCACCCGTTTCTTGATTAACGGTTGGCAAATAGGTATCTAACGTAGCCTCTAGAAAAAATCCATCTTCTTCTTGATTGAAAGAAACGACTGCAGTGACACTAAAATCACCTAAATCATCAATATTATGTTCTTTTGCCACATGCTGCACAGCACCAGCAAAACAAGTAGCATATGCCGCTGCAAATAATTCTTCCGGATTTGTAGAGCCGGTATTTGATTTGCCTTTGCTTGTTGGCATTTCAATTTTATAATCTATCGTTCCATCTTCACTCTGAACATTTCCCGTTCTACCGCCAGTGTTCGTTGCTTTTGCTTCAAATAAAGTTTTCATTTATGTCATATTTTATGGTACAAAAATTATCATTTGTACTATGATACTAGTAGCGGACACTATTAAATTTATGTGAAAAGTATACCTTAGTAGCATTAGAAGGTTTTGTGGTGAAAAAAACAGGCGTTAAATCAGGGCAAAAAGTCAAAAAAATCAAAAGGCAAGAACTAACAACCGAAGACTTGTTAAGTGGTATTCGCAATTTTGATAAGGCCGTTTTAGCAAAATCTATAACTCTTATAGAAAGTAATAAACCTGCACATTTTGATAAAGCCGAAAAACTCATTACTGAAGCTTTAAAATTTACATCAAAAAGTATCAGAATTGGAATTACTGGAATCCCCGGTGTAGGCAAAAGTACTTTTATTGAAGCTTTCGGTTCACATTTAACCGAACTAGGAAGAAAAGTCGCAGTATTAGCTGTTGACCCTTCAAGCACTGTTACAAAAGGTAGTATACTCGGGGATAAAACTAGAATGGAAATTTTGGCTAAAGACCCTAATGCTTTTATAAGGCCTTCTCCTGCAAGTGATTCTCTTGGTGGAGTTACTCGAAAAACTAGAGAAACAATTGTTTTATGTGAAGCAGCGGGTTATGACATTATTTTAGTTGAAACCGTAGGCGTTGGACAAAGTGAAACCGCAGTTCATAGCATGGTAGATTTCTTTTTGTTGTTGAAATTGGCAGGAGCGGGAGATGAATTACAGGGAATAAAAAGAGGTATAATGGAAATGGCAGATGCCATTGTAATCAATAAAGCAGACGGAAATAATTTAAAAAATGTAAAAATTACGCAAACGGAGTTTAGTAGAGCTCTACATTTATACCCACCTAAAGAGAATAAATGGACTCCACAGGTTTTAAGTTGTTCGTCCATGGAAAAAACTGGTATTTCCGAAATTTGGAATATGATTTCGGAGTTTATAGAACTAACCACAAACAATGAATACTTTGAAATAAATCGCACTAATCAAAATCAAAATTGGTTTTTACAAACAGTTGACGAATTACTAAAACATCAGTTTTATCAAAAAAACAAAATTAAAGAGCATTCCAAAGAGCTCTTAACCCAAATTAAAGCAAAGCAAATTTCCCCATTTACCGCAGCAAAATTATTGGTGTTTGAACCCAAATAATAACAAGTTTAAAAACCCTAAATTTGCCAGAATTTACAGCCATGACATGCATATAGTAACAGACTCTTTTTTATCTATAGTTGTTCCTTTTTATAATGAACAGGACAACGTAGTTCTTCTTACTCAAAAAATTCATGAAAGCCTAAAAGGATATCATTATCAAATTATTTATGTTGACGACTTTTCAACTGACAGTACAAGAAAGGTTGTTAAAGATATGGATGATGACAAAGTGCATTTAATTGAATTAAAGAAGAATTATGGTCAAAGTCTAGCATTAGCCGCTGGAATTGATTACGCAGAAGGAGATTATATTATTACCATGGATGGAGACTTACAAAATGACCCTTCAGATATTCCTGAAATGCTAGAATTTGCAATTACAGATGAATATGATTTAATCACGGGGATTCGTCAGAAAAGAAAGGATTCTCTTATCAAAAAAATACCATCAAAAATTGCAAACTTTTTAGTACGTCGAGTAACAAAACTTGATATTAAAGATAATGGTTGTGCTCTCAAAGTTTTTACAAAAGATATTGCAAAAGGTCTTAACCTATATGGTGAAATGCATAGGTTCATTACCCTCTTGGCACATTTAGAGGGGGCTCAGATTAAACAGGTACCAGTAAAACATCATGCGCGTAATGCCGGTGTCTCTAAATATGGTTTAGAACGTGTTTTCAAAGTTGTCGCTGACATGATGCTTCTTCTATTTATTCGCAAATACTTTCAACGGCCCATACACTTATTTGGAATCTTTGGCGTGCTACTTATGATACTTGGAATACTTATAGAAATGTATCTTTTAGTGGTTAAATTTGGGTTTGGACAAGATATTGGTACCCGACCGCTCTTAATATTCGGTATGATGTTTATTCTTGGAGGTATTCAATTATTCACTATTGGTATTGTGATGGAGTTATTAATTAGAACCTATTACGAATCGCAATCGAAACGCCCTTATAGAATTAAGAAAATCACAATAGGTGACGGAAAAGCAGCGTAAACTATTAACCACAATCATAAAGGTTGCTGTTAGCACAGCTCTAATTTATTTCATTTTCACCAAAATCAATTTTGGTGATGTTCTACTTGTTGTTAAAAAAGCAAAGCTAGGATACCTTATACTTGCCTTACTACTTTTTGTATTTTCTAAGATTTTGAATGCGTTAAGACTCAACCTTTATTTTCATACCATTGGTGTAAAACTTAATCAGTTTAGCAATTTAAAATTGTACTTACTAGGTATGTTCTACAATCTATTTTTACCAGGTGGTATTGGCGGTGATGCCTACAAAGGCTATGTGATTCAGAAAAAATTCAAGGCCGGTACTAAAAAAGTGTTTTCCGTTTTATTACTGGATCGCTTAAGTGGTATGCTATTAATTTTTTTATATGTCTGTCTTTTAGGTTTAATATTAGAACATCAACTTATCCAGTCTTTTAGCATACTCTTTTTGACTGCTATTCCTCTAAGTATTCTAACTTTTTGGGGGCTAAACAAAAAAATATTTCCATATGCTATTTCGGCATTCTGGGGTTCTTTTCTTTATTCTGCTGTTTTGCAAGCAACCCAATTATTGGCTGTTGTTTGCATTTTAAAATCCCTAGCTATTACTTTAAATGAGGGGGCTTATTTATTTGTGTTTTTGATTTCGTCTATAGTTTCTGTTGTACCTCTAACCATTGGTGGTATTGGTAGTCGTGAGGTAACTTTTTTATATGGTGCGAAGTGGTTACAGCTTAGTGCTGATACCTCAGTAGCCATTAGCATGGTTTTCTTTTTAATAACCGCATTGGTATCACTTTTTGGAATTTATTATCACTTTAGAAAGCCTGAACTAGAAGTTTTAGATTATTAATAAATATGTACCAAGTGCATTTTATTAAGCTTTTTGGCTCTAGTTGATGGTTCAAGAAATTTCAATTGTAACCGCGTAATTCGAAATTGGTCGACAGTTAATTGCTTGTCCCAATCAAAACCAGCAGAAATAAGTTTTTTTAACTCCTTATCATTGGCATAAATCCAGATATCTTTTTTATCACTCAATTCTTCTAAAGATGTTATTTTAACTGGTTGTTTATTGTAAAAATCTAAAGCCCAGCTATAATCACCGAATTTGTAAATAGTATTTACATCAATATTATGCTCTTTTACCTTTTGAGCCATATTTGATCCACCTTGATATTTTAAAAGCGAAGGATAAAATTGTGTATTCAAAATTCCATTTAACAATAGAGAACTGCAAACAGATAAGGTAATAATACGCATGTAATAAGCTTCTCTCTTCAGACAGAAATAAACAATTATGAGTAATGTCAAAATAAGAATAACATAGCTGTACCAGTTTTGAAACTTAAAAAAATAAAAACACACTAAAACTGAAAAAATAAATACCAGACTTAGTATAAAGTATTGAACTCCGAGTAATACTTTTATAATTTTCTCTTTAGTAAACCGGTGGAGGCTATGTAAATAAGATGCAGTTAAAATCGCGTAAAGCGGCATCATTATGTTCATATAGTGCGGCAGTTTAAATTGCGCAAAACTTATAATCAAAAAAATAAGTGTTATTCCACCAAGTGTTAAGAACTCATAATTAGAATTATATAAAAACTTAAGTTTAATGAACGTTTTTATACGCCAACAATATGCTATTAATGCCAATACCGTCCAGGGTAAGAAAATCCATAAAAAAGTATGAAAAAAGAAAAAGTAATCACTGCTATTTTTTCCTACACCTTCTCCACTTAATCGCTCAAAACTTTGTTCCCAAAAGATAAAGAAGATACCACTGCGATTACTTTTACCTCTTATTATTTTCTCTGGATGTAAATCAAACTGCAGGTAATATGCATAGAGCATAGGAGTAATAGTTACTATAAATACTAAAAGGGCCACAAGCACCTTCCAGCTTAAAAATTGCTTCCACTTTCTAGTATATGCCATATGACATAAAATACAGATACCAATGACTAGTAAGGCTATTTGTCCTTTGGTTGAAAAAGCCAAACCTGCCCCGAATGCACCAAGTATAATATTTTTAAGAGTATTCCTTTCAACATATGTAATGAGTTGCCATATAGCGAAAATTGTGAACCCGGTTAAAACTGCATCTGTTCGAACATCAATAACGGATAGTACTATCGTTTGACAAGTCATAAAGATTAAAGCAGAGAATCTACCTATATCTTTATTGTAAAGTAACCTACCAAGTCCAAAACAACTATAAGCCCCCAATAAAGTAGCCAAAAAGCCAGGTATTCGATACGCCCAATCGTGAAGTCCAAATATTTTATATGAAATAGCGGCTAGCCAATAATGCATATGCGGCTTGTCAAGATATTCATTTGGTCCTTTAAAAAGGTTTATGAAATCGTTTTCTTGAACCATGCGCATTGCCATTACGGCAAATTGAGCAGAATCGTTCTCAAACAAAGTAACAAACATGCCGGCGATATAAACCAACACAATTAAAGCCATTAAAAACCAATATCTTATTGTAGAAATCATGCTTTAATTTTTAACGTTGCGAAGGAATATAAGTTAGCAAAAATCCACCCTAAAATACCACCAATTGTTAAACCAGTTATCACATCTAAAGGAAAGTGCACTCCGATATAAATTCTACTGTAACTTACCGATATTGACCAAAGCAAAAGAAATGGTCCCAATATTTTATATTTACTTTTAAAAAGAATAGCAAAAAAGATAGCAAGTGCAAACGAACTGGCTGCGTGAGCTGAAAAATACCCGTATTTGCCTCCGCATCGACTTTTTACCAAGCGCATGACATTCATTAAATCGTCATCATGACAAGGTCTAAACCGACCTACACCGTATTTAAAAAAGTTACCCAACTGGTCGGTACATGTAATCATCAATGCTATTGTAACTAATAAAACTCCCGTCTTTTTTGCGCCAAAAGACTTGTAAGAAATGAATAATAAAAAGGCATAAAGGGGAATCGTAATAAAACTAAATTTTTGAGATAGGTATAGCCAAAAACCATCCCAACTTTCAGTTCCTAAACCATTTAAAAATAAGAATAAGTCTCTGTCAAATTGAACTAATTGATCTACCATATATCAATCTTCATACCTAGAAACTTCTCTATCATAAAAAGCCGTTGCAGCTTCGATAGTATGCTCCATTTCAGCTTCTAATTCTTTCTCATCTTCCTTATCAAATTCTTCTAACCATTCCACCTCATCATCTTCTAGATTGATAACAAACCGAGGGAATTCAGTATGAACAATATAAATCCCGTTTGGGTAATCAGTATTATCCCCAAGTAAAAATTTAGGTAGTTCCATTAATCTTATAATTTATTCTTTTTTAAAAGCTGATGATTGAACAATTAAACGCTTTGTTAAATAATTAAATCTAATATACAACATTACAGCTGATGCCGTAAGACCTAATAACAGGCCAATCCATATACCTGTACTTTTCAAATTTGTATACAATCCTAAGTAAAAGCTTACTGGGAAACCTATCAGCCAATAGGCTATAAAAGTAATTAAAGTAGGTATTTTAACATCTTGAAGACCTCTTAAAGCTCCTAAAACTACCACTTGAATTCCGTCTGATATTTGAAAAATAGCGGCGACTAAGAGTAACTCGGCCGCAAGTATAATTACCTTGGTATTATCCATTTTGTTTACTAAATCATCAACATCTAAATAGATGGTTGGCAACCAATCGCGCCCCACTAAAAATATAGTCGCAAAAATAATTTCTAATAAAAAAGTCAACAGAAATATAGATTGGGCAATTCTTCGCAAGTCAGTAAAATTCTGTAATCCTTTTTGATTACCAACACGAACCATTGCGGCCACGCCAAGGCCCATACCCACCATAAAAGTCATACTACTTAAATTCAAAGCAATTTGATTAGCAGCTTGGGCATTTTTACCAAGAACACCACTTAACCAAATAGCTGCTGTGAAAATAGCAACTTCAAAAAACATTTGTAAAGCAGAAGGAAAGCCTAAGCTAATAATCTTTTGCATTACTTTTTTTTCAATTTTCTTAAAATTAAAGCCGGTGACATAATCGTGAAACTTCTTTTTTCGCTTTAATAAGAACCAGATATAAGCAACCATAATACATCTAGAGACTAAAGTACCTATTGCAGCACCCACGATGCCCAGTTTTGGAAATCCGAATGAACCAAAAATCAATAAATAGTTTAAAACAATGTTGACCACATTAGCTATAATTGTAGCATACATTGGATACTTGGTTTGCGATAGCCCTTCCGAGAATTGCTTGAACGCTTGAAATATAATTAGAGGAACCAATGAAAATGCAACTAATTCAAGATAGGGAATAGCTAATTCAACCACTTCTGGTGGCTGTTGCATGGTGTAAATCAATGGTTTTAAAAGTAAAATAATACCAAAAAGTGATAGACCTAAAACTGCACACAATATCAAACCATGTTTCAATGCACTTTTACCATTTGCTGGATTGCCAGCACCATCGGCCTCGGCAACTAACGGGGTTATTGCAGTCGAAAATCCAATCCCCAAAGACATCGCAATAAAAACAAAACTATTACCAAGTGAGACTGCGGCCAATTCAGCGGTACCTAACTGCCCCACCATAATATTATCAGCAAAAGCAACAAATGTGTGCCCTAGCATACCTAGAATTATAGGGTAAGACAGTCTTAGATTATAAGCAAATTCCTTAGTGTACTGCTTCAAACTTTCTCTTTATTAAATTGAATTGTGACAATTCTAAAAACACTATTAGTACTCGGTTGACTTTGCTTCCTCCCAGAACACATCCATTTCTGCTAGTGATAATTCTTTTAAGGATTTACCAGCTTCTTTTGCTTTTTTTTCTAAAAATTGGAAACGGCCAATAAACTTCTTATTAGTCCTTTCCAAAGCATTTTCAGGGTTAATATCTAAAAATCGTGCATAATTGACCATTGAAAACAATACATCACCAAATTCAGCCTCCATTTTAGCTCTATTTTCCGCTTTTACCTCATCTTGAAATTCCGCTAGCTCTTCTTCTAACTTCTCAAAAACTTGTTCTGGTTTCTCCCAATCAAAACCAACACCAGCAACTTTTTCTTGAATTCTATTAGCCTTAACTAACGCCGGCAAACTATTTGGTACTCCTTCCAAAACACTTTTCTTTCCCTCTTTAAGTTTTATAGTTTCCCAATTACGTTTGACATCTTCTTCGTCCTTAACCTTTACATCTCCATAAATATGCGGATGCCTATTAATAAGTTTCTCACAAATTCCATTAGCTACATCGGCAATATCAAAATCATTAGTTTCAGAACCAATTTTGGCATAAAAGACAATATGTAACAATAAATCACCTAGTTCTTTCTTTATTTCTTCGAAATCATTATCCAAAATAGCGTCACCTAACTCATAGGTTTCTTCAATTGTCAAATGGCGCAGTGTTTGCAGCGTTTGTTTTTTATCCCATGGACATTGCTCACGTAATTCGTCCATTATTGTCAATAATCTGTCAAAAGCTTCTATTTGATCTGATCTTGTAGTCATTAGTATTCAATTGTATTTCAAAGCTACAAACTGATTTGGCATGAATTTTACCAATATTTCAAAAGAAAACCATCATTTATTAACCGACGTGATTTTTAAGAATTAGAATTGATTTGTGGCAAGAAGTACTAAAGTACAAGACACCTCTACTTTAATTCCTTCATTTTCAAGCAGTTTGTAGAAGTCAGGATTTTCAGTTCCGGGATTAAAAATAACCCTTCTAGGGCTCAATGCTATGATGGTGTCATAGTATTGCTTTTGCCGTTCAGAGTTCAAATATAACGTTACAGTGTCTATTTTTGGTAATTCACTGAAATTAGTTTTAATTTGCACTTTATCAACCCAACCAGTTCTTAAACCAAAGGCAACTGTTGAAATGTTTTTTTCTAAAAGACGTTTTATTGCCAAATTACTGTATCTGTCTGGTTTTAAAGACGCTCCAAAAACGAGAGTTGTTTGCATATGTTAATTTATGTGTTAAACGAGCAAAAAAAAGTAACAATAGCGAAAAAATTGCGTCTATTGTAAGTAACAAAGAAATTAATCGTTGGTAAGACTGTATTTTTATAGTTAATGGTTAGTGTTTAGTATGGCTTATCAATGACAAAACCCTGACGTCTGCAAAGATGTTCAGGGTTTACTTTTTTATCAAAATCATTACTCGAGTTAATTTTTTGCAAAATTAGTAACATATTACATTTTCAAGCGTCTTTTATTGAAAGGCTAATAATCAATTTAAAAAATTGACCAAGCTTGAATTGTAAATGGTTGGTTAGTTCTTTTCAAGTGGTCACTAAAACCCTGATAGCAATGTCAGGGTTTATCTTTTTTAAAAATTGCTGTATCATGCCCATCAAGACTTTGTGTATTCTTCTTTTCCCAATAAGCTCTTATACCATCTTCTCCCTTATTTTCAGCCCAATCAATAAGTCCTTGGCGCTCTTCTTTAAAATCCATCAAGGGGACAGCCATTCCACAAGAAGTTTGAACTAAATCAATCTTAAAATCGATTAATTGTCGCCTGCCCAGAATGTCTTTAAAGAGTGAAATATGTTCCTTCCAAAAAGCATCATATTGGTGATATATGTTGGCAGTACCATATAATCTTAAAATTAAAGGAGGACCTTCAAAAGCGCAAAACATCAAGGTCATTCTATTTTGTTTCAACAAGTGTGCAGCAGTTTCATTGCCGCTCCCTGTTAAATTGAGCCATACAACACGATTTTCGTTCAGGACTCTGAGAGAATCTAATCCTTTCGGAGATATATTGATTTTGCCTTCTTGTATAGAAGTACCTACAAAAAACATGGGCTGTTTCTTAATAAAATCAGTAAGTTTAGGCGTGAGTTCTTTTAGTTGTTTGCCCATTTATCTTGTTTACCATCTTATAATAACGCTTCCCCAGGTAAATCCACTTCCAAAAGCCGCCAATACTACGAGGTCCCCTTCTTTTACCTTACCAGCTTCCCAGGCTTCAGTCAATGCTATTGGAATTGAAGCCGCTGTAGTATTACCATATTTCATGATATTATTAAATACTTGGTCGTTAGAAAGACCAAATTTCCGTTGTACAAACTGAGAAATTCTAAGATTAGCTTGATGTGGCACCAACATATTGATATCGGCAGCCTCCAACCCATTGGTCTTTAAACCTTCAATAATAACTTCGCTAAATCTAACTACAGCATTCTTAAAAACAAATTGGCCATTCATATATGGAAAATAAGACTCATCATCCGGGTTATTATCATTGATAATATCTGTTACCCATCGTTTACCCATACCTGGTGCAATTAACGATAACTCTTCGGCATGTTGACCTTCTGAGTGTAAATGTGTTGATAGAATTCCTTTTGAGGTATCTTCTTCTCTACTTACAACAGCAGCACCAGCACCATCGCCAAATATTACGGAAACACCTCTACCACGAGTTGTCATATCCAAACCACGCGAATGTACCTCTGAACCAATCACCAAAACATTTTTATACATTCCGGTTTTAATATATTGATCCGCAACTGAAATACCATAAACAAAACCTGAACATTGATTTCTAACATCCAATGCCCCTACTGTTTTTATTCCTAAATCACGTTGCACTAAGACTCCCGGCCCAGGGAAATAATAATCAGGACTCAAGGTGGCAAAAACGATAAAATCGATTTCATCTTTATCTATACCTGCACGTTCGATTGCTACTTTTGCTGCTTCAACCCCCATTGAGGTAGTGGTATCAGCTTCGGAATTAACATGTCTTCTCTCTTTAATTCCTGTTCGTTCTTGAATCCATTCGTCATTAGTATCCATGACCTTAGAAAGATCATCATTACTTACCACATTGTCAGGCACGTAATAGCCAAGACCAGTTATTTTAGAATTATACATAAAATGCGTTGTTTACGGGATTATAGCCGCTATTTAATGGAAAAGTAAAAAAATATATTTTGTACTCCTTAAAAAAAACGAATTTTCAGTAAAGTTTAGCTTATCTAGTCGATATACTTCCTAAAATTATTAACCTCAACCTTAGCCTTCAAATCATGTAATAAATTATACAATCCAAAGAAGGTTCGATTCATATATAAGAAATGTTTGGAGCCCCTATTACCATTCATTTTACGTATCTGATCATCTTTAGAATAGCGTTCACTTAAATCGGCAATCTGAGACCAAAACAAATCATTTCCAAAATCAAAGGTCTCTTCATTAAAAGGTGAAGTAAATAAAGTGAGCATTTCTTTGAACAAAGCAGTGAAAAATTCCAATTCTTTTTTAGAATCTGTCGGTGTTAAAATCTCTAACTCGTACAGCTTTTCTGTAAATACTTTTTGATTACTGATATTATCTTTTTCCGCTAATTCAAAATAAGGTATATAAAACTCATCTGGAATTTGTTTGATACAACCAAAGTCAATAGCTATTAGAGTATTCGTTTCACTCACTAAAAAATTACCGGGATGCGGATCAGC
Source organism: Croceitalea sp. P059 (assembly GCF_031846365.1). NCBI lineage: Bacteria > Pseudomonadati > Bacteroidota > Flavobacteriia > Flavobacteriales > Flavobacteriaceae > Croceitalea > Croceitalea sp. P059. The sequence goes on from NZ_JAVRHW010000004.1 coordinate 150,363, forward strand.
ATGAACTTTTCGTAAACCATGTATTTGAAACATGTAAAAATCCCATAATGCCTGACCTAATTTATTACCAATATCAGATGTAAAGTCAGTTTTAGCGAACTCACTTAAATGCTTCCCTTTCATCCAATCCATTGTGATGATTCTCTCGCTGGATAAAGCTTCATAATACTTTGGAAATGCAATATTTGGAATGATATTACAAGCCTCGGTAATTTCTTTGCTTTGTTTAAGTTCTAAAATATAATTAGTTTCTTCAACCAGTTTATGCTCGACTTCCTTAAAATACTTGTCAGAGTCTTTTCCTTTTAAATTAAACATTCGAATGGCAATGGGTTTAACAATAGCTAAATCACTGCTAATGCTTTGAGCCACTCCTGGGTACTGAATTTTGACAGCCAGAACTTTGTCATCTTTGGTTGCTTTGTGCACTTGCCCAATACTCGCAGCATTTATGGAATCTTTGGTAAACGTGTCAAATATATCTTCAGGATATTTACCTAGGTATTTTTTAAAAGTTTTTCTAACTAAAGGTGCAGATAATGGTGGAACTGAAAACTGGGACAACGAAAATTTTTCAACATATGCATTAGGCAATAAGTTCTTTTCCATGCTCAACATTTGAGCTACTTTTAAGGCACTACCCTTTAAGCTTTTTAATCCGTCATAAATATCTGTAGCGTTATCTTCGTTTAATTCATCTTTGCCTAGCTCAGGATTTACAAGTTTCTTACTATAATATTTGGCATAATTACCTCCAATTTTAACACCAGTTTTAACCAACTTACCTGCTCTTTCAATTTTACCTGTCGGAATTTTATCAAGTGTTTTCATAACTTATTTTTTTAGGCAAAATTTTCTTTATATAAAAACTTTCCAAAATCAATTAAACTATCTAAAGGTGTATTATCAAAAACATCAAAAATTGTTGTTACTGATTTCTCAATAGCCAAATCTGTTTTTTCAAATCCAGCGGAAGAATCGTCCATCCAAAATTTCAATAAAAATGCAAACTGTACCCATGCACCCTCTGAAAATACTCTTGGGCTCTGTTTGGTGATTTTAAGCGTTTTATCAGCATTAGATTCTTCAATAAGCTCAATAGCAAATTCTTTAATATGACTTCGTAAATCTTTTAGCTCTGCCATTTTATCCAACATTTTGCGATTAGTACTTAACGTAAAAAGAACATAACTGCGATTCATTGTCAACAATTCAAACATGGTGTAGAAAAATGTCAGCATTTTATCTTTGTTACTGAAATTTTCATAATCCTTGTTCTTATGTAATAAAGTGGTGGTATTTAAAAAGAACTTATTCCAAATACTTTTTTGAAGAGCCTCGAAAGACCCAAAGTACTTGTAAAACTCATCTTCCTTAATTTTATGCTCTTTACAAAATTTAAATATCGACTTAGGATGAACCTCATTTTCCAATACAAAATTCATATAGTGAGCGATTATTTTATCATCCGTCATTTTAACTGAAATTACTTTTGTTGCCATTTTATATTTTGTTTACTCTAAATTAAAAAAAATAGAACTAATCTTTCTTTATTATTTCTTAAAAACGGAAAACGCACCTCTGAGCGGAGGTGCGTTTTCAACAACCTAACCAATAAATAAACAAACTTGTTGTGGATAAACCCTTCTTCATAGCAATTAAATATCCCAACAGAACAAAAATAGTTATTGTTTAATTATTACAGGTATTTATTAAACAAAATATATGTTAAAGTTTGTATTAAGAGATTTGAAATTCTTTATAAATGCCAGTTTGTCACCTTAGTCTTCATTGGTACTTTTTTTGAAATGAGTTAAACGTAAAAATTAACACAAAATTTAAAGTAATATGGCCACAGGAAAAATTAATGTTTCAGTAGAAAACATTTTCCCTTTAATAAAGAAATTTCTTTACAGCGATCATGAAATCTTCTTGCGTGAACTTATCTCAAACGCCACCGATGCAACTTTAAAACTAAAGCATCTAACATCAATCGGTGAGGCAAAAGTGGAATATGGTAATCCGCAAATTGAAATCAAAATTGATAAGGATGGTAAAAAAATTCACATTCTAGATCAAGGTCTTGGTATGACTGAAGACGAAGTTAAAAAGTATATTAATGAAGTTGCTTTTTCTGGAGCAGAAGAGTTTTTAGATAAATATAAAGATGCTGGACAAGATGCCGGAATAATTGGTCATTTTGGTCTTGGCTTTTACTCTGCCTTTATGGTAGCAGAAAAAGTAGAGATCATTACCAAGAGTTTTAAAGAAGAACCTGCAGTTCATTGGTCTTGTGATGGCTCTCCAGAATTTGAACTAAAAACCTCAGAAAAAACAGATAGAGGAACGGAGATTGTTCTGCATATAGCTGATGATTCTACTGAGTTTTTAGAAGAATCAAGAATTAGTACTTTATTAACCAAGTACAATAAATTTATGCCTATTCCGATTAAATTCGGAACAAAGACAGAGACACTTCCAAAACCGGAGGGAGCAAAAGATGAAGACCCTGCGCCTACTCAAGAAGTTGACAATATCATTAATAACCCTAACCCTGCATGGACAAAAAAGCCTGCAGATTTAGAAGATGAAGATTATAAAGGGTTCTACAGAGAATTGTATCCAATGCAATTTGAAGAGCCTTTGTTCAACATTCATTTGAACGTTGATTACCCATTCAACTTAACCGGAATTTTATATTTTCCAAAGTTGACGAATGACATGAACATTCAAAAGGATAGGATACAACTGTATCAAAATCAAGTTTTCGTAACTGACAATGTTGAAGGTATTGTACCTGAATTCTTGACAATGCTTCGTGGAGTTATTGATTCTCCGGATATTCCATTGAACGTATCAAGGTCATATCTTCAAGCAGATGGTGCAGTTAAAAAGATTTCATCTTACATCAGTAAGAAGGTGGCAGATAAAATGAATTCTTTATTTAAAAACAATCGCGAAGACTTTGAACAAAAATGGAATGATATCAAAGTAGTTATTGAATATGGTATGCTTTCAGAAGATAAATTCTTTGAAAAAGCTGAAAAATTTGCTCTTTATCCTACTGTCGACGGAAGTTATTTCACTTTTGATGAATTGTTAGCTAAAGTAAAAGACTCACAAACTGACAAAGATGAAAAAACAGTAATACTTTATACATCAGACAAAGAGGCGCAGCACAGTTACATAGAAGGTGCAAAGGCCAAGGGGTATGAGGTACTACTTTTAGATTCACCAATTATTCCGCATCTAATGCAAAAGTTAGAAACTTCGAAAGAAAAAATAACGTTTGCGCGTGTTGATGCAGATCATATTGACAACCTTGTCAAAAAAGAAGACACTGCAATTTCAAAACTGTCAGAGGAAGAGAAAACAAGTTTAAAAGAGAAAATTGACGCAGTTGTTGGAGAAAATAGCTCATTCACAGTTCAGTTAGAAGCTATGGATAGTTCTTCACAACCTTTTATCATTACAGAACCTGAGTTTATGCGCCGCATGAAAGACATGCAACAAACCGGTGGTGGTGGAATGTTTGGTATGGGTAACATGCCCGATATGTTTAATCTAATTGTGAATACTAATCACGAATTGGTAGGTGAAATTTTGAATACTAAAACTGCTAAGAAAAGAGAACGATTAATTAATCAATCTTTAGACCTTGCTAGACTTTCAAAAGGCCTGCTAAAAGGTGAAGAGTTGACCAAGTTTATCAATAGAAGTTATGAAATGATTAAGTAATGTACTTTTAACTATAAAATTATAACCGCCTAAGCCCATGTTTAGGCGGTTTTTTTATGCAAAAGCTTTATCTTGATACGATAACTAAGCAAAATCAATGAACAACGATTACAAAAGTCCTTCGTTTAAAAAGCTTTTAGATTCTCTACAACAACAAAGTTGGGAGTTAGAGCTACTTATTTCTGGTTTTGCGATTTTCGGACTTTTTACAGCATACGAGCCCATTTCTATTGAAATGAGCAATGCTGGGAATGAACAACAGATATATCGGTTTGTTATTTATTTTTTGGCTCTTGCGGCCTGTTCCATTCTTCTTTTTAATTTACTCCTGCATGTAGTTTTGAGGGGACTTTGGATAGGAGCTCTAGGGTTAAGATATGTCTCAGGTGATATTGAATTTGATAAACTAAAATATTCGGAACGTTTTAAAAATTATCTCAATAAAAGAATTGTCTCTTTTGACCGCTACATAGGCAGTTTAGAAAACTATTGTAGCATTCTATTCGCAATTTCTTTTCTTCTTATTTTTTATGTTTTAGCAATGACCATTGTAATGATAACTTTTGTTTTAATAGCAAATTTTATTATTGACAATGATAGCCTACCAAACTGGATTTCTAAAGGTGTTGGCATTCCCTTGATGGTCTTTTTAGCAATTGGTATGTTTTTAACCTTCTTTGACTTTATAACTCAAGGACTTCTTAAAAGAAATAAATGGGTATCTAAAATCTACTTTCCAGTGTATTGGGTATTTAGTTTTTTGACATTATCCTTTTTGTACAGACCGTTGGTTTACAATTTTTTAGACAATAAATTTGGAAAAAGGTTAATTCTTTTTCTTACCCCAATATACTTACTGATTTTGATTATTGCATCTCTAGAATATAAAAATTCTAATTATCTTGATATTGAAAGAAACTCGTCTTCTCAATTTGCCAATAAAGAAAACTACAGGAATTTAATGACTAAAGACGGAGACTTTCCGGGTAGAATGGTAATTCCATCTAAGATTATTCGAACACCCTACTTGCCTATTTTTGTTCCGTACCGAGAAAATTTGGAGGATAGAATTTTTGCATACGATACAACCATTACTCCAAAGAATGATAAAAGAGGTCTAGCTTCAGGCATTAATTTTGGAAATGGATGGGAAGAAGAATGGAACACAAAAAGGCAACGTGATAGTATCCGTAAGCGATATTTAGAAATTTTTAATGAAACACATTCCTTTAAAATTGACAGTCTCAAACTAGATTCTGACTTTATTGTAACTACTGATAATAATGGTCAAATAGGTTTTGAAACCCATTTAAACATTAGAGAAATTTCGGAGGGTTTACATGTTTTGCAATTAAATAGAATAAGAAAACAAAAAGACTCGATTCTAAACTTAATTGAAACAAAAATTCCGTTCTGGTATTTTAAAGAATAAATAATGAAATTTCCTTGGCATTTATATTTAATGTCTGCAATGTACATTTTTGCGGGGGTTATGCATTTTGTAAAACCAAAAGCATACATGCGCATCATGCCTAAATATCTACCATTTCATAAAGGTTTAGTCTATTGGAGTGGTCTAGCTGAAATAGTATTAGGTATTGGTCTATGTTTTACCATTACAAAGGCTTTTGCTATTTGGAGTATAATCGCAATGCTTCTTGTTTTTTTACTAGTTCACTTTTATATGTTAACTGGTAAAAAAGCTTCCGCGGGCATGCCACAGTGGATTTTAATCCTTCGAATTCCTTTACAATTTGGCTTGATATATTGGGCTTACTGGTATTTACAATTTTAAACAAACCTACTGTCCACATGTTTTTTCAAAATGAGGGTTTGAACAAAAAACAAAAATCCTCCCAAAATAATGACGTAGGTTGCAGTTTTTGAAAATCGAACTTGCCCAAAGAAATTGTTAATTGATGCACCCATATCATTAAGATTATTTATATAACGGGAATCAATCTCCGAAAAACCATGATTTTTTAAAATAACCACTACTAAAGACAAAACCAAAAACGCTCCAATAATAAAAATAGACTTCGGCAGCAAGGGTTTATACACAAAATGAGCGTTTTGTATTCCTGGCAATTTCGCCAAAACGTTCTCTGTAAAGTCTAAAGAAGGTTGATCTAAACTGTCATTAACCATCAACTTATCAATAAGCTTTTCTAATTCTTCTTGATTATCCATAATTTTCTAGAGTTACAGGTTTCAATTGTTTTTTTAATATGATTGCCAAACGTGTTCTAGCTCTAAAAAGGCGAACTTTTACCGTATTCTCACTTTGACTTAAAATAATACTCAACTCTTTCAGATTTTTCTCTTCAAAATAAAAAAGCGAAATTATTGCAGCGTCCTTATACGATAATTGCTCAACACATTTACGCACAAGTAAGGCCTTTTCATTGGCTAAAATAGTATTCAAAGCATTATTTACGTCCTTAATATCAAAACCTTCAACCGCATCAATTGATGTATTCAACAATTCTTTTTTATTCTTTTTAATTCTATCAAGACATGTATTATAGGTTACTCTATATATCCAAGTTGAAAACTTAGAATCGCCTTTAAAATGTTTTAGCGACTTAAAAACTTTTACAAAAGTGTCTTGCGCTACTTCTTCAGCTTCTTCTGTATTTTTTAACATTCTTAAAGCAACAGTATATACCAAATTCTTATAATCATCTACAAGCTTTGAAAAAGCTTGAGAATCTCCATTGAGAATAGCTTCGATATTTGGTTGGTTACCTTTTTGTTGCATTCTAAGTGTAAGACGAAAAAAGTTACCAATAGGTTACACAAAATAAAAAAAATATAATTGATGTAACCTTACTCAAAAAACATTCGTCATAGTTCGTAAATGAGTTTATTTATCAATTTAAAAAATCAAACATGGCAGAAGCAATTTTTATTCCAATCAGTTTTTTTATTACCGTATTTTCAATTTTATACTTGTACTTTTCTACTAGAAACAAAGAACGTCTAGCACTCATAGAAAAAGGTGCTGACGCAAATATTTTTGTTAAAACAAAAGATTCCGGCGGAGTTGCAACTTGGAAAATTTTTCTTATCAATTTCGCAGTTCTATTAATAGGCATTGGAGTTGCAATTTTTATAGCCTCAATTTTGGAAGCAGCATTAGGTGTTGATGAAGATATAGCCTATCCTGGCACTATTTTCTTAATGGCCGGAGTCGGTTTATTAGTTGGTTTTACCATGACAAAAAGATTAGAAAAATAGTCTACTAATAACCAATCAATTTAAAAAGCCAACGTTATATACGTTGGCTTTTTTTATCTTCAAGGCATGAAAGTTATTGCAACCAATATCGGCAAGGCTACTACTGTTGAATGGCGTGGTAGAAATATAGAAACAGGCATTTTTAAATATCCAATAGAAGAACCACTTTTATTAAAAAAAGAAGATGTTGCTAATGACACGGTAATTGACAGAAAACATCACGGTGGTGAATTTAAAGCTTGCTATCTTTTTTCTTCAGACTACTATGATGACTGGAAAGAAAAATACCCAAATTTAAAATGGGATTGGGGCATGTTTGGTGAAAATCTAACCATTACGGATTTAGACGAAAACAAGTTGTTCATCGGTGATGTTTATAAGCTTGGCGAAGCCTTAGTTCAAATTACTGAACCGCGACAGCCATGTCATAAATTAGGAATACGTTTTGAAAATCAAAAAGTGATTCAAGAATTCATTGCATACGGACACCCTGGCACCTATATTAAAATTTTAGAAGAAGGACTAGTTAAGGTTGGTGATTCTATGCTTTTAGAGAAATCTTCAAACAACGGACTAACGGTACAACAATATAATATGCTTGTAAATAGTCGCGAAAAAGATTTGGATTTGGTCCGTCTAGCTACAGAAAACCAAGGAATTAGAGCAAAGAAAAGAGAAGCTCTTAAAAAATTATTATCATAAAAAAAAGCCCCAACGTTACCGTCAGGGCCAACTGAATAAAAATTAACTATAACTAAACTTACTTTACTGCAACTTTTTCTTTGAAGGTTTTATCATTGTCGATAATTACAACAGTATAATTGTCTTCATAGGCTTGTTCAAAGTTGAATGCCTTTTCAACAACAACGTCACCTTCGATGACTTCTTTAAATACTATTCTACCTTCACTATCGATAACTTTAATAGTCACCTTTTCTTGATCTAGGTTTAAAAGATTAACAAATAATTTTTGTCCTTTTTTCTTAAAAACTGGATCTAGCTCTACGCTAATCAAATTCTTTTCTACCTCTAAAGCTTTTTTACCAAAAGTACTTTCAGGTCCGTTTGCCAAGCTTACTACTGTAGTAAACATTAAGGCCGCTACTAATGTGTTTTTCAAAATTGATGTCATAACACTCGTTTTTAGATTTGTAAATAAATTACACTGCAAACATACCACCAGCTTGACCCTTGAAACTACCACAGAATTGACCAATATCTATGCTATATTATCACAAAAACTATGTTAAATAACCTTAAGAGTTAAAATAGTATATATTTTGGTTAAATTTGCATAGAAACATTGTTTTGGTTAGGTATAATTTTACTTTATGGAAAAGACTCTAACACTTAATAAGAAGAAACCAGCATTTGAAGCTATAGCTCCAAGTTTCGGCCATTCTTTTACCTATAAAAAATTCGATGAGGGCAATGAAAACACCTTCACTTCCTGGCATTTTCACCCTGAACTTGAACTTGTTTATATTAATGGTGGTTCTGGAAAAAGACAGATAGGCAGTCATGTATCTTATTTTGGAGATGGAGATCTTATATTAATTGGCTCTAATCTTCCCCATTGTGGATTTACCGATAAGCTCACCGGGAATAAAAGTGAAACCATGATTCAGATGAAACCTGACTTTTTGGGAAATGATTTTTTCGAGATTCCAGAAATGAAGAACATTCAAAAGCTATTTAATATGGCCAAAGGCGGTGTGGCTTTCAGTGGAAAAACAAAGAAAAAAGTTGGTGAAAAAATGGAAGTATTAGAATATCAAACTGATTTTCAAAGATTACTTTCAATTTTAAATATTCTTAATGAACTTAGCTCTTCTGATGAATTTAAAGTACTTAATGCAGAGGGGTTTGCTATACAGACCGAAATAAAAGACAATGACCGTATCAACATTGTTTTCAATTTTGTAAAAACAAATTTTAAAGAGGATATCAGTCTTGATGAAATAGCTGACCTTGTTAGTATGACTGTGCCTTCATTTTGTAGATACTTCAAGAAAATTACCAATAAAACTTTTGTTCAATTTGTCAATGAATACAGGTTGGTCCATGCTTCAAAACTATTAGCAGAGCAAAATATGAGTATTACTGAAGTCTGTTTTGAAAGTGGGTTTAATAATTTTTCTCATTTTAATAAATCATTCAAAACATTCACAGGTCAAAACCCCTCTGAATATAGAAATCAGCTAAAAACAGTTCTTCAATAAAATGAGACTTTTTGAGGATAAGGTGCATTTAAGCTTACCTGAATCAGATATTACCTATTATCCTAGTTTTCTTAGTCACGAGAAAGCTAATTACTATTTTGAAGCACTAAAAAACAATGTGCCATGGCAGCAAGATGATATAACTATTTTCGGTAAGACTTATGAGCAACCTCGTTTAACTGCGCTATATGCGAATAATGACAGACCCTACTCCTATTCTAACATCACAATGCATCCTCATGTATTTAATGATGAACTATTACAAATAAAATCTTCAATTGAAGAGATAATTCCTTCTGAGTTCACCTCTTGTCTTTTAAACTTATATCGTGATGGAAAAGATAGTAATGGATGGCATTCGGATGATGAAAAAGAATTAGGCAAAAACCCAATAATTGCCTCCATCAGTTTAGGACAAGAGCGCTTTTTTCATTTAAGATATAAAAAGGATAAGACCTTAAAACAGAAATTACTTCTAGAACATGGCAGCTTGTTATTAATGAAGGGCGAAACGCAACATCAATGGCAACATCAAATTGCCAAAACTTCAAGAAATGTTGAAGAACGAATAAATTTGACATTTAGGATAATTAAATGATTTATTGAGGTATCTGATATAAACTTATCTTTGTATCGCTATGAAAGAATTTACAGAGAGAGAATTAGACCGAATCATTGAAATGGCTTGGGAAGATCGGACACCTTTTGAGGCTATTACTTTTCAGTTTGGAATATCGGAACAAGAAACCATTGAAATCATGCGCCGTGAAATGAAGCCTAGTAGTTTTAGAATGTGGCGAAAAAGAGTACAGGGCAGAGCTACCAAACACGCTAAATTAAGAGGTGGAGAAGTAGATAGATTTAAATGCTCTAGACAAAAAAATATTTCAGGAAATAAAGTTTCTAAAAGATAAATCTCAACTAAAAATCTCATTAAGCACTTTCGCCAAACGGAATCCTCCTTTTTGTAATTGTTCGAACAAAAGCTTGTTATATTTATAACCATATTGATAACGAAGCTTTTCTCCAACTTCAACAGAAGCGTATACCTCAACTGCTTTTTGATGAGATTCATGAACCCAATCATAAAGACTACCGGCTTGTATTTCTAATTTCTTTTTTTTATCAACACTTTCTTCTAATTCATCACCTAGCTCATAGTAAGTCATACCATATGAATTAATAAGATTAGAATCCCACACACGATGAAGATTTGTACCCTCATCAAACCATTGTAACTGAATATCGTTACCACCACGATCATCGCCCTTACCAGCATGCATAGGTTGGTGCAAATCACCTACTAAATGAATCAACATTTTTAAATGAAAAACTTTATCTTCCCGAGAGCTATTTTTATCGCTAATAATATGCTTACAAGTTTCAATACCCATAACCACATCACCATATTTACTTTTCTCTGAGTCTTCGTATCTGATATCCATAGGGTAATTGACATAATGCCAAGCAGAATATTTAGAAAAACTCCGATCGGCTTTAATCTCATCCGCAAAAGTCGAAGCGAAAGCCAGGCTATGGCCATCAAGTAAATCATTTATTGCTCTTTTTGCTTTTCTAGTCAAATGTTTTTCAGCAATATGACCCGTAACTCTGTGTCCAGTTTTGGACCAAATCAAATTGCCGTGACAGGTAATTGAAATAAAGAATGCAAGAAAAAAGAGAATTCTCATAAGATTATTTTTTTTCAAAAATACAATCTATATAAGTCAATCTTTGATAGTTTGAAAAATTTCAACTTTTAATAATATTTGTTAAATTCATTTTAATTCAATATATTTATGATATCATTTTAATATCACAAAATCAATCATATCATGACAAATGAAAAAATAATAGCTCCTTTAAATGGTTACTTTATGTTATTGATTAGTCTAATACTATTTTTAGGAGGTATAGCCGCTTTAATTCAATTCGGAACACCTTGGTTCGGCCTTTCTATATTTTTAGGCCTTATTACTTCTTTGGGTTTGGTATTGGTAAACCCGAATAGCTCTAGAGTGTTATTGCTTTTTGGAAAATACGTAGGCACCATAAAAAGAAACGGTCTTTTTTGGGTTAACCCCTTATTCTCAAAAAAGAAGATTTCATTAAGAGCTAGTAATTTCGATAGTGAACGGTTAAAGGTGAATGACAAACTAGGTAACCCTGTTATGATTAGCACCATTTTAGTTTGGAGGGTTACAGATACTTATAAAGCAGCATTTGATGTGGACGACTATAAAAATTTTGTACGTGTACAAACAGATGCAGCTGTTCGTAAACTAGCTAGTATGTATCCTTATGACAATTTTGCTGATGAAGGAATTGAAGAGGATATTACGCTTCGTTCAAGCGTTAATGAAGTTAGTGAAGCTTTAGAGAAAGAGATTCAAGATAGACTTCAAATGGCAGGAATAGAGGTGCTAGAAGCAAGAATAGGATATTTAGCCTACGCTCAAGAAATAGCTAATGCCATGCTAAAAAGACAGCAAGCAACGGCAATTGTAGCTGCCAGACACAAAATTGTTGAAGGAGCTGTCAGTATGGTAGAGATGGCCTTAGAAGAATTAGGTGAAAAAGAAATTGTCGATTTAGATGAAGAAAGAAAAGCAGCAATGGTGAGTAATCTAATGGTTGTTCTTTGTTCAGATAAAGATGCTTCACCCGTTTTAAATACTGGCACTTTAAATCATTAAGATAATGAGAGTATTTGTAGAAAAACAATGGTTTAATCAATGGTGGCTCCATCTCCTTACAACAATTCCTTGTTTTGGTTTTTTAATTTATGTCTGCATCAAGTGGTTTCTTCATGAACATTCCGTAGACAAGGTTGGGCCTTATGATTATGATTCACAAATTCTTGTCATCGTTTTGTTAGTAGCTACTTTGTTGTTGATTTTCATGTTTAAACTTTACATTGAAATTGACGAAAAAGGTATTCAATATAAGTTCTTTCCTTTTCATAGAACTATGAAGTTAATTACTTGGAACGAAATAGAAAATTGTCAAACCAGAACTTACCGTCCCATTAGTGAATATGGTGGATGGGGGTATAAAATTGGTATGGGTGGGACAGCGTTTAATGTAAAAGGTAACCAAGGTATTCAAATAAAGTTAAAGAATGGAAAAAATATTCTTTTAGGCACTCAAAAACCAAAAGAAGCTCAACTAGTTATCAATAAATATTTTAATAATGAAGGAATATAAAGTGGTTAGTTGGAAAATGGGATTATCCAACAATGACCAAAGATTGGAAAATACATTAAACGAATATGCTAAGCAAGGTTGGCAACTAAAACAATTTGCCGAAAATTCAGCCAGATTAGTTTTCGAAAGAGATAAAAATCGATGAAAAAATTAACTCTATTAGCGTTATTTATTTTTGGTAGTATTTTTTCGCAAGAAGTAGTTTCAGAAGAAATACTTCTCACCAACTATGAAATTAAATTACCCGGTACCTTAAGTTATTTGGAAAATAATAAACCTCAACCTTTGGTTATTTTTATTCATGGATCTGGCAATATTGATAGAAATGGAAATCAAGGTATTTTATCAAGTACTAATTATATAAAGAGTTTTGCCGATAGTTTGAATTCAAAAGGTATCGCATTTTATCGTTATGATAAACGTACATCAAACGCTGATAATTTGAATTTATTCAATGAAATCAGTTTTAATGATTTAGTGGAAGATGCAAAAATCAACATTGATTATTTTAAAAAAGACAGACGTTTTAATAGTATACATTTAATTGGGCACAGCCAGGGCTCTTTGGTAGGTATGTTAATTGCTAACGAAAATTGTAAAACCTATACTTCACTGGCTGGACCAGGTACTGATATTGGCACAACTCTTATTTCTCAAATTACGGCTCAACAAGGCGATCTTGGCAAAGCCACAGAAATGCATATTACAGAATTACTTACCACGGACACGATACAAGAAGTGAATCCATTTTTAATGGCGATATTTCAACCTAGAAATCAACAATTTTTAAAGGAATGGATACTACTTGATCCCATTGAGGAAATTAAAAAACTAACCTTGCCAACTCTTATAATTAATGGCGATGAAGATTCTCAAGTTAAAATTGAAGATGCCAAGTTGTTATCAGCGTCCAAACCAGATGCCAAATTGGTAATCATTAAGAAAATGAATCACCTATTGAAGACTGTTGAAGACAGTACTGAAAATCTACAATCATATACTGACTCAACATTTCCAATATCGACCGAATTAGTGCTTACCGTTACTGAATTTATTAAAGAAAATGAGTAAGAAAAAAGCTTTCGCATTGCGAGTAAATGAAGAAATGCTTAAAGCTATTGAAAAATGGGCCAGTGATGAATTTCGTAGCACCAATGGACAAATTGAATGGATGCTCATGAAAAGTCTGAAAGATGCTAAACGAGAACCAAAGAACAAGAAAGCAGAAAAAGACTAGTTTTTTTACATTTTTTTAACATCCGTATAGCTTAAATTTGATTGACTAATTTATTATAACCTATGGCAAAGATTTACGCTTCGCTATTCTTTCTTTTCATTATTTTTCAATCCAGTGCACAAAATCAAGAGAAATCTTTTACTGTAAAACTTATTACGGAAGAGATTAAAATTGATGGCATTCTTGATGAATCTGTTTGGGAAAAAGCAGAAAGTGCTAAAGATTTTCATCAATATTTCCCATCAGACTCTGTAATGGCAATACAACAGACAGATATCAAAATGTTGTACGACAATAAAACCTTATATATTGCCATAAAGGCTAATGCAGAAGGAAGAGATTTTTTAACCAATTCATTACAACGCGATTTTAGAGGCGGTGGAATAGATCAAATTAGTTTGGTATTTGACACTTTTAATGATGGAACAAACGCATTTCTTTTTGGTATTAACCCATTTGGTGTGAGAAGAGAAGCATTGATTTCTGGTGGAGGTATTACAAGAAATGGTTTTACGACTTCATGGGACGTAAAATGGCGAGGAGAATCTAAGATATATGACAATCATTTTATTGCAGAGATGGCCATACCATTAACCTCTTTTAAATTTAAAGAGGGAGAAACTAAGTTCCGTTTTAATAGTTATCGCTTAGATATGCAAACTAATGAACGTACCACTTGGATGAAAATTCCACAAAATCAGTTCATCTTTAGTTTAGCATTTATGGGCGATATGATTTTTGAAAAACCCTTAGGAAAATCAAGAACTCCCTTAGCTTTAATTCCTTATTTAAATGGTATTAGTGCCAAAGATTTTGAGAATAGTACGAGTCTTAATAATTTTAAAGTAGGAGCAGATGCAAAAATAGCTGTAGGCAATAGCCTTAATCTTGACTTAACTATAAATCCCGATTTCTCGACAGTTGAAGTAGATAATTTCATAACAAATCTGACTCGTTTTGAAGTAGCCTTGCCGGAAAGGCGTCAGTTTTTTGTGGACAATAATGACCTCTTCGGAAGTTTTGGTGGTGGCAGAGATGCTAATCCTTTCTTTTCAAGGAGAATTGGCATCGCGGTAGATACTGCAGACAACACAATTGAAAATAGGATTATTGGTGGCCTACGCTTAAGTGGAAAATTAAATCAAAACCTTCGACTCGGATTTCTTAATATTCAGACAGAAGAAGATTCAGAAAATGAAATACCTTCTAATAATAACATGATGTTCGCGCTACAGCAAAAGTTATTCTCAAGATCCAACTTAGGAGTTTTCTTCATTAATAGACAAGCAATTAAAGCGGATTCGTTTTTGCCAGAAGATGAAGAATACAATCGAGTAATTGGATTGGACTATAACTTGGCCTCTGCAGATAATAGCTGGACCGGTAAATTCTATGCACATAAGTCTTTTCAACCTGGAGATAACGATGGAAATTACTCACTAGGATTTAACTTAGGCAAAAACACCCGTAATCTCACGGCTGTTATTGATGTCGTTTCTGTTGACGAAGAATTTAATTCTGATTTAGGCTTTATTCGCAGAAAAGATATCTTTAAAGTAGCCAATATCCTTGAAGGGCGGTTATGGCCTAAAAAAGGAAAAATAAATAGATACGAAGGTCAATTGTTTAGTTTAGTAACATGGAGACCGAATCTTGATTTTTTATATTCTGATTATAATTTCTTTGCAAACGTTACTGGTGTCTTTAAAACTTTAGAACAGTTGCAAATAGGTTTTGAGAAAAGATTCGTTTATTTGACAAGTGAATTTGAACCGACTGGTAAGGATGATGCTTTGGCCTTACCTGCAGATCAGGGCTTTCATTTTAATAATTTTCAACTTTCATATCAATCTGACAATCGCAAACTGTTTTCATATTCCATACGTCCTAGTTATGGAGGTTTTTTCAACGGGAATCGCTTTTCAATGGAAACAAGTTTCACTTTGCGCTTTATCCCTAAAGTAAATATTGGTTTTAACGCTCAGTATGACCATATTGAATTACCTGACCCTTATTCTACTGCTGACATATGGTTAATTAGCCCCAGAGCCAATATCACTTTTAGTAAATCTGTATTTTGGTCTACACTCGTTCAGTACAGTAATCAACGTGATAATTTAGGTATTAACTCTAGACTACAATGGCGTTTTGCTCCGCTATCTGATCTATTTATTGTTTATAATGACAATTATTTTGTGAACTCGTTTATGCCAAGAAGTCGTTCTATAAACTTGAAATTGACCTACTGGTTAAACATATAAAACAATTTTTAATTTTATACTTTCTTATACTTTATAGATTTTATCTATAGTCTTTTGGGATTTTTTTAACGTGCGTAAGACTTAAATTTGGGCGCTAATTTAAACCAACATATGCCAAAAACTTACCTTTTACCATTTCTTTTATGTTTTTTTTTAATTGGTAATGCGCAAACTAATCCCAAATCATTCACAATAAAATTTATAGAAGAAGAAATAAAAATAGATGGCATATTAGATGAAGCTATTTGGGAAAAAGCTGAAAGTGCGAATAATTTTCAACAATATTTTCCTTCTGATTCTATTCTAGCTGAACAGCAAACTGAGATTAAAATGCTTTACAGCAGCACTACTCTTTATGTTGGTAGTAAAATATATACTTCAGGTGATGACTATGTAGTACCTTCTTTACAACGTGACTTTAGAGCTGGTGGTAATGACAACATTAGTATCATGTTTGATACTTTTAACGATGGTACTAATGCATTTTTATTTGGCTCAAACCCATATGGCGTAAGAAGAGAAGCATTAATATCAGGTGGTGGTTTTGACCTTAATGGTTTTACGACTTCTTGGGATGTAAAATGGCGTGGCGAATCGAAAATTTATGATGGTTACTACGTTACAGAATGGGCCATTCCTTTAACATCATTTAAATTTAAAGAAGGTGAAACTAAATGGCGTATGAATAGTTATCGATTTGACACCCAATCAAACGAGACTAGTACCTGGATAGAAATACCACAAAACCAGTTGATATTTAGTTTGGCCTTTATGGGCGATATGGTGTTTGAAAAGCCTTTAGGCAAGTCTAGAACTCCAATAGCTTTAATACCTTATGTTAACGCTATTAGCGCTAAAGATTTTGAAACCAATGATAACCTAAACACGTTGAGTGTGGGTGGAGACGCAAAGATTGCTGTTGGCAATAGTTTAAATCTAGATTTGACCCTAAATCCAGATTTTTCGACCGTAGAAGTCGATAATTTTATCACGAACCTAACTCGCTTTGAAGTTGCATTACCCGAAAGGCGTCAATTTTTTGTTGACAACAATGATCTTTTTGCAAGCTTTGGCAGTCGCCGTGATGCTAATCCATTTTTTTCAAGACGAATTGGTATAGCACAAGATATTGACGGTGAAAGTGTTGAAAATGGTATTATTGGCGGAATGCGGTTAAGCGGAAAATTAAATGAAAATTGGCGTTTAGGCCTTTTAAACCTTCAAACGGAAGAAGATATATCAAATGAAATAGCAAGTAATAACAATACTGTATTTGCCCTTCAAAAGAAGATGTTCTCAAGATCTAATCTAAGCTTCATTTTTGTGAATCGTGAAACTTTTAAAGATTATGATTTTGTAGAAGCATCTGATAGATATAATAGAGTTGTTGGCCTCGATTACAACCTTGCTTCTGCTGACAATACTTGGGTCGGTAAATTTTACTATCATAAGTCTTTCGCAACTGATATAGGAGATGAAGACAGTTCTACTGGCGTGGACCTAAGATATAACTCTAGAAATGTCAATTTTGGAGTTAGAGGTAATTATATAGGCGACGATTTTAGATCGGATTTAGGTTTTATTAGACGAACTGATATTATTGCAGCTCGTCCTTTTGCAGAATATAATTTTTGGCCTAAAAAAGGTAAACTAAATACTCATGGTTTTAGGTTTAGTCCTAATTTTATTTGGAGACCTACTTTAGATTATCAAAATACAGATTACACTATTTTTAGTTCCTGGAGTGCCCAATTCAAACAACAACAAGAAATTTCTGTTCGAATGTTTAATAGGTATACCTTTTTAACAGATACTTTTGACCCTACTGGTACGGATGGTGCTGTAGAATTACCTGCTGATATTGGTTATAATTATACAGCGTTTGAAATACAGTTTCGTTCTGATAGACGGAAAGTCTTTTCTTATTCTCTAGAACCCCAATATGGCGATTTTTACAATGGTGCACGTTTTTCTTTTGAAGGCGATATGAGTTTGCGTTTGCAACCCAAAGTATTTCTTTCGTTGAACGTCAATTACGATAAAATTACCCTTCCAGACCCTTATCCAAGTGCAGATTTATGGTTAATTAGTCCAAGAATCAACATCACTTTAAACAAATCTATTTTCTGGTCTACACTTGTACAATACAGTAACCAACGTGATAATTTAGGTTTCAATTCTAGAGTGCAATGGCGTTTTGCACCACTGTCAGATTTATTTATTGTCTATAATGACAACTATTTCGTTAATACTTTCATGCCTAGAAGTCGTTCTATAAACTTAAAATTCACCTACTGGTTGAACATCTAGCTCTTTTTGATTTTGCTATATTTGAGGCAATAGCTTCAACTTATGAACCAACTACCTTTTACCGAAGACACTGTTATTTTTGGTCTTTTAGCCTTGTGTTTAGGCCTCGTTTTCTATACCTCTTCATTAAAGACAACCTTTTGGAAAAAATTCTACGCCGTTATACCTACGGTCTTGATGTGTTATTTATTACCATCCATATTAGCAAGTACAGGAATTATTGATGAAAAAAGTTCTCAAACCTACTACATAGCTAGTCGCTATTTATTACCTGCAGCTTTAATATTGATGACTTTAAGTATTGATTTAAAGGCAATTTTGAATTTAGGATCCAAGGCATTGATTATGTTTTTAACGGGCACGGCAGGTATTGTCATAGGTGGACCAATAGCTATTTTAATTGTATCAATATTCTCGCCTGAAACCGTTGGCGGTGTTGGTCCCGATGCTGTTTGGAGAGGTTTAGCCACAATTGCAGGTAGTTGGATTGGTGGTGGGGCTAATCAAGCCGCTATGCTTGAAGTATTTGAGTTCAATCAAGAAAAATATGGAGGTATGGTTTTGATTGATATTGTAGTAGCAAATTTATGGATGGCTGTTATTTTACTTGGTGTAGGTAAAACCAAAAAAATTGACTCGTGGCTTAAAGCCGATACATCTTCAATTGAAGCACTAAAAATCAAAGTGTCTGAGCATACAGCTAAAATTGCAAGAGTGACCTCTCTTCATGATTTTATGATGCTTTTACTTTATGCATTTGCAGGAGTTGGCATTGCTCATTTTTTAGGCAATCACTTTGCTGAATTTTTAGAAAATACTTTTAAGGTAATCCGCGATAAAGACAAAGTGCTATCATCTCTGGGATCAAAATTTCTTTGGATGGTCGTTTTTGCTACTGCAATTGGAATTGGCCTTTCTTTTACTAAAGCCAAAAACTATGAAGGTGCGGGAGCAAGTAAAATAGGTAGCGTTTTCATTTATATTTTAGTTGCCACAATTGGCATGAAAATGGATTTAGGAGCGGTATTTGAAAACCCAGGTCTAATAGTAATAGGTCTAATTTGGATTTTAATTCACGCCGCACTTCTTATTATAGTGGCTAAACTTATTAAAGCTCCTTTTTTCTTTCTAGCCGTCGGCAGTCAGGCAAATGTAGGCGGAGCTGCTTCAGCACCAGTTGTTGCTGCGGAATTTCATCCTTCTCTTACTTCTGTGGGCATTTTATTAGCAGTTTTTGGTTACGTTGTTGGTACCGGAGGGGCCTATTTATGTGCACTTTTAATGGAAGTCGCTTCAAAAGTTTAAAAAGACAAACACTTTCTCGATATTTGCGCTTTCAAATTTCAGACATGAAGAAATTACTTTTAGTATTTATTTTAATTTCAATACTTGGTGCTTGCGAAAAAGCGACTAAAAATACCATGACAATAAATGGTAATATAGCGGGTCTTAAAAAAGGTATGCTTTATTTACAACATCTTAAAGATTCTACCTTAACGAACATAGATTCAATAGCATTAAAAGGTGACGGTAATTTTACTTTTAATCATGAAGTAGAGAGTCCTGAAATTTTTTATTTGTATTTAGATAAAGCTGACAATAATACTATAAATGATAGAATTACCTTTTTTGGTGAACCAGGCTTAATATATATAAAAACTGCATGGAATACTGTTGATACCAAATCTGAAGTTTCAGGATCTAAATCACAAGACAAACTTTCAGAATTCAATGCGATGATAACAAAATTCAACACTAGAGATATTGAAATTTTTCAAAGCAGTCTTTTGCCAGAAATCAAAGAAAATAAATCAAAGCTGGACTCCTTAAAAATAATAAGTGAAAAGAATTTTGTGAGTCGATATAAATACACCACAAACTTTGCGCTAACAAATACCGATTCATTTATAGCGCCTTACGTAGCATTAACGGAAATTTCGGATGCCAACCCTAAATATTTAGATTCTATTTATAATAACTTAACAGAAGAAGTTGCTGAGTCAAAATACGGAAAAGCTCTAAAAGAACATTTGAAGACACTTAACAAATAAAGAATTAGCTAGGCAATGCATTTAGTTTTTCAACTAGCTCTGTTGCTTTTGCTTCTAATTCACTGCGCACAGTTTTAAAATGAGCTTTTTTGTCTTCTGCATTGGTATTCACCTTGTCCATTAAATAGTCGAAAGCTTCAATGGCTTTATCAACTAAACTAGACCCTTCTGCAGAGTTTTTATTATCAGTTGCCGCTTCCCATTGGTACACAGCCTCTATTATATCGCCAAGAACAAAATTAATGTCCTTTTTTAAATCACGGATGCTTGCCATAATATCGTTTTACTCAAAAATACCAATTAAATCGTTACTTCTAAAAGGTGTGCACTATTTGTTATAATTTCTAGTGTACTACTTGAGGCAGGGATTAAAACAGTTTCGCCTTTTTCAATTTCACAAGTACCGTAATCATTCGCAATATTTGCGCCTCCTTTAACACACATGAGAATTGTAAAAGAATCTCTTGTTTTAATATCCTGTATTAGGTTTTCGGTAAGATGTAGTGCGTTTGTTTTAAAATAAGGACAATCTACCATTTGGTTAGATTGATTTATTTTACGCTCATAATTAACTTTAAAATCGTCTTTTTTACTATAGTCGATAGCCTCTAGAGCCATATCAGTATGTAGCTCTCTTAAGTTGCCGTTTTTATCTTTTCTATTAAAATCAAAAACGCGATAAGTAACATCTGAAGTTTGCTGAATTTCAGCCAGTAACACTCCAGCTCCGATAGCATGAATCTTACCTGTATTTATAAAAAAAGTATCACCTTCTTCTACTGCTTCATAGTTTAAAAGATCCAAAAGTGTGTCATTTTCAACACTTTCTTTGTATTCTTCCTTTTTAACATCCTTATTAAAACCAACGATTAAATTAGATCCTGGATCAGCATCCATAATGTACCACATTTCCGTTTTACCAAAAGAATCATGGCGTTCTTTTGCGAGTTGGTCATTTGGGTGTAGCTGAATAGATAAATCTTGCTTGGCATCAATAAACTTAATTAAGATTGGAAATTCTCGTCCAAAGCGTTGTACGACACTTTCTCCTAATAATAAGTCTTCATACTCATTTATCAAATCTTGCAATGAATTACCTTTTAAATCACCATTAGCAACAACAGAAACATCACCTGTAACAGTTGAAAGTTCCCAGCTTTCACCGGTAATATCACTTTCAATTGACTTATTCAGAACTTCTTTTAGCTTAGTACCACCCCAAAGTCGTTCTTTTAGAATGGGTTCGAATTTTAAAGGATACAAATTCATAATTAGAATGATTAACCTGAGTAGGTAACGAAATTACGCGGCGTTTCGTACAAGACTACCTCTATTTCATTATCGGAATTAATATGAGGTCTCAATTTGTTCCATATGACAACTGCAATGTTTTCTGCAGTAGGATTTAATTCTTTAAAATCAGGAACGTCGACATTTAAGTTTTTATGATCAAAAGCTTCTTCTACTTCATCTTTAATGAGGTCTTTCAAAACTTTCATATCCATGACATAACCCGTTTCTTTATCGATTTCACCAGTAACGCTTACTATTAAATCATAATTATGACCATGAAATTTTGGATTATTACATTTACCAAATATAGCGTCATTCTTTTCAAAACTCCAATCGGGTCGGTATAAACGATGTGCCGCATTAAAATGGGCTTTTCTACTAATTTTTACGCGCATGGTTTCTGATTTTCAATTAAATAATCATAAAATCGGTCAAAAATGATTTTAAACCATGCTGTATATACATCAGGGTTTTTTGCAATGTCGTTTTTTATCGCGTCCGGTTGCATCCATTTCCATGCTTGAACTTCATCAGGGTTAATCTTTGGTTCTAAGTTGGAGTATCCAACCATTACATGATCGTATTCATGCTCAGTTAAACCATTATCAAACGGCGCTTTATAAATAAATGAAAATACCTCTTTCAAATTCACTTCAAAGCCCATTTCTTCTACTAATCTGCGTTTACCAGCTTCAATATTAGTTTCTCCATCACGTTGATGACTGCAACATGTATTTGTCCAAAGTAAAGGGGAGTGATATTTGTGTGCTGCACGTTGCTGTAGCATTGTTTCGCCTTTGTCGTTCATTACAAAGACAGAAAATGCTCTATGTAATACAGCTTTTTCATGAGCTTCCATTTTAGGCATTAGACCTAACTGTTGATTATTATGATCAACTAAAATGACTTTCTCTTCCATAAGGCAAAAATATAACCTTTAAAAGAAAACTATTCAACTTAATAGTCAGAAATACTTATGTAGTTATAGGGTAAATCTAAAAGAATCTTGGAGATTTTAAGTTACCTACCGTTCTAATGAAATCATAACGCAATACTATTTCAAAAGAACCGTCATTAAAAGTAGTGGCTCCTAAATCTGTTATCTCTCTATCATATGCAATACCAATTAAGAACTGATCAGAAATCTGAAACCCTGCCAACCCACTAAAAGCGGCATCCCATCTATATGCAGCTCCAAGCACGAATTTTTCATTATACATGAAATTTGCTGATACATCTACTTGTAAAGGTGCTCCCTGGGTAGCCTTAGCAAGAATAGCTGGTTTAAATTTTAAAAAGGCATTTACATCCCAAACGTAACCCGAAATAAAATACCAGTTCATTTGTTCAGCTGCAGTTGACAATGATGATTCATCAAAATGAGTAGTTTCTAAAAATCTTGGAATTGATAAGCCAGCATAAAAATTTTGAGTATGATAATATACTCCAGCCCCTACATTAGGTGAAAAACGATTGTCAATATTCTGCTGTAATGTTGGGTCTGCTCCCTGGCCTGTGTCTTGATTTAGCTCTGAGAATTTTATATCTAACAAATGTGCACCAGCTTTTAATCCGAAACTAAGTTTACCATCGATACCCGTTAAAACGGTATATGAAAAATCCACATCGAAATAGGTTTCTGATGTCGGACCGATAATATCATTCACAATTGATACTCCGGCACCTACTCCGCGATATCCTAAAGGTGTATGAATATTAAAAGTTTGTGTCTCAGGTGCTCCTTCGAGACCCACCCATTGAGCGCGATACAAAGCACCTATACTCATATGCCCTCTTGAACCGGCATATGCTGGATTAACACTCACAGTGTTATACATATATTGTGTGTACTGGGCATCTTGCTGTGCCAAAGCTATGTTGAATGACATCAGCATAATGGGCAATCCCAAAATTCTTATAATATTTTTTAAACGCTTCTCCACAGTCTTTTCTTTTACCTATTAATGTATATGTAACCTGACAATTGTTTCACGTTACCAGTTAGGTCTTTGTAATCTATGATATAGAAATACGTTCCAACTGGAAGCTTATTGTCTTGATTTATAGTAACTCTACCTGTAGAGGTACCATCAAAGACATTGCCTGAGGAGTTATAGGACTTGGTCACAAAAACCAATACGCCCCATCTGTTATAAATTTTTACGGTATTGTTTGGATAATCTTCTATGTTCGCTATTCTAAGTACATCATGCACTCCATCTCCATTTGGAGTTAATACATTAAATACTTCAATTTCATCAACCTGAGTAGGTCCTAAATCTGGATCTAAATAGTTAGGAACGCCATCATCATCTGAATCATCATTGGCAAAATCACCATCAGCATTTAAATCTTCATCTACAGTTTCTATACCATCATCGTCATCATCAAAATCTCGGTAATCAGACTCACCATCCTGATCAGTATTTGGCAAATCGCCCAATGGATCATCTATCTCATCATTCACGTCTTCGTCAATCTGAGTATCACCTTCGTAACCATCATCAAGGCCATCCATATCTTTATCAGATCCAGTCCAAACCACATCAGGGATACCGTCTTGATCAAAATCATGAGCTTCAATATTGTCAGGCACACCATCATTATCACTATCTTCATCAACGTAATCAGGTAAGCCGTCTCCATCCGTATCAACTGGTATTATACCAATATTTCCATCATTCTCATAAGCATCGTCAAGGCCATTGGTGTTTAAATCAACACCACTCGGCGCAATATAATCATCGGTACTTTGCCCTTCAACATTATCAGGCACCCCATCATCATCACTATCGATATCTAAATAATCAGGAATTCCATCCTCATCGCTATCTGTTGGGTCTGTCGTTGGGTCATTATCACCATCAAGATTCAAATCTTCAAAACTATCTATGATACCATCATTATCGGCATCAATATTGGATACCATATCGTCAATTACGATTATAGTTATAGTTGCAGTATCACAATTACCTAAATCATCACAAACGGTATATTCAAAACTATCAGTTCCTGTAAAACCTGGGTTTGGAACATAATCAATATCATCATCTGATGGATCATTTGGTGTTCCGTTATCATTCAAAATAACAGTACCATTAGCTGGGTCTGTATTAGAAAAAGTCCCCACATTTGGTAAATCATTGTCATTCAGACTCCAAGGAATATCGACTGTTACATTTTCATCTGTAGTTACTGAATCATCAAAAGTGTCTACTATCGGAAGTACATCTATTGTCACTGTTGCGGTACTACAATCACCAGCGGTATTACAAACTGTGTAATCAAATGAATCAGGACCATTATAATCCGGGTCTGGCGTGTAAGTTACCATATCATCACTCGGATCGTTCGGTGTTCCATTGTCATCTATTGTTACAGAACCGTTTGCTGGGTCTGTAGTCGTAAGTGTTCCAGAATCTGGCAAACCGGAATCGTTATCATAAATTGGAACGGTCACAAATTCATCTTCGTTAACCGTAATAAAATCATCAAAAAGGTCAGCCGCTTGATTTAAACAAACTACTGTGAATCTTGGTAATTCAGAAGAATTACCTGCCTTATTTATGGTAGCGACATAACGCTCAACATCCTCAGTAGCTACTACTGTTGGTTGTGATTGATCACCTGATAAAGCTGGGTTCCAACTTACAGTTGCAGTGGCCGGTACATTTGCCGTAATATCTAAAGTAACTTGATTATCCGGGGCGTTACAATTAGTTAATATAAAATACCCCGTTGCATTTGAACCGCACAGTGTACCGTCATAAGTTGCAAAATAAACACCGGGTTGAGTTGCTTCGTAAAACGAATCAGTTCCTAGAACAGTAGTAGTATCTTGAGCTTCGTACCAGCGATAATTATTCTCATCGCCACTATTTGGAGCTTGTAATAAAAACTGGGCGTTAATAACTGCCATGCCAAGCATTACAAAAGCAATACTTAGAAAAGAAGTTCTATATGTTTTTAGATATTTCAAATCGATTTGGGGTCGTTTTTAAACGTTATTTTACTACAAATACTATATTTAGTAATGAATTGTAATCTGCAGGTTGACCTATAATGTCATATTCCATAACTCCAGTGTTGCTTATTTCAATATTCGCGAATACCGCAGGATCAAAATAAGTAACATAGTAATACAATTCACCTGCTGCATAAATAGGTACTGCACTTGGAGCCCCGTCACTAGCAATAGTATTGACTGAAGCAAATTGAGCTACGTATTCCGCATATAAATCTTTTGTTGCATTAACTATATTTGTTGAAGCATCAATTGCTATCGATGGAGGGTAAAATATTCTTCCTGAAGCTGACGTGATTGGCGCTATTGCTTGTAAAGCTTGTTCTACCGTCGTTTCGTCAGTAGGCGAAGGAAGTCCACCTTCATCCATATCGATTGGGCTTATTAAATTTACTTCTCCTGCATTTTGTACATCAGTCGTAACCCAACCAGATGTAGTATACATATATACTTTTTGGTCATCGGTAACAAAAACAGATGATCCAATATTGGGTGACGTAATTGTTGCCATTTCGGCCGCAGTAAGTTGAGGAATACTAGGTATTGAAGTTCCTTCAATTTGAGCATTCACAGAGATACAAAAAATGAGGAATGCTATAGTTATTATTAACTTTTTCATTAATTCTTAACTTCTTGGTTAGTTTATTTTTTTAGGGTAAAACAATAACAGTGAACATAAATTCTAAATCAATGTCATCTTTTTGAGTAGCACCATTATCACTATCGCCAATATTTATTTTAAACCCAGAGGCTAGTTGGTCATAATAAGTAATACCTGGGTCATCATAGTCAGAACCTGTATTACCAGGACAATCACCGCCACAATCAAATGTTACTAATTGAATAATATAATTAACATTTGCGGCAGCTGCACTAAAAGTAACTTGATAATCACCTTCATCAATTCTAGAAACTGTTGCTCCATAAATTGATGCAGCTACTCCTGTACCTGCAACTTTTCCAGTAGCATAAATTTTAGGCATAGCATCCAATGCACTAAGTGCAGCTTGTACCGTTGTTTCATCTGTTCCATCTGCATCAAGATCAACATCCGTTGCTAAATCAACTTCATTAGCCTCTTGGTCATCAGAACCGATATCAGATAATGCTACCTGACGTGTTGTTCCAGCTTCTTCTATTTCAAGGTTAGTACCATTAACTTCAAATCTAGTTATTAACTCGTTTGTAGCACTTAGGTCCTGGTCGGCTGAATTATGTGCGGTGATATCTCCATCTAATTCTTCTAAAGCTGTTTGTACATCAATACTACTAATATTTCCTGCAGGTGTAAAAGGAACCTCTCCTGCTGATTGGTTATCGGCCGCCCAAAAACCATCGGCAAAAACAAAAAGATTGTTACCTGCGACAGCACTTACTCTTCCAGATACTGTGTATTCGGTGTTATTTCCAGCTACGGTATTAGTAACATCAATACCATTACCTGCTACGACAGTGGTGGTTAATTCATCTCCAGAAATCTGATTTGCTAGTTCCGTTAGAGCACCTTCAACATCTGTTGCTGTAAAATTTCCTGCTGTATCTGTCACTGGTACCTCAGATGCATTCTGATTGTCTGATGCTGGATCCCCTGCCGGACCTTGTGGACCTGTTGGTCCTTGCGCACCTGTTGCTCCAGTTGCTCCTGTTGGACCGGGGTCACCTTGTGGACCTACATTACCTTGTGGACCTTGTGCTCCTGTTGGACCAGTTGCACCTGTTGCCCCGGCAGGGCCTTGGGCACCATCTGCTCCATCGGCTCCAGGTAATCCTTGTGGGCCTTGGGCACCATCTGCTCCATCGG
>NZ_JAVRHW010000005.1:0-162832 GCF_031846365.1 Croceitalea sp. P059
TCCTGTAACCGATGACATTGAAGAAGAAGTAACGATATGTGAGGGCTCAAATTATGAATGGGATTTAAACGGTGAAACCTATTCTGTCTCAGATAGTCCGGTTATGATTAACTTAGAAGACAGCAATGGCTGTGAATATAAAGCTACTCTTATTATTAATGAAGAAGTATGTGGGGGAGGAAGTTGTGAAACAGCTTTTGCTAGATATGAAAATGATAATACATGTTTCATAGATGATGGTTTCCAGAGATGGGGTTGGACTAATTTATTTTCGACTAATAATGGCAGTTATACTTTAGACTTTTATGCCGGAGCTGGGCAATGCGTAATTAATGCTGATAGAAAATGGGGTGAAGTTCAGGTTGAGTTTAACAATGGAATGGCTAAAGTTACAGTTAATATGGATAATGGGTATGTATTAAATGTAACACAGATGTATATAGGTGGGGAAAAGTATCCAACGAAAGGTAATGGTATGCCAACTGTAGCCCCAGGGCAATACCCATACAATTCAGGTGAATTGAACGAAGTAAGTTCATATGAGTTTGAGGAAGTTGATGTTAGTACTTTAGATAATGTTTATATCATTGTTCATGGTGATGTATGTGAAGGGCAAAGCCAAACTAATAGTATTCAGAATACGAAACTAAATGGTCTAGCTTCTTTTAAGACTTTTCAGAAACCATTTACTAAAACTATTACCATGGAACTGAATATGCCATATTCCAGTCATATTGATGTTGATTTTATGGATTTGTCTGGCAGAGTAATTAACAGTTCTATGACGAGAAACTTAACTAAAGGAAAGCATATGATGCATTTTGAAACTAATAACCTGGCATCGGAAGTTCATATTTTGAAAGTAAGAACGGATCGAGAAGTGATAATTAAGAAAGTTATTATTTTTAAATAGTTATTCAGGGGGAACTTTCCTTAAATAAAACTTCCCCCTTTCGGGGGAAGCTTCAACCATAAAGGTTTAGTTTGGAAAGATTCGGGACTTCAAAGATGCGGCCTAATTCCCTCTGAAAAAATTAATAGTTGTCAAGTGTCCTTTTTTGTATGGTAAGAGAGTCGCTTTTGATGTGTCATCGATGAACGGTAATTTGCTTTTAAAAAAGAAATGCCGTTGGTCGATACCAACGGCATTTATTAGTAATATTTGCCTTACAAAAACTATGATTTCTATCAGTTTTTAGTGCAATACATCAATTACCTCTTGTGGTAATAGTACTTTGTCAATTATATGTACTATGCCGTTACTAGCTAAATTATCAGCACCAGTTACATTAGCGTCAATATGAGTCTTGTCTCTTATTGCCACTCCATGATTCAAGATTGCAAAAACAGATTCCCCTTGAAGAGTTTGTATTTCTTGGTGATCAGATAAATCTGTAGATGCCACTGCAACTCCATTAATCACATGATAGGTTAAAATTTTAGCTAAAAGTTCTTTCTCAAAATCTGTATCGAAGTCTTCAAGACTGTTAAAAGAATCTCCTAAGCTGTCTAATAAGTCAGCAAAGGCTTTGTTTGTTGGTGCAAAAACGGTAAATGGTCCTTCACCACTTAAAGCTTCTACCAAGCCGGCATCAGCTTGAATTAAAGCGTCAACTAAAATGCTTAAATCATCAACTGATTGGGCCAACTCAACAATATTTGGTGTTGGTGGGAAAAGAATATCTAAAACCGCTTGTGGTAATAGTACTTTGTTAATGACATGAACTACACCGTTACTGGCATCAACATCAGGAATTATTACCTGTGCATCTGAATCAGAAGCATCTTTCACGAATACGCCACCATTTAAGTTAATAGTTACGTTTTCTCCTTGAACGGTTTGAATGGTTTGTCCGTCAGATAAGTCCGTTGAGAAAGCTTCTGTTCCTGCCACCACATGATAGGTCAACACTTGAATTAGAATATCAATTTCTGCTTGGGTATCAAAGTCTGAAAGACTGTTGAACTCATCTCCAAGAATATCTAACAGACCTGAAAATGCCTCATTGGTTGGGGCAAACACTGTAAATGGTCCTTCACTACTCAACGTTTCAACTAATCCTGCGTTAGCAGCAATTAAAGCATCTACTAGTAAGCTTAGGTCATCCGTTGCAATTGCAGTTTCTACAATATTCATCATATTAAGAGCAGCAACAAAATCTAATGCTTCTTGAGGTAGTAGCACTTTATTAATGACGTGAACTACCCCGTTACTAGCATCTACATCAGGTATCACAACTGTTGCATTGTTATCGGTTGCATCAACCAAATGAACAGTTCCATCTTTCAAATTAATACGCACTGAAGCACCATTTACAGTTTCGATAGATTGTCCATCTGATAAATCCGTTGAAAAAGCTTCTGTTCCCGCAACCACATGATAGGTCAATATTTTAACTAATAAATCAAGTTCCTCATCAGTATCAAAGTCAGCTAATGAGTTGTAATCATTGCCTAAAACATCTAATAGACTTATAAAAGCTTCATTTGTCGGGGCAAATACCGTAAATGATCCATCACCACTTAAAGTTTCAACTAATCCAGCGTTAGCAGCAACTAGAGCGTCAACCAATAAACTCAAATCGTCAGTGGCAATTGCGGTCTCCACAATGTTCATCATGTTGAGTTCGGTAACAAAGTCTATTGCTTCTTGCGGTAACAATACTTTATTAATGACATGTACGACACCATTACTGGCATCAACATCAGGAATTACAACCTGTGCTGGAGCTTCAGAAGCATCACCTATAAATACACCACCGTCAAGACTAATAGAGACATTGGCACCGTTTACCGTTCCGATTTGTTGTCCATCAGATAAGTCTGTAGAGAAAGCTTTTGTACCCGCAACTACATGATAGGTCAATATTTTAACCAATAGGTCTAATTCTTCTTGTGTGTCAAAATCGGCTAAAGAATTATAATCATCACCAAGAACATCCAATAACGAAACAAATGCATCATTCGTTGGAGCAAAGACCGTAAATGGGCCTTCACTGCTTAAGGTTTCCACCAATCCTGCATTGGCGGCTATCAGAGCATCTACTAATAGACTTAAATCGTCTGTTGCGATGGCAGTTTCAACAATATTCATCATGTTAAGTTCTGCTACAAAATCAAGAGCCTCTTGTGGCAACAATACTTTATTGATGACATGCACCACACCATTACTTGCATCTACATCAGGAATTATAACCTGAGCCGTGCTTTCAGAAGCATCACCAATGAATACACCGCCATCAAGACTGACAGTAACATTGGCTCCATTTACGGTTCCGATTTGTTGTCCATTAGATAGATCTGTAGAGAAAGCTTCAGTTCCGGCAATAACATGATAGGTTAGTATTTTAACCAATAAGTCTAATTCTTCTTGAGTATCGAAATCAGCTAGAGAAGTGTAGTCTTCACCTAAAACGTCCAACAAGGTAACAAAGGCGTCATTAGTTGGCGCGAAGACAGTAAATGGGCCCTCTCCGCTTAATGTTTCAACCAATCCTGCATTTGCAGCAGCTAAAGCATCTACCAATAGACTTAAATCGTCAGTTGCGATTGCAAGCTCAACAATGTTTTTCATTTCAAGAGTCGCCACAAAGTCAATTGCAGATTGTGGAAGAAGCACTTTGTCAATTACATGAGCAACACCATTCGTTGCAATCACATCGGTTAAAGCTATATTAGCATTAACTTCAGAGGCATCTCCTATCACAAAAGTCTCGGCCTCTGCAATTACCTCGATTGAATTTTCAGCTAAAGCTGTACCTACAGTTCCGGCAGCTAAATCAGCCTCTAAAACTTGAGCAGGCACTACATGATATAACAGAATGTCTCTTAGTAATGCAATTTCTTCATCTGTATCGAAATCTTCTAAAGAACTGTAGTCACTTCCTAAAGCCATCAATAATCCCATAAAAGCATCATCGGTTGGTGCAAAAACTGTAAAAGGACCTTCACTTTTTAGAGTATCAACCAAGCCTGCCTTTATAACAGCGGCCTCTAATGAAGACAAAGTCTCAGTGGCAATAACAACATCAACCAAATCTTGAGCATTTAACGCATCTAGAACAGCTTGCGGAACTAAAACTTTATTAATCACGTGAACAATACCGTTTGAGGTGGCCACATCCGGAATTATTACTTCAGAATCGTTAATGAATACTCCACCGTCTAATGAAACAGTTACCTTTTCTGATTGTACCGTAGTTATTTCTTGACCGTCTGAAAGGTCATCTGAAGCAACCGCTGCTCCGACAACTACATGATATTTTAAAATGTCAGCAAGGAGAGCTTTCTCTTCTTCAGTATCAAAATCTGATAGAGAATCAAAGCCATCTAAGCCAGAAAGTAGTTCAGTAAAAGCTTCATTGGTTGGAGCAAATACAGTAAATGGACCTTCACCGCTTAAAGTTCCAACAAGGTCAGAATTTTCATTTTCATCAGCCTTAATTAAGGCAGCCACCAAAGAACTTAAATCGTCTGTACCTTGGGCAGTCTCTACAATATTTGTTGAAGAAGTTTGGTTTTCTAATACATTTTGGTCGTCATCTTTATTACATGAAAGGACGAAAAGGGTCATTGCAATAAGCAATAAGAAATTTTTGAGTTGTAAAAAATGTTTCATTTTAATATAGTTTTTAGGGTGTTAATTGAAAATTCAATCAGTTTAAAAACTAAGGATCGTAGTGTTCTGCTACGACCCTTAGGTAATTTAGTTAGAGGTATTTGGAATCATTACTTTGTTCAATACGTGAATGACACCATTGTTTGCTTGAACATCGACAACTACAATACCGATATCGGTATTACCAGACCCATCAGTTACGTCAGCAATGTTATCTCCTGTTCCAGGTAAGGAAATTGTAATCGCATCGCCTTCTAAGGTGTTAGGCGAGGTGTCACCAGGGTTCGTTAAATCACTTGAACGCACGTTACCAGGCGTTACTACATGATGTTGAAGTACACTGGTTAAAAGTGCTTCATCAATATCAGAAACACTATTCCAATCCATATTACTATCCAATAAGGCTTGAAAAGCATCAGCTGTTGGTGCGAATACTGTAAAAGGTCCTTCTCCATTAAGTATGCTGACAAAGTCAGTTGCCGGAGTTCCTTCAGTTAGTGCTGCTACTAAAGGTTCGAATGTAGCATCTGCTACTGCAAAAGTGGTTACTGTTGGTAAATCTATTACACTGCTGACGGCATGAACAACGCCGTTCGTGGCCACAATGTCTGCAAGAGCCACTTGACTTGAACCATTGATTACTACTCCATCATCTGTTGAAATATATTGACTTAGATTGTCACCATCTGCATTTGTCGCAGCAGTAGTTACGTACATATTCATTAAGTCATCTGAGAATGCGGCAGTACCAGGTATTACATGATAAGACAAAACAGCGTTGATGTCATTATCATTTGGATTTGTAAACGCACTAAATGCCGTATCAACTGGTGCGAATACAGTAAAATCTGTATCAGTACTTGATAATAAGTCTGTAAATGTCGTATTACCATCAGCCGTTAACGCACTAACAAGAGAAGTTAAGCTTCCGTTGGCCACGGCGTGGTCTACAATATTTGGTAAACCAATCACACTATTTACAATATGTACTACGCCATTATCGGCTTCTACATCTGGTGTGATTACAGTTGCAACACCGTTAATTATAACGCCAGAATTAGTATTGATATACATGCTTAAATTTCTTCCGCCTGCACCTGCAGTAGACAGACTAGAAACGTAACCTGTAGATAGATTTGTTGATAAATTTGTTCCACTTACAACATGATTTAATAGTACTTGAGTTAGTATATCGTCAGGTATATCTGATAAAGAGCTAAAATTATTTGTAGTCAAGAATGCAGCAAAAGCTTCATTAGTGGGTGCAAAAACTGTAAACGGGCCATCTCCTTGTAATGTTTCAACAAGATTTGCGGCAGTTAAAGCTTCTACTAAAATACTTAGGTCAGCTGTATCTACAGCTAAATCAACTATAGTTGTAGTTTCCACCATTGGAGGGTCTACCGTTTCATTATCGTCATCGGAACACGAGATGAATAGAAACATAACAAGTAGGGTACTGAGTTTGAAAAAATTTGATACGACTTTCATAATAAGGTTTTAATTAATTGTTTAACAAAAAAATAGAATGTTTGAACTTTATTTTGTTTGATAATCAGCTTGTTAAAAGTTTTTTATTGGTAAACAACTGATAATCAATATTCTATTTATTACGACAAGAAGATAGTTTGTTGAAGAAATGGTTGCTTTTGTTAAACAGTATTTAATAAATGTTTAACATTTATTAATAAAGTTGAAACAATAATAATTTCATTTAAACCTTTTTAGATAATTGATTTTCAAGGTTTAGTGTTTTGAATTTTCTCTTAGAATGAATTTTATCGAATTTTAATAATTATAAATTCTTTGGCATTTTGTTAAGGAATTAAACAAAAGCAAGACAAAGGCTATTTTGTATTTTTGTAAGACAGTTTTTAAAGAAGTGAAAAAGAAAGTAGTTGTTGGTTTATCGGGAGGAGTAGATTCAAGCGTAACTGCATATTTGTTAAAAGAGCAAGGCTATGAAGTTATTGGTCTTTTTATGAAGAATTGGCACGACGATTCTGTTACAATTTCTGATGAATGTCCTTGGTTAGAAGATAGCAACGATGCTCTCATTGTTGCTGAAAAGCTTGGTATTCCATTTCAAACAGTTGATTTAAGTGTCGAATATAAAGAGCGAATTGTCGATTATATGTTTGATGAATATGAAAAAGGGCGTACGCCAAACCCTGATGTGCTCTGCAATCGTGAAATCAAGTTTGATGTTTTCTTAAAAATTGCATTGGATTTAGGTGCTGACTTTGTAGCCACTGGTCATTATTGTAGAAAAGGAATTATTAAAAATTCTGATGGTAGTGAAACTTATCAATTACTTTCTGGGGCTGATGAAAACAAAGATCAATCTTATTTTCTCTGTCAACTATCTCAAGAACAGCTCGCTAAAACATTATTTCCTATCGGGGAGCTTCTAAAACCTGAGGTTCGTGAAATAGCAGCGGAAAACAATTTGATTACAGCTGATAAAAAAGACTCACAAGGTCTTTGTTTCATAGGCAAGGTGCGATTACCAGATTTTCTACAACAGAAATTGAAGCCTAAGAAAGGTGTTATTGTTGAGATACCATCAGATGCACCACACTATCAAAATGGACAAGTTAATTTCTCAGAAAAGCTCTTAGAGTTAAAACATTATGCTGAAAAACCCGTGTATGATGTAGCTGATGGAAAGGTAGTTGGAGAACATCAAGGGGCTCATTATTTTACAACAGGACAACGAAAAGGTTTAGATGTTGGTGGTACTCCAGAACCTTTGTTTGTAATAGAGACTGATGTTAAAAGTAATGTAATTTATACCGGGCAAGGCAAATCACATCCTGGTTTATATCGTCGAACACTGTTTATTCACGATGATGAATTACATTGGGTACGAAAAGACTTAGAACTAGGCTTAGATGAATCACTGGAGGTCAATGCAAGAATTAGATATCGTCAATCTTTACAAAGAGCAAAACTTTATAGAGTTGAAGGGGGAGCGTACCTTGATTTTGAAGAAAAACAATCTGCAATAACCGAGGGCCAATTTGCTGCTTGGTATGTTGCTGACGAATTGATTGGTTCAGGAGTAATATCTTAGTACAATGCAAAATCAAATCACAAAACTTTTCGGAATACAATACCCTATTATTCAAGGTGGAATGATTTGGGCCAGTGGTTGGCGCTTAGCCTCGGCAGTATCTAATGCTGGCGGTTTAGGAGTCATAGGAGCTGGAAGTATGTACCCTGAGGTTTTAATTGAACATATCAAAAAATGTAAGCAAGCCACAAAGAAACCTTTTGCAGTAAATATTCCAATGCTATACCCCGATATAGATAAATTGATGGATATTATTATCAGTGAAGATGTAAAGATTGTCTTCACTTCTGCAGGAAATCCCAAAACTTGGACTTCATTTTTGAAGGAAAAAGGAATAACGGTTGTGCATGTGGTGAGTAGTATAAAATTTGCTTTAAAGGCACAGGAGGCTGGAGTTGATGCGATCGTAGCTGAGGGTTTTGAGGCTGGAGGACACAACGGGCGTGATGAAACGACAACTTTGGTCTTGATACCTGCTGTAAAAGAAAAGATTAACGTGCCATTAATAGCCGCGGGAGGAATAGCCACAGGAAAACAAATGTTGGCCGTTATGGTTTTGGGTGCCGATGGGGTGCAGGTAGGTAGCAGATTTGTTGCCAGCGAAGAAGCTTCTTCACATCAGTCTTTTAAAGATGAGGTGGTTAAAGCTAAAGAAGGTAGTACTCATTTAACATTGAAAGAATTGGCACCAGTTAGATTATTGAAAAATAAATTCTATCAAGATGTTCAGGAAGCTTACCTTCAAGGAGCTTCTATTGAAGACCTTAAAAAGGTTTTGGGACGAGCTAGAGCTAAAAAAGGGATGTTTGAGGGTGATTTAGATGAAGGTGAACTAGAAATAGGTCAAGTTTCCGCCATTATACATGAAATAAAACCCGCTGCTGAAATTATAAAGGAGCTAGTAGAAGATTTTGAGAAATCTAAAAGTGATTTCAAAAACTTATAGCTATTATGTAAAAGCTTATTATTTTTTAAGTGTAATTCATCGAATTCTCTTTCAACTTTAGTTTGCTTTTATACCTTTGCCGAAAACATGAAAAAACTAATCTCCACCTTAGTGTTTTTATTCTTTTTAAACTCTGTTTGCGCTCAAGTAGATAGAGATAAAGTCTTGCATTATATTGGTGGAAATCTTTACGGCCTTGCGGGCGCTGGAATTGCTAAACAAATTTCTAAAGGAGATCGTTGGTGGACCTTTGCTGGGGCAATCGGAGGTAGTACTTTAATAGGATTAGGTAAAGAAGCGGTAGACGCTAGTCAAAGAGAAGACGGTTGGGATAATGAAGATTTGTTAGCCACAATTTTGGGGGGAGCAACTGTAGGAATCGTCATTGATATTGCTGGTGGTAAAAAAAGGAAGCGACTAAAAGAAAAAGCTGCAAAATCAAGCGTCTTTTTGGATAAACCATGGCCTGACAAATCAATTGTTTTTTTTAATGATTTGGAACGGCTGCCTACACTAACAGAATTAGCTATGCCAAAAAGTCTCATACTTCAAAAGTATTAAAGTAGCCCTCTTGCTTTAATTTCTAAATATTTGTTGATAGTATTAATAGTAAGGTTTTCTGGTCTTGTTAAGATGGTTTGAATTCCATATTGCTGCAAAGCCTTTTGCATCAGTCTTTTTTCCATTGAAAATTTTTCCGCAATTGTTTTATGGTAGATTGCTTGAAGGTCTTCTGCATCATTCTTAATGAGGTCTTCCAACTCAGTATTCTCAAAGAAAATGACCACTAGAACATGTTTTTTGGCAATAGCATTCAAATAGGGTAATTGTCGTTGTAAAGCTGAGATATGCTCAAAATTAGTGTAGAGTAGAATAAGACTTCTGTGGTTTACTTTTCTCTTTAAATGTGCATATAGCAAGCCATAATCAGAGTCGGTAAAGGCTGTTTTAATATTGTATAATTTTTCAAGAATTGTATTTAAATGCGTAATTTTTTGAATTGCTGGGACATAACTTTCTATTTGTTTTGAAAATGAAATCATACCCGTTTTATCATTCCGTTTTAAAGCCACATTTGAAAAGGCTAAGGTTGAATTTATAGCATAATCCAGCAATTTTAATCCATTAAACGGCAATTTCATTACACGACCTGTGTCAATAATAGAGTATATGGGTTGTGATTTTTCATCTTGATATTGATTAACCATTAATTGGTTCTTTTTTGCAGTCGCTTTCCAATTAATGGTTCTAATGTCGTCTCCTTCAATATATTCTTTAATTTGTTCAAACTCTTGAGTATGACCAATTCTTCTAATTTTTTTTAGACCTAATTGTGTTAAGTTATTACTGGTTGCTAAAAAATCGTACTGCTGCATTTGAATAATCGATGGGTAAACGGGTACCATTTGATCTCTTTGAAAACGGTATCGGCGTTTAACTAATTGCAACTGTGAGGAAGCAAAAATATTAAGGTTGCCAAAAATATATTCTCCGCGGTCAACGGGTCTTAGGGAATAGATATGTTGGTATTGCTGATTCTTGATTAAGACTTTAGTATGAAGAAAATCTCGTTTTTGAAATTGTTCGGGTAGCTCATCAATAACATCGATTCTTGTTTTAAAAGGATACTTTGAGGTTACTTTTACTTTTAGTTCATTAAAATCACTATTTGAAAGTTTTTTTGGTAATTCTCTCACGGCTGTAATTGCATTACCATTGCCATACATCAAATAGCAGTCGAGCAGAAAAAGTGTAATTAGCACATAAAATAATAGCCATGAGATTGGGTATAACCATTCTACCCAAAAAGAAAGCACAAAGCTAGCCGCTAGACCAGCTATATACCAGAAAAAGGTATTATGAATATAGAATGATTTGAAGAAGGAAATCATTAACGCGGAATTTCAACTGATTCTGAAATCATTTTAATAACACTTTCTGTTGTCATACCTTCCATCTCGCGTTCTGGAGTTAGTATAACTCTGTGATTCAAGATAGGGACTAATGCTTTCTTTACATCTTCCGGGGTAACAAAGTCTCTACCTTTAATAGCTGCAAAGGCCTTAGCACAATGCATGGCAGCAATTGATGCCCTCGGGGAAGCCCCTAAATACAAATGAGGGTGATTTCTCGTTTTTGCAATTATTTCAGCGATATATTTAAAAAGTTTCTCTTCAACGATTACCTCATGAATAATATTCTTAAACTCTGTAAGCTTTTTAGGAAGTAAAACTGGTTTAATGTCATCTGCAGGATTATTCGACTTACGCTCATGATGAGTTTGAATAATTTGAACCTCTTCATCTACTGATGGATAATCAACTTTTATTTTAAATAAAAACCGGTCAAGTTGAGCTTCTGGCAACGCATAGGTGCCTTCTTGTTCAATTGGATTTTGGGTGGCTAAAACCATAAATGGTGAGGCCATTTTATAAGTTTTTCCATCAACAGTCGCTTGCCTTTCTTCCATTGTTTCAAAGAGAGCCGCTTGTGTTTTTGCTGGTGCTCTATTGATTTCATCAATAAGAATTATGTTAGAAAAGATAGGTCCTTTCTTATATTCAAATTCAGATTCTTTGACATTAAAAACTGATGTCCCAAGAATATCACTGGGCATTAAATCTGGAGTAAACTGAATTCTACTAAAGTTAGTTTTAAGCGTTTTAGCAAATAACTTGGCAGTAATCGTTTTTGCAATACCCGGTACTCCTTCAATCAAAACATGACCATCAATAAATAAAGAGACTATCAACAGCTCAATAAAATTGTGCTGACCTACAATAACTTTTGACAATTCATCACTTATAGCTGTTACACTATTTTTCAATTCCTCAAGTGGAATTCTATTGTCAAAATTCAAATTATTATTTTCCATTTGCTCTTGCTTTAAAAGTTTCTATTTTTTTACTCAAAGTTTGTAATTGCGAATTATTAAGTACAGATTGACTTTCTATATACCGAATATATTTAAACAAAGATTTTATTTCTTCTTTAGTGTGATAACTTCGAGAGGCCAAACTGGTAAAAAAATGTTCATCAAACTCATTAGTTTTCAGATAAAAGTTAGTCCTCACATAATCTAAAAAATTAGCGATTTGATGTTTGGTTATTTCTTTTTGTTGTCCTGTCTCATAGTACATGTCGGCAATGGTCCGTGTGAAGGCTAAGGTTTGATTTTTTAAAGGTGGTATCACGGCAATTGGACGTTGCTTTCTTTTTCCTTCAAAAATCACATAAATTAAACAACCAATAAGTGCTATATAATAAGCCCATTTTAACTCCTTTGTATTCAAAAAAATATACATTGGCGAGGTGTAGAAAGACTTACCTGATTTATGATGATTGTCTACAAATATTTTATTTGTAGGTTTTAAATAGGATAGCAACCCTGCGGTATAGCTCTTATTCTCATCTTTGAGAATGAAATAGTTTGTAAAAGCCTTAGGGAATGTTGAGAGAATAATAGTGCCTTGTCCAAAAGATTGCTTGATAACGTTTACTTTTTTATCGATAATTTCAAGGCTATCTAATTTGGTGTGAACTTCACCAAGAACAACAGTTTTTAAAGTGTCAATTTTGTCAAAGACCATTGCGTAGTAATCTTTATCAAAAGAAACTTTAGTAGATTTTAGTTTTGGATTAACTAATTGGTGTTGAAAATTTGGATTGATATCAGAGCTATTGTAGAGGCTTGTTTGTTCAAGATTTAATGTGTCTAAAAGCTTATATTCAAAACCTTCAGAAGCAATAAATAGGGTATTCCCTTTTGAAGCCCAATCTAAAAGAATATTTAATTCAG
Source organism: Croceitalea sp. P059 (assembly GCF_031846365.1). Taxonomy (NCBI): domain Bacteria; kingdom Pseudomonadati; phylum Bacteroidota; class Flavobacteriia; order Flavobacteriales; family Flavobacteriaceae; genus Croceitalea; species Croceitalea sp. P059. The sequence goes on from NZ_JAVRHW010000005.1 coordinate 12,440, forward strand.
TTTCTCCCAAATCTATTTTATCATTAATCAAAAGATAAGTGCCCTTAACCTCTTTGTTTTGATTTATAAATGTGAAGGGCGTTTCATAAACTTGCTCTAATTGATTTTTAAAATTAGTAGTCAAAATTTCATTTACTACCAAAGTGCCATAGGGGATTTTGTGCTGTGCAACGAAGGACGGAAACCAATTAATTTTCTTTGGCTTATTGTATTGCATTAACAAGATGAGTCCCACGGTAATGACTGCAATAACAATGTAAACACCTCCTTTTTTAGTCATTATTACTTACAGTTTTTTTAAACGTATTAAAAACTTCAGAAGCTCTTTCGTAATCATTTTCTTTGATATGAAACCCCCCATACCAAACATAATCATAAAGTAACGTAGCTTTTGCAAACTGTAGTTTGAGATCTGAGTTTTTTAACTCACTCAAATAGTCGTCATTAGTTTTTTGAACCTGCCAGGTAATTAACTCCTTATCACTTAAAAGTTTTAGTAAATACAAATAGTAGTATCTGATAGCCAGGCGAAAGTCTTTTTTTGCAATGGCATCTTTTATAAGTTGCTGGATATCTTCAGATTGAAGAATTTTTTCTTCTTCAGATAGCGAAACCAAATTTGCATTTTGTTGGGCTTGTATTAATGCCCTTGTGTTTGCATTGATAAAAAACTTTATAATCAAATATAACAAGAGGCCTAATAAAATATAAGGCACTATTCGAAGGAAAATGGCTAAATACCCTACGGCCTTTTCTGCCCCAAATAGCCATTCAAAAAAACTGCGAAACAGGTTATAAAACCAATTTTTCACTCCTTCCCACCATTCGTTTTTTTCTTCGATTACTTCATAGTTGAATTTTTTATCGTCACGATATTTTTGTAAATCTTCCTCTGAGATTTCAACAATTTCAATATCAGACTCATCAAATTGTACTTTTTCGCTATCAGACTGAGCTAGCCCCAAATTAAAAAAACATAAAAGAAGTAATAAAATGAACTTTTTGAACATGAATTAGTTGGTTTGTTTACCCAAATTTTCAATTGTTTCAAAAGTGCCAGTAAAATTCTTCCTCTCGTTTAAATTGAAATAAATAAATGTTATTGAAACTAATAAAATAATGTTCATTAAAAATTGTATAATCTGACTTATTAAATTTAAAATCAAATAAATAGGGTCAGAAAAAATATTCATGTTTTCCGCGTCTACTTCCCCTGAAAAAATACCCATCTTTGCCCATGTATAAATGATTGTGGGTAAACTAAATGCTAAACTTGCAATGTATATGATAATATAAATTACAAATAATGTAGCAAAGGTTATCCACCAGTTTTCTTTTACTAAGCTAAAACTCTCGGAGTAGGCATCCGAGACGTTTTTTTTCTGAAAAATTAAAATTGCAAAGGAAACAGATAAGCAAACGCCTAAATAGATACCAGGAATTAAACAAAAAATAATACCTGCCATAATAGAGAGCCCAACTAAAAATCCTAGTCCTATTAAAGACCAAAAGTTAGCATAAACTCCTTTTTTAATATCCTCAAAAAAAATCTTGCCTTTGTTTTCAGTATAAGACCTGATGTAACATAAAACCGTACCGTGTGAAACAACATAGGCCATGATTGAACTAACAAACAAAGCTAGACCAGCGAGAATCATAATTATTGGTGAAAAAATTTGATTATCAGCTTGAAGGGTAGTAATATTCATGATATCTCCTACTGTGTATATATAAAAGCCTGAAGAAATCAACATTATTAAAATGTATGGACCAACTATCTTTAATAGTGTTCCAAAAAATGGTTTGAATTCACTTCTAATGAAGGCAAAGGTATCAGAAAGAATTTCACCTAGTTCTCGCTGTTTTTTAAATTCTATATAATTAACTGTTTGCATATAATGGTTTTTTGTTTAGTTGATATGGATATATGATGTAATAAAATACGATTAAACTTAAGGAGCTTAAAATGATTAGAATGGCTAACCAATCTGGCATTTCGGTATGTCTAGTTACAAAGCCTTCTAAAAAACCAGCGATTATGAAAAATGGAATTGTACTTACCATAATTTTCAAACCATTTTTTACACCTCTTTTAAATGATTCTAATCGGGAATAAGTGCAAGGAAAAAGAATTCCATTTGCTAAAACCAATCCTGCACAACCCGCAATTATTATTACTGAGATTTCTATAGTGCCATGTATCCAAATTGTTCTCACAGATTCCCAAAGTAAACCTTTATCATAAAAGAAGTACTGAAAACTACCTAACATAATACCGTTTCTAAGCATTATAAACAAAGTGCCTACCCCAAGAAATATTCCAAAGGCAAAAGCAAAAACAGCCACTTTTATATTGTTTATAGTTATCCCTAAAAACATATTAAATTCGCCTTGCTGTTTATAAACCGCCATCGGGTCATTGTTTTCAATGTTCTCAAGAGTCATATTTACATAACCATCGCCCAAGATTGACCGAACAAAATCACCTTCATTAGCAGAAGAGAAAGCTCCGACAATGGTAAAAAAAGTAAAAACTAAAAAAGCAATAAGTAGTTCTTTACGATGCTGAAAAAACATGAGAGGAAACTCTGTTTTCCAAAAACTTACAATACGGTTCTTTGATTCGCGTTTAGTCTTATAAATTTTTTGATGTGCTTTTGAAGCAAGCGAGTTTAAATAAAATTGAGTGTTACTGCCTTCATAAAAAGTTTTGGCATAGCTTAAATGGTCAGTAATTTCAATATAAAGACTAGAAAGTTCATCTGGTTCTAATTGCCCTTGACCATTAAGGGCATTTTCGAAAGTGACCCATTTGTCCTTATTTTGTTTTACAAAAGCTGCCTCTCGCATTAAATTTGCGCGTTTACTTGTAAAGAAACTAAAATATGAACCAATTTCAAATAGAAACTGCTCAAAATATAAGCATAACCCAAAACACATCTAATTTGGGTGAACGTATGCTCGCATATTTGATTGATAGCTTTGTAATTGGTGCCTATACCTTGCTTATGATTTTACTTTTGGTTTCTCTTGAGATTGACTTTGGAGATTTATGGGCGCTTTATTTAGTGGTTAGTTTACCCGCATTTCTATACTATGTTCTTTTAGAGACTTTTACTGATGGAAAAACTATCGGAAAAGGATTGATGAAGTTAAGGGTTGTCAAATTAGACGGATCTAAACCTAATTTTGGCAATTATTTTATTCGTTGGATGCTAAGAATAATTGATGTTGTTCTTACCTCAGGAGGTGGTGCGGTTCTTACAATTTTAATAAGAGGTAATGGACAGCGTATAGGTGATATTGCTTCAGGTACCACAGTAATAAGTGAAAAACAAAGAGTTTCATTAAGAGATACTCTTTTACGCGAAATACCTTTAGATTACATACCTACATTTGCACAAGTTACTGTTTTTGAAGACCGTGAAATGCAAACAATTAAACAATTATTTGATAAAGCACGCAGAAACGGTCATCATAATGTTATTTTGTCTTTGGACAAAAGAATAAAAGAGGTGACAGAAATTAGTACGACAATGACACCAGTTGAGTTTGTTGATAAGGTAATAAAAGACTATAATTATTACACCCAAAAATTATAGTTAATGTTCTATTTTACAGTTGATATTTTAGGAACGATAGCTTTTGCTATTTCTGGTGTCTTGGTTGCAATGGAAAAAAAGTTAGATTTTTTTGGCGTACTTATTATTGCGTTTGTAACTGCTATAGGCGGTGGTACGTTGAGAGACCTCTTAATCGGAAATACCCCTGTTGTTTGGATGAGGGACTCAGTATATATGATAACTATCATCATTACTGTTATTCTTGCGATCCTATTTGTAAAACAGCTGAAATATTTGCGCAAATCGTTGTTTTTATTTGATACCATTGGTATTGGACTCTACACCTTAGTTGGCATAGAAAAGGGCTTAGATGCGGGTCTTTCTCCTTTGATGTGTATTGCTTTAGGCACAATAACAGCAAGTTTTGGTGGAGTTATTAGAGATATTTTATGTAATGAAATTCCAGTTATTTTTAGAAAAGAAATCTATGCAACTGCTTGTATTATTGGTGGCGCCAGTTACTTTATTTTAAATCAATTACCAATTGCGCCTAACTATGCTTTTGTCATAGCTATTTTGATAGTTATTGCGCTAAGAATTATTGCGGTAAAATTTAATATTAGATTGCCTAATATCTATAGAAGTTAAAGTTTAGACTTTGCAGAATAAAAGAGATGTTTTCATAACAATTAAAAAACCTCGGCTTTTAAAATATAAATATTCCGCATTGGCCAATCGCCATCATCTACGTCAACTTGGTTAATTTTATCTACAACATCCATTCCTTCAATCACTCTACCAAAAGGTGTATAGCTACCATCTAAATGGTATGATCCAGGTTTCGTGACCACAATGAAAAATTCATATGGTGAGGCCAATTTATGCGGATTGTCACGTTCACTGCTAGGCATAGAAATAGTGCCTCTATGATGCTTATTTCCTTTTCTGGTATCTGGTGGGAGTAGATAACGACCTATTTTACGCCGTTTTCGACTAGTTTGCTTATCATCTGAGTTTCCACCTTGAATTATAAAATCGCCAACAATTCTATGAAATTGAGTATTGTCAAAATAGCCTTCTTTGATTAAATAGATAAAGTTGCCTTTATGATATGGAACATTATCATATAATTCTATAGTAAAGCTTCCAAGACTAGTAGTTAATTTGGCTTTAGTCTCTTTAACCTCTTTCGCATATTCAAAGAAAAAATCAATTGCGTTTTCTTCAGTTAGTACAAATTCATTTTCAATCTCTTCTGAACTTTCAATTAACGTAACAGCAGAATCTATCTCCTTGCTTTTAGAATTACTAACTTTTTTATTTGTTTTTTTTACGTTGGAGTTGTTTCCACAAGCAGTGAAAAAAAATAGTGTTATAATTGTTATAAACGAAATAGAAAGTCTCAACATGAATTTTGATGATTTTTGCAAACAGCTTATAAAAATAAAAAAACTACCCTTGCCTGGTCATGAATCTCATTATAAAATGGAACCGGCTGTTAGAAGAAAGTGGAGGGAAAAAGAAAGGTTTGAAGATAGAAAACCTAAAGAAGCTGCAGTGATGGCTCTATTTTACCCTAATAGCTCTAATGAGACACAATTATTATTAATACTTAGAAAAACCTATCAAGGGGTACATTCTAATCAAATTGGTTTTCCAGGAGGTAAAGTTGAAAAGGAAGATAGAGACTTAATTCATACCGCACTAAGAGAAACTTATGAGGAAGTTGGCGTATTAGAAAATGATGTTGAGGTGGTAAAAAAGTTAACTCAAGTGTATATTCCGCCAAGTAATTTTCTCGTTCAATCGTATATTGGTTTTTACCCAAAACCAAAACCTTTTAAAATTCAGGAAGAAGAGGTTGAGGCCTTAGTTGAGGTTAAATTGACTGATTTTTTAAATAACAAGAATAAAATTGAACAACAATTATCAACCTCTTATGCCAAAGATATCCTTGTACCTGCCTTTAAATTAAACGGTTATACGGTTTGGGGAGCAACTGCCATGATGTTAAATGAAATCAAAGACCTTTTAAATAAAGTGCTTTAGCTGTATTTTTCTAAATTAGCCAAGTCAAATTAACACATGGGTATATTTAAAAAGAATCCTTTTGGTCATATTTTATTTTTAAAAAAGTGGCTTATTCGCATTTTGGGTATTATGACCCATAATCGATATAAACAATTTAATACCCTACAAATTGAAGGTTCAGAAATCATAAGAAGCTTACCAGAACAAAAGGTTTTATTTGTTAGTAACCACCAGACATATTTTGCAGATGTGGTGGCAATGTTTCATGTTTTTAATGCTAGCCTTAAGGGGCGTGATGATAATATCAAAAACGTTGCATATTTATGGAACCCTAAGCTTAATTTCTATTATGTAGCGGCTGCAGAGACCATGGGTAAAAGTCTTTTGACTAAAATTTTGGCCTACGCAGGATCAATTAGTATTGAACGTACTTGGCGTGCAGATGGTGAAAATGTAAATAGAAAAGTAAAGTTTAGCGATATTTCAAACATAGGTATAGCAATAGAAGATGGCTGGGTAATTACCTTTCCGCAAGGCACTACAAAACCTTGGAAACCAATAAGAAAAGGTACTGCCCATATTATAAAAAAATATAAGCCTATTGTTGTGCCAGTGGTCATAGATGGATTTAGAAGGTCTTTTGATAAAAAAGGACTGTATATTAAGAAAAAGGGGATTTTACAATCTATGCAAATAAAAGAGCCCCTAGAAATTGATTATGAAAATGAAACAATTGAGCAGATTACTGAAAAATTAGAATATGCTATTGAACAACATCCTTCTTTTTTACATGTTATTCCGGAATCAGAACTAGCAGCTTATGAAGCTGACCATCAAAAAAGACGTTATAGTCATAAAGAGAAAAACTAAACTTCAAGCTTTTTTAGTTCTCTATAATTAACATTCAATCGTTTTAGTAATATTCCATAAAGTAGTCTATAGAATAGCCAAAGTAATAGTCCGAAAAATACAATTGCAGCGGCAAATACAATCCCCAATAATAACCAAGCAATTAGAGTAGAGTCTGCGGACGAAATTCTTTCAGTCAATTCCATGGGTGGATTAAATATTAAAACCTCTAATAACACTACAATCATTGTTACCGCAAATAGGCCAAGGTTAAACCAGACATATTGCATCACTGTTTTTCTGGTTTTAATAATTTTTTTCATCAAATCTCTAGCGGAATCTGTTGCTGAGATTTTCTTATAGTTAAGATAGAATCTATAAATAAAGTAGATGATAACGACATAAAAAATTATATCAATAGTCCAATCTGTGATCTTTGTCAATTGAGCACCTTTACCATTCAATTCCTCATTTTTAATAGGTACTAGGGATATGGCTATCCAAAAAACAAATTCAATGATACTGATATAAAAAATCCATTTAACAATAGAAGAAGATTTCTTCCAAATCATTTTATATATCTGGTCATAAGTAAGCTTTGGAAGCGAAGCCTCTTGCTTTTGCCAGTCTTTTTTTAGTAATTCTAGTTCATCCATCATAACCTTATGGGTTTAGTATGGTTCTTAGTTTATTCTTAATTCTATTCATTTTCACCCTAGCATTTACTTCAGAAATACCTAAAGTTTCCGAGATTTCAGAATAGTCTTTATCTTCTAAATATAAAAACACAAGTGCCTTGTCAATATCGCCTAATTGTTTGACCGCATCATACATTAATTTCAGCTGGCGTTCTTGTGTATCATCATATTCGTCGGCCTTTATTTTAAAAATTACCGAGTCATAATCTTGAGTTCTTATTCTTCTCTTTGATTTGCGGTACAGAGTAATAGCCGTATTAAGTGCGACTCTATACATCCAAGTACTAAATTTGGCATCTCCTCTAAATTTTGGATATGCCTTCCATAATTGAATGGTTATTTCTTGAAACAAATCATTATGAGAATCTTTGTCATTAGTGTAAAGACTACAGACCTTGTGAACAATATTTTGATTGCTCTCAAGTTCAGTAACGAATTTGTGTTCAAGTTCTTTATTCACTAATTGGTTGGTAGTTACTTTTTATAATAAGTAGTAGATGTATGGGTTTTGTTACACTTTAACTTTGAAAAATTAAGTGGATCCCTACTTAGGTTTGTTTTTTCTATTTATAACAAAACAACTATTTTCTATAATCTAATGCAGGTGGTCTATCACCAAGTAATGGTTTGTAAACAAAATCAGAACCTCTTCTTTCTTCAAATTCTATTTTTGCTTTAGCAATCAACTCTTGATTACTAAAAAGGTCCATTGCAGTAGCTGTTAATGTTTTTGCCGCTACCATCATACCTTTTTTTCCGATTGAAGTTCCTCCAGCAGCTACTGCTTGCCAGCTATGAGCAGATGTTCCAGGAACCCAAGTTGCAGTGCCAAAGCCTACTGTGGGCACCACAAAACTCACGTCACCAACATCTGTTGAACCGTAAGCGCGAGCGGTTTCTTTAAAGGGTTGAACAGTCATGGCTCTTTCAGTATTTGCAGATTCTTGTCCAAGACTTATTGCTATTTTATCTGCAAAGGCTTTTTCTTCTTCAGAGTAAGAAACACCGCCAATATTTGATAAATTATCGTGAACTAATTTTTGTAAAGTCAAATTTGGCAAGAGTTCATGAACCCCATTTACTAACTCGTATTCCATCTTAGTTCCTGTTCCCAAGGCAGCTCCTTCTCCTGCTTTCACGATTCGATTAAAAATATTTCTAACAACATCACGTCTATTATGACGAGCATAATAATATACTTCAGCAAAATCAGGCACTACATTAGGTGCTTTACCGCCATCAGTTATTACATAATGTATTCTTGCTTCTTGTGGAACGTGTTCCCGCATCATATTTACCATAGCGTTCATTGCCTCAACTCCATCTAAGGAAGATCGTCCCATCTCTGGTGCTCCAGCTGCATGAGCAGAAACCCCATAAAAGCGAAATTTAGCTGAAATATTTGCTAGAGCTGCTGCTGCACTAGCTGCATTTTGTGAACTTGGATGCCAATGTAAAGCAATATCTACATCATCAAAAACACCCTCACGAGACATATAGACTTTTGCTCCTCCACCTTCTTCCGCTGGGCATCCGTAAAAACGAATTGTACCAGCAATTTTATTTTTTTTTAACCAATTCTTAACTGAGATAGCGGCTGCTGTTGAAGCTGTTCCAAACAAATGATGTCCACAAGCATGACCTGCCACACCATCTGCAGATTTTTTTTCTGGAATCGCCTGCTGCGAAAGCCCAGGTAGCGCATCAAACTCTCCTAAAATAGCAATTACTGGCCCTCCAGAACCATATTCAGCAACAAAGGCGGTAGGTATATTTGCAATTCCGCTTTTTACTGTGAAGCCTTCATCGGATAAGGTTTTTTGAAGCAAAGCCGAACTCTTTTCTTCTTGATATCCCATTTCTGCTAATCCCCATATTTCCATAGCGATATCACTAAATTTTTCACTTTGAGAATCCAGCTTTTGTAAAACGGATTTCTTAGTTTTTTGTGCGTTTAAATTGGAAAAAAAGAAAAATGAAACTGCTAAAATGCTAAAGAGATTTTTCATGTTTATTTAGATTGGTTGTAAGTCATAAATATACTAAAATCAACTAGAGAAATTAAAGATAAGCAAAGCGCTTATTTGTAACTTTACATCTGATTTATTTTATATGAATATTCCGCAGTCAAGTTTCCCTAGAGTCGTTATTATTGGTGGTGGTTTTGGCGGTATTTCTTTAGCAAAAAAACTGAGCCATAAAGAATTTCAAGTAGTCCTATTAGATAAGCACAATTACCACACTTTTCAACCTTTATTATATCAGGTATCAACAGGTGGACTAGAACCTGATTCCATAGCATACCCTATCCGTAAGGTTTTACAAGGCTATCCGAATACTTATTTTAGACTAACTGAGGTTAATAAAATTGATACTAATATTAATTGTGTTGATACTTCAATTGGTTCTTTAAAATTCGATTATTTGGTAGTTGCTACGGGTTCAACTACTAATTTTTTTGGTAATAAGGCTATTGCTAAAAACAGTATGGCCATGAAATCAATTCCGCAATCATTGAATTTGAGGAGTTTGATATTAGAAAATTTTGAGCAGGCCCTATTGACAGATGATTTACACGAAAGAGAGGCCTTAATGAATTTTGTGATTGTAGGTGGCGGTCCTACTGGTGTTGAACTGGCAGGAGCTTTAGCAGAAATTAAGAAGGGTATTTTACCTAAAGATTATCCCGATTTAGATACAAGACGTGCCCAAATAAATTTGGTACAAGGTAGTGATCGAATTTTACCAGCAATGAGCATAAAGGCTTCAGAAAAAGCAGAACAATTTTTAGAAAGTCTTGGAGTAAATGTATGGAAGAATCTTAGGGTATCAGATTACGATGGTAATATTGCTAAAACCAACACTGAAACCATTTTTGAAACAGCGACTTTAGTCTGGGCTGCTGGAGTAAAAGCCGTTGGGATTAAAGGGCTTGATGCAAAAGATTATCTCTGTCGAGGTAATCGTTTACGTGTAAATGAATTTAATCAAGTAGGTAGTTTTGAACATATATTTGCTATTGGTGATGTAGCTCAGATGGAATCAGAAGAATACCCATATGGCCACCCGATGATGGCGCAACCAGCCTTACAACAAGGTCATCATTTGGGAAAAAACCTTGTTCGCATCACTGAAGAAAAGGCTATGATTCCTTTTACATACAATGATAAAGGCAGTATGGCAACCGTTGGCAGAAATAAAGCGGTGGCCGATTTGCCGAAATTTAAGTTCCAAGGCGTATTTGCTTGGTTTATTTGGATGTTTGTTCACCTTTACTTTTTAATAGGATTTCGAAATAGAGTAGTGGTCTTTATTAATTGGGTTTACAATTATATCAAGTTTGATAGAGAAGCTCGTCTTATAATTCGCCCTTTTAAAAAAAAGTACCAGGTAAATTCTTAAACGATAGACTTTTTATACTTCATTTCTAGGGTGAAACTCATTCAATACTTTTGCCAGGTGCTTTCTATTTACATGCATATATACTTCAGTAGTTGTAATACTTTCATGACCTAGCATTTGTTGTATTGCTCTTAAGTCGGCCCCATTTTCAAGTAAATGTGTAGCAAAGGAATGTCTAAAGGTATGTGGACTTATGTTTTTTTTAAGATGAATAACCGTAGCTAAATTTTTAACTATGGTAAAGATCATAGCCCGTGTTAATTGTTTACCTCTTCGGTTCAAAAAAAGGAAATCTTCATGACCTACTTCAATCTTTTGATGGACTCTGACCTCTTTTCTATAAATAGTAATATATTTTTTATTAACCTTACTTATTGGCACAAAACGTTGTTTATTGCCTTTCCCTGTAACTTTTATAAAATCTTCATCAAAGTAAAGATCAGAGAGTTTTAAATTCAATAATTCAGAAACGCGTAAACCACATCCATAAAGCGTTTCAAGCATTGCTCGATTGCGTTCTCCTTCTGATTTTGAAAGATCTATTGCAGCTATTAGTTGATTGATTTCATCAGTTGAAAGTGTATCAGGAAGTTTACGTCCAATTTTTGGAGATTCGATCAAATCCATGGGATTATCACTTCTATAATCTTCAAAAATCAGATAGTTAAAAAAACCTTTTAGTCCCGAAATAATTCTGGCTTGAGAGCGAGGGTTAACTGTTCTGGGTAATTCATAAACGAATTGTTGAAGCAGTCCTTTTTTAATTTTTAAAGGGCTCTCAATGCTTTCTAAATTATTCAAAAAGTTGATTAATTTTTGAATATCAAGCGCATAGTTTTTAATAGAATTTTCTGAAAGACCTCTTTCAATTTTTAAGTAGTGTTTATAGTCTTCAAGTTTTTTATCCCACATGATATGGTAAATATAGTGCAACCTTTTAAAGAATAAATAATGTATTTCAATGGTTTGACAACAAGTTTTTTATAAAACACAACTTAGAATGAAGACTTGGTTATCAAGAGTTTATGTTTGTGCAACCAAACAATCGTTATTATGAAATTCATCATTTCTTTCATTTTTATTTTCTCATTTGTCCTAACTCTTCATTCTCAAGTGGATAGAACCAATTTACGAATAGGTATCAATGCTGGAGCCGTTGTGGGCGATGCATCAGATTTTTATAGTTTTACTTTAGGTTTAGATGTGTTACATGTTTGGGGACTCTCTAGAGAGATTGATTTAGGTATAGCTACAGGTTTCTTAAATGCTTTTGGAGAACGAGACACTTTAGATGTTGACGGGCTTACTCTTGATACTCAGTTTTATAATGCCCAATTTATACCTTTTGCAACTGCATTAAGAGTTTATCCTTCATATGGTTTTAAACTCGGTGGTGATATTGGCTATGCATTAGGAGTTGACCCGGGGAATGAAGGCGGATTTTATTATCGACCAATGGTCGGAGTTGAAATTAATGGTACGACCGAATTGAATATATCTTATTCGACTATTAACAATGAAGGTTCTTTTTCTAATGTCCTATTGGGTGTATTGTTTTTGTTTTAGAACAACTTGTCTAGTTTGTTAATTTTTCTATAAAACTAAACTCGGCATTTGTATATTTGTTTTAACACTAAAAACAATCATTATGAAAAAATTATTTATCACAGGATTATTAGTAGTTCTTTTTTCGGCATTAATGAATGCCCAAAATTACACTGCCGCAGCTGGTTTAGGTTTAGATTTATTTTCTGGTGCCACTTTAGTGGGCCCTAGTGGGAAATACTTCTTTTCTGAACAAAATGCAGTGCAAGCAGAGATTATGTTTGAATCTGGTCTAACTGCAATTACTGGTTTGTATGAATATCATAGTAATTTTGAAGGTGCCGAAGGTTTGCAATGGTTTGCAGGAGCAGGTCCCTCTATATTATTTTTAAGTAGTGGACTAGGAACAGAGATTGCTCTTAGGCCAACTGCAGGTCTTGATTATAAAATTAACGGAGCACCTTTGGCTGTTTCATTCGACTGGAGACCATTTATAGGGTTCGGTGATTTAAGTAATGAAATTGGAGCTTTTGGTATCGGTATTCGTTACGTTATCGAGTAAAGAAAACAATATATTGATTAAACAGAGGCAATTATGTCTCTGTTTTTTTATGCCCTAATTTTATTGCTACTTTTATAAAATGAAACTTATTATCATAAACGGACCAAACCTAAATTTACTAGGTAAACGAGAACCTGAAGTATACGGTAGTACCACTTTTGAAGAATACTTTAAACAACTTCAAAATAAGTATAAAGACATTGATTTAGACTATTTTCAGTCAAATATTGAAGGGGAAATTATTGATAAGCTTCAAGAGGTTGGCTTTTCGTATGATGGTGTTATTCTTAATGCAGCAGCATATACTCATACTTCTGTTGGAATTGGTGATGCGGTTAAAGCAATTGAATCACCAGTGATAGAAGTACATATATCTAATACTTTTAAAAGGGAAGATTTTAGACACCAATCTTATATTTCTGCTGGAGCTAAAGGTGTTATTTTAGGATTTGGTTTGCAGAGCTACGATCTGGCGATACATAGTTTTTAGAAGATAAAGTCCATTTGGGTTTATTCGTGCGTATATAAATAAACCCCACTTCTATGAAAATTTTAAAATTGCTTTTAGCATTATTTCTTGTATCTATAGTTTCTTGCGATTCAGAAGCATCTAATTTTGAACTTATTGACGAGACCAATGATGAACAACCGAATGAAAATGTGTCCGTTTCTTTAGTCAATGCCTTTCCAAATCTTTCATTTAGTCAACCTCTAGATTTGCAATCTCCTAATGACGGTACTAATCGGATTTTTGTTGTTGAAAAAGGAGGACGAATACAAGTGTTTGATAATAATGATTCTTCTACTGAATCTTCTACTTTTATTGATTTAAGTAATAGTATAAATACTACGAGCGAGCAAGGTTTTTTAGGTATGGCGTTTCACCCAAATTATGAATCAAACGGCTATTTTTATTTATGTTATACCCCCACGGAAGACTTATCTGTGATTTCTAGATTTACTGTTTCAGCTGATCCTAATTTAGCTGATGTCAATAGCGAATTAGTAATTATTGAAATACCGCAACCTGAGACCAATCACAATGGAGGTCAAATAGCTTTCGGACCTGATGGTCACTTATATATTGCTAGTGGTGATGGCGGTGGGGGTGGTGACCCACAAAATAATTCGCAGAATCGGGCTAACCTTCTTGGGAATATTTTAAGAATAGATGTAGACAACCCTAGTGGAGGCTTAAATTATGGTATCCCAGGTGATAACCCTTTTATCAATGATGTAAATTCAAGAGATGAAATTTATGCATATGGTTTTCGTAATCCTTGGCGTATGAGTTTTGATATTGAAACAGGAACACTTTGGACGGCTGATGTTGGGCAAAATGAAATAGAAGAAATTGATGTAGTTGTAAATGGAGGTAATTACGGTTGGAAATTATTTGAAGGTACTTCTTGCTTTTCTGGCGATTGTGATGCTACGGGTTTAACAGCTCCAATTTTTGAATATGACCAGAGCAATGGCGACCGTTCCATTACTGGAGGTTATGTTTATAGGGGAAATGATATAAGCCTTTTAGATGGAAAGTATGTATACGGTGATTTTGTTAGTGGACGTATTTGGGCACTTTCCGAAAATGAAGGTCAAAATGAACTGATTTTGGAGTCAAGACTTAGCATTTCTTCCTTCGGGACAGATAATTCGAATGAACTTTATGTATGCGCCTTTGATGGTGCTATTTATAAGTTTGTGGAAACGACCGACTAGGCTATTCTCAAATATTTTTTTTCTATATAGAAAGTTGCAAATGGCAACAAAGAGGCTATTATCAATATAAAAAGTCTCTTAATACTCCATTTTTTGAGCAACCAGAAAACAAAAGCAATGATTATATAAGCGATAAATAATATGCCATGCGCATAGCCTACAACTTTGTTAGGTTCACCTATTTCTGCCCAATATTTGAGCGGCATCGTTAGACCAAAAAGCAATAAATAGGAGATTCCTTCAAGAATAGCCGTAGCTCTAAATAGTTTTAGCAAATTTGTTTTTTTATAAGTGAATTACTTCATCGTAAGCTGCGGCAACAGCTTCCATAACAGCTTCGCTCATCGTTGGATGTGGGTGTACTGCTTTTAATACTTCATGCCCAGTTGTTTCCAATTTTCTAGCCACAACAGCCTCTGCAATCATATCAGTGACTCCAGCGCCAATCATATGACATCCTAACCATTCACCATATTTTGCATCAAAAATTACTTTGACAAAGCCATCAGAAGTACCGGATGCTTTTGCTTTACCACTTGCTGAAAATGGAAATTTACCAACTTTAATATCTAAACCTTTTTCTTTTGCTTGCTTTTCAGTTAATCCAACAGATGCGATTTCAGGGGAACAATATGTACAACCAGGAATATTTCCATAATCTAGAGCTTCAACATGCATTCCAGCAATTTTTTCGACACAAAGAATTCCCTCCGCAGAAGCTACATGTGCTAAAGCTTGCCCAGGAGTAACATCACCAATAGCATAATAGCCTGGAATATTAGTTTGATAATAATCGTTAACGAGAATTTTATCTCTATCAGTTGCCACACCTACATCTTCTAAACCTATATTTTCAATATTAGTTTTTATACCTACTGCAGAAAGTACAATATCAGCTTCAAGAACTTCTTCTCCTTTTGCAGTTTTGACAGTTGCTCTTACACCATCGCCTGAAGTATCTACATTAGTGACTTCGGCTGAGGTTTTAATTTTTATTCCTGTTTTTTTGAAGCTTCTTTCTAATTGTTTTGAAATGTCTTCGTCTTCAACTGGAACAATGTTAGGAAGATATTCTACTACAGTAACTTCAGTACCCATACTATTGTAGAAATACGCAAATTCAATACCGATTGCACCACTACCTACCACAATCATCTTTTTTGGTTGTTTATCTAGGGTCATGGCCTCTCTGTAACCAATCACTTTTTTACCATCTTGAGGTAAACTAGGTAATTCACGACTTCGGGCGCCAGTGGCAATTATAATGTGATCAGCACTAAACTCAGTTGGTTCTCCATGTTCACCTTTGACTAAAACTTTTTTACCAGGCATAATGCGACCAAAACCATTCAACACTTCTATTTTGTTCTTTTTCATCAAGAATTGAACACCTTTGCTCATTCCATCAGCTACACCACGACTTCTCTTAACTACTGCGTCAAAATCGTGTTCCACTTTTTTAGCACTCAAGCCATAATCCTCAGCATGTTTTAAGTATTCAAAAACTTGGGCAGATTTTAATAAGGCTTTGGTTGGAATACAACCCCAATTCAAGCATACACCACCTAGATTTTCTTTTTCGACAATCGCGGTTTTAAATCCTAATTGAGATGCTCTAATAGCCGTAACATAACCACCAGGTCCACTACCTAAAACGATAATATCAAACTTGCTCATTAACCTAAATTTTAGTTGTTAAAAATGGAAACTCACTTAGTTGTGAGAGGGTGCAAAAATACGGAATTCATATAGCATATTCCAAACCTCAATAGCAAGTTCATTTGAGTTTTAGAAATTTTATAACAAAAGGTCTACTTATTGTCTTTTGGGTCAAAGCCAATACTCAAAGAATTGATACAATAACGTTGCCCAGTAGTTTCTCTTGGCCCGTCATTAAAGACATGGCCTAAGTGGCTTCCGCAATTAGAACAAACTGTTTCCGTTCTAATCATTCCGTGTGAAGTATCTCTAATATATTCAATTGCGCCTTCAACGGCTTCATCAAATGAAGGCCAACCGCAGCCACTCTCAAATTTGTGTTCACTTTCAAATAGTTTTGCGTTGCAGGCTTTGCAATGGTAGTCACCATTTTTAAAATTGAGATTTAATTCGCCTGTATGAGGTCTTTCGGTACCTTTTTGACGCAATACATAATATTCTTCAGGAGAAAGTTCGTTTCTCCATTCTTCTTCGGTTTTATTTACTCCGTACTTACTCATTTATCTTTTGATTTTTATCCTTCGTCTGGAACGAAGTTCAAAGCAGCCCCATTGATGCAATGTCTTTTGCCAGTAGTGGCACTAGGCCCATCATTAAATACATGTCCTAAATGTCCACCGCAATTTGCACAGTGTTCTTCAGTTCTGGCATACCCAATTTTGTAGTCGGTATCAAAACCTATGCTTCCTGCTATTTCTTGGTCAAATGAAGGCCAGCCAGTTCCTGATTTGTATTTATTTTCACTTCTAAAGAGTGCTGTTCCACAGCCAGCACATGTGTAAGTGCCTGCTTCTTTATTTTCCAATAATTCACTCGAAAATGCATTCTCTGTAGCCGCTTTTCTGAGCACATAATACTCCATGTCAGTAAGTTCTGAACGCCATTCAGAATCTGTTTTGGAAACTTTAAAGGTTACATTTTCCGCAACCTCCTTTTTTACTTCTTTCTTTTCTGTTTGTGAAATACCTATGCAAGAACTCATCAAAGATAAAATCACAATAGCAATACTTTTTCCCATCTTATTTTTTTGGATTGGACGAAATTAAACCATAATCCTTTCAAAATTAAGCTAAAAAGAAAGCCCACTTCATTTTTGAAATGGGCTTTTAACAAAATTTAATAGTTTTTAGTCTAAACTTACTTTGTCAATACTATTAACGTCTAATTCAAGAGCACTCATAACAGCGTTTAAGTTTGATGTGTCTACACCATTGTCAGTGCCAAATTCTGCAGGTACTACGGCAATTCTGAATATTTGATTATCAGTGTCACCTGCCGGTAAAGTTGATAAGTCAAAATCTGATTCTAAGAAGATGCTAACATCTAAAAAGGTATGATCATAATTGTATTGTAATAAACCTTGGTCTAGAATTCTGGTTTGAGGTAAAAGTCGCCATACATCTATCGGGTCACCTCCATCTGGGTCATCTGTTTGTTCAAAGAGAATGTATACCAGAACTAAATCTGATTCAAAAACTTCTATACTTTGAGGAAACTCGAAGAATATGGAATAGTCGTTCGCTGCCTCAAAAGTACCCTCAACTTCTAGAACTTGACCTAAAATATTTATGCCGTCTTGTCCATCTAGTCCATCTAGTCCATCAAGACCGTCAAATCCATTAAGTCCTGGAGGTCCTTGAGGTCCTTCACATGAAATGGCAAAAGCCACAACTAAAATCCCTAAAAATGTCTTAATTCTATTCATAATATTTTATTTGAAATGGTTTTTATTTTTTCCAAAAACTAATAAATCAAAAAGCGTTCCACTTTTTAATTTCACTTATTAAATAAAGTAACCAACACAATTTTAGTATCTTGAGAAAAGATGCCTAGTTTTGCATTTATATTATTGAAATAGATATGACCAACGTTATAGTACATAGCTTATTTACAGATTTTGACATTGATCTTTTTAAGTCAGGAAAACACTTTCGTTTATATGAAAAATTAGGATCACATCTTGTTGAAGTAGATGGTCAAAAAGGAACCTATTTTGCGGTTTGGGCACCATCGGCAAAGAATGTTTCTGTAGTAGGTAATTTTAATCATTGGAATAAAGAAGAACATCAGCTTAATGTAAGATGGGATTCCAGTGGAATATGGGAAGGATTTATTCCCAATATTCAGCATGGTGAGGTCTATAAATATAGTATTGTAAGCAACAACAATGACTTGGTGACCGAGAAGGCTGATCCTTTTGGTCGTTTTTGTGAACATCCACCCAAAACAGCCTCAATAGTATGGGATGCTAAATATAA
Source organism: Croceitalea sp. P059 (assembly GCF_031846365.1). Classification (NCBI taxonomy): domain Bacteria; kingdom Pseudomonadati; phylum Bacteroidota; class Flavobacteriia; order Flavobacteriales; family Flavobacteriaceae; genus Croceitalea; species Croceitalea sp. P059. The sequence goes on from NZ_JAVRHW010000005.1 coordinate 30,789, forward strand.
ATGGCAAGATAAAAAATGGATGGATATAAGAGAAAATCATAATAATCTTGACAAACCGTATTCTGTATATGAAGTTCATTTAGGTTCTTGGAAAAGAAAGAATGATAATGAATTCATGTCTTACATCGAGCTTGCAGATGATTTAGTTAGCTATGTAAAACAAATGGGTTTTACACATGTAGAGCTTATGCCGGTAATGGAATACCCTTACGACCCTTCATGGGGTTATCAGTTAACAGGCTATTTTGCTCCTACTTCTCGTTTTGGAAAACCTGAAGATTTTAAGCTTTTGGTGGATAAAATGCATCAAGCTGGAATAGGCGTTATATTAGATTGGGTGCCTTCACATTTTCCAGAAGACGCTCACGGACTTGGCTTTTTTGATGGTTCAAATCTTTATGAACATCCTGATAGAAAAAGAGGTTATCACCCTGATTGGAAGAGTTTAATTTTCAATTACGGCAGAAATGAGATTCGAGCATTTTTAATTAGTAATGCAATTTTTTGGTTAGACCAGTATCATGTGGATGGATTGCGTGTTGATGCTGTTGCATCAATGCTTTATTTAGACTATTCTAGAGAAGAAGGAGAATGGGAGCCTAATATGTATGGCAATAATGAAAATTTAGAAGCCATGTCTTTTATAAGAGAAATGAATGAAGCTGTCTATGGTAGTTTCAAAGGTGTACAAACTATTGCTGAAGAATCTACTGCTTTTTCAGGAGTATCTAAACCGGTTAATTTTGGTGGTCTTGGTTTTGGTATGAAGTGGATGATGGGTTGGATGCATGACACTTTAGAATACTTTAAAAAAGAACCTGTTTACCGAAAGCACCACCAAAATGATTTGACCTTTAGTATGACTTATGCTTTTACTGAAAATTTTATGCTTCCTTTTTCACATGATGAGGTAGTATATGGCAAACAATCTTTAGTTTATAGAATGCCTGGTGATGAGTGGCAACGTTTTGCCAATTTAAGATTGTTGTTCGGTTACATGTTTACCCACCCAGGAGCAAATTTGATTTTTATGGGAAGTGAATTTGGTCAAACTGCTGAATGGAATTTTCAACAAAGCCTTGATTGGCATTTAACAGAGTATGATTTTCATTCTGGAATTCAAAAGGTTATTCAAGATTTAAACAAAGTATATAAGCAACAACCAGCTTTACATGAAAAACAGTTTAGCCCTGAAGGTTTTGAATGGATAGAGTACAATGACCATGAAAATTCTGTGATGACTTATATAAGAAAAGGTCATGACTCTAAAGATGATTTAATTGTTATCGGAAATTTCACACCTGTACCAAGAGAAAACTATCGTATTGGAGTGCCCGATTCAAAATCACTAAAATTAATTTTTAATAGTGACGATGTTAAATACAGTGGAAGCGGAATGGGCAATAAAACAGCTAAAGTTACTAAAGAGCCTTGGAATGGTAGAGAACATTCTATTGAGATTACAATTCCTCCATTAAGTGTGTTAATTTATAAAAAATAGCATCCTTTTAATGCTAAAAAGAGTGCTATAACGTTGTAGTAGCTTATTTGTTAAAAAGAACTTTTCATAATCTCGAACTATTATCCTTTTTTTGTTAGTTCGATAAATCATTCATTTATGATTACCAATACTGAAATAGAGAAAAGGGGTAATTTATACCCCAACCATATAGTAGATTTTAGGCAAGATAATGACAAGTTGTACTTTACTACACAGAATGGTGTAATATTAGAATTAACCGTTTTAAGAGATAGTGCTATTAGATTTAGATATGCAACTGAGCATGCTTTTGAGCCTGACTTTTCATACGCTATTAGCGAAGATGCAAGTAAAGGCTATAATGAACTTGAAGTCTTAGACGAAATACCCGAATATGTTATTATTACCTCAAAAATTAAAATCCATATCAATAAAACCAACCTTAAAGTTGAAATTACCGATTTAAAAGATTTGGTGATTAATGAAGATGAGTTCGGTTTTCATTGGGAAGAGAATTATGATTATGGAGGTAATATTGTTAAGATGACTAAGGTCACACAATCAGCCGAAAGTTTTTATGGTATGGGTGACAAGGCTTCCCATACCAATTTAAAGGGTAAACGAATTAACAATTGGGTTACCGATTCTTACGCTTACGGGAAAGATCAAGAACCGCTTTACAAGTCGATTCCCTTTTATGTGGGCTTGCATAGTGATGCAGCTTATGGAATATTTTTTGACAATTCTTTCAGTACTTATTTTGATTTTGCACATGAGCGTCGAAATGTTACAAGCTTTTGGGCTGATGGTGGTGAAATGAATTACTATTTCTTTTATGGGCCAAAAATTTCACAAGTTGTAGAAGCTTATACTGATTTAACGGGGGTACCCGAACTACCACCCTTATGGGCTTTGGGATTTCACCAATCAAAATGGAGTTATTATCCTGAGAAAAAAGTAAAAAAGATTGCATCAACCTTCAGAGAGCTTAAAATTCCTTGCGATGCCATTTACTTGGATATCGATTATATGGAAGGTTTTCGTTGTTTTACTTGGAATAATCGTCGTTTTCCGAATCCTAAAAAGATGGTTGATGATCTTTATGAAGATGGGTTTAAAACGGTTACGATGATAGACCCTGGAATTAAAATTGATCGTGATTATTGGGTTTATAAACAAGCAATGGATAATGGTTACTTCTGTCGAAGAGCTGATGGGCCACATTTTAAGGGTAAAGTTTGGCCTGGAGAATGTAAGTTTCCAGACTTCACTAATCCTGAAGTAAGAGAATGGTGGGCTGGTCTATATAAAGAGATGATTGCTGAAGTTGGAGTTCATGGGGTTTGGAACGATATGAATGAACCTGCAATTATGGAAGTACCTACAAAAACAGCTAATCTTGATGTACGCCATGACTATGATGGTCACCCTTGTAGTCATAGAAAAGCACACAATATATATGGCATGCAAATGGTTCGTGCCACTTTTGAAGGAATAAAGAAATATACTTTTCCAAAAAGGCCTTTTGTTCTTACACGTGCTGGATACTCTGGCACTCAACGATATTGTGCAACTTGGACAGGTGATAACGTTGCTACATGGGAGCATCTATGGATTGCTAATGTGCAAATGCAACGTATGTGTATGAGCGGCTATTCTTTCGTTGGTTCAGATATTGGTGGTTTTGCTGAACAACCTAACGGCGAACTTTTTGCACGTTGGATTCAACTGGGTGTTTTTCACCCTTTCTGCAGAGTACATTCAAGTGGAGATCATGGAGAGCAAGAACCTTGGTCTTTTGGTGATGAAGTTACGGATATTACTAGAAAATTTATTGAACTACGTTATCAACTATTACCTTACTTGTATACTATGTTTTATAAGTATGTAAAAGAAGGGGTACCAATGTTACAATCTTTAGTCTATTATGACCAAGAAGACACGCAGACGCATTTTAGAACAGATGAGTTTTTATTCGGAGAACAAATACTAGTCTGTCCGGTGCAAGAGGCCAATGCAAAAGGAAGAAGGATGTATATTCCCAAAGGAAAATGGTACAACTATTGGACTGAAGAAGTTGTTGATGGAGGCATAGAAAAATGGGTTTCTGCTGATATTGACAAGATTCCTTTATTTATCAAAGCCGGTGCAATTATTCCAAAATATCCGATACAGCAATATGTTGGTGAAAAAGAGATTACAGAATTAAAGCTTGATGTTTATTATAAAGAAGGAGTTGAAACATCAACGGTTTATGAAGATCAACAAGAAGGTTATGACTATAAAAAAGGTCGTTTTAGTCTTAGAAAATTTCGTCAACGAGGTAAAGAGAATGAATTGATTATGCAACAGTTTAAAGATGGTAGTTTTATTACTACCTATGAAACCTTTAAGCTTCAATTTCATGGATTACCTTTCAAGATAGAGAATATAGAAGTGGATAATGAAATGGTAGATTTAAAATCAATCAACTTTGACGGAGGTAATAGTATAGAAGTCAGTAAAGACTTTACCGAATTACATATTTTTGGACAATAATTTTTTTCGTAATTTGAAGCTATAAACACTATACATTATGAGAAAATTATTTTTAACAATTGCTATTTTTTTTGCTGTTGTAGCTTGTAAAACAAATCCCTTTACAGGTAAAAAAATGTTGAATTTTTACGGAAATCAGCAAATATTCCCCATGGCCTTTGCACAGTATGACCAGTTTTTAACGGAGAATAAAGTAATTACAGGTACTAAAGATGCTCAAATGATCACAAATGTTGGGCAACGTATTGCAAAAGCGGCTGAAACTTGGTTAAACGCCAATGGTCACCCCGGTTATTTAAAAGATTATAAATGGGAGTATAACTTGGTAAATGATGAAACAGTAAATGCCTGGTGCATGCCAGGTGGAAAAATTGTTTTTTATACCGGAATATTACCAATCACTCAAACTGAAACCGGTGTTGCAGTTGTAATGGGACATGAAGTTGCCCATGCACTTGCAGACCATGGTGCTCAGCGTATGAGTGCCGGTACATTGCAACAGATTGGAGCAGTAGCAGGTAATGTAGCAATTCAGGATCCTGAAAAACGTAATATGTTTAATCAAGCATATGGGGTTGGTTCACAATTAGGCGTTATGCTACCTTTTAGTCGTAGTCATGAAACTGAAGCCGATAATATTGGATTACATATCATGGCAATTGCTGGGTATGATCCTTATGAAGCTGCCGAGCTATGGAAACGAATGAAAGCTAATAGCGGGGGAGAAGCCCCACCAGAATTCATGAGTACTCACCCATCAAATGATACGAGAATAAATAATTTGACTGCATGGGCTCCGCTTGCTAAAGAAGAGGCTGCTAAGTTTGGAGTTACATCTTTTAGATAAACTGCAATCAATTAATAATAATAAAAGCTGTTCTTTTCGAACAGCTTTTCTATTTTTAGGGTATGGCAAAAGCATTGGAGTTAAAAGGAACTAAGAAGTTATTAAACGCATGGGCCTTTTATGATTGGGCTAATTCTGTATACAGCTTAGTAATTTCGTCAGCTATTTTCCCAATTTTTTATGGGGCACTATTTCGGGTTGCTGAGATTGAAAAAGTAACTATTTTTGGAGGAGAAATAGCACGGGCTCCTTTAATTAGTTATGTCACTTCAGCCGCTTTCGTATTTATTGCAATAGTTACTCCTTTAGTTTCTGGTATTGCAGATTACTTAGGAAACAAAAGAATTTTTTTAAAATTCTTTTGTTATCTCGGTGCAATTTCTTGTGTTGGTTTATACTGGTTTTCTCTTGAGAACATCTATTTTGGTTTGCTGTGTTATTTCTTTGGATTGGTTGGGTTTTGGGTAAGTTTTGCAATTAATAATTCATATTTACCAGATATTGCCTACCCCGAACAGCAAGATGGAATTAGTGCAAAAGGATTTTCACTGGGTTATATAGGAAGTGTGATTTTACTTGTTTTTAACCTAGCTATGGTTATGAAGCCAGATGTTTTTGGTATTACAAATGAAGGTCAAGTGGCCGAAGTTAAAGCAATGAAGTATTCATTTGTAACCGTTGGAATTTGGTGGGCGCTTTTTAGTCAATATACTTTTGCTCATTTGCCAAAAGGCTATAAACGCGAAGGAGAACGAAAGAATGTGGTGTTAAATGGATTTAAAGAGCTTAAAAGTGTATGGAAGCAATTAGGTGGTCAATTACAACTTAAGCGTTATTTGGGTGCATTTTTTGTTTACAGCATGGCGGTTCAGACCATAATGCTAATTGCTACTTATTTTGGCGAGGAAGAAATTAATTGGGGTACAGATAATGAAAGGACTACAGGTTTAATTGTAAGTATTTTGGTAATTCAAGTAGTGGCAATTTTTGGAGCAACCATAACTGCAAAAGCTTCAGATAAATTTGGTAATATCAAAACTCTTGTTGTCATTAATATTTTATGGCTTCTACTATGTATTTATGCCTATTTCTTAATAACCCCAACGGATTTTTATATTGCTGCCGGACTTGTTGGTTTAGTTATGGGCGGAATTCAGGCACTTTCTAGGTCGACCTACTCAAAATTTTTACCTGATACTACTGATACTACATCTTTTTTTAGTTTTTATGATGTTGCAGAAAAAATAGGAATCGTAATAGGTACTTTAATGTATGGGTTAATTGCACAACTAACTGGCAGTATGAGAAGCAGCACTATTTTTTTAGGAATATTCTTTTTAATAGGTGCTTTTCTATTAACTAGAGTACATAAAAAACCCTAACTATTCAGTTAGGGCTTTCAACGTTAATTGATTGAAATGGTCGTCTTTTGATTATTTTAGTTTTAATAACTCGATATATCACCAGAACCAGAAGTTTTGGTGTCAATCTTCTTTGGATTTCCTTTATAACTTATATCACCAGATCCAGAAACTCTTGCTTTTATCATTTCCGTTGCAGTAACTTTAATGTCGGCAGATCCAGAAACTTGCGCATAAACATTTGCGGCTTTTAAATCATACGCTTTGATATCGCCAGAACCAGAAATTGTAGCTTCAAAGTCTTGAACAGTACCAGATAAGTTGATATCTCCAGAACCAGACATAGAGGCGTCTATGGAGTTAGCCTCAACAGATAAAGTAATATCACCAGAACCAGACATTGCTGTTTTAAAATCATTAGATTTAATTGTAGTTTCTCCTACAATATCACCAGAACCTGATAAGGCAACCATATCAACGGATTCTACAGGAACAGTGACATAAATACCTGAATTCCAATTTGAAGGTTTTAAATTCACACCCTTTTCAGTTTTAATTACAAGTTTTCCGTCTTTAACTTCTGTCTTTATGTACTCTAGTAGATTTTCTTCGCCTTTAAGGGTAAGTTCACCCTCATTGCCCGCTACCAGATTTACATCAAACCATCCTGATACCGCAATTGCATCATATTCCCCAACAGACCGTTCAATAGTCACAGTTTTTCCGTTTCCTTTTACTCTTTTTCCCCATTGGGCACTAGCAGCAATGGTAAATAATACTAAACTTAATGTTATTACTTTTTTCATGATTGTGTTTTTTTACCCAGTTTGACCGAGCTTTTGTTATTGATTGATATTAATTTTTATAAAATGATACACCACCGTAATCGGTTGTAATATTTAAGGTATTCCCTGAATTGGGTTCACCGTAATATCCTTTATAATATTTGTCTCCAGATTTTTCTTTGCTAATATTAATCGTGAAATCATCTTTTCCGCTAACACCAGCATATTCGGCTGATATTTCAAAATCAAAATGATAGCCTGGGTCGTATCCAATTTTGATACCTGTATAATCAGATTTAATAGACAAGTCTCCAGCTTCAGCGGTCATTTTATCAATCTTAATTGATCCGTAATCAGCAGTAATACTTAGGTCTCCATAAACTCTGCCTAGTTTAATACCAAAATAATCACCATTACCTGAAATACTTTGAACACTGCCGACCTCCATTGAGCCATAATCCGAAGTATAGGAGAGGTCGCCCATCTCTTTAATAACTGCATTAGTATAATCGGCATTTATCTTTAAGTCACCGGCTTTTTCAATTGTAAAGCCAGAATAGTCCGCAATTATTTCTGCGCTATTTACATATTCAAAAGTGGATCTTGATGTGTAGTCAAATCGCAGTTCATTATTTCTTCCTCTGAGTTCTCCTATTTCCATTTTACCATAGTCACAATTGATTTTAGCATGCCCATCAATACGATCCAGGTAAATATTACCGTAATCGTTATTTAAATGAACACTGTTCTTTACTGGTAATTTAATCGTATAGTTTACTTGCACACTTACATTATTTCGTTTACCCCAGTTCCAACCCCAATTATTGTTTCGTTCTCCAAATCTGGTCATAGCAGAAACAAGGCTGTCACTATTTTCAAAATCAATATCAATTTCATTCAAACGTTCCGCAACTTTTTCCTCGTTATTACCATTTGTTTTTATGTTCACTTCAATAACAACTCTGTTTTCATTCCATGAGGTTATATTAAGGTTCCCATAACTGTTTTTAACTTTGAAAAGAGCATCAGAATTCACGCTAAATTCTTTGTTAATCTTTTTTTCTTTGGTGTACTTACCTTTCATTCCACCACCATAGGTAGCCGAAACAGTAAAAGAGGATACCAATAAAAATGTTAGGCTTATGTATTTAAATAGTAAAGTTCGTTTCATCTTGATAATTTAAATTTTTTATAGATTCAATTGTGGTTAGTACTTCTTTTAGCAAATCAATTCTTGTTTGAAAATTGTTAATCATAGCATTCAAAATTAGCTTGCTATCTCCACCGTCTACAAGTTCTTGCTCAAGGTTGTTGTAATCAATTTCTAACCGTTTTAGTTGTTTTAAAGTGTCATCTACTAGCTGCTCATTTTGAGGAGTTTTTAATGTTCTTAGCTCTTGTACTTGTTCTTCAATTAGGCTGGCAAAATAAAATTCAGTATCTGAAACTTCAGGTGAAATTTCAACTACTTGTTCTTTAAGACTTGTTTGATTATTGTTCAGGGTTAATGCCAAAACACAAACGACAATTATTGAAGCAGCAATTGAAAGAGGTTTCCACCAAGTTGTCTTCTTTTTACTTAATTGAACAACACCGTTTGATTGATTCAGTTTTTCTAAAAAACGTGCTTCGTGCCCGTTACTTGGGTTTTCTGTATCAAAATTATTCTCCAGGTTTTCAAAAAGTAGTTTTATATCATCCTTTTCCATAATTAGGCATTTACTGTCAATTTTTTTCTTAGACTTTCTTTAGCTCGCGAAATTGTTGTTCTGCAATTAGCATAGCTGATATCCATTATTTCACTTATCTCTTCATAATCATAACCTTCGATTAAATGTAAGGTCAAAGAAACTCTGTAATTGTTTTTTAAACTTTTCATGGTTTCCATCACTTTTTGAGCCTTCAGTTCTGTTATACCATTACTCGTAATCCCAACTGCATCATTATCTTCGACCTTGTACATAACTTCTTCTAAATCAACAGCACTATTTTTTTGCTGCTTTCTGTAATGATATATACTGTTGTTAACTACAATTCGTTTTAACCAAGCTCCGAAAGTAACTTTGCCTTGGAAAGTATGCAGTTTCGTAAACGCGTTTAAAAACGACTCTTGCATAATGTCTTCGGCTTCGGCAGTATGTTTTACAATTCGTAAAGCTGTGTTATACATGGCTTTGTAATACTTATTGTAAAGTGCCAACTGCGCACTTTGTTTTCCTTCGAGACACCCTTGTACTAATGGGTCAGTATGTTCATATTGTTGGCTCAAAAAGTTGAATGGTTTGTATTATAGATGATTCAATTTAGTGATTGTTACAGTTTCTGTTAAAAATTATTCTTAACCATGGCATACCAATTGCAATATGATAATGAGTTTATGTTTTTTATTGAACTGAAATCGCTGTTTTAAAGCGGTTTGAGTGAAAAAGCGAAAAAAGAATAATTTTCAGAAAGCTGTCTATTGGTGACAGAATGACCGATACAATATATTATGGGAGAAGTAAAGTTCACAAATTTTGACAATATGTCTTTACAAGGAATTGATGAAGAAGCAGAATTAATACCACTATTGACGCCAGAAGATGAAGAAGAAATGAATAACGAGGTTTTACCTGAGACTTTGCCGGTACTGCCTTTGAAAAATACGGTTTTATTTCCAGGGGTAGTAATTCCGATTACTGCAGGGCGTGATAAGTCTATCAATTTAATAAAGGATGCTAATAACGGCAATAAAACTATTGGTGTTGTATCTCAAAAGGATGAAGAGACTGAAGACCCAAAGGCAAAAGATATCAATACACTTGGTACCGTTGCTCGAATATTAAGAGTACTTCAAATGCCTGATGGAAATACTACAGTTATCATTCAAGGAAAGAAAAGATTTGAGGTTGCTGAAGTGCTTACCGAAGATCCTTACATGACTGCGACTATTAGGGAAGCAGAGGAGACAAGACCTGATCAAAATGATAAAGAATTCTTAGCCATTATCGACTCAATTAAGGAGTTGGCGTATAAAATAATTAAGGATAATCCTAATATCCCTAGTGAAGCTACTTTCGCTATTAAAAACATACAGAGTAATTCTTTCTTAATCAATTTTGTTTCTTCTAACCTTAATCTAGGCGTCACAGAAAAACAACATTTATTAGAAATTCCGGATTTACAAGAAAGGGCTTTAGCTACATTAAAGTATATGAACATTGAACTTCAGAAATTAGAGTTGAAAAATGATATTCAATCTAAAGTTCGAAGTGATATGGACCAGCAACAGCGAGAGTATTTTTTACATCAACAAATGAAGACGATTCAAGAAGAATTGGGTGGTCTCTCTTATGAAGAAGAAGTTGATGAAATGAAGGCCAAAGCAAAAAAGAAAAAATGGAACAAAAAGATTAAAGACCATTTTGAAAAAGAATTGTCTAAAATGCAACGTATGAACCCACAGGTTGCAGAATATTCTATTCAAAGAAATTATTTAGATTTATTTCTTGAGTTGCCTTGGGAGGAGTTTTCTAAAGATAAATTCGATTTAAAGAGAGCCCAAAAAATATTAGATCGGGACCATTACGGTCTAGAAGATGTTAAAAAAAGAATCATTGAGTATTTAGCGGTTTTAAAATTACGAAATGATATGAAATCGCCGATTCTTTGTTTGTACGGCCCTCCAGGAGTTGGTAAAACCTCTTTAGGAAAATCTGTCGCTGAAGCTTTAGGACGTGAATATGTGCGAATTTCATTAGGTGGTTTGCGTGATGAGGCTGAAATAAGAGGACATCGTAAAACCTATATTGGTGCAATGCCAGGTCGTATTATTCAAAGTCTTAAAAAGGCTGGAACATCTAATCCAGTTTTTATTTTAGATGAAATTGACAAACTATCTAATAGCCATCAAGGAGATCCATCTTCTGCCATGCTTGAAGTTCTTGATCCAGAACAGAATAGTGAGTTTTACGATAATTTTTTAGAGATGGGCTATGACTTATCTAAGGTAATGTTCATTGCTACAGCAAACAATTTAGGAACCATTCAGCCTGCTTTGCGCGATAGAATGGAGATTATTAATGTTACTGGCTATACTATTGAAGAAAAAGTTGAAATAGGAAAAAAGCATTTATTACCAAAACAATTAAAAGAACATGGTTTAGCAACTGAGCATTTAAAAATCGCAAAGCCTCAATTAGAAAGAATTGTTGAAGGCTATACTAGAGAATCAGGTGTAAGGTCTTTAGAAAAACAGTTGGCAAAAATGGTGCGCTACGCTGCTAAAAATATTGCTACTGAAGAAAAATATGATGTTAAAGCCACTAATGAAACAGTAGGAAAAGTTCTTGGCGCGGCTCGTTTAGAACGTGACAAGTACGAAAATAATGATGTTGCAGGGGTTGTTACAGGTTTGGCGTGGACCAGCGTTGGAGGAGATATTCTGTTTATTGAATCTATTTTATCTAAAGGAAAAGGAACACTCAATATTACCGGTAATCTTGGTAAAGTTATGAAAGAATCAGCCACGATTGCGATGGAATATATAAAATCAAATGCCGAAGTTTTTGGAATAGCTACCGACGTTTTCGATAACTATAATGTACATATTCATGTACCGGAAGGTGCCACTCCAAAAGATGGGCCAAGTGCGGGTATAACAATGTTAACTTCTTTGATATCATTATTTACTCAGCGCAAAGTCAAGAAAAATCTCGCTATGACCGGTGAAATTACTTTAAGGGGAAAAGTACTCCCTGTTGGAGGAATTAAAGAAAAGATTCTGGCAGCTAAAAGAGCAAAAATTAAAGAAATAATTCTTTGTGAAGAGAATAGAAAAGACATTCAAGAAATTAAAGAAGATTATCTAAAAGGGTTGACCTTTCATTATGTCAGAGATATGAGCGAAGTAATTGATTTGGCTATTACGAAGCAGAAAGTGAAGAATGCAAAGAAATTATAAATTTTGTTATCACATTTTCTAGGTATTTTTATATATGGGTAAAATCATAATAGCCATTGACGGCTTCTCATCAACGGGTAAAAGCACTATAGCCAAACAATTGTCGAAAGCCTTAAATTATATTTACGTAGATACAGGTGCAATGTATCGGGCGGTGGCGCTTTACGCATTAAATTACGATTTGGTTGATGATGTAAAACTTAAAACTGATGATTTGGTGAATGCGCTTTCAAAGGTTAATATCAAGTTTGTTCCTAATAATCAAACTGGAAAGTCTGATATGTTTTTAAATGGTAAGAATGTAGAGCAAGAAATTCGGACCATGAGGGTATCTCGTCAAGTAAGTAAGATAGCGACAATCAAAGAAGTAAGAGAAAAGTTAGTAGCTATCCAACAAAAAATGGGAACAGAGAAAGGTATTGTTATGGATGGTCGTGATATTGGCACTGTTGTCTTTCCTGATGCTGAACTTAAGATTTTTATGACAGCTTCACCTGAAGCTCGAGCAAATAGACGCTATAAAGAATTGTTAGATAGGGGTGATAAAGTTACTTTTGATGAAGTTTTAAAAAATGTCCAAGAGCGCGATTATATTGATTCTAATCGCAAGGAATCCCCACTTAAAAAAGCGGACGGAGCTATTGAAATTGATAATAGTGATATGGGGTTAAAAGAACAACTAGAACGGATTCATAATTATGCTTTAAGACTAATTAAAAGCCATTAGTTGATGACAAGTGTGCTACTGAATATAAAAAATGCCGTTGATTTATCAACGGCATTTTTATTTAATAATCTTTAATTCTAGATGTTTGGAATGACCAATACTTGATCAGGGTGAATCACATCTGGGTTTTTCAAGATATTCGTGTTAGCTTCGAAAATTTTTGTGTATTTCATCGCGTCTCCGTAATAGTGTTTTGCTATTTTACTCAAAGACTCGCCACTTGCAACCGTATGTCTATGATAGACAGAATCATCAGAAACTGAAATATTGGCTTTAACATCTGACGCACCTTCTCCACCTAATTCTTTAATTTTATCCCAAAGGAGATTTTTTTCGTAAGGTGTGTTTGCCTCACCTTTTATTTTTAAAACACCTGCTTCTTCAGAAACGTCACCGTTCTTTATTCCTAATTGTTGCCCTAAATCTAGAACCCCTTGATATTTTGCTTTTACACTCATGTTGTTGCTATTAATTTATTGATTACTTATTAGACCCAATATACTTATAAAAGTCACATTTTTAGAGCTTTTTTAATTAATATTAGAATGTTCTTATGTAAGTGTAGTAGAAAGGTTTGTTTTACAAGTAATTAATTGTACTTTTGCACTCCTTTTTAGCAAAAACAAGAGAGAAAGGAACATTTATAATTTAAGTCTAAACTACTTCTACAATAATTGCTTTACTCTTGTGAAACTGTAGAATACAAATTTTATCAGCAAATGGCTGAAGATAAAAAACCAGCTGAGGCAGCAGAGACTGTTGAGGCAATAAAAGAAACTACCGAAACACTTCAAGAGGTAGTTGAAACCAAAAAAGAAGAAACTCCAAAACAAGATCCAGCAGAATTCTTAGAAAATTTTGATTGGGAGAAGTATGAAGAAGGAATCGAACGTGTTGATGATACTAAGCTACAAGAATTTGAATCGCTTGTAGAGGAAAACTTCGTCGATACTGCTGATGCTGAAGTAGTTGAAGGTCATGTTGTGCATATGACTGATCGTGAGGCTATTATTGATATCAATGCGAAGTCTGAAGGTGTTATTTCTTTAAATGAATTTAGGTATAATCCTGATTTAACGGTTGGTGATAAAGTAGAAGTACTTATTGACATCCGTGAAGATAAAACAGGTCAGTTAGTTCTTTCTCATAGAAAGGCACGAACTATTATGGCTTGGGATCGTGTAAATGCAGCTCATGATAAAGAAGAGATTGTAACAGGTTTTGTGAAATGCAGAACTAAGGGAGGTATGATTGTAGATGTTTTCGGTATCGAAGCATTCTTGCCAGGTTCGCAGATTGATGTGAAACCTATTCGTGATTACGATCAGTATGTTGGTAAAACAATGGAATTTAAAGTAGTTAAAATCAATCACGAATTCAAAAACGTTGTAGTATCACATAAAGCTTTAATCGAGGCTGATATTGAAGAACAGAAGAAAGAAATAATCGGTCAACTTGAAAAAGGACAGGTATTAGAAGGGGTTGTTAAAAATGTAACTTCTTACGGGGTCTTTATTGATTTAGGTGGTGTAGATGGTCTTATTCACATTACTGACCTTTCTTGGAGTAGAATTAATCACCCGAATGAGGTTGTTGAGCTTGATCAGAAATTAAATGTTGTTATCCTTGATTTTGATGATAATAAATCGAGAATTCAATTAGGTCTTAAACAATTAGAAAAGCACCCTTGGGATGCTTTAGGTGATGAAATTAAGATTGGTGACAAAGTAAAAGGTAAAGTTGTTGTTATAGCTGATTACGGAGCCTTTATCGAAGTTGCTGAAGGAGTAGAAGGATTGATTCATGTTTCTGAAATGTCATGGTCAACACACCTACGTTCAGCACAAGACTTTGTTAAAGTTGGTGATGAAGTCGAGGCAGTTGTTCTTACATTAGACAGGGAGGATAGAAAAATGTCATTAGGTATTAAACAAATGACACCAGATCCATGGACGGATATCACCTCTAAATATCCTGTAGGTTCAAGACATAAAGGTATTGTAAGAAACTTTACAAACTTTGGTGTATTTGTTGAAATGGAAGAAGGGATTGATGGTTTAATTTATATCTCAGATTTATCTTGGACTAAGAAAATCAAACATCCTTCTGAATTTGTTAATGTAAGTGACACTTTAGAAGTTGAGGTATTGGAGTTGGATGTTGAAGGCAGAAAGTTAAGCCTTGGACATAAACAAACCACGGAAAACCCTTGGGATAAATATGAAACAGAATTTGCTGAAGGGACCTTGCATAAGGCGGCAGTATCTGATATCGTAGATAAAGGTGCAACCGTTGTCTTCAATGACGATATTACAGGATTCATTCCTTCTCGTCATATGGAAAAAGAAGATGGTAAGAAAATTACAAAAGGAGAAGAAGTTGAATTTAAGATTATTGAATTTAACAAAGACTTCAAAAGAGTTGTCGCAAGTCATACAGCTTTATTTAGAGAGCAAGAAGAACGCAATGTAAAAGCTGCCAAAAAGAAAATGGCTGCTTCAGCTGATGCTGCAGCAACTACTTTAGGTGATGCTAACTCTGCTCTTCAGGCCTTGAAAGAAAAAATGGAAGCAGGTT
The DNA here is from genome assembly GCF_031846365.1 of Croceitalea sp. P059. Lineage (NCBI taxonomy): Bacteria > Pseudomonadati > Bacteroidota > Flavobacteriia > Flavobacteriales > Flavobacteriaceae > Croceitalea > Croceitalea sp. P059. The sequence continues at coordinate 46,046 of NZ_JAVRHW010000005.1, forward strand.
CTAAGAAAAAGTAACCAATTTCATTTCATCTGAAAACAAGCCCTTGATGACATCATCAAGGGCTTTTTGTTTAGATTCAAAATGCTTCTTTTATAATTTCTTATTTTTGTAACCCAATATGCATTGGTTGTAGAGCCTATGAGTCAAAAAGTACTGCTTTCCGCAAAAGAAATTCATATCATACTTCATCGTTTGGCTTGCCAATTATTGGAAAATCATCTTGACTTTTCTAACACAATTTTAATAGGAATTCAACCGAGGGGAGGTTTTTTGGCGAAAAGGCTAACAAAGATTTTAAAAGAGGATTATGGAATCAAGAACATTAATCTTGGTTTTTTAGACATTACTTTTTATCGAGACGATTTTAGACGAGGGGATAAAACGTTGGAGGCCAGCAGCACGAATATTGATTTTATTGTCGAAGACAAAAAAGTAGTATTTATTGATGATGTTCTATACACTGGACGAAGTATTAGAGCGGCTTTAACAGCAATGCAATCATTTGGGAGACCTTTAGAGATTGAGTTATTAACTCTAATTGATAGAAGATTTAGTCGTCATCTACCTATTCAACCTAATTATCGTGGCAGACAAGTAGATGCAATAAATAATGAAAAGGTAAAGGTTATGTGGGAAGAAAATGAAGGAGAAGATACCGTTTATTTAGTAAGTAGATAGTTTATGAGTGAATTGAGCGTCAACCATTTATTGGGAATTAAATATCTAAACGAACTGGATATTGACCTCATTTTTGAAACTGCAGATCATTTTAAGGAGGTAATCAATCGCTCTATTAAAAAAGTACCGACACTTCGCGATATTACAATTGCAAATATATTTTTTGAGAATAGCACTCGAACTAAGTTGTCTTTTGAATTGGCAGAAAAAAGGCTTTCAGCTGATGTGATTAATTTCTCCGCTTCTCAATCTTCTGTAAAAAAAGGTGAAACGCTTATTGATACGGTCAATAACATTTTATCAATGAAAGTTGATATGGTGGTAATGCGTCATCCTAATCCTGGTGCAGGTATTTTTCTATCTAAACATGTAAAAGCATCAATAATTAATGCAGGCGACGGTGCACATGAACACCCTACCCAAGCACTTTTAGATTCTTATTCAATTAGGGAAAAGTTGGGTGATGTTGGAGGTAAAAATGTTGTTATAGTAGGGGATATATTGCATTCAAGGGTAGCCTTATCAAATATTTTTGCTTTGAAACTACAAGGGGCTAATGTCAAAGTATGTGGCCCTAAAACATTAATTCCAAAGTATATTACTACATTAGGTGTAGCGGTCGAAACAAATTTAATTCAAGCATTGGAATGGTGCGATGTGGCTAATATGCTTCGTGTGCAAAATGAACGAATGGATATTAGCTATTTTCCGACAACACGAGAATACACTCAGCAATTTGGAGTTAATAGAAAAATTTTGGAAAATCTAAATAAGGAAATAGTAATCATGCATCCAGGGCCTATTAATCGTGGAGTTGAAATTACTAGCGATGTAGCGGATTCTGGACAGTCTATAATTCTTGATCAAGTAGAAAATGGCGTTGCAGTTCGTATGGCGGTTATTTATTTACTTGCATCTAAAATTAAATAATATGGTTTTCGATAAGATGGGAACAACCATAATAGTTTCTCAAAAGGAATCGTCTCTAAGTGTTTTTTTTGATAATTTCAAAGAAAAATATGAGACTATTAATAGTGATAATGTAATCGTAGATCTTACTTTTTTTAAAGAATTGAAGACAACCCAAATTTTAAGGTTTTTAGATATTTCAAATGAACATCGGAATTCAAATAAATCATTTGTTTTGGTTAGCGATGTTGTTTCTTTCGAAGACATACCAGAAGAAATATGCTTAGTACCGACCATTCAAGAGGCGAAAGACATCATTGAAATGGAAGAGATAGAACGAGATTTAGGTTTATGAAATTAAATATTCTCGGTTGTTATTCCGCAACACCACGAACTCTTAATAATCCTACTGCTCAAATACTTGAAATAAAGAATCATTTGTTTTTAATCGACTGTGGAGAAGGAACACAAGTCCAATTAAGAAAGAGCAAACTTAAATTTTCTCGTATCAAGCGTATTTTTATTTCGCATCTTCATGGGGACCATTTTTTTGGCTTACCAGGATTAATTTCAACATTCAGGTTATTAGGAAGAGAAGCAGATTTGCATATTTATGGTCCAAAAGGGATTAAAGAAGCAATAACTTTGTTATTGAAGCTTGGAGATTCTTGGACTAATTATCGATTGTTCTTTCATGAATTAAATTCAAAAGATTCTGAACTAATTTTTGAAGACGATAAAGTTACAGTACATACAATTCCTTTAACACACCGAGTTTACACTAATGGGTTTTTATTTAGAGAAAAACCTGCCTCTAGATCTCTTAATGTTGTAGCGGTTGATAAATACGCAATCGATAAAAGTCAATTTACTAATATCAAGAAAGGTAAGGATGTAACTTTGGATGATGGTTCAAAAATCTCTAATGCAGAATTAACATTTAATCCACCAAAAACAAAAAGTTATGCTTTTTGCAGTGACACCATGTATCAAGAAAATATTGTCCCTCAGATAAAAGAAGTTGATCTTTTATATCATGAGGCTACGTTTTTAGATACGGAACAACATCTATGCTTAAAAACTAAACATTCTACAGCGAAAGAAGCAGCTACCATTGCTAAGAAAGCTAATGTTGGACAACTGGTATTAGGTCATTATTCTACCCGTTATAAATCACTGGAGATGTTTAAAGAAGAAGCCCAAATGATTTTTGACAACGTTCTTTTAGCGGAAGACGGACGAACTTTTGAAGTATAGCCTTGTAGCAACTAATTCAACATAGATTTTATCTTCTCCCTTCTTTTGTTGAACTTTGTTGGACTATGCAAAAAGATTTAAGCGACTACAGAAAATCATACGAAAAAAGCGAATTAACTGAAGATTCTATTGTTGAAAATCCCATAGAATTATTTCAAAAATGGTTTTTTCAAGTGGAAGCCGCCGGGGGTTCTGACGAGCCAAATGCAATGACAATCTCAACTATTGGATTAGATGGTTTTCCCAAGAACCGAGTTGTGTTAATGAAGAAGTTCACTCATGAAGGTTTTATTTTTTATACAAATTACCATAGCGAAAAGGGAAAAGCCATAGCAAATAATCCATCTGTTTGTTTATCATTTTTTTGGCCAAATTTAGAAAGACAAGTTATTATTAAGGGAAAAGCAGGCAAGATAGCGAAGAATTTATCTGATGGTTATTTTGATTCAAGACCACTAGGAAGTCGTTTGGGTGCAATGGCATCTAATCAAAGTGAAGTAGTAGCCTCTAGAGAAGTTCTCGAAAATCGATTAAAAGAATTAGAAGAAGAATATGCTAATAAAGAGCTAGAGCGACCAGATTTTTGGGGTGGATATATAGTGAAACCAGAATCTATTGAATTTTGGCAAGGTAGACCAAATAGATTACATGATAGATTGCGATATAAACTACAAAAAGATTTTAATTGGAAGATTGAACGCCTGCAACCCTAAGTATTATGAAAACAATTACGTTTATTCGTCACGGTAAATCTTCTTGGGATTATCAGGTTAGCGATTTGGATAGACCTCTAAAAGAACGAGGTATAAATGATACTAAATTAGTTGCTGAGGAATTTAAAAATTCCGGATACACAGTAGATTTTATTTACTCAAGTCCTGCAAATCGGGCCTTACATACTAGTATGATTTTTACAAGAGTACTTGATTTTGAGCTTAATAACTTCAAAGTTCGTAAAATGCTTTATGATTTTTCCGGAGAAAGTGTTTTGAAGTTTATAAAGTCCATTGAAGATAAGTATCATCATATTTTGATATTTGGTCATAATTACGCCTTCACAACACTTGTAAATACGCTTGGAGATACCTATATTGAAAATGTTCCAACTGCCGGTTTAATTCAAATAGAATTTGATATTCATAATTGGTATGCTCTGCAAAAAGGAAAAACTATAAAGACGATACTTCCAAAAGAATTAAGATAATATGATAAAACCTAAAAACGATTATATAAATAGGGAAATCAGCTGGTTGCATTTTAATGATCGCGTACTGCAAGAAAGCGCTGATAAAGATGTTCCATTAATTGAGAGATTACGTTTTTTAGGAATTTTCAGTAATAATTTAGATGAGTTCTTTAAAGTTCGATATGCCACCGTAAAACGTATTGTTGATGTTGGTAAATCTGGTAAAAGCGTTCTAGGTGGTGAAAAAGCTAAGGACTTACTTGAAGAAATAACCAAAAATGTCATTCAATTACAAGCTAAAAGCGGTAAAATTCTGCAGCAAATTGAGAAAGAATTGGCCACTGAACATATTTATATAATTGATGAAGGAGAGGTAAATGAGTCTCAGGCCGCGTTCGTTAAAGACTATTTTTTAAAAGAAGTTAACCCTGAGTTAATCACGATTATTTTAAATAACCTCAATGAATTTCCAACTTTAAAAGATACAGCGGCCTATTTAGCGGTTCGAATGGTCTTGAAAGGAGATGATAAGTTAGAAATTACTGAAAATGGAATGCAATATGCACTTATCGAAATTCCTAAACGTCTACAACGTTTTGTAGTGCTACCTGAAGATAATGGAAAAAATTACATTATGATGGTTGATGATGTAATTCGTTTTTGTTTAGATCAAATTTTTACCATGTTTGAGTTTGATGATATTTCGGCTCATATGATAAAAATAACACGTGATGCAGAACTTGATATGGATAACGATTTAAGCAAAAGTTTTATTGATAAAATCTCGTCAAGTGTTGAACATAGAAAGATTAGTGATCCAGTTCGATTTGTATATGATAAGGGAATAAAAATGGATACCCTTCGATTTTTGAAGGGTAAAATGAATATTGAGGAGACCGATAGTGTAATTCCTGGTGGCAGATATCATAATCGAAGAGATTATATGGGTTTTCCTAGCCTCGGTAGGTCAGATTTGCAGTATAAAAAAATAAAACCTCTTTTAGTAGAAGATTTTCATTTAAATGAGAGTATTCTGGGTCAGATTGCGGTTAAGGACTATATGGTTTATACACCATATCAGAATTATTCTTACGTCGTGAACTTTTTGAAAGAGGCTGCTTTAGATCCACAGGTTAAAAAAATAAAACTAACCATTTATAGACTTGCTAATAATTCTCAAATTGCCGCTGCTCTCATTAATGCCGCCAAGAATGGGAAAGAAGTAACAGTGCAAATTGAATTACAGGCAAGATTTGATGAACAGGCCAATATTAAATATGCTAATCAGTTTCAAGAGGAAGGGATTAAGTTGATTTTTGGTATTCCTGGATTAAAAGTACATACAAAAGTTTGCTTTATAGAGCGGGAAGAAGAGAATGGAATTAAACGTTACGGCTTTATTAGCACAGGTAATTTTAATGAATCTACTGCTAAAATATATACAGATTATACTTTGTTTACAGCTCATGATGCAATCCTAAAAGAAGTAAATAAAGTATTTGATTTCTTTGAAGTTCCTTACAAAATAAATAAATACAAGCATTTAATTGTATCTCCACATTATACAAAAAACGTATTTTCTAAATTGATTGATAATGAAATTGCTAACGCTTTGGTTGGTAAAGACGCATTTATCAAAATTAAGATGAATAGTTTTACTTCGTATAAAATGGTGGACAAATTGTACGAAGCTAGTAGAGCTGGTGTAAAGGTTCAATTAATTATAAGGGGCATTTGTTGTTTAATTCCAGGTGTTGAGGGAATGAGTGAAAATATTGAAGCAATAAGTGTGGTAGATAAATTCTTAGAGCATCCTAGAGTATTTATTTTCGGTAACGATGGCAATCCCAAGGTATATATTTCTTCTGCAGATTGGATGACAAGAAATCTTGACTATAGAGTAGAAGTAGGTTGTCCAATTTATGATAAGGATATCAAACAAGAAGTTTTAGATACCTTTCAAATTTCTTGGGACGATAATATCAAGGCTAGAGTTTTTTCTTCAAAACACGATAATGCATATAAAGATGATAATAAAGCTAAGGTGCGCTCTCAATTTGCTATATATGATTACTATAAGAAAAAAGTTGAAGCTTAGTTTTTAACCATGAACGGATTCACCTTTACCAAGATTTTTCATAATCTTGGCTTCATACTTTAGCAGTTCTTGCCATTTTTCATCTACTTCTTTTCGGTCTCCGTATTGTCTTGCAAATTTTAAAAACATTGTATAATGGCCGGCTTCACTTACCATTAGTCTATGATAGAAATCTGCTAATTTTTTATCTTCTAATTCTTCAGATAATAATCTAAAACGCTCACAACTACGAGCTTCGATTAAAGCAGCATATAACAAACGGTGGATTAATTGAGTTGTTCGACTACCTCCTTTCGGGAAAAACTTGAGTAACTCAATTACATAAAAATCTTTTCTATCACGACCTAATGTATTACCACGTTCAAGTATTAAGTCGTGAACCATTTTAAAATGTCCCATTTCTTCTCTAGAAAGAGCTATCATTTCTTTAGTCAATTCGGTGTACTCTGGGAATGAAACTATTAGGGAAATAGCTGTACTTGCCGCCTTCTGTTCACAATAAGCATGATCAGTTAAAATCTCATCAATATTTTTTTCAACAATATTGACCCATCTTGGGTCAGTAGGTAATTTGAGTCCGAGCATTTATTATTGTGTTTTTTCTAAACCAAATATACATGTTATAGCTGTTTTACGGCAATATATAGCAGTAACTATAGTTATCTTTGTATTGCGTAGTACTTAATAACAAGGTTTTAAAATGCCCTATTCAAATTCAATAAAATCTCTTTCAAAAATATTTGAAGCAAGTATTAATAGCAATTCAAAAAACTGGTTAAAAACCAGGTTAAATGAGACTATTAAAGAATGCTCTACTAAAAAGCTCTACTTAACATATACCTTGTGCAGTTCAAATATTGAGCAAGGAGATATTGATTTTAATGAAAATAGCGATGATGAAATCGAAAATTATCTTAAGAGTAAAAAAGCAAATACTCTAGAGTTAGCACGAATCTTTTTGTTGGTAAAAGTATTGGAAGCTAATGACACTTTTTTTAAAGATAAAGTAATCAATTTAATACAAGTTGCTGATATTTCTGAGCTCGTAACTTTTTTGAATTATTTGGTGTTGTTACCTAATGCCGAAAATTTCAAATTTGTAGGTGTTGAAGCTTTGAGAACAAACATAGCAACCGTTTTTGATGCCATAGCGATGGACAATCCATATCCAAGTTTATATTTTAATGAACAACAATGGAATCAAATGTATTTGAAGGCAGCATTTATGCAGCGTGATTTATCTAAAATATTGGGTATTGACATCCGTGCTAACAAAGAATTAGCAAGAATTATTTCTGATTATGCCCATGAGCGTTGGGCAGCATCACGTGATATTGACCCTCTATTTTGGAGACCAGTTTCTAACTACATTCAGGGCCAATTATTAAGCGATATCGAGCGTCTATTTAAAAGTGATAATCATCTTGAAAATAAAGCGGCAGCATTAGTTTGCTTTAAATCTAAAGATGAAAAAATTCAACAAATGTTAGTAGATTACCCCAAGTTTGAAAAACAATTAAAAAATGGCATCCTAACCTGGGATGATTTGAGAAATTGATTATGGAAGAAAAATTACATTTTATTGACCCACATATTCATATGACATCACGAACTACGGATGACTATGAGGCTATGGCGAAAGCTGGAATTGTCGCAGTTATTGAGCCATCTTTCTGGATGGGTCAACCCAGAACCCAGGTAGGTTCTTTTCAAGATTATTTTAGCAGCTTGGTCGGTTGGGAAGCTTTTAGAGCCAGTCAATTCGGAATTAGGCATTATTGTACAATTGGGCTAAACTCAAAAGAGGCCAATAATGAAGCTTTAGCGGAACAAGTGATGGAATTATTACCACTTTATTTGCATAAAGACAATGTTGTGGCAGTTGGTGAAATAGGTTATGATGATCAGACACCAGCTGAGGATAAATATTTTCGCGAACAACTTGAACTAGCAAAGGAGTTCAATATGATGGTGCAAGTACATACACCACACAGAGATAAAAAGGCAGGTACCATAAAAAGTATGGAAGTATGTTTAGAGCATGGTCTTGATCCAAGTACGGTAATTATTGATCACAACAATGAAGAAACGGTTCAAGAAGTATTAGACAGAGGTTTTATTGCTGCCTTTACAATTTACCCTAAAACAAAAATGGGAAATGAAAGAATGGTAGAAGTTGTAAGAAAGTTTGGTAGCACAAATATCATTGTAGATAGCTCAGCTGATTGGGGTGTAAGTGACCCTCTTGCAGTACCTAAAACCGCAAACCTTATGTTACAAAGGGGAATTAATAAAGAAGATGTTATCAAAACTTGTTATCAGAATGCGCTCAATACTTTTGGCAGGTCTGGTAAAATGAAAGAAGAGCATTGGCTTAACCCTATCTCTATTGACCAGAGAAAACTTTATAATGATAATAGCGTACTTCGTGGGCAAGAACCAAAAGTAGAGGATGATAAAATTGTTTAATGAATTCTAGAATAAAAGGATTCTTACAGTTATGTAGACCTGCTAATTTACCAACGGCTGCTGCGGATATTTTAGCGGGACTTACCCTTGCAGGTTTTTTTGTAAATGATCAGTTTTTGACTCTTAATAAGTCTTGGTTATTAATACTTTCATCGATACTTCTTTATGCTGGTGGTGTTGTATTTAATGATGTTTTTGATTTCGAGTTAGATAAAATAGAGCGTGCTGAACGTCCACTTCCTAGTGGGTTAGTAAAGTATAAAGAAGCCGTGTGCTTTGGATTGATTTTAATAATCATTGGAATTAGTACTTCCTTTTTAGTTGGGGTTATTTGCGGTTATATTGCTTTAGTTTTAACGCTGCTGATTTTAGTTTATGATAGCTATTCAAAGAAATTCAGTTTTTTAGGTCCATTGAATATGGGTTTATGCAGAGGTTGCAACCTTTTATTAGGGATTTCTATTTTTGGAGAGTTTAATAATATTGAGTATGTGATAATTCCAATCATTTATATAGCTGCCATTACAATGGTGAGTCAAGGTGAAGTTCATGGAAAAAATAAAAGGAATATTTTACTGGCAGGAGGCCTATATAGTACTGTTATTTTGTTGCTAGTTTACTTTAATACTACGAAGGCAATTATGACTTTGACAAGTTATTTATTTTTAGTGATTTTTGTTTTAGCAATAGGTATTCCTTTGTTGAGAGCTTATCGACATAATATACCAGTAAACATTATGAAGGCTGTAAAAGCTGGAGTTATTTCCATAATTTTATTAGATGCTGTCATTGCAGTTACATTTTCAAATGTAATTATTGGGCTTTTAGTATTATTACTTTTGCCAATTTCAATGGGGTTGTCAAAAGCTTTTGCTGTTACTTAATTAAGATTTATGAACCTTAGTACTATTTCGCAGACTTTCTCGGTCAACTACGACTACAAGCTATATTTTACCAATGGTCTTTTTAACCCTGAAAACTCTTTATTTATAAATATTCTAAAGAATTATCAAAAAGGGGGTTTAGTGAAAATGATATTTGTCGTTGATCAACAGGTAATTGCTACTAATGAGTATTTGTTGGATAATATAAAAAAGTATGGTAAAAAACATCAAGCGCATATTAATATCAAAGATATAATCCCTGTAATTGGTGGCGAGGCTAGTAAAAATGATAAATCAAATGTTGAACGTATATGGAATTCAATCAATAAAAAAAGCATTTGTAGACATTCGTTTGTAGTGGTTATAGGTGGTGGCGCAGTAATAGACATGGCTGGATATGCTGCTGCAACAGCTCACAGAGGGGTGAGACTAATTCGAATACCTACAACCGTATTAGCTCAAAACGATGCAGCAGTTGGAGTTAAGAATAGTATTAATGCTTTTGAAAAAAAGAATTTTTTAGGAACGTTTGCACTTCCTTACGCTATTATTAATGATCTCGATTTTTTAAATACTTTGGAAAAACGCGATTGGATTGCTGGAATCGCTGAGGCGTTAAAAGTAGCACTAATCAAAGACGAAGACTTTTTTAAGTCTATTGAAAAAAATGCTGAACGTTTAGCGAACAGAGAAATTAAAGCAATGGCACCTTTAATTCATAAATGTGCAGAAATTCATATGCGGCACATTAGTGAAGGTGGAGATCCTTTTGAGAATGGTTCATCTAGGCCGTTAGATTTTGGGCATTGGGCGGCTCATAAGTTAGAGCAAATAACTAACTATGAGCTTAGACATGGAGAGGCTGTAGCTATGGGTATTGCTCTTGATTTAACTTATGCTGAGCTGATTGGTTTAATTGATAAAAATGATTTAGAGAGAATTTTACAAGTATTCAAAACAGTTGGTTTTAACCTAATAATGCCGATCAGTACTATTGATGAGGTAGACAACTTGCTTAGAGGAATTGAAGAGTTTAGGGAACACCTAGGTGGTGAACTAACAATTACCCTAATTTCAGCAATTGGTATAAAATGTGATGTTCATGAGGTAGATAGAGATAAAATGAGAGAAGCTATTACATTACGAAGTTTAAAATCATAAGTAACTTGTCGGTATGTTGATTTCTAATTTATACTATTTAACCTATTGTACAAACATTCATCCTGGTGAGAATTGGAATGTAACCTTTGCAAGTTTAAAAACTAACCTTCCAACGATTAAACAAAGAGTTTCGCATAATCAAGATTTTGGGATTGGTTTGCGCTTGTCAAATAAGGCTAGTGAAGAACTGGGTTTAGAAGAAAACTTAACCGAGTTTAAGAATTGGTTAGCGGAACATAAACTTTATGTTTTTACCATGAACGGTTTTCCTTATGGCAACTTTCATGGTGAGGTAGTTAAAGATAACGTTCATGAACCCGATTGGACAACAAAAGATCGTGTAAACTACACTTCAAGACTATTTAACCAACTCAATCTTTTAGTGCCAAAAGGCGTTTCTGGAGGAATATCCACATCACCTATATCTTATAAGCATTGGTTTAAAACACCATCAGAATTGACAGAAGCCAAAAGAATAGGAGCAGAGAACATGCTTTCAATAGCATTACAATTGTTTAAAAATGAAGAGGACCATGGTAATTATTTACATCTTGACATTGAACCAGAACCAGATGGTATATTAGAAAACAGTAGTGAAGTACTTGATTTTTTTAATGAGTTTTTGCTACCACAAGGTGTGGTTATGTTTAAGAACGAATTTGGTTTTGAAAAACAAAAAGCAATTGATTTTATTAAAAGATATATAACCGTTTGTTATGATATTTGCCACTTTTCATTGGCCTATGAAGAGCCTTCTGAAACTTTTCAGAAATTTAAAAAAGCTGGAATTTTGGTTGGTAAAATTCAAGTAAGTGCAGCTTTAAAGATCTTATTTGATAACGAAAATGATGATATGGTATGGGATGAACTCGCTAAGTTTAATGAGCCAACTTATTTACATCAGGTTACGGAATATAATGAGGGGGTGGTTAAAACCCATTCTGATTTACCTATTGTATTAGAAAACAAAAAATCGGTTAAGGAGTTAAGAGCTCATTTTCATGTTCCAATTTTCTTAGAAAAATTCACAAGCTTATATTCTACTCAAGATCATATTATTAAGACAATTTTATATTTGAAGGAGAATCAAATCTGCAATCATCTAGAGATCGAAACTTATACTTGGGAAGTACTTCCAAAACACCTTAAAAAAGAACTTACCGAATCAATTGTTAGAGAAATTGAATGGTTAAAAGGTAAACTAACATGAATAAAACAGTTGTTATAAATGTAGTCGGTTTAACCAAAAGATTAATTGGAGAACATACTCCATTTATAAAATCCTTTTTAGAAAAGGGTAAAAGTAGCTTCATTAGACCCGTCATACCAGCAGTGACATGTACGGCGCAATCTACATATTTAACAGGAGAATGGCCTTCAAATCACGGTATTGTTGGTAATGGGTGGTATTTTAAAGAAGAATGTGAAGTGAAGTTTTGGCGACAATCTAATAAGCTTGTTCAAGCTCCAAAACTATGGGAAAAGCTTAAAAGTGAAAATGAGAGCTTTACATGTTCCAATATGTTTTGGTGGTATAATATGTATTCAAGTGTTGATTTTAGTTTAACTCCAAGACCAAATTATTTAGCAGATGGTCGCAAATTACCCGATGTTTATTCTTTCCCTTCAAGCCTTCGAGATACTTTGCAAAAAAAACTAGGTACTTTTCCTTTATTTAGTTTTTGGGGTCCCAAAACGTCAATTAAATCAAGTAAATGGATAGCTGATGCAAGTATTGAAACTGATAAAATTCATGACCCGACCTTGACCCTTGTTTATCTTCCACATTTGGATTATAACCTTCAGCGATTCGGAATTGATTTTGATATCATTGCTAATGATTTGAATGAAATAGACAAAGTTGTAAAAGACCTTGTAGACTATTACCAATCAAAGAATTCTGAAATCATTTTACTTTCCGAATATGGAATAACTAACGTTAATAACCCGATTCATTTAAATCGAGTGTTACGTGAAAAGAACTACTTAGCGATTAGAGAAGAGCGAGGGCTTGAGTTGCTTGATGCAGGAGCAAGTGAGGCTTTTGCAGTTGCTGATCACCAAATTTGTCATATATACATCAAGAATCAATTGAATGTTAAAGCGATAAAAGCAATAATAGAAGAAGTTAAGGGGGTTGAAAAGGTTATTGAAAAATCAGAATTGAATGAAATACAATTAAATCATGAGCGCGCTGGTGATTTAGTTGTAATTGCAAATAGCTCATCATGGTTCACCTATTATTTTTGGAATGACGATAAAAAAGCACCCGATTATGCTCGTATGGTAGATATTCACAAAAAACCTGGTTATGATCCTGTAGAAATGCTTACTGATCCAAAAGACAAATTGATAATTTTTAAAATATTTTGGAAACTATTAAAAAAGAAACTCGGTCTTAGAACAGTGCTAAATATAATCCCATTAAACGCTAAGCTTATAAAAGGCTCACATGGGCGAATTCCTGAAAGTAAACAGGATTTTCCTATTTTTATTTCTAACAACCGTGATTTGGAATTTAACGAACAAATTGAACCAACTGCTGTTTTCAATATTTTAGAGCAACATATAAACCATTCAAAATGAAAAAAATTCTAAAGATTTTGGCATTTATTTTCGCCGCGTTGTTCATTTATGCGGCAGCAGTGCAATACAATGACCCTGATGCAACTAAGTGGTATGCTATTTATGGTATGGCAGCATTTGCTTCAATATTGTTTGGATTAGGGAGATTACCTTTGAGATGGTCTATAATTTTAGCTATTTTTTATTTAGGACTTACGGCTTATACTTGGCCCGAAAAATTTGAAGGGGTAACCATTGGCGAAGGTGATATTGTGAATGTTGAAAGAGGTAGAGAAGCATTAGGACTTTTGATAGCAGGCATAATGATGTCTCTTTATACTATTGGTAGTTTCACAAAAACGAAATAAGCTATAAATCTAAATCAAACTCCTTTCGTAGTAAATCTAAAGCAGGGTTCTTTTCTCTAAGTTTTTCATATTTCTCTTCAGGTGTAAAGGCAAACTTTTTTGCCACCTCTTCATTAACCGCAATTTTTAAAGAAATACTATAATTATTGAGCTTTTCTTTTAAATAATTCAGCATTAAACTTTGTTCTCTTTCAACTTCCTTTTTCATCGTAGAATTAGGCAATTCAATAAAGATTACATGATTTTCTTTAAGCTTAGGTATATCAGCTTGAAGATTAGCAGCTAGTATTTTTTTGCCATTATTTTCCAATTCTTGAACAAACTCAGTCCAAAGTTCTTGCATTTTTGACTCTTCAAACTCCTCTTCGGGTAATTGTGTATGGTCTACGATATCAACTTTCGCCTTTTCATGTTCTTTTTTTGCTTTTAGACTTGAGATTGATAGGCCTGAAACTCTTTTAGGAGAAATATTAAGATCAATCTTTATGGGAATGGGCTTATCAATAATCTGAGTATTTTTATCTGTAGAATTTGTAAACTCTGGTGCTGTTGTTTCTATATGATAATCCTCCGGTAAATTTGTTTCTTGAGTTAATTTAGCATCAATCATTTCCGTTATTGGTGCTATAGTAACTTCATTTTTTGGAAAAGTCAAATTAGCGAAATGCGAGGCTGGTATTATGAAATCAGACTTTTTTTTTTCTCCATTAAAAGTAATGGAGGCCAGTTTCATCAGGGTAAGTTCAACCAACAATCGTTGGTTTTTACTTGCTTTGTATTTTAAATCACAATCATTAGCCATGTCCATTGCTTTTAAAAGAAAAAGCTTTGTAATTGCTTTAGTTTGTTCTTGATACTTTTTCTTTGTGGATTCACTTACTTCTAATAAGCTAATAGTTTCAGTGTGTTGGCAAACCATTAAATCTCTAAAGTGTGAGGCTAAACCGGTGATAAAATGATGTCCATCAAATCCTAATGCAAGTGTTTTATTTAAGAGAAGGAGTAATTCGGGAATTTTATTTTTCAAAATTAAATCAGTCACTTCAAAGTAAACATCATAATCTAAAACGTTTAAATTTTCTGTTACAGCTTTTCTTGTTAGGTTTTCTCCCGAGAAACTTACAACTCTATCAAATATTGACAGCGCATCACGCATGGCACCATCCGCTTTTTGTGCTATAATGTGTAAAGCATCATCTTCTGCTGAAATACCTTGTTCATTAGCAATATATTTAAGGTAATTCGCCGCGTCCTTTACTGTAATTCTTTTGAAGTCAAAAATCTGACATCTTGAAAGAATTGTAGGTATGATTTTATGTTTTTCGGTTGTGGCTAAAATAAATATTGCGTGTTTCGGTGGTTCCTCTAATGTTTTCAAGAAAGCGTTGAATGCAGATTGAGATAGCATGTGAACCTCATCGATAATGTAGACTTTATATTTACCTACTTGCGGAGGAATTCGAACTTGGTCTGTGAGATTCCGAATATCATCAACGGAATTGTTAGAGGCTGCATCTAACTCAAAAATATTGAAAGCAAAGTCTTCATCCTCAACTTCTGAACCATCTTCATTAATTTTTTTAGCTAGAATACGTGCACAAGTCGTTTTGCCTACCCCTCTTGGGCCACAAAATAAAAGAGCCTGTGCTAAATGGTTATTTGAAATTGCACTTTCCAAAGTATTGGTAATAGCTTCTTGCCCCACAACATCTTTAAATGTTTGCGGACGAAATTTTCGAGCTGATACTACAAAGGGTTCCAATACTTAGTTTTTGACTAGTTACAAATATAAAAAGAGCGAAATGGATTGGCGAGCGTAGAATAGAAAGCAAACATTTTTTTATTAACAATTAGAGTACCTTTGCCTAGCAGGTCACCTTATCGCTTCTGATTTTTATCAGAAGAGGAAAGTCCGGACACCATAGTGCAGTATAGCGGGTAATACCCGTCACCCAATTAGAAATTTTTGGGGCGGACCAGTGCAACAGAAAGCAAGTACAGTTCGGCTGTAGTGAAACCAGGTAAACTCTATACGGTGAAACGCCATGTAAACCAGTGTTTAAAAACGGCACGTTTAAGCTGGAGGGTAGGCGGTTAGAATTTTTAGGCAACTAGAAACCTAGATAAATGATAAGGATTCACTTATGTGATTACAGAATCCGGCTTATGGCCTGCTTTTTAAATTAAATTATTTTCTAACTCAAAAAAACTAAAGACATTTCCCCCATATTTTCTACTCTCAGAATAATAAAGCATTTTAGATAAATCGGTCTGTTCTGAATGTTCAATAATTAACATTCCGTTTTCCCTCAATAAAGAATTCTCGAAAACTAATTGAGGAATTTTGCCAAATTGCTCTTGATTAAAATTATAGGGTGGGTCGGCAAAAATAATATCTGATTTAAAATGTGCTTTACTCAAATATTTAAAGACATCACTCTTAATCACTGAAATATCAAATTTTAGTTCTCCAGAAGTTTTTGATATAAATTGAGCACAACCTGAATGTTGATCAACCGCAATTATATTTTTTACACCTCTTGAAGCGAATTCAAAACTAATATTTCCTGTTCCAGAGAAAAGGTCAAGGATGCTAATGTCTTCAAAGTAATAACGATTGTTTATAATATTAAATAGGGCTTCTTTAGCCATATCAGTTGTTGGTCTAACGGGTAGTTTTTTAGGGGCTGTTATGCGTCTACCTTTATAATTTCCAGATATTATCCTCATTAAAACGTATTAAGGAGGGTAAGGTCGATAGAATCTTTAGGGTTAGATTCTATTTCTTTGGTATTAGGTTCAAAAACAGCTACTTTTTTAATGTATTGATAACAAATATTAAAAAGTTCATCGCCTTCTTCAATAGAGCCAAAAAGCTTAACCTTTACTGATTCTGTATCAAAGCCTAGCTGTTCATAGGTAAATAACAAGTAGTATAAAAAATCTTCTTTGGTTTTATATTGAAATTGGTTAAAGAGTAGTAGTTTCTTTTTGTCAAATGCAATTAACTCGAAGTTAGTCTTAGAAATATGTGCATAACAAACTGGTTTAGAGCCTATTTTATGGTTAAAGAGTGATTGTATTACCATCGAACTATTATGAATAAATTCAAACTCACCGTACAACTCAAAAATTAGATTATTGATGTTAGTGAATGGAACATAAACACTTGTTATTTCATGATGACTCAACTCATCATAAGCAATTTCATCATTTGCTAATAGTTTGGTATTAAATTTTAAATAGTTCGGAAGTTCATTTACATCAAAGAGCGGTTTCGGAACAAGACAAAACATGTCGTTATTGTGAACAACCTGAACCTTTTCAAATAGGGCTTTGTCTAAATTATTTTTTTCAAGTAGTTTTTTTAATTCCTTTTGTAATAAATAAGGGGTAGTATCCACTTTAAAATTAATTTGCTCGAAAGCATCAACTTTTTGTGTGATACTATCTAATACAAAAAAAGAAAGTCCATTCAAGCTAACTTGAATGGACAAATTCTTAAAAGAATCGGTATCGTTTATAGAGACACCTTTATTTCTAGTCGTTTTTTCTGTCATAAATAGGAGGCCAGTTACCATTGGTACTAACATCAGTTAAAGAACCTACTTTAATAGTTGTTCCATTAACTTCCTCAACACTCATATGTGCCTTTTCACGAGCAAGCAAGTCTTTTGGTTGATCAAATAAAACAACTTCCTTATCAACTTTCACTTCAAAAACCGGAGCTTTATACCCACTCTTATCAATAATGTCAGCTTTCATTTCAAATTTCTCTCCATTAGCTGCACCTGGAACATCCATTAAGCTTTTGTAGCGGTCGTCATTTTTGAATAAAGAATCCTTTATTTTGACAAAACCTAAGGTATCGATAATAATGGTATCCTTTTGTAAATCAATTTTATAAACATCACTAAACTCCATGAAAGATGAATCTCTTTGTTGAGTAATTGTGTAGTTAGCGGTATCAACAAATTGAATTAAACTTTTGAAATTACCAGCATATCTTCCATTAACAGATTTATATGCTTCCTGTGAATCTCGAATGTCTTTTAGTTTAGCAATAACCTCTGAGAATCGCTCTTGTCGAACTTTGTTAAACTCAATTGGAGCATTTACTGATTGGTATATCAGATAACCTAAAAAGATGCAAACAATCCAAAGTACAATTTGTATTATGGTCTTCATTTTATAAGTGTTAATTAGATTTAGTGGTTATTCACAAATCTACAATTTTTTTTTAATCACAAAAGTTTTTGTCCTAAAAATGATGACTATATTTGAGGGGTTATGGCCGACTTGAAAACGCAAGATTTTCTTAAGATTTTAATTGATAAATTTCCACATCAACCTACTGTTTTGCAAGAGGCAACCCTAAGCGGATTGTCTGATTTTATATTATCCAAAGAAAAAGACAGGCTCTTTCTGTTAAAAGGTTATGCTGGAACGGGAAAAACAACCATAACGGGTAGTATAGTAAAGAACCTATGGCGAGCTAAAATGAAAGCGGTGATGTTAGCACCAACAGGTAGAGCGGCTAAAGTCATGTCAACCTATTCAGGCACAAAGGCATTTACTATTCATAAAAAGATTTATTTTCCGAAGAAACAATCGGGTGGAGGTGTTCAATTTGTTTTAGCACCTAATAAACATCGTGATACTCTATTTATTGTAGATGAAGCCTCTATGATACCTGATGCCCCTTCAGATTCAAAATTATTTGAAAATGGCTCTTTATTAGATGATCTAATCTTTTATGTGTATTCTGGTCATAATTGTAAATTGATTTTAATAGGGGATACAGCTCAATTACCACCCGTGAGATTAGATTTAAGCCCTGCGCTTAATCAAGATAAATTGTCATTAAATTATAATAAAGAAGTCACTAAGATTGAATTAGATGAGGTAATGCGACAAGGGAGTGAGTCAGGTATTTTATTTAATGCTACAAACCTCAGAGAACAATTACAACAAGAATTTTTCGAAGAATTTAAATTTCAATTGGCGGGTTTTGAAGATATCGTTAGATTGATTGATGGACATGAAATTCAAGAAGCTATTGATGACTCTTATTCTCAAAATGGGAAAGAAGAGACGGCCATAATTGTGCGTTCAAATAAAAGAGCGAATTTGTATAATGAAAATATACGTGAAAGAATATTATTTCTGGACAATGATATTTCTGTTGGAGATTATATGATGGTGGTCAAAAACAATTATTTTTGGCTTAAAGCAACTTCAGAAGCTGGTTTCATTGCTAATGGTGATATTATAGAGGTTTTAGAGTTGTTTTCAATTAAGGAACTTTACGGATTTAAATTCGCCGAAGTCAAGGTTCAAATGGTAGACTACCCTAATCAAAAACCATTTGAAACAGTGTTATTATTAGATACTATAAAGGCAGAAACACCATCGTTGTCTTATGAAGATGGTAATAAATTATATCAAGAAGTTTCCAAAGATTTTGCACATGAAAAATCGAAATATAAGAAGTTTTTAGGTGTAAAAAATAATAAGTATTTCAATGCGCTACAAGTAAAGTTTTCATATGCTATTACTTGTCACAAATCTCAAGGAGGCCAGTGGAATACGGTGTTTGTAGAACAGCCTTATTTGCCCAATGGTATAGAAAAAGAATATTTGCGATGGCTTTATACGGCAGTAACCAGAGCAAAAAACAGACTTTATTTAATTGGATTTAAAAACGATTTTTTTGTTGAAGGGGAATAACCTATTTTAGTTTAAACTGTAAAAATGACTTCAGAAACGATTATCAGCATTTTTTTAGGTATTGGACTAGCAGCATCTGCTGGGTTTCGAGTATTTTTGCCGCTATTTGCTTTAAGTCTAGCTTCATATTTTGGCGTTTGGGACCTTAATGATAGCTGGACTTGGATTGGAAGTTTAGCTGCGGTATTAACACTTGGTATAGCGACTTTAGCAGAGATTTTTGCTTATTTTATTCCATGGGTGGATAATGCACTGGATAGCATTGCAATTCCACTTGCAGCGATTGCCGGAACAGCTGTTATGGTTTCAACAGTTGCTGATTTAGATCCTGTAATTACATGGTCATTGGCAATTATAGCAGGTGGAGGCACGGCCACAGCGATTAAAGGTGCAAATGCAGCAGGTAGATTAACTTCAACTGCAACAACAGGTGGAGTGGCTAATCCAATAGTTTCAACAGTTGAAACTGGCACAGCATTGGCGGTTTCTACAGCTTCAATCTTGGTTCCTCCGTTAGCCATAGTTTTAGTAATTATTATTTTGATTGTCATATTTAGTATTTATAGAAAGCTTAGACCCAAACGTAAATAATAAAATAAAATATAAATCAGGGTGAGAATAATTTCAATGATTCCGGCACGATATCAGGCGTCTCGCTTTCCTGCGAAATTAATGCAAGATCTTAACGGAAAACCGGTAATACTTCGAACGTACGAAGCAGTCATTAATACTAAACTATTTGACGATGTTTATGTAGTTACAGATAGTGAATTGATTTTTGCACTCATTAAAGATAATGGTGGAAAGGCCATAATGAGCATTCAAGAACATGAAAGCGGTAGTGATCGTATTGCCGAAGCAGTATCTACTATGAATGTAGATATTGTTATAAATGTTCAAGGAGACGAGCCTTTTATAGATACCGAAAGTTTGAAACGTATAATTGCAGTATTTAAGAACGATAAAAAGTCAGAGATAGATTTGGCTTCTCTGATGACACCAATTACTGATTGGGAAGAGATTTCAAATCCTAATACCGTCAAGGTCATAGTTGATAATCGTAGTTTCGCACTATATTTTTCTCGTTCAGTTATCCCTTATCCTAGAGATAAAAGTGCTGGCGCTCTTTATTATAAGCACAAAGGCATTTATGCTTTTAGAAAAAGGGCATTGGCTGATTTTCAAAAATTACCAATGCTTGCCTTAGAAGCGACGGAGAAAATAGAGGCCATACGTTTTTTAGAATACGGTAAAAAAATTAAAATGGTTGAGACCCAAGTAACAGGTATCGAAATTGATACTCCCGAAGATTTAGAAAGAGCTAAAAAGGCATGGAAGTAGATTTTTCTAATATAAAAACAATTGCTTTTGACGCAGATGACACACTCTGGGTCAATGAAACATATTTTCGTGAAACTGAAGAAAAATTTGCTGAATTATTAGAAGGCTATGAAACGAAAAATAAAATAGATCAAGAGCTTTTTAAAATGGAAATGAAGAATTTAGAGCTATATGGCTACGGAGTAAAGGGCTTTATGCTATCAATGATTGAATCGGCTTTGGATTTATCCAATAACAATATAGCTCAAGAAAAGCTTTTAGCAATAATAGATCTTGGTAAAACTATGATTGCTCAATCTGTTGAATTATTAGATGGAGTAGAAGAGGTCTTGGCTAAATTGCAAAATCAGTATCGATTGATTGTATTGACCAAGGGCGATTTATTAGATCAGGAGCGAAAGCTTGCTAAATCAGGCCTTTCAAAGTATTTTCATCATGTTGAAGTCTTAAGTGATAAAAAAGAAGAAAATTACAAGAATCTGTTGGATCATTTAGAGATTCAAACAAATGAGTTTTTAATGGTAGGGAATTCATTGAAGTCAGATGTTATACCTATAATTAATATTGGCGCAAAGGCCATACACATTCCCTTTCATACTACCTGGGCACATGAAATAGTTTCAAATGAAGAAGAACAAAACAACGGACATTTAAAACTTAGCGGAATTCGTGAAATTTTGAAGTACTTGAATTAAGAATGAAGATAGAAAATAAATTAGAAAATAAAAGTATAGTTCTGAAGAAAAATACAAATTATAAGAACTTTCCAATGGTGCCGAGAGTAGTTTTCGGCAGAGGGAGTTTTGGCCAATTGGCAGATATATTATTACCAAAAAGAAAGAATTCTGATGCTCCATTTATCTTTTTAGTAGATGATTTTTTTGAAAATTCCGATTTTGCTCATCGTATACCATGGTTGTTTAATGATCAAATCATTTTTATTTCAGCAGATGAAGAACCAAAAACTGAGCAAGTAGATTATCTCGTTGAAAAAATTAGAGCTGATTATGATGAATTACCATCAGGAATTGTTGGAATTGGCGGCGGAACCCTTTTGGATTTGGCAAAAGCGGTAGCGATTATGCTGGGGAATAAAGGAACATCGGACCAATACCAGGGTTGGGATTTGGTTCAAAAACCTTCGCTATATCACGTTGGTGTGCCTACAATTAGTGGGACTGGAGCAGAAGTTTCCAGAACGGCAGTCTTATTAGGTCCTAAAAAAAAATTAGGCATAAATTCTGATTTTACCACTTATGACCAGGTAGTTTTAGATCCTGACTTACTTGCTACAGTGCCTAATGAGCAATGGTTTTATACTGGTATGGACTGTTTTATTCATTGTGTAGAGTCTTTAAATGGTACTTATTTAAATGCTTTTAGTCAAAGCTATGGTGAAAAGGCTTATGAACTTTGCAAAGAAGTTTTTTTAAACGATTTAGCAACGGAAGAAGCTGAAGAAAAATTGATGATGGCTTCTTGGCACGGTGGTATGAGTATTGCCTATTCTCAAGTTGGGGTAGCCCATGCAATGAGTTATGGTCTTTCTTACGTTTTAGGTACAAAACACGGAATAGGTAATTGTTTGGTATTTCAACATTTGGAAGAATTTTATCCTGAAGGAGTAATGTTATTTCAACAAATGCTTCATAAACATCAAATTATACTCCCAAAAAATGTTTGTTCCAATTTAACGGAAAAAGAAATGGATGTCATGATTGAAGTAGCTTATTCCATGGAGGCCCTTTGGGAAAATGCACTTGGGACTAATTGGAAAGAACAGCTTTCGAAAGAAAAGTTGAAATCTATTTATCAAAAAATCTAAGCTCACTTTTTAGTTGAACTCTTCAAAAGAAATTCATGTTACATAGATTTGCCAAGTTTCTATACTTTAAACTAATGGGTTGGCGTATAGAAGGTGAGTTCCCAGATATTGATAAATGTGTTATCATCGTTGTACCACATACGCATTGGTTAGACTTTGTATTAGGTCTTTTAATACGCAAAGTATTAAATAAAGAAATCAATTACATAGGTAAGAAAAGTTTGTTCAAGCCACCTTTTGGGTGGTTTTTTAGGTGGACAGGCGGCGCGCCTATAGATAGAACCAGCGCTCAAAATTCAGTAGAGGCAATGGTTAAGGTTTTTGAGTCTCATAAAATATTCCGATTTGCTCTTGCCCCAGAAGGAACCCGGAAAAAGGTAAAGGAATTAAAGACGGGCTTTTATTATATCGCAAAGGCTGCGAAAGTGCCAATTGTAATGGTAGCTTTTGATTTTGGTAAAAAGAAAATCAGTTTTGCCGAACCGTTTCGTCCTACTGATGATTTAGACAATGATTTCAAAAAAATTGTAGGGTTCTATAAGGGGGTTAAAGGTAAAATTCCCGAGTATAGTTTTGAGGTTGAATAATCTAAATAATCATAATTTTTTAAGAACCCTTGTTTTCGTGGTGTCAATCACTTTTTTTGAATTACCCGGAAAGATTAAATTAGTGCTGGAATAACTATTGCCAAAAGTAATGGCAGCAGCATAAACTTGTTGAATTGCATCTATAACTTGTCCTTCAGTTAACTCTTTTAATGGATGCGTATATACAGACCAAATGATTTCATCACTTAATGCATATTTAACATCTAAAACCGAATGAAAATTTGCTACTAGCGCATTTAATAATTCATCTTCAGTAAGTTTCTTTCGTTCAATGATAGGTGATATGATTCGCATTCTGTTAGCATTTTCATCAAAAATGCAAATCAATAAACCATTGTTTACTTTAAACTGAATTTGATTGCTGCTGATTGATAAAGTATCGGATTCTTGCTCAATAAGTGAAATTAAATTCTCTGGAGTCATTTGCTGAGCCACTGCATTTGTCAAAATTCCTAAAAAAAGGAGTATAGTAAAGCGCATGTTTGTTTCTTGAATAAGTCGTTAAAATAATGATTCTCTTACTGGACAAAAACCATAGTGTAACTATGGTTTTTGTTTGCTCTTTTTTAATAATCGAACTTAGTTACATTTTATCGATTTTTTGAACTTAAAGATAGTCTATTGCTTTATTTTTAATGATTTCGAACCTATTTGATTTTACAACATATGAAGAAATTTACGCTCACTATTCTTATCTTTTTATTCGGTTTTTTAGGTACTGCACAATGGCAACAATTTAATAATCCACAAGGTGGTTCTGTTTCTGATATTTTGAGTGTAGAAAGCAGGCTATTCATTGCAACTAATGGAGGAGTTTTTAAATCTGAAAATAATGGTTCCAATTGGACTTTGGTAAATAATGGATTTCCTAAAAATGCGTTTATTTGGACAATTGTTACTGATGGTACTAATCTCTTCGCAAGTGTAGACCAAAACGGAATTTATAAATCTACAAATAATGGAAGCTCTTGGTTTCCAATAAATACGGGTATTGAATCTGAAACGTTTTATCAAATTTATGCGGAGAATAATAATATTATTGCCGCATATGCCAATGGGGGAATAACGTTTTCTAATGATGGTGGATTAACTTGGAGCGAAGGCACTGGACCAATAAATAATACTCAGTTTAGTAGTTTTACATCCTTTAACAACAAAATTTATGGCGGTGGTTCTGCTTTATTTGAATCTTCTGATAATGGCGTTTCTTGGCAAGAGATTATAATTCCCGGTCTTGGACCAAATGGAATAAGATCACTTCATGCCAATGAAAATAAAATATATGCTGGAGATGATGATGACATTTTTGTGTTTACAACGGACACAGATGTTTGGTCAAAAATTGAATTAAATACCTTTGCGACTATTACTAGTATAGTTGAATTTGATAGTCAAATATATTTAGTAGCTGCAAATAGAATTTATGTTTCAGATAATGATTTCCAAACGTTTACTGTACTTTCAAATCCTTTTGTCGAGCTTTCCCAAAATGATATTTATATAAATGAAGATGTCATTTTAACTGTAGGAATCAAAGGAGTATTCAAAACGGATGATGCAGGTTTAAATTGGTATGCAAGTAATGACGGTCTGGTTGCTTTAAATGTTGAGGCCTTGCTTGTTGATAATAATGATATTTATTTAGGGACTTCCTTTATTGGTTTTTACTTTTCTGATGATGCTGGTCTAACATGGGAGTTACGCAATAATGGTTTGAATAATTTTTCTGCCAGAAGTATTAGTCAACTTTTATTAGTTAATGATGTTTTATATAGCATCACACAAGACGGTATTTATTCAAGTGCTAACAAAGGAGAGAATTGGATAAAACGTTTGTCTCCACCTGGTGTATACTCCATTTCAAATATCAGTTATGACAATGGTATTTTTTCATCTGTAACATACGGTAATGAGGTGTATTTATCATCTGATAATATGGAAAGTTGGACAACCAAGCCTATTGTAGGTTTAGATTTTGAAACGAGTTTTAACCGCATAGTATTAAATGAAAACAAATTAGTATTAAGTACTGTTAATAACGAGTTGTTCATTTCTGAAGATCTAGGTGATACCTGGGCTAATATTACTATTCCAAATTCATTTGCTGCCACTCTTGATATTGATTTTATTAATCAAAAATTAGTTGTTGCTACAAGCAGGGGTGTTTTTATTACAGATGATTTAGGCAGCACTTGGAGTAGACTAAATGGACTAGAGATTAGATTTAATGAAATAGAAGTGGTTAATGAGATAATCTACGGTGCAACAAGTGATGGTCTTTATGCAACCAGACTAGATTTAACAGGTTGGTACCCCGTTAATGAAAATCTAGAAAGAGAATTAACTGAATTAGAATTGAACTCTACTACTATTTTTGGTGGTTCTTTTAGACAGGGCTTATGGAATTTGGGTAGGGACTTAGTAAATCTTCCCGAACAAAATCTCAATCCTTTTATAACAACTTGGAAAACCGACAACGAAGGTATTTCTGAAGATAATCAAATAACAATACCTATCTACGAAGCCAATCAATTTGCCGTACCGTTATACTATAATTATAATGTGGATTGGGGAGATGGCACAACAAGCGAAGGTTTAACAACTTCAGTGACTCATACTTACGCTGTGGCTGGTACATATACTGTTGCAATAACAGGAAGTTTCCCTAGAATTTATTTTGGTGATTTTAATACTGAAACTGATAAACAAAAAATATTATCGATAGAACAATGGGGAGATATGGCCTGGTCATCTATGAGCAGAGCATTTTACAATTGTTCTAATTTAGATGTAAAGGCGCTCGATACGCCAAACTTGAGTAATTCAACTTATTTAAGCCAGATGTTTGAAGGTTGTTCTTCTTTAGTTGGCAATGAGTTATTTAGTAATTGGGATTTGAACAATGTGACTAGTACCGATGGAATGTTTAATGGAGCGTCCCAATTTAATCAGGCTATTGGTTCTTGGGATATAAGTAATGTACGCTATATGTCAGCTATGTTCTATAAGGCGGCTGCTTTTAATCAAGACATTAGTTTATGGGACGTTAGT
Source organism: Croceitalea sp. P059 (assembly GCF_031846365.1). Classification (NCBI taxonomy): domain Bacteria; kingdom Pseudomonadati; phylum Bacteroidota; class Flavobacteriia; order Flavobacteriales; family Flavobacteriaceae; genus Croceitalea; species Croceitalea sp. P059. Next base: position 72,176 of record NZ_JAVRHW010000005.1, read on the forward strand.
TCGGTAGAGTATTTATCACTAACATTTTCACAATCTTCGTTCAATCAACCTATTGGCTCGTGGGACGTAAGTAATGTTGTTGGTTTTGAAAGTATGTTCGCTTTTAATACAGCTTTTAATCAAGACATTTCTTCTTGGAATTCCGAAAATGCTAGAGGCATGCAAAACATGTTTTTGCAAGCTGATAGTTTTAATCAAAATATAAGTAGCTGGAATGTTGCAAATGTTCAAGATATGAACGGAATGTTTTCTGGGGCTTCATCATTCAATCAAAATCTAGGGAGTTGGGATATTTCTCGTGTTACCGAAATGGGAAATATGTTTAATAGTTCTGGCCTATCACAAGAAAACTATGACAATATATTAATTGGATGGAATGCTCTTATTTCAAAAAGATTTGATGTTAATTTAGGCGCATTCGGTATATCATATTGTGAAGGAGGTACTGCTAGGCAGAATCTAGTTGAAATTTATAACTGGAATTTTAGTGATGGAGGATTGCAAATCAATTGTGAAGCAAATCAACAAAGACCTTTTGTAACTAGTTGGTTAGTAAAAGATATAAATCCTTTTAATAATAGTATAACAATACCAACGGATTCTAACCTGACTTATGACTTCGAAGTTGATTGGGGTGATGGTACTTTCGATAGCAACGTTGACGGTGATATAAGTCATTCTTATGCTGAAGAGGGCCTTTATCAAGTATCGATTACTGGTGATTTTCCGAGAATTATTTTTGCGTTGGGTGGCATTAATAGTGAATCCATACAAAGTATCAATCAATGGGGTGATATTAAGTGGACTTCTATGGAAGGCGCTTTTGCTGATTGTAATAATTTAGATGTAGTTGCTCAGGACAAACCGAATCTATCTGGCGTTACTTCTACTAGAGAAATGTTCAGTAATTGTAGAAAACTAGTCGGGAATCAAAGTTTTAACAATTGGGATGTTTCTACGATTGTGGATATGGATTTCATGTTTAAAAACACATTATTGTTTAATACTAATTTATCTAATTGGGATGTTTCAAGTGTTAATTCTATGTATCAAATGTTTTATGAAAGTGCCTTTAACCAAAGCCTAGGAAGTTGGAACGTTAGTCTTGTAGCGCAGATGGACGACATGTTCTTGAATTCCGGCTTAAGCACTTTAAATTATGATAATACATTAGTTGAATGGAGCCGTTTGCCCCTACTACAGTCAAATTTAGTTTTTGATGCAGGTACAAGTACTTTTTGTCTTGGTGAAGATGCGAGACAGGTTTTAATTGATAACTACAATTGGACTATTAATGATTTTGGTCTAGATTGCTCAGATGTTCAAGCATTTGTAACCACATGGAAAACAGATAATTTGGGTAAAACAAATGATAATCAAATTTCAATTCCGATTTCTGGCGGTCCCTACACCATTGATTGGGGCGATGGTACAATAGAAACAGAGATTTATAATGAATCTTTACATACTTATGACTTAAAGGGAGTCTATACGGTTTCTATCACAGGTGAATATAACTCAATTCGAGTTAATAGTTTTACTGGCAATGAAGCCAATAGTGACGCTCTTAAACTTTTAAAAGTAAATCAATGGGGCGATAATCAATGGTTGTATATGTCTTTCTCTGGTTGTGAAAATTTAGATGTATTAGCGATTGATTCTCCAGATTTATCACAAATAACTTCTTTATTTTCAATGTTTAGTGGTTGTAAATCACTTCAAGGTAATGATTCCTTTAATAATTGGGACTTGAGCACAGTTACTGATCTTACCCAAGTCTTTAATCAATGTGAAAATTTCAATGCCAATATTTCAAATTGGGATGTGAGTAATGTGACTAATATGTCAAACCTTTTTGGAAATTGTCTAGAATTCAATGCTGATATTTCAAATTGGGATGTGTCTAAAGTAACGATGATGGGAGGCATGTTCAGTGGAGCAATGAACTTTAATCAACCCCTAAATAACTGGGATGTTTCGCAGGTTACCAATATGCGAGGGATGTTTCAATCTATAGGTTTTAACCAAGATATTGGTAATTGGGACGTATCTCAAGTCACGGATATGAGCTTTATGTTTGGCAACTCGACAGCCTTTAATCAAGATATTAGTAGTTGGGATGTTTCAAGTGTAGTTGACATGTATTACATGTTTGGTTTTTCTCAATTTAATGAAGACTTATCAAATTGGAATATTTCAAGTGTCACTGATATGACCAAAATATTTTTAAATTCTAGACTGTCCAACGAAAATTATGATAGAACCCTAATTAGTTGGAGTAAGTTACCGACATTACAAAATGATGTGCAATTAGGAGCTCAACAAAATCAATATTGTCAATCTGAAAATGCAAGACAAAATTTAATTGATAATTACAATTGGGTTTTTAATGATAATGGTAAACAGGAAGGGTGTGTTATTACTTGTACTGAATTTAATTTAGCCTTGAATAAACCAACTCAACAATCAAGTACTTACGGAAATGGTGTATCTGATTTGGCAGTTGATGGAAATACTATCGGCCAAAGTCCATGGGCACCAGAGGCATCTTTGCAGCATTCAACTACTGAGTTACAGCCCTGGTGGCAAGTAGATTTAGGCGAAACTTCGGCTATAAAAGGCATTACAATTTTTAATAGGACCGATAAGTTACTGGCTAGATTAAACAATTTTTACATTCTCATTTCAGAAACGCCCTATAATGAAACTGCCACCTTATCAGAATTATTGGTAGATGATACCATACTGAACTACTTTTTTGAAGGAGAAGCTGGTTTAGAGGAAAATTTTGATTTTGATGCCAATGGTCGTTATGTTCGTATTCAATTATCAGGCACGGGTACGTTACACATGGCTGAAGTTGAGGTTTTGGGCTGTGCAGTTGAAGCAGTACAAAGACCTTTTGTCACTACTTGGAAGACGGACAATATGGGATTATTAGAGGATAATCAAGTTACCATCCCAACTTTCCCAGGCGAAACGTATAATTACACGGTAGATTGGGGTGATGGTACGACTACGGAAAATGTAACTGGTGATATAACACATACTTATTCTTCTAGTGGTACTTACACGGTGTCTATTAGCGGCGATTTTACACGTATTTACCTAAGTAGTTCCATCAGCAATGCGCAAAAGCTATTGACGATTGAACAATGGGGTGATATTGTTTGGAGTTCAATGGAAGAGGCTTTTTATGCTAGTGATCCAAATATTACCGCTAGTGATGTTCCTAATTTAACTAACGTAACATCCTTGAAAAGCATGTTTTATGCTTGTCCAGGTTTAAGAAACGAAAACTTATCCATGAATAATTGGGATGTGAGCGGGATTGAAGACATGGCCTCCATGTTTACTCTTAGTGGTATTTCGGGTATTAAAATACCAGACTGGGATGTAGGAAATGTTAAAGATATGAGTAGCATGTTTGTCTTCGGTTCTATAACTTTTGATATTAACCAATGGGATGTTAGTAGTGTTATTGATATGTCTAATATGTTTTTTGATTGTTCGATTGGTCAAAGTTTAGAGAATTGGGATGTTAGTAGTGTTATTGATATGTCTAATATTTTTGGTGACCCCTCGATGACAAACGACGATTATGACAAGACCTTAATCGGTTGGAGCCAATTACCCTCATTACAGAGCGGTGTACAATTGGATGCACCGAGTAAACAATATTGTTTGTCTGAAGAGGCAAGACAAAGTATTATTGATATTTACGGTTGGACCATCAATGATGGCGGTAAGGCAGTTGACTGTGAAGAAACTGAATGTACCTCATTTACAAACATTGCCTTAAACAAGATAGCTACACAATCTTCAACTTATGGCGATGGTGTTGCAAGTATTGCCATTGATGGTAATACTTTCGGCGATTCCCCTTGGACTGCCGATGCGACTTTACAACATACGATTAGTGGGGAGTTCCAGTCATGGTGGCAAGTAGATTTGGGAGAAATATCGACAATTAAAGGACTGAATATCTTCAATAGAACAGATAAGTTGCAAGGTAGATTGAATAATTTCTATATTCTTATTTCGGAGACACCTTTTAGCGAGACGGCCACCTTATCAGAATTATTGACTGATGGTACCATATTTAACTACTTTTTCGAGGGAGAAGCAGGTTTGGAAGAGAATTTTGATTTTGAAACCAATGGTCGTTATGTGCGTGTTCAGTTATCTGGAATAGGCACTTTACATTTGGCAGAGGTTGAGGTGATGGGCTGTGCAGGTGAATTAACACAAAGACCTTTTGTCACCACTTGGAAAACAGATAATCCTGGTGAATCTGAAGACAATCAGATATCCATTCCGACATTTGACGGAGAAACCTATGATTACTTTGTGGATTGGGGTGACGGTACTACATCTGAAAATGTAACAGCTGATATTACACATTCCTATGCTGTGCCAGGAAGCTACACGGTTTCGATTTCAGGTGAGTTTCCGAGGATTTATTTTAATTATTACGGAGATTCTAACAAATTGTTAAGTGTTGATGAATGGGGTAGTATCAAGTGGTCATCTATGGAAGATGCATTTTCAGGAGCTCGCAACTTGGATGTTATTGCTGAAGATGTGCCCGACCTTTCCCAGGTTATCACAACACGTAATATGTTTGCTAATTGTAGAAATTTAAAAGGGACTATAAGTTTTGATAATTGGGATGTTTCAAATATAGAAAATATGGATTCCATGTTCGTATGGGCACTTTTATTTAATCAACAGCTGAGCGAATGGGATGTTTCCAACGTCAAAAACATGAATTATATGTTCGGTTTTAACCTAGAATTTAATGGAGATATTTCGAACTGGAATACGCCAAATGTGGAGATAATGGCTGGTATGTTTGACACAGCTAATTCTTTCAACCAAGACATAGGTAATTGGAATGTTTCCAAAGTAAAAGACATGTCATACATGTTTTTATCGTCGGAAACCTTTAATCAAAATATTAGTGGATGGGATGTATCGAACGTGACCAAGATGACTGAAACATTTCAATCGGCTCCTTTGTTTGATCAAGATTTAAGTTCTTGGCGGGTTTTAAATGTAACCGACATGTCAAGAATGTTCCAAAGTTCTGGCTTATCAAATGAAAATTATGACAAGACTTTAATAGGTTGGAGTTTGCTACTATCATTGCAAAATGGAGTTCAGTTGGACGCACCAAGTAATCAGTATTGTTCGTCCCAGGAGGCTCGCCAAAGTATTATCGACAATTACGGTTGGACCATCAATGACGGTGGTAAGGCTATTGGCTGTGAAGAAACTGAATGTACCTCATTTACAAACATTGCTTTAAATAAGATGGCTACACAATCTTCAACCTATGGTGATGGTGTTGCGAGCATAGCTGTTGACGGCAATACTTTTGGTGACTCCCCATGGACTGCAAGCGCTACGCTTCAACATACTGTTAGTGGTGAGTTTCAACCGTGGTGGCAGGTAGATTTGGGGGAAACTTCGTCTATAAAAGGTATCACTATTTTTAATAGGTCGGATAAGTTACAGGCCAGGCTAAACAACTTTTATATTTTAATTTCAGAAACGCCATTTAGTGAAACAGCCACCTTATCAGAATTATTGGTAGATGATAACATATTGAACTACTTTTTTGAGGGGGAAGCAGGTTTAGAAGATAATGTTGATTTTGACACCAACGGTCGTTATGTTCGTATTCAATTATCTGAAACTGGTACCTTACATATGGCTGAAGTTGAGGTTTTGGGCTGTGCAGGTGAAGCGGTACCAAGGCCTTTTGTGACCACTTGGAAAACGGATAACCCAGGAATTTCAGATGATAATCAAATCACTATTCCTACCTTCCCGGGAGAAACCTATAACTACACCGTCGATTGGGGTGATGGTACGACGACAGAAAATGTAACTGGTGATATTATTCATTCCTACTCAGCATCCGGTACCTATGTCGTATCAATAAGTGGTGATTTTCCGAGAATTTATTTTAACGATGCATTCGATGTATCAATTAATGATAGCGATAAAATTATCGCTGTAAACTCATGGGGAAATAATGAATGGAGTTCAATGCAAGTGGCTTTTTCTGGATGCGAGAATTTAAATGTAATAGCTGATGACGTTCCTAATTTGTCAATAGCCAATAGTACGGCTGCCATGTTTTTGGGCTGCAGCAATTTAGTTGGAAATTTAAAATTTAATGAATGGAATATGTCGAATATAGAGGAAATGCAATCGATGTTTAACAGGGCTATTCTATTTAATCAACCATTAAATAACTGGAATACCGAAAAAGCTCTTAATATTAATGGAATGTTCGCTTACGCAGCCAGTTTTAATCAATCTATTAATTCTTGGAATATTGAAAACGTCGAAAATATAGGGGTAATGTTTGGTTTTGCTTCCTCTTTCAATCAATCATTACAAGATTGGGATACGTCTTCTGTCACTAATATGAATGGTGTTTTCGCTGAAGCACTTACATTTAACCAAAGTTTGGAAAACTGGGATGTTTCCAAGGTGGAAGATATGTCTGGTATACTAGATTTATCAGGCCTTTCAATTGAAAATTACGACGCTACATTAATTGGTTGGAGTCAATTAGGTTCATTGCAAAATGATGTTGTCTTAGGTGCTTTTGAAAAGGAGTACTGTTTATCTGAATTTGCGAGACAAAACATTATTGATAATTTCGGTTGGATTTTTAATGATGGTGGAAAGGCCGTAGATTGTAATCCTGGTGGTTGTTTAAAACCTGGTAACCTTGCTTTTGGCAAACCAACGGAACAATCGACAACTTATGGTAACGGACTTTCGCTTTATGCTGTAGATGGTAATATTGTTGGAGAGTCACCATGGTCAGCCGATTTACAGCACACTATTTCTGGTGAATCTCAGTCTTGGTGGCAGGTTGATTTAGAAGGCAATTTTTCAATAGAAAATATCGTGATTTTTAACCGTTCAGATAAGTTACAATCGCGGTTGAATAATTTTTATGTTTTGATATCCGAAACACCATTTTCACCGACCGCTACATTAGATGAACTCTTGACTGATGAAAATATTGAACATATCTTTTTTGAAGGTGCAGCAGGTCTGGAATCAGAAATTGCCTTTGAAACTACAGGTAGGTATGTACGAGTTCAATTATCAGATGTCGGTACATTGCACATGGCAGAGGTGCAAGTATTTGGATGTTCTCTTGCTGTTCCGTTAACGGCTAATTTAAATGAAATGAATTTATATCCAAATCCAGCGAATGATTATATTAATGTAAGTTTTTCTGAGGTAGCTAAAGTTGATGTCTTTTATGTCTATGATATAAGTGGACGAATGATTCAATCAAGTAAAGCTAATGCTAATGAGAATAATTATTTATTGAATGTAACCCAACTAACTACAGGTACGTACTTTGTAAAAGCTATTGATAATCAAGGGATTGAATATTATAAACAAATGGTAATCAAAAGATAAAGACAATTGATTATCAACAAAATAAAGAAAAGCCACCCAACTGGGTGGCTTTTTAATTTAAGACATTTTTTAACTACTATTCCTGCATGGTGTGATAAACGTTTTGAACATCGTCATCTTCTTCAATTTTTTCTAGTAATTTTTCTACATCGGCTACCTGTTCTTCATTCAGCGCCTTAGTAACTTGAGGTATTCTTTCAAATCCTGAAGATAAAATTTCAATCTCCCTAGTTTCTAACTCTTTTTGAATAGCTCCGAAACTTTCGAAAGGGGCATATATTAAAATCCCATCATCATCCACAAAAACTTCTTCTGCACCAAAATCAATGAATTCTAGTTCTAGTTCTTCAGCATCAATACCTTCTGATGGTATTCTAAAGTTACATGTATGGTCAAACATAAATTCTACAGAGCCTGAGGTGCCTAAGCTACCATTACATTTGTTGAAATAACTTCTAACATTTGCAACCGTTCGGGTATTGTTATCAGTTGCAGTTTCAATAAGCACCGCGATACCATGCGGAGCATAACCTTCAAATAAAACTTCTTTATAATCACCAAGACTTTTATCACTAGCTCTTTTAATAGCACGTTCTACATTGTCTTTTGGCATGTTAACTGCCTTAGCATTTTGGATAACAGCCCTAAGTCTTGAATTGGCATCTGGATCCGGACCACCTTCTTTTACGGCCATAACAATATCTTTACCAATGCGTGTGAACGCTTTGGACATTGCTGACCATCTTTTCATTTTACGTGCTTTTCTGAATTCGAAAGCTCTTCCCATAAAAACTAAATTTTAGAACGAAAGCAAATTTAAGAAATCACTTTGCATTCGCAAATAAGGCAATAAGTATTACGAATTTACAATCGACTCAATTGTTGCGGCCAAATTGAAATCATTTTGAGTAATACCGCCAACATCATGTGTGTTTAATTTGATGGTTAAGGAGTTGTATACATTCTCCCATTGAGGATGGTGATTTTGAGCTTCACATTCAAATGCAATCCGAGTCATTATTGCAAAAGTAGTTTTGAAGTCTTTAAATTTATAGGATGTAGTGATTGAACCATTTTCATAGGTCCACCCGGTTAGTTTTGTAAGCTCTTGTTCTATTTGTAAATCGTTCAACTTTTCCATATTAATAAATTTAATCAATCTACGGTTAAATGATGGTCTATTATTTCTTGTGAAGTAATACTTAAATTTTTAGGGAGCTTATTATCTTTTGGAAGCACAGCCAAGTAACGATCTTCATTGGTGGTATAAACTTTTTTTAGAATTGAATCATAATTACCTAAACGATGAATAACTTCTTTGATAAAATCTTGATGGTGAATTAAATCTGTACTTCCTAAATGAAAAATACCATACTTGTCTTGATTAATTAAATAGTGTATCTGTTGTGTTAGTCTATCGTCATTCGTAACATTAATAATTAGATTAGGAAACACTTCTATTGGTTCATTCAAATCAAGCAATGCCTTTATTTCTTTAATTCTGGGTGATGTATTGCCAAAAACCATAGGTACCCTTAAAATACCTACTTTAGTTTTAGGCATGCGCATCATCATGTTTTCTATTCTAATTTTCAACCTTCCATAAATACTTTCGGAGAGGGTTTTGTCATTTTCATAAGAAGGATATTTACTGTAAGCATCAAAAACATTTGCCGAAGAAATAAAGTATAGTTTACACTTAGATTTTAATAGATATTCCATCAAATGAAGATGTGCTTGAACTTGAGAAGTGAAATCCCCTCTTAAAGCAGAAATAATGTAGTTAGGTTGGGTGGCGTCAAGTATTTTAAAAATATCATCTTCTTGTATATCATATTTAAAAAACTTCTTATTTTCTCTGTATAACGGATTCGTACAATATGTTCCGTAAGTATCAAAGTAATTACAGAGTTCCTTATATAGCGCATTCCCAATGAATCCGCTTGCACCGAGTATGAGTATTTTTTTCTTTTTATTGTCCAAAACAGAATACTAGCTTTTATAAAAAGGTAGTTTTATCACTGTTGCAGGAATGGCATTTTTTCGAATTTGAATATTAATTTTACTCCCTACTTCAGAAAATATTTTCGGTACATACCCCAAACCAATGCCTTTACTTAAAGAAGGAGACATAGTCCCAGAAGTGACGACACCAATTTTTTTGCCTTGACCATCAACAATATCATAATCATGCCGTGGAATACCGCGTCCATCTAATTCAAAAGCTATAAGTTTTCGTTCTAGCCCATGGGCCTTCTCTTTTTCAAGAGCTTCACTATTTACAAAGTCTTTTGTGAATTTGGTAACCCAACCAAGGCCAGCTTCCAATGGCGAAGTATTGTCGTCAATATCATTACCATATAAACAATAACCCATCTCTAAACGTAAAGTGTCTCTTGCAGCTAATCCGATTGGTTTGATGCCGAAATTTGCCCCTGCTTCAAGTACTTTATCCCAAACCTGTTGAACCTCTGAGTTTTTACAGTAGATTTCAAAACCTCCAGAACCAGTATACCCAGTTGCAGAAATAATAACATGTTCAATACCGGCAAAATCACCAACTAGAAAATTATAAAACTTAATCGCCGATAAATCATGGGATGATAATGATTGCATAGCTTCTACTGCTTTTGGACCTTGAATGGCAAGTAATGAGTAATTATCAGATAAATCTCGCATTTCAGCCCCAATTGCCTCATTATACTTTAAAATATGATTCCAATCTTTTTCAATATTTGAGGCATTAACGACCAATAAATACGTTTCATCTTTAATTTTATAAATAATTAGATCATCAACAACACCTCCATTTTCGTTAGGTAAATAACTATATTGGGCTTTACCCACACTTAATTTTGTAGCATCATTAGCACTTACTTTTTGAATTAAATCTAACGCATTAGGACCTTCTATTAAAAATTCTCCCATATGAGAAACATCAAATACTCCTACTGATTTTCTAACAGTTTCATGTTCAATATTAACGCCTTCATAAGAAACAGGCATATTGTAACCGGCAAAAGGGACCATTTTAGCTCCTAAGGCCGCATGAGTTTGTGTAAGTGCTGTATTTTTCATCCGCTAATATTATTTTTTATCAGTCAAATGGAATTCGCCTTTAAATATTTTAGCAGACATTATACCTGTCTTTGGCTCATTTCATTGTTCATTATTAATCGTCGTAAAAATATTGAAATATTGATGGAAGATTAGTAATAATTAAGAATGTTTTTTAAATAAAATTATGATTGAAGTAGATGCGATTTAAGCCCGTCGTACGAAGATATTTTAAGAGCAATTTTTGTTTTACCCATTACTTTTTTTATTTGTTCAGGTATGCTTGGACTTATATTTAAGGTCTCTTCAACTACATCTAGAAATTTTACGGGATGAGCTGTTTCAAGAAAAACACCAAATGTGTTTGGATTATGTTTTTGATAATGTTTTAAGCCTAGATATCCGACAGCTCCATGGGGGTCGGTTACATATCTTGTTTTATTGTAAATTTTTGTCATTGTTGCTTTGGTGGTGACATCGTCAAAAGAATACGAAGAAAAGTTCTCTTTAAGTTTCGAAAAATTATTTTCATATAATTCTCGAATTCTAATAAAATTACTGGGGTCGCCAACATCCATAGCATTTGAAATAGTAGCTGTAGATGGTTTTGGTTGATATTCACCAGTTTTCATGAACTGTGGTACAGTATCATTAACGTTTGTTGCCGCAATAAAATGTTTGACCGGCATTCCAAGTTTTTGAGCTACCATACCCGCGCAAACATTACCAAAATTACCAGAAGGTATAGAAAAAACGATGTCTCTACCTTTTGCTTTTACTTGTTTAAACGCAAATAAGAAATACAATAATTGTGGTAACCATCTAGCTACATTAATACTATTTGCAGAGGTTAATTTTTTATGCTTTGTAATTTCATTATCTAAAAAAGCTCTCTTTACCATTCGTTGACAATCATCGAAGGTGCCATCAACTTCTAAGGCAGTAATGTTTTTGCCTAAAGTAGTAAGTTGTTTTTCTTGAATTTCACTGACTTTACCACTAGGATATAATATGACCACCTTAACCCCTTTAACTCCAAGAAAACCATTGGCAACAGCCCCTCCGGTATCACCAGATGTAGCAACCAAAACAGTGACTTCTTCATTATTTCCTTCAGAAAAGTAACCTAAACAATTAGCCATAAAGCGCGCGCCTACATCTTTAAAGGCCATGGTAGGACCATGAAATAATTCCAGTGCAACTATATTTTCTTCAATTTCAACTATTGGAAAATCAAAATCAAGTACTTCATCTAAAATAGCATTCAGTTTTGAGTCAGGAATAGTTTCTGAAACAAATTGACGGATTGCGGTAAAAGCAATTTCTTTGTTTGATAGTAATTCAATCTTATCAAAAAATGAATAGGGCAATGGTTTTATTTCTTTAGGGAAGTACAAGCCTTTATCCGGTGCAATACCTGATATTACAGCCTCGTCAAATGATACTTCAGGAGATTGGTGATTTAGACTGTAGAATTTCATAATTATATTAATTTGACTCCTTTTGAACAGATTTTAGAAACGTGAACATCAAAATCTAAACCAATTTCTTCGTATACTTTAGACATGGTTTGCGCCACTATTTGTGCAGTTTCTTGTCCTTTACTTAATGCAAAAATAGACGGGCCAGAACCAGAAATTCCGCAACCTAAAGCACCAGCACTAATGGCCGAAGCTTTTACGGCGTCGAAACCCGGAATTAAGATGGAACGAACAGGCTCAATAATATGGTCTTCTAATGAACGACTTATTAACTCATAATCTTCAGTAAATAAACCAGCTATTAATCCACCTAAATTACCCCACTGCTTAATTCCTTTTTCTAATGAAATATTAGTTTTTAATATTTTACGAGAATCGGAAGTTTTAATTTCTATTTGTGGGTGTATTACTGTTGCATATAGTTGGTTGGGTGTATTAACAGGCACTATGTCTAGCGGCTCATAACTTCTAACGAGGGTAAATCCGCCAAAAATTGCAGGCGCCACATTATCAGCATGAGCCACGTTGCTTGCTAATTTTTCCCCCTGCATGGCAAACTGAACTAGTTCAAGTTTTGAAAACTGTTTATCAAGTAATTCATTCATTGCCCATACGGCACCAGCTGAACTTGCAGCACTACTACCTATACCGCTACCTGGTTTTATATTTTTAAAAATTTCTATTTCAAACCCGCCTTTGTAATTACTTGCATTTAAAAGAGCTAAACCAGCGACTCCAGCAACATTTTTGTTAGTTTCTAAGGGTAAATCTTGACCCTCAATTTTTGTAATTTTAATACCTGGAGTTTCCTTTTTGCGCACTAACATTTCATCTCCAACAGATTCCATTGCTAATCCGAGAACATCAAAGCCGCAGGAAACATTGGCGATTGTAGCTGGGCAAAAAACCTTGATTTCTTTCATCATTAGAAATTTCCAATTCTTACTACATCCGCAAAAATACCAGATGCAGTAACATCTGCTCCGGCTCCAGCTCCTTTAATTATCATAGGTTGATTAATATATCTTTCCGTGTAAAAAAGAATAATATTATCACTTCCCTCAAGACTATAAAAATCATGGCCTTTAGGTATTTCTTGTAATCCTACTTTGGCGGTTCCATTCTCAAATTGAGCCACATATTTTAATTTACATTCTTTTTTGGCTGCATTCTGATAAAGTCTTTGAAAATCTGATTCATATTTTATCAAAGAGTCAAAAAACTGTTCGTTGGAATTGGTTTCAAGACATTCTGGGGGTAGGAATGCATCATTTTTAATGGCTTCAATTTCTAATTCATGACCACTTTCTCTAGCTAAAATTAAAATTTTTCTCATCACATCAATACCACTTAAATCTATGGTGGGGTCAGGTTCTGTATAACCTTCTTCTTGGGCTTGTTTCACAACATCATGGAATGTTGTGGTGTCATTAAAGTTATTAAAGACAAAATTTAGACTACCGGATAATACAGCTTGTATTTTTATGATTTTATCACCTGAAGCAATAAGGTGTTTAAGTGTGTCTATAATGGGTAGGCCAGCACCGACATTAGTTTCAAATAAAAACGGTGAATTATATTGCTTAGCTAATTTTTTAAGTTCTTTATAATTTGAGTACTCTGATGAACAAGCAATTTTATTACAAGTAACAACCGATATGCTACTTTTTAAATATGTTGCATAGTGGCTCGCAATTGTTTTATTTGCCGTATTATCAACGAATATGCTATTTCTGTAATTAAGTTCTTTAATAGCTTGAATAAATCGTTCAGAATTCGCTTTTTGACCTTCGTCTAAGAAATTTTGCCAATTTTCAAGTGGAATACCATTCTCATGAAAAGCCATAGTTCTTGAATTAGAAATTCCGATGACCCTTAAGTTGAGTTTTAATTCTTCTTTTAAATAGCTTTTTTGAAGTCTTATTTGCTCTAAAAATTTGGAACCTACATTTCCAACTCCCATAACAAATAGGTTGAGCTGTTTTATATTTTCTTCAAAAAAGGTCTCATGTAAAGTGTTTAATGCCTTTTTAACGTCTTCCTTGCGAATAACCGCAGAGATATTACGTTCAGATGCTCCTTGAGCTATTGCTCTTATGTTCACATTGTTTTTACCTAAAGTACTGAACATTTTACCGCTCAGTCCTTGATGACTTTTCATATTATCACCAACAAGTGCGATTATAGCCAATTCGCTTTCGATACTAATTTCTTTTATTTTGTTCGAGGCAATTTCATATTCAAAAGCTTTGTTAATGGCTAATAAAGCTTTTTTGGCATCTTTATCAGAAATACCAACACATATTGAGTGTTCAGAAGACGCCTGAGTAATCATTACCACACTAACTTGTTCATGTGATAAAGTTTCAAAAAACCGCTTAGAAATACCGGGTATTCCAACCATGCCGGGACCTTCAAGTGATAATAAAGTGATTTCACTAACATGACTAATTCCTCTAACAGTTTTTCCGCTGCCGTTTTTGTTTTTGGTGATAGTTGTACCTTCATCATCGGGTGCAAATGTGTTTTTGATGATGATTGGAATTTCTTTGTGCAGTACTGGTTGAATTGTTGGAGGGTAAAGTACTTTAGCACCAAAATGCGAAAGTTCCATTGCTTCTTCATAAGAAATATGTGCAACACATTTGGCTTGTTTGACCAATTTAGGATTTGCCGTATACATACCACTAACATCAGTCCATATTTCTAAAACTTCAGCTTTCGTAGCAGCGGCCAGAATAGCTGCGCTATAATCTGAACCACCACGTCCTAAGGTAGTTGGTTTTCCGCTATAAGAAGAAGAAACAAAACCGGGTATAATAGTAACTTTATGCGGCGTATTGGTAAAGTAATTATTGCAATGCGTGTATGTTAATTCAAAATCAACAGTCGCATTACCAAAAACTTCATCTGTTATAATTAGTTCCCTACCGTTTTTTAATTCAAGTTCGATTCCCTCGCTTTTAAAGAATTCACTGATGATAAAAGAAGAAAGTATTTCTCCATAACTAACTACTTTATCTCCTAGCTTTGGTGTTACTTCACCAATTAGGTATGAGCCTTCTAAAAGCGTTTCTAAATCATTGAGTTCGCTTTTAACTTTACTTAATATGCCGCTTTGTAATTCAACTGGGAATAATTCTTTAATTGTTTGTAAATGACGTTCTTCAATCTTATTCAAATTATTTTCATAATTTAAATCTTGTTGAGATGCTAAATTTAAAGTACTAAGCAGTAAATCAGTAACTCCTCCAAAGGCTGAAACTACAACTGCCATTTTAGTTCCTTCATTTTTTTGAAGAATATTTTTTACGAGTTTAATATTCTCAGCATTGGCTACCGAAGTACCACCAAATTTTAAAATTTTCATGATGCGAATTCTTGAATATGCAATAGGTAATATCTAAATAGGACGGACAATTGAATATATAGCAGTTTACCCCAAAGGGGTAGTTATAAAAAAAGTAATGATGCTATTACTATTTAGAATCATCGAAATTGTTTTATTGGCGATTGATTAAATTTCATACTAAATTCAAGTTTTCAAATGTAGTACTTTTGTTTAGTGCGTCAAATGATTCTTAAATTTTTATCAAATTATCAATTATTCATTAACTATCGTATTGAATGAAAATATTTACCTCGGAACAAATCTATGCAGCTGATAGATTCACAATTGAAAAACAACAAATTACTAGTGACATCCTTATGGAGCGTGCTTCTGTTCAGATTTTTGAATGGATGAATTCGCGCTTGCAAGGTGCGCAAGTTAAAATTCATCTTTTTTGTGGAATTGGTAATAATGGAGGAGATGGAATTGCACTAGCCAGGCACTTGCAAGAACATGGATACTCGATTGGTGTTTATGTAGTCAATTATAGTGAAAAGCGCTCTAAAGACTTTCTATTGAATCTTGATAGATTAAAAGAACGAAAATTGTGGCCGGAATTTTTAGATTCTGAATGCGAGTTCCCTGAATTGGGCAGAGATGATATAATTGTAGATGCTATTTTTGGAATTGGACTAAACCGTGATCCAGATAATTGGGTTGCAAAACTCATTCAACACATAAATAGCTCTTCCGCTTTTATTTTGTCAGTTGATATTCCATCAGGTCTTTATATGGAACAATTGCCAAGTAGTTCAGATAACGTAATCCGTGCAAATCATGTTCTCAGTTTTCAAGCTCCTAAACTGGCTTTCTTTCTTCCGCAAACAGGGGTGTATATTAATCAATGGGAATTATTAGATATTGGTTTAGACGCGGAATTTCTCTATAAGACAAAAACCGGTTATGAATTCATCGGTAAACCCGAAGTTTTACCCATGTATCGCCCAAGGTTAAAATTTTCACACAAAGGTAATTATGGACATTCGTTGATAATTGGCGGTAGCTACGGCAAGATTGGGGCTGTGCAATTGGCTGGTAAGGCCTGCTTAGAAATTGGAGGTGGTCTTTTAACTGCGTTGATACCAGAATGCGGATATACAACTCTACAAACAGCTTTACCTGAGGCCATGGTCATTACATGTGATAATGATGATCTCATAGACGATATCAGTTATGAAATTCAACCGACAGTAATTGGAGTTGGAATGGGAATGGGTTTAGATAAAGTTAGTATTAAGGCATTTAGTGCTTTTATAGAAAAAAATAATATCCCTTTGGTGGTTGATGCAGATGGTTTAAATATAATTTCAAAAAACCCGAAGCTTTTAAAAAACCTACCAAAGCAAACGGTACTTACCCCACATCCTAAAGAGCTTGAAAGACTTTTAGGTAAATGGAATGATGATTTTGATAAACTAGAAAAAGCAAAATCGTTTTCTAAAAAATACGACTGCATTATAGTTATAAAAGGTGCGCATACCATTGTTGTTTATAAAGATGTTGGTTTTATAAATTCTACAGGTAATCCGGGTATGGCTACAGCTGGTAGTGGTGATGTTTTAGCTGGTATGATTACGGGATTAATTTCCCAAGGGTATGAACCTTTAAGTGCTGCTATCTTTGGTGTATATCTTCATGGGTTATCTGGAGACTTAGTGGTCTCAGACAATGGATATGAAGCTGTAACCTCTTCAAAATTAGTAGGTCATATAGGGAAAGCTTTTATGGAACTATTCAGAAGACCAGAACAAGAACAAAATAAAGAAACAAAAGAAGTTTAGACCTTTTTTCTTTTCTTCTTCTTAAGCCGTTTTTTTACCCATGCTAAGGCATTTTCATACTCGATAAAGAATTCCATGTTCTTTTTGTAGAACATTTTTTCAATTTTGAAATTATGCATATCAATCTCTTTTTTCGAGACAATAGCAAATGCTTTTAAATTGTCTAATTCTCTTACATAAGTATAAACAATAGGGTCAATAGCGTAAGAGTTTTTTCTAAGACTAACATATCCAAACTCTTTACCTCTGAAATGTATTTCTGAAATACCAATTATTTGATATGCTCTTTCTAGCGTTAAAGTAGCTCCTTCATCAAAAATAGCAACGATGTAATTTTCAAAAACCTGAACTACCCCGATATCTAAATTATATTCCTTAACTACAATGGCTTTTTTAGTAAAACCAATTTTCATCCCCATAATAAATAGTGTCTGCGGCTAAAGTAGTTTTCAAGTCAGCTAAATTGAAAATTTTTAGATTAAGTGCGTAAATATCGTTTATAATGTTAAAATCTATTTATGGAGCGTCTTAATTCTTACACGAAATGTGAGCATAAAAAAAGGAACCCTTTTGAGGTTCCTTTAGTATAATGGTATGTTATTACTTATTCCGCTTCAGAAGATTTTTTAGCTTTTTTAATTTTTATGGTAAGTTCTTCTTTTTTCTCATTCAAATCCATAAAAATACTATCACCTTCATTTAGGTTTGAGTTAACAATCTCTTCAGCTAATGCATCTTCAATATATTTTTGAATAGCTCTTTTCAGTGGCCTAGCACCATACTGCTTGTCAAAACCTTTGTCAGCAATATAGTCTTTGGCTTTTTCTGATAGGTTTAAATCATAACCAATGTCTTTTATTCGATTAAAGAGTTTGTCTAATTCGATATCAATAATCTTGTGAATATCTTCTCGTTCTAGCGCATTAAACACAATAACATCATCTATCCTATTTAAAAACTCTGGAGCAAATGCCTTTTTTAAGGCATTTTCAATAACACCTTTTTGATGCGAATCAGCTTGAGCTTTTTTAGATGCTGTGCCAAAACCAACACCTTGACCAAAATCTTTTAACTGTCTGGCTCCTATATTTGATGTCATGATTATGATAGTATTTCTAAAGTCAATTTTACGACCTAAACTATCGGTTAAGAAACCATCATCTAAAACTTGAAGTAGCATATTAAAGACATCAGGGTGTGCTTTTTCAACTTCATCTAATAAGATAACCGAATATGGTTTTCTTCTAACTTTTTCTGTCAGTTGTCCACCTTCTTCATATCCAACATATCCTGGAGGAGCTCCTACTAGTCTAGATATTGCAAACTTTTCCATGTATTCGCTCATATCAATACGAATAAGAGCATCTTCAGAATCAAAAAGCTCTTGGGCTAATACTTTAGCTAATTGTGTTTTACCAACACCTGTTTGTCCTAGAAAGATAAAAGAACCAATAGGCTTATTTGGATCTTTAAGACCAGCTCTATTTCTTTGTATTGCTTTTGCAACTTTAGCTACGGCTTGGTCTTGACCTATAACGTTACCTTTAATTAAATCTGGTAATTCTGCAAGTTTGTTACTTTCAGTCTGAGCAATCCTGTTTACTGGTATGCCACTCATCATTGAAACAACATCAGCTACATTATCTTCTGAAACTGTTTCACGATTTAATTTGCTATCTTCTTCCCATCTTTCTTGTGCCGACGCTAAATCTTTCTCTAATCTTTTTTCGTCGTCTCTAAGTTTAGCGGCCTCTTCATATTTCTGCTTTTTAACAACGCTATTTTTCAGTTCACGAACGTCTTCCAACTTTCCTTCTAGTTCTAAAATTTGTTTTGGAACATCCATATTAACGATATGAACTCGTGAACCAGCTTCATCTAAAGCATCAATGGCCTTGTCTGGTAAAAATCTATCAGTCATGTAGCGATTCGTCAATTTCACGCAAGCGAGAATTGCTTCATCTGTATACATCACATTGTGATGATCTTCATATTTACCTTTAATATTCATTAAAATTTCAATGGTTTCCTCTACTGTTGTAGGCTCTACCATTACTTTTTGAAAACGTCTTTCTAAGGCGCCATCCTTTTCAATATACTGTCGGTATTCGTCTAGCGTAGTAGCACCAATACATTGAATTTCACCTCTTGCAAGAGCAGGTTTAAACATATTTGATGCATCAAGACTACCTGTAGCGCCACCAGCCCCAACTATGGTATGTATTTCATCAATAAAAAGAATAATATCATCATTCTTTTCTAATTCGTTCATTACAGCTTTCATTCGCTCTTCAAACTGACCTCTATATTTAGTACCAGCCACCAATGAAGCCAAATCTAAGGTCACAACGCGTTTACCATAAAGAATTCTAGAGACTTTTTTGTTTATAATTCTTAAAGCAAGCCCTTCTGCTATTGCACTTTTACCAACGCCAGGTTCTCCAATGAGTAAAGGATTATTCTTTTTTCTTCTACTTAGTATTTGAGATACGCGTTCAATTTCTTTCTCACGCCCAACTACAGGATCAAGTTTATTCTCCTCGGCCATCTTAGTCAAATCTCTACCAAAATTGTCTAGTACAGGAGTTTTTGATTTTTTATTGCCCTTTTGAGCACTAGAAGAACCGAACGTACTTTCTTTAGAATCACCACTAGTGTCTTCAGGTTCTCCTGGGAAAGACTCTGAAGTCGGAGAATCTATATAATCATCATCACTAGTTATCATTGATTTGAACTGTTCTTTTACATTATCGTAATCAACTTTAAGCTTGTGAAGTAGTTTGGTGGTTGGGTCATTCTCGTTTCTAAGAATACATAATAAAAGATGTGCAGTATTGATAGACGAACTTTGAAAAAGTTTTGCTTCTAAAAAGGTAGTTTTTAAAGCCCGTTCAGCTTGTCTGGTCAAGTGTAAATTTTTCTTATCTTTTTGAACAGAACCTGTATTTGGATTAGCAGGACTTAGAATCTCTACTTTTCTTCTTAAATGATCCAAATCAACATCAAGTGCATCTAATATATTTATAGCCTTTCCATTACCGTCTCGTAAT
The DNA here is from genome assembly GCF_031846365.1 of Croceitalea sp. P059. Taxonomy (NCBI): domain Bacteria; kingdom Pseudomonadati; phylum Bacteroidota; class Flavobacteriia; order Flavobacteriales; family Flavobacteriaceae; genus Croceitalea; species Croceitalea sp. P059. Next base: position 92,397 of record NZ_JAVRHW010000005.1, read on the forward strand.
AGACCAAGCATTAAATGTTCAGTTCCAATAAAGTCATGACCTAGACGCAGTGCTTCTTCTTTGCTGTAGGCGATTACGTCTTTGACTCTTGGGGAAAAATTATCATCCATAAATTCTCTTTTCAGCAATTAAAATTAATAAAAGTATCCTTACCAAGGTCAAATACCGTACCCATAATCGTTAAAGAAAGGTCAAATCACGAAAAAAGACGCCTTTTGGTTACTTTTTAACGCTTTTTTGGCTTTGATTATTGTTGTGATTTCATGTTGATAATTTTTTTAATAAACTCTTTTGAACTTGTGTAGCAACCTCCGATTTTCTGTATATTGCTACGATGTTTTAACCACAAAAAAGAACTAATATTTTAGCATGGCTGAAGGAGAAAAATTGATACCTATCAACATCGAAGACGAGATGAAGTCCGCATACATTGATTATTCAATGTCGGTCATTGTGTCACGTGCCCTGCCAGATGTCAGGGATGGATTGAAGCCAGTTCACCGTAGAGTGCTTTTTGGCATGTATGAGCTTGGTGTAAGATCTAGTAGTGCACATAAAAAGTCCGCGCGTATCGTCGGGGAGGTTTTAGGTAAGTATCACCCACATGGCGATACTTCTGTTTATGATAGTATGGTGCGTATGGCGCAGGAATGGAGTTTAAGGTATATGCTTGTTGATGGCCAAGGGAACTTTGGTTCAGTCGACGGTGATAGCCCTGCTGCAATGCGTTATACTGAGGCGCGAATGCGTAAAATAGCTGACGAAATGTTGGCGGATATTGATAAGGATACCGTAGACCACCAATTAAATTTTGATGATTCGTTAAAAGAACCTACTGTTTTACCCACTCGGGTACCAAGTTTATTGGTAAATGGGGCTTCTGGTATAGCAGTTGGTATGGCTACAAACATGCCCCCGCATAACCTGTCTGAGGTGGTTGATGGAACAGTAGCTTACATTGATAATTCTGATATTGAGATTGATGAACTAATCACACATATCAAAGCACCAGATTTTCCAACAGGAGGAATTATATATGGATATGATGGTGTAAAAGAAGCATTTCATACTGGGCGAGGTCGAGTTGTTATGCGGGCAAAAGCCACTTTTGAAGAAGTTCAAGGCAGAGAATGTATCATCGTGACGGAGATTCCTTATCAAGTGAATAAGGCAGACATGATTAAGAAAACTGCCGATTTAGTTAATGATAAGAAAATTGAAGGTATTTCAACTATTAGAGATGAATCTGATAGAAAAGGAATGCGCATCGTTTACATTCTAAAGAGAGATGCAATACCTAATATTGTGCTAAATATGCTGTATAAGTATACAGCACTTCAATCGTCTTTTAGTGTTAATAACATTGCCTTGGTTAAAGGAAGACCAAGATTGTTGAACCTAAAAGAAATGATTCACTATTTCGTTGAGCATAGGCATGAAGTGGTGGTTAGAAGAACAAAATTCGAGCTTAAAAAAGCAGAAGACCGGGCACATATTTTAGAAGGCTTAATAATTGCTTCTGATAATATTGATGAGGTTATAGCAATTATTAGAGGTTCATCAAATGTTGATGAAGCTAGAACTAGTTTGATGGAACGTTTTAAATTAACGGAAATTCAGGCTAAGGCTATTGTTGAAATGCGTCTACGTCAATTAACTGGTCTTGAGCAAGACAAGTTAAGAGAAGAATATGATGCACTTTTAGTGACAATTGAAGACCTTAAAGATATTCTTGATAAGAAAGAACGAAGAATGCAAATTATCAAAGATGAGCTTTTAGAAGTAAAAGCTAAATATGGTGATGAAAGACGTTCTGAGATTAATTTTGCTGGTGGTGATTTGAGTATTGAAGATATGATACCAGATGAGCAAGTGGTTATTACCATTTCTCATGCAGGTTATATTAAGAGAACTCCTTTATCTGAGTACAAGACACAGAATAGAGGTGGGGTTGGACAAAAAGCATCTTCAACTCGTAATGAAGACTTTCTAGAACATCTTTTTGTAGGTACCAATCACCAATACATGTTATTCTTTACTCAAAAAGGAAAATGTTTCTGGATGAGGGTTTATGAAATTCCAGAGGGAAGCAGAACATCAAAAGGTAGAGCCATACAAAACCTTATCAATATTGAAAATGAAGATAAGGTCAAAGCATTTATTTGTACTCAAGATTTAAAAGATGAGGAATATGTAAATAGCCATTATGTTATTATGGCTACAAAAAAGGGTACTGTCAAGAAAACATCTTTAGAACAGTATTCAAGACCTCGTCAAAATGGTATAAATGCAATAACCATCCGCGAAAATGATGAGTTATTAGAGGCTAAATTAACAACTGGTACAAGTCAAATATTCTTAGGGTTAAAATCAGGTAAAGCTATTCGTTTTGAAGAAGGTAAAACAAGACCTATGGGTAGAAATGCTGCTGGTGTTCGTGGAATTACTTTGGCCAATGACGACGATGAGGTTATAGGAATGGTTTCTGTACACAATTTTGAAGACAATTTACTAGTCGTCTCAGAAAATGGGTATGGTAAAAGATCTAACATCGATGATTATCGCGTAACTAACAGAGGTGGTAAAGGTGTAAAAACTATCTCCATTACGGATAAGACGGGTGGGCTCGTAGCGATTAAAAACGTTACAGACTCTGATGATTTAATGATTATCAATAAGTCTGGGATTGCCATTAGAATGGGAGTTGAAGATTTAAGAGTAATGGGGCGTGCCACTCAAGGTGTGAAATTAATTAACCTAAAAGGTAATGATAGCATCGCTGCTGTTGCCAAAGTAATGAAAGATGAAGATGCGGTTGATGAGGCCGATATACTGGATATAGAGGTAGAAGGAGAAGATGGCACGGCAATTGATAATGATACTGATGAAAAACAAGAATAATAAATAAACACTAAATTTTTAATTAAGTTAAAACGATGAAAACTAGAATTTTAATACTTCTTGCCTTTACAGTTTCCATGGCAGGATTTTCACAAAAAAATGAAATTAAAGCAGCTGAAAAGGCAATGAAAAGTGGTAATGCCGCTGAAGCAAAGTCTACCCTTGAAGGTGCTGCTTCTTTGATGGAAGGAGCAGATGCTAAGTATCAAGCGCAGTACTATTCTATTTTAGGTAATGCAAACGTGAATTTATCTGAGTACGATGCTGCAATTGAGGCTTTTAACAAGGTCATTTCAGTAGAGGAGGCTTCAGGAAAGCAGAAATTTACTGCAGATGCTAGACAAAAAATGAGTCAAATGACTGCTGATTTGGTTAACGCTGCTGTAGATGATAATGCTAATAAGAAGTATAAAGAAGGAGCTTCAAAATTGTATAGTGCTTTCAAACTGAGCCCACAAGATACTATCTATTTGTATTATGCAGCAAGTAGTGCCGTCAATGCTGGTCCAGATAATTATGATCAAGCTATTCAATTTTATGAAGAGTTAAGAGATATTAATTATGATGGTAGTGAGAAAAAGTTCACTGCGGTAAATGTTGCTACTGGCGAAGTTGAAGCAATGGATAAAACCAGTCGCGATTTATATGTAAAAGCTGGAACACATAAAGACCCTAATGAAGAAGTAACTCCTTCAAAAAAGGCGGAGATAGTTAAAAATATTGCACTTATTTATCAAGAACAGGGCAAGAATGACAAAGCCTTAGCAGCTTATGATGATGCTATTTCAAATAACCCTGCAGATGTTAATTTAGTTTTGAATAAGGCAAATCTTTATTACACCATGGGTGATAAGGACAGTTTCAAGACTTTAATGAATAAGGCTTCTGAAATGGCACCGGATAACCCTGATCTAATTTATAACATTGCTGTAATAAACATGGAGCAAGGTAATTTAGATGATGCACGTGCGGCTTACAACAAGGTTTTAGAAATTGATCCAACTTATGTTAATGCACAATTAAACCTTTCGACGTCATATGTAAATGAAGGGAATGGATTAATTGATGAAATGAATACCTTAGGCACCTCAAGAGCAGATACTGCGCGATATGATGAACTTAAGAAAAAGAAAGATGATTTATTTCTTGAAGGAGCAAAAATTTTAGAAGGGGCTCTTAAAACAAACCCTGATAACGAAGGTGTTCTAGCTCAATTGAAAAATATTTACGGAGCACTTGGTGATACGGATAACTTTATGAGAATTAAAAAGCTATTAGGAGAATAGTTCTTTTAAAAAATAAATTGAATAGAAGCCTCGATTAGTCGGGGCTTTTTTATGCAGTAAACTTTTTTATTACTCTTAATTTATGAGAATAATTTTTCTCTTGCACATTAAATATTCCAGTATGGTCAATTCTATCAATTCTAACTTTACCATGGGAGTGAATAATATAGTTGTCTTTTAGAATGATTCCTACATGGTTGATAATACCGTCATTATCGTCAAAAAAGGCTAAATCTCCAGGCTCACTTTCTTCTATAAAACTCAAAGGTTCACCTTGGGTAGATTGCTGTTCTGTTGCTCTAAAAAGTTGAAAACCATTTATTTTATAAACCATTTGGGTTAAACCTGAAGCATCAATTCCAAAGGGTGTTTTTCCACCAGATAAATACGGCGCATTCAAATATAGTAAGGCAGTTTCAACTAATTTTTCTTTGGATTTTTTTACTATTGGAGCATTTCCTTCAAAAGAATGGTTCAATAAATTTGATAAATCAATTCGTGACCCAAGAAGCAATGGCGACAAGAGCTGTTCATTACAATTTAAATGCGCAATAAAATCAGTGCTTAGTCTTTGGTCAGTATAAGAACTAGCTACTTTAAAATCATCCTCAGAAATAAATGAGTATTGATTATTATCAATCCATCCTTCAAGTTTGTCAAAAGCGATTTGAATCTTACTGCAAGTTTTTCTTATTTCCTTGACTTTAAAATGCTCTCCATAGAGTAATTGGGTAACCATTTGGTCATGGCAATTGGCACCATTTCTGACAGATACTACGCTTAAATGACAAATCCCGTATTGCATTGAATTTGAATACTAGATTATTGGCGTTCAATTACAATTGCTGAAGCTCCACCGCCACCATTACATATTGCAGCAGCACCAATCTTGCCATTATTTTGTTGCAAAACATGAATGAGTGTCACCAATATTCTAGCCCCTGAACAACCTAAGGGATGACCAAGTGAAACAGCCCCACCATTGACGTTAACATTTTCGTCAGTTAACCCAAGTAGTTTAATGTTCGCTAAACCAACTACTGAGAAAGCCTCATTGAATTCAAAAAAATCTACATTCTTAATGCTGATTTTAGCTTTATCCAAAGCTTTAGGCAAGGCTTTCGCTGGTGCTGTTGTAAACCATTTTGGTTCTTGTGCAGCGTCTGCATAGCTTTTTATAGTTGCTAATGGTTTTAAATTTAGCTCTTTTGCTTTTTCAGAACTCATCAAAACTAGAGCAGCAGCCCCATCATTTATAGTAGAAGCATTAGCAGCAGTTACCGTTCCTTCTTTTGTAAAAGCTGGTCGTAGTGCTGGAATTTTTTCCATTCTTACATTCTTATATTCTTCATCTTCCGTAACCAAAATGGGCTCTCCTCTTCTTTGAGGTACTTCAACTGGGACTACTTCATCAGAAAACTTACCTAATTTCCAGGCATCTGCGGAGCGGTTATACGATTGGATTGCATAATTATCTTGGTCTTCACGACTGAAGTTATGTTCTGTTGCACAAGCATCTGCGCATACACCCATCGCATTTTGGTCGTATACATCAACTAGTCCATCTTTTTGCATACCATCGACTAAAGAAGTGGGGCCAAATTTGACTCCGTTTCGCATGTGCACATAATGAGGTATTAAACTCATATTTTCCATACCGCCAGCAACAATAACATGAGCATCGCCCAAAGCAATGGCTTGGGCAGCTTGCATAACGGTTTTCATACCTGAAGCACAAACTTTATTTACCGTTGTACATGGCACAGTATCAGGAATACCTGCATATATCGCTGCTTGTCTAGCAGGAGCTTGACCTGTTCCTGCTTGCACTACATTACCCATTAAAACTTCATCAACCATTCCTGGAGATAAATCAATTTTTTCTAAAGCACTCCTGATGGCTGTGGCGCCTAATTTTGGTGCTGGAATACTGGATAAGGAACCCATGAAACTTCCTATTGGTGTGCGTACTGCAGAGACGATTACTACTTCCTTCATCATTAAAAATTTAATCATGCGAAAATACTAAAATTAAACGCATATAATTTTTATTGGTAGGCTTGTTGGGTTCATTTTTCTATTTTTGGAAACAGGCAAGGATACTATGGGAAAATCGTTGGACAACTTCTACAAAAAGCAATCATTATTTTACAAGTATTTTCTTTACTTCATTTCTATTGCTTTGATTGTTTATTTTTTCCCGAGAGGCGGCAAGTTTAAGTACGACTTTCAAAAGGGAAAGCCTTGGCAATATGAAAACCTTTACGCTCCTTTTGATTTTTCAATTAAAAAGACAGCAGTTGAAATTGAAGATGAACAAGAAGAATTAAAAAGTAAAACTGCCGCTTATTACGCTTATGACAATACGATATATCAAAAAGCACTGAATGATTTTAGTAATGAATTTGAATCGTTATTTCAAGCAAGTGAATTACCTAGCTCAAAACAGCAAGAGCTATTTCAATTAGGAAATCAAGTTTTAGATTCAGTTTATGCTAATGGAGTTTTTGAACAACCTGATAATCAAAGTGAGGTGATGCTTGTGGTTAATAATGCAGCAAGCTCATTAAAATCTGATGATATCATTACTCTTGAAAAAGCTAAGAGTATCATTCAAAATAAGTTTAGAACTGTTTTTCCAGATGAAGTACGATCTAAATTGATTACCGCAGTCTTTGAACAGGTTAAACCAAATTCATTTTATAATAAAGACTTATCAGATAGGGCACTTGCAGACGAATTATCAAAGATATCTTTTACAAGAGGAGATGTGTTAGAAGGAAGATTGATTATCGCTAAAGGGGAGGTGGTAGAATCAGAAAACTACAATATCCTTAATTCTTTAAAAACAGAATTTGAGTCAGAACTTTGGAAGGGAAGCAACTATTATTTTATTCTATTCGGTTATACGGTTCTAGTGGCTTTGGTGTTAATCATGTTATTCTTATTTCTTAAGAAGTATAGACCAGAAATTTATTCAAATAATACGAAGGTGACTTTTATTTTTGTCAATGTATTATTAATGGTTTTTATTACTACCCTGGTAGTTAAGAATAATGAAAACTACGTATACGTGGTTCCGCTTTGTATACTTCCATTAATTCTTAAAAACTTCTTTGATGCTAGGTTGGGCTTATTTGTTCATGTATTAACCATTCTTATTTTAGGATTTGTAGTCCCCAATAGCTTTGAATATATCTTTTTGCAAATAATTGCAGGTATTGTCACTATACTGACAGTTTCTGAGCTATATAAAAGAGCTAATCTGTTTATTTCTGTAGGTCAGATAACATTGATTTATATCATTGGATATTTTGCTTTTCATACCATTCATGAAGGAAATCTTGAGAATATCGAACTAGTAACATTTGGAATTTTTCTATTGAACGGAATGATTACCCTTTTCGCACAGCCTTTAATTTATTTGTACGAAAAGATATTTGGTCTAGTCAGTGATGTATCGCTTCTAGAACTCTCAGATACCAATTCAAAGCTTTTAAAAGAACTTTCGAATAAAGCACCTGGTACATTTCATCATTCTTTGCAGGTTGCGAATTTAGCTGAAGCTGCTGCCAATGAAATTGGTGCGAATTCAATGCTGGTTAGGGTAGGGGCCTTATATCATGATATTGGTAAAATGAATAACCCAACGTATTTTAGTGAAAATCAAATCACTAATGTTAATCCGCACGACGATTTACCACCAAAAGAAAGTGCTAAGATTATAATTGACCATGTTATTGAAGGAATTGAGCTGGCTAGAAAAAATGGTTTACCAGATAGAGTCATAGATTTTTTGAGAACGCATCACGGTACATCGTTCGTATATTACTTTTTTAAAAAACAGCAAGAGTTAGAACCAGAAGCAGACGAGGCACAATTTCGATATCCTGGGCCAATACCATTTTCAAAAGAAACTGCAATTTTAATGATGGCAGATTCGGTTGAAGCCGCTTCAAAGAGTTTAAAATCTCCAACCTATTTAATGATTGATGAGTTTGTTGAAAAAATTGTGAAAGGGCAAATGCAGGCTAATCAATTTTTAAATGCGAATATTACTTTTAAAGAAATTGAAATGGTTAAAAAAGTACTTAAGCAAAAACTCACTAACATTTACCATTTGAGAGTTGAATACCCCGAATAAGGCCTAAGGGTTAGTGTAATAAATTAATATACAGAGGTTTACTAGATTTTGATTCTTCCCGTTTGCTGTTGTTAAATTATTCTAAATCATACGTTATAGCATATTTTTTTTAGTAATTTTGTTGTTATTGCGTGCAATACTATTGATTTTAAAACTAAAGCTATGAATTTAAAAACTACTCTTTCTATTGGTCTATTTTTTTGCTTTTTAACTGTTCCATCATCAATCAAAGCTCAAATAGGAGGGCCAAATCTACAGGATTTAGAAGTCTACTTTGAATCGGATTTGCCGGAGGATTTTCAGCAAAACGAGCTAGATTCATTAATCACTTGGCAAGAACGAATATTATTACACATAGACAAACCAATAGTAAACGAAGGAAGTCCTTTATTTTTTAAGGCCTACACTTTAACAGGACCAAATAGGGTAAGAGCTACTTTGAGTAAAGTGCTTAAGGTGGAATTGATAAGCAAATCAGAAGATGTTCTTGCAACACAATACCATCAAATTCAGGATGGAATGTCTGAAGGAGTATTTGAAATTCCAAAAAAATTAGAGAATGGTTCTTATACTTTGAGAGCTTATACAAGATGGATGCAAAATTATGGAGAATCGTTTTATGCTATAAAAAAGCTGGTTTTAGGAGAAGTTGATGATGCTTTCACCAATAACGAAGAAGTGGTTGTTTCTTTTCATCCAGAAGGAGGTGGCTTAATTGGCAACTTTAATAATAGGCTTCTGATTAAAGCTTCTACAAAAGAAGGTTATCCGGCAAATATAAAAGGTGATATAATTGATGAAGAAGGTAATAGAATAATGCCTTTAGTTTCTTTTGATAATGGCATAATGTCCACTATTTTTAAACCAAATTCCAATCAAAATTATAGGCTAAAAACTAACGATGGTAGTATTTTCAAGTTGCCAAGGGTGAATGAAAAGGGTTATGTTTTAAATGTTAATAATTTAAATCCAGAACTTTTAAACATTCGTGTACAGGCTTCTCCAGAGATTTCAAACAGGGTAGTTAAGATTAATGGAATCATGGGTGGTGTTACTTATTTTAGTAAAAAATTAGATTTAAAAACTTCTCTTGCCGAGCTTCAAATTTCTAAAAAGGGAATTCCTTTTGGAGTAATGACAATTTCTTTGGTTGATGAAAATAATCAACAAGTTTCCAAACGTCCAGTTTTTATTGATGTTGATAATACTTTAAAGCTATCTATCGCTCCTTTAAACGAAAATGGCAAGAGTGGAGAACTAGCTTTTAAGGTTAAGGTTTCTGATAGTGATGATAATCCTGTTGCTACACAAGTAACATTAAGTGCCACGAATACAGTTTCAAGAGTTAACGAGATTAAGATAGAAGAAAATAGCGGTTTTAATTGGGAACGAGATGAACTGGTTAAAACAGCAAAAAACTCAGCCAGAACAAATAGCTTTAAAAAAGATTTAGAATTATTGACCTCAAGTGAAAATAGCTCCCCATCTTTTCAAAACCTGCCAGATAAAATTAAATACCCTTTTCAAAAAGGATTAGACCTTTTTGGCTATGCCTATGATTTGAACAACAAGTTGTTAGAAAACACCAAAATTCAAATGTTAAGCGCCTCAGACGCAAATGTGGTAGTGAAGGAGCTGGAAACTGATGGTTCAGGACGAATACGAATAGAAAATTTGCAATTAGTAGGTGACAATGAATTGATTTTTCGTACAAAAGGTGACGATACCAAATCTCGATTAGTAAAACTGGTGCCCATACAAGAAAGTTATGACGACGACCATAAACCTAAATCAATACTTGATTTTAAAAAGACGAAAAACCGCGATGCGGTTCAAAGTTCGCCATGGCAACCTATTAGTAGTGACGATATGATAGAATTAGAGGAAGTAGTAGTTTTAGAGAGAAAGATGAAAGAGAATAAAACAACCCCATCTGTTTATGGAACTGTACCGGACAGAGTTGTTTTTCAAGATGTAAAACGACCGGTAACAATTCCACAACTCTTAATGGGTATACCAGGGGTGCAAGTCATAGGATTTGGTACATTGGAGCCTAGACTTAGTCTGCCAAGAGCGGCTGGTATGGGACCGGTTTTATGGGTTATAGATGGTTTTCCGCTAATACAGCCCACATCCCTTCTTGATATTATTAATTTAATCAGTAGTGCAGATGTTGAGAGAATAGAAATACTATATGGTGCTCAGGCAGCTATTTACGGAACTCGAGCCTCAGGTGGTGCAATTGTGCTTTATACTAGAAGTGCAGCTGGACTTGATTATATTAACAGAAAAGAAGGTCGTTTGAATTTTCAGGGTTATTATGAGTCTCTAAGTTTTGATAGTTATTCTGAGTTACTGTCTAAAAGGCCTAAAAAATATGAGGATAAAGCCACGACACTTTTTTGGAATCCTAATATTCAAACTGATGAAAACGGTGAAGCTACTGTTCGTTTTACGCCACCTATTGATTATAAAAACCTTAAAATTAAAGTCAGCACGGTTACTGAAAAGGGAGAAATTGCAAGTACTAAATTGATTTTTTAACTACATTAATTATTTTAATAAAAAACCATCAAAAATAGTTGCGTTGTTGATAATGAAAAAGTATTTTTGCATCCGCGTTTTGCGCAGGTTCTTACAAATATTAAGATTAAAGGAGAGGTGCCGGAGTGGTAACGGAGCAGATTGCTAATCTGTCGACGCGTAAGTGTCGCATGGGTTCGAGTCCCATTCTCTCCGCAATTTCTTTTAATTAAAGATAACCATCGGGGTGTAGCGTAGCCCGGTTATCGCGCCGCGTTTGGGACGCGGAGGTCGCAGGTTCGAATCCTGCCACCCCGACAAAAGCCAGTTCATTTTATGAACTGGCTTTTTTTATTTTTAGCTATAATGAAAATAGAAATCCATTGATAATTTTATATAAATCCTCTCAATAATACTTCATCAGAATCGTTCTTAAATTTGCCAGACAGTAATTTTAATTATTCGGATATATCAAAAACGTCAAATTAATTTCATTTTTTATGCGTCTAAATGAATGAACATAGAGCTCTTGAAATTAGAACAAACAGTTTCTCTTGAATTTTTGATAAAGGAGCCTTAAAACCTTAATTTAAGGCAGCTTACCAGCAAATAGTTTTAATATTTTTTCAAACAATTCATTTAATATTGAACAAAATTGTTCTCTATACCATCTTATCCGATAGTTTCACAACAAATTTTCTATAATTCTTTGTTTGGAATCTAAATTTATCCCTAGCTACCAAACAACCAATGATAAAAAGACCAAACGCATTCTTAATTACATTCAGAACATATTTTAGTAATTGGGCAATTTTGAAAAGTAAACAGAAAACCCTCAATTTGAATTCAAAAGAATATTCAACTCTGTTGAGCAATGTTATTCTGGTAATTTCTTTAGTATGTTGTTTAAATATTTCTGCTCAGACCACAAATATTTCGGGTGTTATTAATGATTATACTGCAGTAACAGCTATAAGCTGTATATCAGGTGGAGAAATTGAAGTTGCCTCTACCATCTCTTTATCTCCTGGAGATAAAGTTTTACTTATTCAAATGAAAGGGGCAATTATAAATGAATCTGCTACAAGTTCTTATGGAACTGTAACTGACTATGGTGCTTCCGGTCAATATGAAGTACAGGAGATCCAAAGTATTTCTGGTAATACAATTTTCTTTACTTACTCATTAGAAAATAATTATGATGTTTTAGGTTCTGTTCAGTTAGTTAGAATACCCGAATATGATACAGCCAATATTAATGGGACCTTAACAGCGCAGGCATGGAATGGAACCACTGGAGGCGTCTTGATATTTTTCGCTAATAATGTATCGCTAAATGCAAATATTGATGTGCAGGGTTTAGGATTTAGGGGTGGTGCCGTTTCAGCCAATAATTCGACAAGAAATCAAGGCGGTTATTATTACCAAGCAGGTACGGGTAATGCCGGCTATAAAGGCGAGGGAATAGCAGAAGTTATAACAACAAAGGAAACCGGTAGAGGAGCACAAGCCATTGGTGGCGGAGGTGGAAATGCACACAATAACGGTGGTGGAGGTGGTGCCAACTATGGTTTAGGTGGTAATGGAGGAACATGGTCTAGTGAAACTTTTATTGGTTTTGGCGGAAAATCAGTCACAAACCAAATAACGGATAATAGAATTTTCCTTGGAGGAGGAGGTGGTGGTGGACATCAAAACAATAATGTAGCTGGAGCCGGAAGTGCTGGAGGAGGAATTGTTATTATTCAATCTCAAACAATTACAGCCAATGGAAATCAGATTCTAGCAAATGGAATAGCTGGCGTTCAAGCACCTAATAATGATGGATCCGGAGGAGGAGGTGCCGGAGGTAGTATAATCCTTGAAATTGCTAATCCATTAACTAATACCACTTTAGAAGCTTCAGGAGGAAATGGTGGAAATAACATTCGAAGTCATGGAGCTGGTGGAGGTGCCGGTGGAGGATTTATAGTGATATCAAGTTCTATTGGAGGCTCTGTAACCACCGCTGTAGCAGGAGGAACAGGAGGAACATCTGGAGGTGCAGTTCAAGCAACTGACGGAACTGTAGGTTTAGTAAGTACTTCTTTAAGTTTAATAACGTCTAATACATCATCTGGTCCAATTACAGAAATATGTAATAATGGTATTGACGATGATTGTGATGGTTTTACCGATTGTTTTGATTCCGACTGTAGTTTAATTGCGACTTGTGTAGACAGTGATTTAGATGGAATCGTAGACGCGGTGGATTTAGATGATGATAATGATGGCCTTCTTGATACTACAGAAAGTGATGGTTGCCAAGTTCAATTTTCTGAGCTTAATTGGCATGGGGCTGCTGCGGCCAATGTTTCAGCCACTGCAGACCTCTTAACCGTTTCTGGTTCTGCCTGGGCTAATGCCTATTCAGACGAAACTTTTAGTTTGCCAATTAGAATAATAGGAACCGTAAATTCAGTTGGTAATGGTATGTTGGGTATTCTGCCCACATTTATGCCGGAAACTGCTAGTTGGAATGACCAAGGATTTAAATTTCAGTTTAACGGAAGTAATGGAATGTACGTTAGACACGGCAATGTTAACACAGGTTGGAACGCACCTTCTATTGTTGGAACCCAATTCATATTAGATATAGATCAAAATGGTACGATGACTTACTCCCATGATGGCAATATTGTCTATACTGGAACGGTACCAGATACTGATTATAAAATAACACTAAGTAGAGGAGCATTTCAAATTAGTGATTTGAGAATTGAATTCTCAGACTGTAGCGGTGAACTGGATACTGATAATGATGGAATTCCCAATAGATTAGATTTAGATTCAGATGGCGACGGGTGTACTGATGTACAAGAGGCAGGATTTACAGATGATAATGGAGATGGTCGTTTAGGACCAGCTGCACTCACTGTAGATTCACAAGGTTTGGTGACAAGCGGTATAGACGGTTATACTGGTTCTAATACTTCAGTATTGGATGGGGAATGCTCTGATTTAGATAATGATGGAGTCCTTGATTTTTTAGATTTAGATGACGACAATGATGGTATAACAGATTTAGATGAAAACTGTTTTGTAACACCTGAAGATCTGACTTGGCATGGCACTGCAGCGGCTAATATGACTAATCCATCGAGTGGTACATTAGCAGTAACAGGTTCCGCATGGGCTAATGCCTATTCTGACCAAACTTTTTCAGTACCATTTACTATAGAAGGTACGGTTTCAACGGCCGTAAACGGTATGATAGGAATCTTGCCAAATGCCGGAACTGAAACGTCTAGTTGGAATGATGGAGGATATAAATTTCAGTTCAATGCGAGTAATGGTATGTACATTCGGCATGGAGCCATAAACCGTGGATGGCAGTTACCAATTATAGTAGGAACTTCATTCAAGTTAGAAATTTTAGCATCTGGTACTATGAATTATTATCATGATGGCTCACTGATTTACTCAGGTGTTATTTCTTTAACAGACTATAAGCTAACTATTTCTAGAGGAAGTTTTACCGTTGATGACTTTACTATTTATGAACCACTTTCTACTTGTAATGATATAGATAGTGATGGCGTGCCTAATTTTATAGATATTGATTCTGATGGCGACGGCTGTAATGATGTCTTAGAAGCAGGTTTTACAGATACAGATAGCGATGGTGAGGTAGATGGCAGTGGATATGCAACTAACGGAACTGTTCTAGACTCTGATGGCTATACAATGCCTGCAGATGCTGACTCTAGTGGTATCTATGATTTTCTAGAGGCTGGTATAGCCCCTACTTTTATAAACCAGCCTACCAATAGTGTCGTTTGTTTTGGTTGTAACGCCTCCTTTACCGCTGTGACTGCCGATGCAGATAGTTTTCAATGGCAGATCTTCAATGGCACTGATTGGGATGATTTAACAGATGTAGGAATTTATAGTGGCACATCTACCGCCACACTAAGTTTGACAAATATCACTCAGTCACTAAATGGTAACCAATATAGATTACAGGTTTCAAATACTACCTATAGTTGTCAAACAACTTCAGAGGAGGTTACTTTAAATACTCGTGTCACTACAATTATAACCAATAGACAACGAACTTATAGAGTTAACAAACATTGAATTTCTAGTATTTTGTAATGTAGATATTTAATTTTTGTAATTTTTAAATTGCAGTCATTCCAACAAAAAAAGCCGAATACAATTATTTGTATTCGGCTTTTTTATTCACAATACTTTAAAGCTTATCCCTTCGGGTCAATATTTACTCCTGGTTTTGAAGAAGCAGTTTTAGGGTCAATATTTACTCCTGGTTTCGAAGAAGCAGTTTTTGGGTCAATGTTTACTCCTGGTTTAGAGGAAGCTTTGTTGGAATCTTTAGTCGGCATGATACTTATTTTTTTGTGGTTTATGTTCTATATTAGTGAAAATAAGAACGCTATCCAAATTTAGCTGATTAATCATTGGCTAAATGGAGGGCCTATTCAACCAAACCAAATGAAGTTTAGTGAGTTTTTAATTGAGTGTCGCGAAAAGGATGTTTTCAAACGACTTTCAATTTATGTAGTATCTAGTTGGGTATTGCTTCAAGTGGTTTCATTACTTGCAGATCCTTTGAACCTGCCAAAGTCTTCATTAACGGTTTTATTGTTGATTTTAATTATTGGTTTCCCACTATATATTTTCTTTTTGTGGCAGTATGGAATTAAACTAGAGAATACTTCAAATACTAATATTTCTGATAATAACGCTAAAGCGTCTTCTAAAAATGGACTAGAAATAGATCCTCCTTTAACTAGTCAAAACGAGATTCCCTCTGATTATTTACGATTTAGAAAAATGTATTTTGTTTCTACAGGTTTCTTGGGCCTTTTGTCCTTAGTGGCTGTTATTTTTATTATTCGCACTAATTTTTTAAGTACAAAAACTGTCGTTCCACCATTGCTTTCAAGCGAACCTATGAGCGATAAAATTGCTATTGTAAAGTTTGACAATAACACTGGGGATGAAAAATTTGATGTGGTTAGTAAAATGACTGTGGATTGGATAATGCATGGGATTACCCAAAATAAGGTCGCCCAAGTAATTTCTCCTAAGATAATTGATGACTATGCCAATGTGCTTAAAGCTTCAATGCTGCCCTTACCGGAAGTAAAAGTTTTAAGTGAATACTTGAAACCTTCAAAAGTAATTACAGGTAATTTTTACCTAAACAAAAACGAATTAATCTTTCAGTCTTCAATAACAGATGATAAATTAAACGAAACGTTTATCTCTTTCAACCCAATAAAATGTAATCCGCAAGCACCTTTAGAGTGTATTGAAGCTTTAAAACAAAGAATTCTAGGGTATTTTGTAGTTGAAGAAAATCCACTGGAGAATTTACAAGAAACACCACCAAATTTTGAAGCCTATCAACATGTTCTTAATGCTAAAGCTGTTTATGGTAATGACGAAGAGTATCTTAAGCTTATAAATGCCGCGATTAAGGCTGATGATTCCTACTTTGAACCAAAGGTCAATAGAATTGCCCATTTCTACAATAAGGGTAATTACATAAAAGCAGATAGTTTATTGACTTTATTGAGAAAAAAGCCAAGCAGTAATAAGCGGCAAAGTAATCTATTAAACATGTATGAAGCACTTTTAGAGGGCGATAATAGAGCTACTTATGAATATTTAAAAAATGAATATGACACGTATCCAGATGATATAGATACTAATTCAAGTTTGATGACCGTTGCGTTACAATTTGTAAATAGACCCGAAGATGTTGAACGAATATACTCGAGAATTAACATAAGTGATGTTGATACCAAAGATTGTGCTCAATGTGAGTTTAGATATTACATTAAGGGTATATCAGAAATAGAATTGGGAAATTATAATTCGACTATTGAATTATTGAAACCATTTATAAAAACTAAAGAAAATAAGCTTTTAAAACGTGTTCTTTTAATGGCATATATTAAATCAAATACTGAAGACACTAAAGTTGATAACTTATTAGCAAGTACTAAGTTGCTCATGTCTTCGTCAGATTGGCGAAACTTTTCACTTTTAGCAGGCAAACTTTATTTATTACAATCTAGCCCTGAAAAGGCAACAAAACATTTTCAGAATGTTGTAGAATCTTTGAATGGCATTAATGATTTGTCTAAAGATGAGTTCAAAGATTTAGGAGATGCTTACTTCTATTTGGCTGATTACAAAACAGCATCAAAATACCTTCAAGAGTATTCTAATATTAAACAAGATAATGGTCTTTATAGCCACCTAGGTACCTTGGCAATTTGTTATCAAATGATTAATGATAAAAAAAATGCTATGGCCACCTTAAATCAACTTGAGAATTATCGAGATTCATTTAAATATGGTCATATCGATTACACCTATGCGCAATACTATGCGTTTATTGGCAATCAAGACAAAGCAATTGATCATTTATTTCGAGCTGTAGCTGATGGTAAATGGTATACAACGGATGGTTATCAAAATGATGTCTTATTACAGTCTGTAAAAGAATCTCAAGATTTTATTAAAATTTTGAATTTTTGGGACTAATTAAAATAAAGCTCAATGTCTTCTAAGTCTAAAATGTACGCTCTTTTAATAGGTGTTGGTGATGATTTACCATATACTATTAAGGATGCAACTAAACTTTATGATACTTTAATTGATCCTGAGTTGGCAGGATATGAAAAGGATAATGTCATTCTGGTCTGTGATAAAGAAGCAACACGTGATGGGATATTAAATTCCCTGGATAAGTTGATTGAAACTACTAATGAAGATTCATCGGTTTTAATTTACTATTCTGGGCATGGAGGCAAATACATGAGTCAGCATAAGTTTTTTTTACAACCTTATGGTATGACTGCGGAAAACTATGCTACACATTGGGTGATGGCAGAAGAGCTTACAGAAAAAATTAATGCCATAAAATCTAACAAAATCGTATTTCTTTTAGATTGTTGCCATGCTGAGGGCATGACCCAAGAAGGTTTGTTAAATATGGAGGGTTTAGCACAAAAGTTAAACGATAAAGGAGGTATGTGGGTTATTTCATCTTGCCAAGACAATCAAAAATCTTGGAGATTACCAAATGCAGAAAATAGTCTTTTTACTGAATGTTTATTAGAGGTAATCTCAGGTAACCACAAAAAGCCATTTACAGAGCCCAACGTTACCATAACAGATGTTGTTGAACATATTTTTGACGAGGTACCAAAAAGAGCTAGTAAATGCATTGATGAAAACACGGGTGAGCCCATAAATCAACGGCCATTTGCAAAATTTCAAATGTCAGAGAATGTTGTACTTAGTAATTTTCCTAGAAATTTGGAATCTCACGCAGCTACCATTACTGAACTAGCACCAAATATTGAAAAGTTAGACGAACGTGGTTTAATCAAACTTCTCGACGCAATGAGTTTCCTTGGTCGTAGAGATGAAGCTATCAATATTTTAGAAAATCACAAGAAAACTTCAGGTGATGCGGATTTGCTTAATATTTTAGGTAATCTATTTAAAGAAAAGTATTTAGAGACTAATTTTGAAGAGCCAGGTTTAGTTTCCTTAGAACACCATAAAAAAGCGCTTGAAATTGCTACTAAAGAGGAAGATGAACAACAAATTTATTTAAATAGCATTAATATAGCTTTTCTTTACCTACTATTAGATTTAAGTAAAAAAGAGGTGAGATTTTATGCTGATTTAGCTTTTAACGCTGCAAAAAATTATTATTACCCAAGCCCAGAAAAATTTGGAACAATGGGTGAAGCTTGTATTTATTTGAATCAGTTAGAAAAGGCTAAAGAAAATTATAATTTGGCATCAGAAAAAGCTGGAATTAGAACAAGAATGAATCTTTATAAAGATGCTTACGCTGTCTATACCACACTTTATGATGATAATAAAGACGACCCCTTTTTAATATTTTTGAATAACAAATTGCTTTCTTAAGTAATAAAATCAGTAACTTATACACGACTAAACAACCTAATAATTAAACTAATGAGTACTTCAGACAATGAAAATCTTTCTGACTTACTAGAGGATTTAAAGGCTGGTTTTAATCTTCACAGAATAAAAATTAAAGGTAGAATTAGAAATTCTTATATAAAAATGGGCCTTGGTGTGCTCATAGTTGTGGCTTTAATTGCTGTTTCTTATTTAGATGCTACTATTTTTGATGCTATATCCGGCTTGAAAGAGCGGCTAGAATTCGCTGCACCAATAATGGGTGTGCCTACATCATTCACTTTTGCTTCTTTAAATCAAACGAAATCTTTAAAAAAACAAATGGAAGGTATTTATGATTTTGAAGATAAAGTGAGTGAATGGGAAAAGGGCTTATCTGAATTTAACAAAAAAGATGTTTTATCTCTAGAACATGAATTCGAGCGTTATATAAGATAAATTCCAACTAACCAAACAACCATCCATAATGAGTAAAATCCAAGAAAGAATAGCTGAATTAGACAAGGTTTCGAAAAAAACTAGAACGGTAAATAATATTTTGTGGGTATTCGTTTTTGCACTTGTGGCCCTTGCAGGATATTTTGCTTATGAATCTTCGGTAAAAGAAAAGGAGATAGAAAAATTATTGAGTTTGTCTAATGACGCTAAAGAAAAACTTGCTTTAAGTGAATCGACGACACAAGCTAAATTCGATTCTATTATAAGGGCTTCAGATGCTGATTTATGGCAACAGGCTAAAAAAATAAACACCTTGAAAGCTTATTCAAATTATGCTCAAGAGAATCCATATGATTCAATTCATAAGGCTGATTTGATAAAAGCTGTGGATAATCTTCTTAGCAATGTAGGTTATGTTCAGTATCAAGAAACGAATGGCAATAAGCTTTATACAGTTAATACAGAAATTCATTTAGAAGGAGAGTATGTTCAATTTAAGAACGATAAGGCAATTAGGAACGGAGCAATTGGTATAAACGACTGCGGTGCGGATAATTCGAAAAGAATAGATGTCATCAATAAAGGAAAAACCGTAAGGGTTAATAAGTTGTGTGAAGCTCCAGGCAGTCAATCAATTTGGGCAGAAATTGCTTATTCAAATTAAGTTTTTAAGACGTGGTCTAATTTAGTTTTTCTTAGTTTCAACTTAATTTTTGAAATAATAAATCCAATAATTTTAAAACTAAATTATACATTACTATATTTGCACCCGCAAAATAGGTCGCGTAGCTCAGCTGGATAGAGCATCTGCCTTCTAAGCAGACGGTCAAAGGTTCGAATCCTTTCGCGATCACAGAATAATAAAGCCTTGTTTTTACAAGGCTTTTTCTGTTTCTATACTCAAAATTTGATACAACTACTACCTTCGTTTTTGGTCATTAATATTTTTCTTCAAATACTTCCTGCCAACATATTTCCATTTGTGCCTCTTTTTAAAGAACTTCACAAAAAGATATAAGATGACCATTTTTATAGATATGGATGAGGTAATTGCTGATACTTATCAAGGGCATATTGATTTATATAACCAAGAATTTGACAGTAGTTTTTCAAAGTCAGATTGCGATGGCAAAGATTTTTGGCAATTAGTGCCAGAAGCTCATATTGAAAATATTAGAGGACATGCCCGAAAAGAGGGATTCTATATTAACTTAAAAGTCATTGAACATAGTCAAGAGGTTTTAAAACGACTAAGTCAAAAACATGAAGTTTTTATTGCATCTGCGGCTATGCAGTTTCCTAATTCATTAAGGGAAAAGTCAGATTGGCTTGATCAATATTTTCCTTTTATTCCATGGCAAAATCGTATACTTTGTGGAGAGAAGTATATTTTGAATGGTGATGTTTTAATTGATGATAGAAGTTATCATTTACGAAAATTTGAGAATAGAGGAATTCTTTTTACTTCACCGCATAATACCAAAACGGAAGGTTTCGAAAGGGCTAGTTCTTGGTTGGAAATTGAAAAAATGCTGTCATGAAACATTTAATTTTAATATCAATTGCAGTTTCATTTCTTTTTTTATCGGGTTGCGCGGGTCAAAGTCGTCTTATTGACAATGAATATGAAACCGTTACTAAAGAGAACTTACAGTACTATCTCTACTTTCCAAAAGACTACGATAAGACTGAGGATGAAGAATTTGGGTTACTACTATTTCTGCACGGGGGCGGTGAATCAGGAGCTGAGTTAGAAGAAATTAAAAAGAACGGACCTCCAAAATTATTAGTAGAAGGTAAAGAGTTTCCTTTCTTAATTTTAGCGCCACAAAATCCGCATAAAAGGAAATGGTGGAATATTCATGCAGTAAATCAACTGCTTGACGAAATTGTCAAAACAAACAGAATTGACCCTAAGCGTATTTACCTAACCGGACTAAGTAGGGGAGGCAGTGCCGCTTGGGATTTGGCTGTTCAATACCCAAAAAAATGGGCTGCATTAGCTGTAGTATGTGGTATGGCGCCTGTACCATATGCACACTGGATTGATAAAAAACTCCCAATTTGGGTTTTTCATGGAGATATGGATAAAGTGATTTCTATTGAAGAGTCGGATAAAATGGTTGCTAAGTTAAAGCAGATGAGTTATGATGTTAAGTATACTCGTTATAAAGGTGTAGGTCATAATTCTTGGGCTAGGGCTTATACTACCGATGAGTTATATGAATGGATTAACAATCAAAAATTAGACTAATGACACGTTATTTTTTTCTTTTCGTGTTAATTAGTATAACGGCTTGCAAAAGGTCTGCAGAACGGGTTAAAAATACTCCAGTTGAAGTAATTGGGACAGGTTTAGATACAGTCTTAGAAGTTGTTGAATTACCAGTTAAGCAAAAAGAACTGCGTTCTTTTGAAGGGATAGCGGATAGTACTTTTATTCGCTTGGCTGATTTTAGCAACGATTTTGTTTTTGATATGCGTTATGCAACAGAAAATAATTTTTTAAAAGCTAAAGTATACGATTGTGCGGAATGTTACACCAGAATGCGAACAGCCAAAGCCTTGTTAAAGGCGAACAAGGAGTTTTTAGTACAAGGTGTAAAAATTAAATTCTTTGACTGCTACCGGCCTAATTCTGTACAATATAAAATGTGGGAAATAGTGCCCAACCCCCAGTATGTAGCAAATCCGGTAAAAGGTTCCATACATAACAAAGGTGGTGCTGTAGATATAACTTTAGTCGATTTAGAAGGTAATGAGCTCGATATGGGGACGGACTTTGACTTTTTTGGAAAACGTGCCTATCATGATAACCTGGACTTGCCAATAGAAATCCTTAATAATAGAAAATTACTTAAGGAAACTATGGAAAAGCATGGGTTTTGGTCAATTAGAACAGAGTGGTGGCATTACAACCTATCTGCTGGCAGCAATGCTAAAATTGCCAATTTTAAATGGGAATGCGAGTAGAGGAGATTTTTCTAAATTATTAAGGATTCATACTAATTAACCTTGTGCTTATTTTTTATGTCTTTTGGCCTTTTATTATTATTCGTTTATTGTTAGAATTGGTAGTAAAAAAGAGATAATGGTCTCCGCCTTCTTTTAACTTTAATTTTTTTCGAATACTTGCTACTGATTCAGGAAAGTTGCGTGTAGTGATATTAGCTTTAGTTAAATTTAGTTTTTGAAGTTCTTTTTTGTTACAGGGTAATACATTCTCTATTTTAAACCTTCGCCCGGGAAAATCAATAAACTTTTCAGATGTATATAAATGAGAATGTTCGTGTAGCTTTTTAATTTCAAAAGCTTTGCCTATAGATTTAAAACCACCAGATTTCAAAATTGCTGAATTTGGTTCATAAAGAAACTTTTGAGGTAGGTCAATTTCAGAAAGAGTTGCTTTTTCATCTTCAAGTATAAAATCAAATTCCTCATTTGAATTAGTTTTAAGATTTCTGGTTTTTATTTGAATGGACCCTCTAAAACCTTTTTCTAAAATCCAGAGTAATTCTTTGACTTCATTTTTAATGGCAACAATATGAATTTCTTTTACAAATTTTAAATCAGAAATACCTTGTTTGATATCCAAAAGAGGAGCCGTTTTTATTAAAATATTTTTCGATTTTTCAAAAATTTTATCAAGATTTGAAGGAACATCGGGTAAACAATCTTGTAATAAAAACACTTTTCCTTTTACCTCATTACGTCGTGATGGATCAATAAAAATCCAATCAAAACTAAGCTCAGTTTTATTTAAAAAATCCAATCCATCTTCATTATTAAGAATAATGTTTTTAGCACCTAATACTTCAAAATTATAACTAGCTATTTTGGATAGTTTTTGGTTCAGTTCACAGTGGTAAACTTGATCTATTTTTTTTGAAAAAAAGTAGTCATCTACACCGAAGCCACCGGTAATATCGAGTAGTAATTTTCCAGTTATTAAATCCGCTTTGTATTCAGCAGTTTGTTCTGAACTGGTTTGTTCAATATGTAGCTTTTCTGGGTAGTATATTTTAGGGGTTTTGAACCAGGTGGGTAGTTTGTGCTTACATTTTTTTTTGGCTTCAAGCTGCTCAACAAGCTCTTTTTGAGTAATATCTTGAAATAATTGTTTTTTTAATAAAACTGACACGATGTCAGTACTCCAATTATTTTTTATAAACTCCTGAACACCAGTTTTTAAAATAGCTTTATTCAAATTAACACTATAGATTTTTAGTTAGCTTCTTTACAATGCTATTATCGCTTAAAAATTCTTTTAAAATTACCTTAATAGCGGTGTACCCGGGTACCGCAATTACCATTCCCACCACACCAAAAAGTAATCCTGCTATAATGATGACCAAGAAAATTTCTAAGGGATGAGACTTTACAGAATTAGAAAATATGAAGGGTTGTGAAAAGAAATTATCAACCAATTGACCGATCAATAAACCAATCAAAACATAAGAAGTTTTAGGTAAAATAATGGTGCTAAAATCAGCCCCAAGGAAGCTTGTCATTGTAAGTGTAATCATGATGACTCCACCGATGATTGGACCCACATAAGGAATGATGTTAAATAGTGAACATAGAAAGGCAATAACAATGGCATTTTCGACACCCACAATAAGCAAGGTAATTGTATAGATTACAAACAAAATAAATAGTTGTAAAAGTATTCCGCCAAAGTATCTAGATAATAAATTATTGATTTTATCAATTGATTTCACCATGCTTCCTTCTTTTGTATTTGGAACAAAAGTTAAAAGTCCGTTTTGAAATAATTTGCTGTCTTTTAAAAAGAAGAATGAGATAAATAAAACGGAGAATAATCCAATACTAAAATTGCTAAGTACGTTTAGAAATGAATTTAAAAAGTTGGGTATAAAATTTAAATTCAAACCTTCTAGAACATTTTTTTCTAAATCAGAATCTTCAATCATTTCATTAACATTCGATGTTGTGATTCCGAAATAATCAACAATTTCTAAGTAAAGCGTATTTAGGTTGTTTTTTAAATCGTCAATATCTAATAATGAAAGATTTCTACTTTGTTCGTTTATTAGCGGAATGAACAATGCCAAAATACCTATAAAGACACCTAGCATTAAAAGCATAGTTAAAATTACTGCAAGCGTATTTGGAAGTTTTAATTTTCTTCTTAAAAACAGGACAATGGGTCTGCCAAGTAAAGCAATCACAGCGGCAATAGCAAGATAAGCTAAGACAGATTGTATTTTAAGTAAAAAGTAGCCAGTTAAAACAATTGCGGTAATTATAAGAACTGCTCTAAGAATTCCGTTAGATATGGTTTTTGATTCCATTGGTTAGGTTTTAAAAACGTAAGCTATAATATTTGCCCCCATTTGTAGGGCTTTTAAACGAATCTCTTCGGGGTCATTGTGCACTGAGGGATCTTCCCATCCATCACCTAGGTCGCTTTCAAAAGTAAAAAGTAATACTAATCGTCCTTCATGAAAAATACCCAAGGCTTGTGGACGTTGTCCATCATGCTCATGAATTTTGGGCAATCCTTCCGGAAAATCATATTTTTCATTGAATATTGGATGATCACTACCCAGTTCCTCCAATGCTTTGTCAGGGAATACCTTATTCAATTCTCTTCTTATGTAGGGTTCCATCCCGTAATTATCATCAATATGCAAGAAACCACCCGCTAGAAGGTAAGTTCTAAGATTTTGGGCTTCTTCATTTGAAAAGAACACGTTACCATGCCCAGTCATATGAAGTAGTGGAAATTGAAAAATATTGACATCACCAACTTCGATAGTTTGCGGCTTATTTTCAATAGTAGTATCTAAGTTTTCATTGCAAAAACGAATTAGATTTGTTAGGGCTGTTGGATTAGAATACCAATCACCTCCACCCCCATATTTTAGAATTGCAATTTCTTGTGATTGAAGGCTGTTCATCACAAAAAAAGTTAAAAAAACTACTATTTTGGTAAGTTGCTGCATTTAAAAACGAATACTATAAGAGAATCAAAAATACAGAATAAGATGTATAAAAAAATCATAATTCCAATTGTGGTCTTGGTGGGCTTAGCAACAATGGCTTTTTATCAAAATAAAGATGAAGCTACAATTGCAAAAGAGCCTAATAATATTGATGAATTTGAATCAATTGTGGTTTTAGAACTCTTTACTTCTCAAGGATGTTCTAGTTGTCCACCGGCAGATGTTTTGTTAGAAAAGGCAAAGGATGATTTTCCGGATAAAGTTTTTGCATTGTCTTATCATGTTGATTACTGGAATTATATAGGATGGAATGATCCATACAGTAAATCGGCCTATACCTTAAAACAAAGAGCTTATAATCAAAAGTTTAAATCAAGAAATAATTACACTCCGCAAATGGTAATAAATGGTTCCGAGCATTTTGTGGGTTCTGATAGACTTACTTTAAATTCAAAGATTGCGACCTATGGAAAACAACCAGCAATGAACAGAGTGTTAGTATCTAAAATTGAAAGAACTGATTCGTTTATCAAGTTTGATTTTGAAATCGAAGGTAAGTTGACTGGTAAAAAATTAAGAACAGTCTTAGTTTTAAACAACCGAATTACATCTGTAAAAAGAGGAGAGAATAAAAATAGAACTTTGAAAAATTCAAATATTGTTATTGCAGAAAACTATTTAGATATCAAAACTGCTTTGGATGCAGGAAGTATTAATATCCCTAGCGATATAAGTATTAATGAAGAAGTAACATTAATGTTAATTCTAGAAGATGAGAATTTAAATATTACGGGAGCCGTAAAAGCTAAAATTTAATTATTTAAGATACTCACCACGGTGCAGGCATAGATAGCTGCTGTTTCAGTTCTCAGGCGATTACGGCCTAAAGAAACAGGAGAGAAATTACTTTCAATGGCTTGTTTTATCTCTTTTTTTGAAAAATCACCTTCAGGCCCAATAAGGATTACTACATCTTTATCGGCTTGTAATCTTCTTTTTAATTCTACTTTCTCTCCTTTTTCACAATGAGCAATTAGTTTTAAATTGCCTTTGGTTTGTTCTAAAAATTTATCAAATGTTACTAATGGATTCAATTTAGGCAAGACAGTTTGCAAAGACTGTTTCATAGCGGATTGTAGTACTTTTTCAAGCCTTTCTGGTTTGATTATTTTTCGTTCTGAATGTTCACATAAAATTGGTGTTATTTCACTAATTCCTATTTCGGTAGCTTTTTCTAAAAACCATTCAAAACGGTCATTCATCTTTGTGGGTGCCACAGCCAAATGTAGCGAGTAGGATTTTGGTATAGTTTTATCTTCTGAAATAAGTTGGGCTTTACACTTTTTAATATCAGCGGTAATAATTTCTGCTTCAAACAAGACACCTTTGCCATTTGTTATGTACAGTATGTCTCCAGCTTTTTTACGAAGTACTTTTACAATATGCTTACTTTCTTCAGCTGTAAAGTAGAATTGTTTAAAACTGTTATCTAATGATGGATTGTAAAAGAGCTGCATATTATTTCTTTAATTTATTCTTGGCATGTTCAACACCGAGTTCAATCCAATATTGCAATTGTTCTTCGGTGTGATAACCTTCTACCGTAACAAAGATAAATTCTTTCATAGGTTTACCCGTGAAATCCATTGGTCGGACAAAGTTCTTGCGAAGTTCATGACTAATTTTTTCTGGAATCACACGAACCATTAATTCTTTATTTATAGTTCCAACGGTCATTTTTCCTTCTAATAAAAAGGCTAAGCCACCAAACATTCTTTTTTCTGTAAACTTCTCAGGAAAAATTTTCAATGCTACATTGATTCTTTTGGCTAGGTTTTCATCGTAAGGCATAATCTATAAACTGTATCGGGCTTTAGCTGTTATGTTTTGTTCAGCAAAATCATCTTCTAAAAACTTCAAATATCCAACAATACCAATCATAGCTGCGTTATCGGTGCAATATTCAAATTTTGGAATATAAGTATGCCATCCTAATGTTTTTTCAGCTTCTTTTAATCTAAAACGTATACCAGAATTTGCGGCTACTCCACCCCCAATAGCAATTTCTTTGATTCCAGTTTGATTTACGGCAAGCTTCAACTTTTGCATTAAGATCTCTAAGATTGTAAATTGAATAGAAGCGCAAATATCTTTAAGATTTTCCTCAATAAACTTTGGATTCTTTTTTACACTTTTCTGAACAAAATAGAGAATACTTGTTTTTAATCCACTGAAACTAAAATTGAGACCCTCAACTTTAGGTTTGGGAAAAATAAAAGCCTGTGCATTTCCTTCTTGAGCATACTTATCAATTAAAGGTCCTCCAGGGTAGGGAAGGCCAAGTAATTTTGCACTTTTATCGAAAGCTTCTCCAACAGCATCATCCAAAGTTTGTCCCAATATTTGCAAGTCAAAATAGTTGTTCACCTGAACAATTTGAGTGTGTCCACCGCTGAGGGTCATGGCTAAGAAAGGAAAAGAGGGTTGAGATTGTTTTTCATCATTTATAAAATGTGCTAAAATATGGGCTTGCATATGATGAACCTCTATTAAAGGAATATCAAGACCCAAAGCTAAAGACTTGGCAAAAGAAGTTCCAACTAGCAGAGATCCCATTAGTCCTGGACCTCTAGTGAAGGCTATTGCCGATAGTTGATTTTTGTCGATATTTGCTTTGGCTAATGCTTGATGTACTACGGGTACAATATTTTGCTGATGCGCTCTTGATGCTAACTCGGGTACAACACCGCCATATTGCTGGTGTATAGCCTGTGTAGCTACAACATTGCTAAGCACTTTATCATTTCGTAGCACTGCTGCAGAAGTATCATCGCATGAAGATTCTATGGCCAGTATAAAGTTTTCTTGACTTTTCACCTATTTTGGAACAAAAGTTGACGATGCAAAGATAAAAGGTAAATCACTATCAAAAAACTTAGAAAAATACTGATTAGAATTGTGCTGGTACTTTTACTGATTCTAGTCATTTCTACCATTGTTTTTTCCTTACCTATTGTTCAAACCAAAATTGCCAAAAAAGCGACCACAAGCCTGAATAAAGAATTTGGAACCAATATCAATATTGATAGGGTTCAATTTTCGCCTTTCACTTTAGGAGCTACCATCAAAGATATTTACGTTGAAGACTACCAAAAGGACACCCTTTTTTATATTCAAAAGCTTTCCACTTCAGTTTTAAGCCTTCGTAATATGGTTAATGGAAGGTTAGAGTTTGGTGATGTTGACGTTGATGGGCTATTCTTTAAGTTGAAGACCTATGAGGGTCAAAGAGATACCAATTTAGATGTGTTTGTTGACAAATTGGATGATGGTAAACCAAGAGCCCCAGGCACTCCTCCATTTTTCATGTCTTCTTCTGAAATAAATCTTTTTGAAAGTCGATTTTCCCTTGTAGATGAAAATCTCGAAAATCAAGAAATATTACAATTTAAAAATTTAAAAGTTAATGCTACTGATTTTCAAATTATTGGCCCGGAAGTAGGAATGATGATTAATGATCTGTCGCTGCTTAGTAAAAGAAACTTAAAAATTGAAAAATTAGCAACTACCTTCAAGTACACCAAACAACAAATGCGTTTTGATTCTTTAGCTATTAAAACAAAAGAATCAACCTTAAAAGGCAATTTGCAATTTGATTATAATAGAGAAGATTTTGGAGATTTTTTAAATAAAGTCAATGTAAAGGCAAATTTTGAAGAATCTACCGTGGCCTTCAACGAAATTAATGCCTATTTCAATGAATTTGGAACGGATAAAATAGCCACCTTTTCAAGTAACGTTTCTGGAGTTTTAAATAATTTAACTGTTACAGATTTGACATTGCTTTCTGATAACACAGGCGTGCGTGGGGACTTTAATTTTAAAAATCTTTTTAAGAAAGAAGAACCTTTTATAATGACTGCCAACATGGATAATGTCACTTCAAGTTATTATCAATTGAGAGGGTTGCTACCAAACATTTTAGGGAAATCAATACCTACATCATTTCAAAAATTTGGTCAATTTACAATTCGTGGTGAGGCTGAAATAACAGATAGTTCCTTAGATGTTCAAGTTAATTTAAACACGGCTATTGGCAGTAGTTATGCTGACCTTCAAATGACGAATATCAACAATATTGACGATGCCTCATACCGCGGTTTTATTTCATTGATTGACTTTGATTTAGGAGACTTTATTGAAAATGAAAAATTTGGAAAAACAACGCTTGATGTTAATGTTGAAGGCCGTGGATTTATTGCAGAGTATTTAAATACAGAAGCGATTGGTGAGATATATAATATTGATTTTAACGGTTATATATATCAAGGTCTTAAAGTCTCTGGTATTATAAAAGAAGAACTTTTTGATGGGTCATTAATCAGCACTGATGAGAATTTTAAATTTAGTTTTAAAGGTCTTGCAGATTTTAGTGAGGCGCGTAATGATTTTAATTTTATCGCCAATGTTGATTATGCTGACTTCAATAAACTAAACTTTATAACGGATCCCGTCTCCGTTTTTAAAGGAAATGTGCGGATGGATATTGCGGGTAATTCATTAGATAATATTACTGGTGATATTC
Organism: Croceitalea sp. P059; assembly: GCF_031846365.1. NCBI lineage: Bacteria > Pseudomonadati > Bacteroidota > Flavobacteriia > Flavobacteriales > Flavobacteriaceae > Croceitalea > Croceitalea sp. P059. The sequence goes on from NZ_JAVRHW010000005.1 coordinate 122,223, forward strand.
AATTTGAGAATACAATTTATCAAAATGTAAATGACACTTATAATTTTGATGATTTTGCTATTTCATCAACTTTTGAACAAGATTCAATTAGAAACATTCAAATCATTTCTCCTGACATTATAACGGGTTATATGAAAGGGAATTTTAAGGTTGCTGAATTAGGCAAGCTTTTTCAAAATTCGTTAGGAAGTATATATACTAACTATAAACCTTTTGAAATATCTGATGGTCAAGAAATAAACTTCAACTTTAAGATTTACAACAAGATTGTAAGTATATTTTTACCAGAGGTTCGCTTTGGTCCAGATACGTTTATTAGAGGAAACATTGTCGCAGATGAAGGAGATTTTAAACTAACTTTTAAATCACCTGAAATTGCAGCTTATAAGAATGCCTTAGAAAATATTGAACTAAAAATTGACAATAAAAATCCTTTGTTCAACACCTTTTTGTCAGTTGGTAATATGGAGACTGTTTATTATGATTTAAAAGACTTTAATCTAATTAATACGACCTTAAAAGACACTTTGTTTTTTAGGACAGAATTTAAAGGGGGTAGCCAGTTTAATGATAGTTACAATCTAAATTTCTATCATACCTTTAATGAAGAGAACAAATCCGTCATAGGTTTAAAAACTTCAGAGGTAAATTTTAAGGATAACAATTGGGTTCTCAATAAATCTGGAAATAGACAAAACAAGGTAATTGTTAATAGAACTTTAGATAGCATTGAAATTAAGGAAATTGTCATGGATAATGGCAAAGATGAACAGATTCGATTAAAAGGAGAATTAGCGGACTCAACGTATAAGAATCTGGAGCTTCAATTTAAAATCGTATCCCTTAATAAAATAACACCTGCCATAGATAGTTTAAAATTAGATGGTCAGGTCAATGGGTTTCTCAATATACTTCAAAAAGAGGGTAAATATCTACCTTCTTCTAGCCTTGATATCACAGACTTTTCTGTTAATGAAATGAGAATGGGTGATATGGAGGTTGTTGTTTTTGGTAATAATGACCTTACAGAATTTGGAGTGAATTCATGGCTTACAGAAGATGGGCAAGAACGTTTCAGTGTTAGTGGTAAAATTAATAATTCAAAAACCGAGACCAGTTTAGATTTGTTAGCTTCTTTAAACGAGTTTAAACTAGAGCCGTTTGCTCCTTTAGGTGAAGATATAATTTCAAATATCAGAGGCCTCCTTAACGGAAATGTTAGAATAACAGGCAATGCTAATAGTCCCGATTTTAATGGAACATTGACTTTAGATGAAGCAGGAATTGGTATACCTTATTTAGATGTTAATTATGATTTTGCACCGCAATCTAGGGTTAGGTTATATGATCAAACTTTTTATTTTGATAACATTATTTTGAATGATGTTGATTATAATACGAAAGCAACTTTAGATGGGACCATTTCTCACACAGCGTTTAGTGATTGGATTTTAGGTTTAAACATTGATACAAATGATGACCGGTTTCTAATTTTAGATAAAGAATACAATGAAGATGAGCTATACTATGGTACCGGATTTGTTAATGGAACGGGCAGTATATTTGGCTCAACAAATGCCCTTACGATAGAATTTGATGGCGCCTCCGCCAAGGGAACAAAACTAAAAATTCCTTTAAGTGATGTGACCAGCGTCGGTGATTATTCATTTATCAATTTCATAGAAAAAGATGCTACAAATATAATAAAAGGAGAACGTGTATTAGATGACTATCAAGGTCTTGAACTTGCTTTTGATTTGGCTGTTACACCTGATGCAGAGGTCGAAATTGTCGTTGATAGAGAAAGTGGTAGTACTTTAAAGGGAACTGGCGAAGGACTTTTGTTATTTGAGATTAATACAAACGGCAAATTCAACATGTTTGGAGAGTTTGTTGTGGTTACTGGAGAGTATCGTTTTAGACGAGCAGGTCTTATCGACAAAACCTTTGAAGTAAGACCGGGAGGAACCATATTATGGGAGAGAGAACCCTTAGAAGCTCAATTAAAACTGGAAGCAGTATATGCTTTAAATGCTAATCCCGCACCGTTATTAGATAATCCAGGTTTTACAAGAAGAATACCTACAGAAGTTGTGGTTCGTTTAGAGGGGGAATTAGAAAATCCAACGATTGATTTTAATATTGAGTTTCCCGGTACAAATTCTGTGATTAAATCAGAATTGGAATATCGATTATTAGATCCAACGATTGAAAGTAATAATGCTTTTTTCTTATTGGCACAGGGAACATTCTTTAATGATCAGGGGTTAAATCAACAAGCGGTAACGGGTAATTTAATACAAACAGCCTCAGGTCTTTTAAATCAAGTTCTGGGTGGAAATGATGATAGTAAATTCAATTTTGGTTTATCTTATGAGCAGGGCTATGAAGATGTTAATGCTGGTGTAAATACAGAAGATCGTATTGGGGTAACAGTAACCACTCAAATATCAGATCGTGTTTTAGTTAATGGTCGCGTTGGTGTTCCTGTTGGTGGGGCAACGGAGACAGTAATTGCGGGTGATGTTGAAATTCAAGTGCTGTTAAATGATGATGGAACCTTAAGTGCTAAATTTTTTAATAGGCAAGGAGAAATTCAACAGTATTTAAGTGAACAACAAGGCAATACCCAAGGTATTGGCTTGTCTTATCAGGTTGATTTTAATAATTTCAAAGAATTAATGAAGAAAATCTTTAGTTCCAAGAAGAGTGAAGAAGAAGCTGTAGAGAAGCCTCAATTAAATTCTAACTTTATGGGTAAAGACAGTTTAATTAGATTTTATCCAAAGAAAGTAAATCCAAGGCAATAAAATATCCCACAATTCAATAAAAAGATGATACGAAATCGTTTGCGGTATTGAGATAAGTCAAATTAGTCAGCACGTCATTTTTTTATTGGAATAAGTTTGCTAGTTTTGATCTCTCAAAATTAAAAATGACCAATAAAATCAACAAAATTGCAGTATTAACCTCTGGTGGTGATTCTCCAGGGATGAATGCAGCTATTAGATCTGTTGTACGTACCTGTGCCTTCATGAAAATGGAGTGTGTCGCTATTTATCGCGGCTACCAGGGGATGATTGATGGTGATTTTAAACCTATGAATGCTCGTAGTGTTAATAATATCATCAACAAGGGTGGTACTATTTTGAAATCTGCTAGATGTGAAGAGTTTAGAACGCCTGAAGGACGAAAAAAGGCCCATGACCAATTACTAAAAGAAGGTATTGATGCCTTTGTTGTTATTGGTGGTAATGGCAGTTTTGCTGGTGCTCTAAAACTTAATGAAGAGTTTAATTTTCCTGTAATGGGAATCCCCGGTACGATTGATAATGATATATTAGGTACTTCTTACACGATAGGTTTTGATACAGCAATTAATACCGTTGTCGAGGTTATTGATAAGATACGTGATACCGCAAGTTCGCATAACAGATTATTCTTTGTAGAGGTTATGGGGCGTGATGTTGGTCATATTGCACTTAATGCTGGTGTAGGTGCCGGTGCAGAAGAAATTCTTATTCCTGAACAAAATTTAGGTTTAGAACGTCTTCTTGACTCTTTAAAAAGAAGTAAGAAATCAGGAAAGTCTTCTAGTATTGTGATTGTCGCTGAAGGTGATAAGACGGGTAAGAATGTATTTCAATTAAAAGATTACGTAGAAGAACATTTACCTATTTATGATGTTCGAGTTTCCGTATTAGGTCATATGCAAAGGGGAGGTAACCCAACTTGTTTTGACCGCGTATTGGCAAGTAGAATGGGCGTAAAGGCAGTTGAAGCCTTAATGGAAGATAAAACGAACTATATGGTTGGTATTAGAGATAATAAACTAATATTGACGCCTATAAGTGAGGCAATTAAAGCACATACCCCTGTTGATGAAGAGTTAATCAGGGTTTCTGATATTATGACAACTTAAAATAAAAATTAAACCTTAAAAAGAATACGATGTCACAGGTAAAAATTGGTATTAACGGATTTGGAAGAATCGGACGACTGGTCTTCAGAGCTTCAGTAAAAAGAGATAATGTAGAGGTAGTAGCCATAAATGATTTGTTAGATGTTGAACATTTAGCTTATTTATTAAAATATGATTCTGTACATGGAAAATTTGACGGAACTGTTGAGGTAAAAGATGGACATCTTGTAGTAAACGGTAAAACTGTTCGTATTACCGCTGAAAGAGACCCTAAGAATCTAAAATGGGATGAAGTAGGAGCCGATTTGGTAGCTGAATGTACAGGTATCTTTACCACTCTTGAAACTGCTCAATACCATATTGACGGTGGCGCTAAGAAAGTTATTATTTCTGCTCCATCAAAAGATGCTCCAATGTTCGTAATGGGAGTTAACCATATGGACGCGAAAGCGAGTGACACCATTGTATCTAACGCTTCTTGTACAACAAATTGTTTGGCACCGTTAGCTAAGGTTTTAGACGATAATTTTGGAATTGAAGAAGGACTAATGACCACAGTTCATGCAACCACTGCTACTCAATTAACTGTCGATGGACCTTCGAGAAAAGATTATAGAGGAGGTAGAAGTGCAATGTTAAATATTATACCAGCTTCTACAGGAGCTGCAAAAGCAGTAACAAAGGTAATTCCTTCTTTAGTTGGTAAGTTAACTGGTATGGCTTTTAGAGTACCAACTGCAGATGTATCTGTTGTAGACTTGACGGTGCGTTTAGAAAAGGAGACTTCTTACGAAGAGATTAAAAAAGTATTTAAAGAAGCTTCAGAAGGAAAAATGAAAGGTGTTTTAGGGTATACTGAAGATGCCGTTGTTTCTCAAGATTTTGTTTCTGATTCTCATACAAGTATTTTTGATGCTGGAGCAGGTATCGAGTTAAATTCAAAGTTTTTCAAACTAATTTCTTGGTATGATAATGAAGCAGGTTTCTCTAATAAGATGTTAGATTTAGCATCACACGTTTCAAGTCTTTAGAAAATAATATAATTCATATATTCCTGAAAATTTGGGTAATTTCCTTATTTTCAGGAATATTTATTTTAAGTAGTTATGGTTTTAATCGTTGATAGCGGAGCAACAAAATCTGATTGGATAGCATTGGATAAAAATGGCGAGCAGCTATTTGTCACACAAACCTTAGGTTTAAGTCCTGAGGTATTGACTAGAGAGGTTATTGAAGACCGTTTGGCCAATAACTTTGAGCTTTCAAAAAATAAAGAAGAAGTTTCGCAACTCTATTTTTATGGCGCCGGGTGCGGAACCGATAGAATGAAAAAATTTTTGAAAGAAATTTTCAAAGACTTTTTTCCTAATGCGAAAACTGAGGTTCGTGAAGATACGTTTGCGGCGATTTATTCAACTACTAAAATTGGACATCAGGGGATCGTTTGTATTCTTGGGACTGGATCTAATTGTAGTTATTACGATGGGCATCAACTATTTCAAAAAGTCACTTCTTTAGGCTATATTTTAATGGATGATGGCAGTGGTAATTTCTTTGGTAGAAAATTACTTCGTGATTATTATTTTCATAAAATGCCACAAGATTTAGGTATAAAGTTTGCTAAGGAATATGAATTAGAGGCGGATGTTATTAAGCATAACCTATACAAACAACCTAATCCAAATACCTATTTAGCCACTTTTGCTCGTTTCATTATCGAGAATAAGGAACACCCTTACTGTCGAGGGGTTATTGACAAAGGTTTTCAGCAATTTGTGAATAATTATATCATGCAATTTGAACTAGCGACCAAAGTACCTATCAATTTTGTTGGTAGTATAGCTCATTTCTTAAGAGAAGAATTAACAACCGTAATTGAAAGAAATGATTTGATACTGGGTGTAATTCGCCAAAGACCTATTGAAGGTCTAGTAGAATTTCATAAAAGTACTATTTAACAGCAATCATTGAGATTTCTACATTTACGAACATTGGTAAATTAGCAACTTCTACAGTTTCTCTAGCAGGTGCTGTATCGGCATTAAAATGACTGCCATAAACCTCATTTACTTGAGAGAATTGATGCATATCTTTTAAAAAGATTGAAGTCTTTACAACATTCTCAAAATTCATTCCCGCTTCTTCTAAAATAGCTTTTAGATTTTGCATGCATTGTTCTGCTTCTATTTTCACATCACCTTGGACTAACTTACCCGAAGCTGGGTCAATAGGAGTCTGACCGGAAATATATAAGGTGTCTTTGATTAAAATAGCTTGGTTGTAAGGCCCTATTGGCGCAGGAGCTTTACTAGTTGTAATTATTGTTTTCATTTTTTTACGTTACAAATTGGTTAAAGAAAAAATTGAGATTTTAACGTTGACTTCTGTTTTCCCATTTTAAATCTTGTAATAATGAGCTACTTATTCCAATAAAGAAAAACCAGTTTTCATTAGATCCAAAAGGTACCCAATCAAATCTTAAATCAAAACTTTTTAAATTTCTTCTAAAGCCGAGTTGGGTTTGAGCAAAACCATTGTTTATAAAATCATATCCTGAACTTACCCGCACATCCCATCGTGGTGATAATGACACATTACCAGAAAACATTAGGTTAGCTCTATTAATTTCATCTTGACGATTTGTATTGTTATAACTCATTCCAAACCGCATACTTAAATCCCATGGCAGTTTATTTCCATAAAGTGGGTTTTCTATATCTTCTTCTGCTTTTCTATCATTACTTGCCCTATTATCCAATCCAAAACCAAATAAATCGTCTGTACTTCCTCCACTTGTAGCTCTATATTCATCGCTAACGGCTTTTGCTTCGTCAACGTCCTCTTTGTCTTTACCAAATATTGCGCTGGTTAAAGAATAAGAAACATCAATTCTACCAGTTGTAAAACGCAATAAACTACCACCATTTTTAACGTTTAGTGTATTTATTCTGGTGCCATTATTATCAATGGTATAAGGATCCAATGTACCTGCGAAATTGATACTCATTTTATTATCAAATAAGCTGGTAGCACCATTCATTGCTATTGGGCTAAGTTTTAAAGAATCCGCTTGAAAATTATAAGCGGTTGAAAAATTCAAATTCTTCAATATGGATACTTTTTTGGCTTCTGTAGCTGTCGAGTCTTTATCTCTTACTTTAGCTTCTAATGTATTTTGAAGCGAAAAAGTCATCGAGTTGGATTGTGTTAAACTTGGTGCTCCGTTTAAGGTGCCTTCAAATCTGCTATATTGAACTAATTCCCCATCATTGTCCTCATAGGTGTCATAGAATTGCTCAGAAGAGGGTGTATATCCCCATCCGACCTGTGGTCTGATAACGTGGCGGATTGCTTGTATTTTTTTATCCTCTCCAAAATTAAAAGTTCCATAGAGGGTTGTTCCAATACTTGCACTAAGTCCATATCTATTATACCTATCAAAACCTGCTATAGTATCTAAAACAACTTCCGTATTACTGTCAGGATTATCTGGATCAACGCCTCGCTCAAAAGTTTCAAAAGCCCATACATCTTCATAATTACCCCCAACGGTGACACTAAAATATTTTGCAACTTTGAAGTTAGTACTAATTGGTAAGGTATGTCTAGCACCTATTTTCGCGTCCTCAAACATTCTTTTTGTAAAAAATAAAGTGTCAGTTGTAGCTATTCTATTTTCTGCCCTTAAATTATATTGAAAGTTCACATTTTGAATTAGTCCTTTTTTAATCCCATCTCTTTTGGCAAATGGAAAAATACGCTCCATACTAGCGCTCAAAGTAGGTAATGTTAGATTGACTTGTTGAGTCCTAGTATTCTGATTATGAGTTGCAGTCAAACTCATATTCACTGAAGGATAATTGGGAAAAGTTTTTGAATATGAAATTGAAGAGGACAAGTTATTATTCTGGTTATTTTGAACATTAATTTGATTGAAAGAGTTCGTAAAATATTGACTACTCCCAAGGTTTACCGATGCTGAAAAACGAGAATTTGGATTAGCCTTAGCATCTTGTGAATGAGAGATTTGAAGGTTATATAAAGTAGACCGACTAAAGTCATCAAATCCTTTTTGACTCGTAATCTGATTTTCAAATCTAAAGTTTACATTCCCTCTATATTTATATCTTTTAATGTACGTAGATTGTGTTCTGAATCCATAACTTCCATTAGTGAAAAAGTCACCGAGCAAAGTGATATCAACATTGTCGTTAATTGGTAAATAGTAACCCCCGTTTTGCAAAAAGTACCCCCTATTTGGATCATTACCAAATGTAGGAAATATGAGCCCCGCTGTGCGGCCAGTCGTTAAAGGGAAATAAGCAAATGGAAGTGCGATAGGTGTAGGTACATCTACGAGATAAAAATTACTAAAACCTGCTATTATCTTTTTGCCTGGAACAAATTTGGCTTTTCTAATTTTGATGTAGTAATCAGGATCAACGGTATCCTTAGAGGTAGTTAGTCTACCATTTTTCAAAAAATAAACAGAATCATTTTCTTTTTTGGTAACCTCAGCTAATACTTTCATAGCGTCTTGACCACCTAAAGCTCCTAAACCAGCACTTTGTTCGGTTCTTGAATTCCAAATAAGTGCTTTCTGTGTATCAAAATTAAAACGAATTGAATCTGGAATTACAACTTGATCACCTTGTTTAAAATTTGGTAATTGTGAATAAGTCCCAGTTGAGTCCTTAATTCTTCCGGCATAGACTTCGTTTTTAATGTAATCCATAATGATAATACCTGCTTTTAGCTCGGTATCTTGGTAATAGATTTCAGCTTCATTATAAAGGTATATTTTCTTGTCTTTTTGGCTTAGTTTGACGTAATCTTTGGCCTTGTATTTAATCTTTCCTAACAAGAGTTGTTTTTTCCCAGATGTAGAATCTATTGTTGCGGAATCGACTGATATTGAATCTTTTGCCATACTCATGGACAATAAAGGCGCTGTTATAGTATCCTTAATAGCTTTAATAGGTAACGGTACAATAGGGTCTTCTTGAGCTACAACAGTTATCGTCGTGAAAACCAATAGGAATAGGAAAAGATAGAGATGTTTGTTTGCTTGCAACGTGATAAATCCTATTTTTGTAGTAGTTTGGCTCGGTCTTTGGAGTTCAAACTTACATATATTTTTTATTCTGTTAATCTGGCATTACAATAAATTTAACCTTGACAGGGTACTAAAATTAAGCAGTTCTTATGGCTAAAACTCGAATCATTTTCACTATTCTCTTGGGATTCATTTTTCTTAATTATTCATTTATCAAAAATAGTACTGAAGAAAACGCCAAAAATAAGTTCGTCGTTGTTTTAGATGCTGGCCATGGCGGTCATGATCCAGGAAACCTCGGAAATGGATTTCTAGAAAAAAACATTGCACTCGACATTGTTTTAGAAGTTGGTAAGGTTCTAGAGAAGAATCCTGATATTAAAGTGGTCTACACGCGCGATGACGACACTTTTGTTGACTTATTCAAAAGAGGTGAAATAGCTAATCAAGCTAACGCTGATTTATTTGTTTCAGTTCATTGTGATTCGCACAATTCAGATGCCTATGGTGCTGGCACTTTTGTGCTAGGATTACACGCAAACAAACAGAATTTTGAAGTTGCTAAAAAGGAAAACTCGGTTATTTATCTCGAAGATAATTATGAGCAGAAGTACTCTGAATATGATATTAATTCGCCAGAATCTGTTATTGGTTTAACTGTTATGCAAGAGGAGTTTTTGGACCAAAGTATTGAGCTTGCAAAACTTTTACAAACCAGTTTTACTTCTAAGCTTAAAAGAAAAGATAGAAAAGTTAAACAAGCAGGCTTTATTGTATTGCATCAAACTTTTATGCCAAGCGTGCTTATTGAAGCTGGTTTTTTAACTAATAAAAATGAAGGCTCTTATCTGAATTCTACTAAAGGGAAAAAAGAGATGGGAACTGCTATTGCCAATGCAATACTTTCTTATAAGGATGGTGTTGGTGCCAATATAGAACCTTTAACAATTTCAGAAAATACGACCGCTTCAAAAACTAAAGAAGATGGTCTGGAAATATTAACACCGGTTGAGAAAAAGGAAGATGTGGTTGATGCTGATATTTCAGTTGAGAAGATATCAGAAAAATCGGTAACCAAACCTATGATTAAAGAAGTTAAGGAAGAGTCTAAGATAACTTCTTCAACTACCAAAATCCAAGGCGCAGATGGTATAACATTTAAAGTACAATTAATGGCGAGCGCTAAGGTTCTAAATTTAGAAGCGAAAAATTTTAATGGCCTTGATAATATTTCTAAAGAAGCATTTAGCAATTTATATCGATACATGTATGGAAATACAAATTCTTATCATGAAGCAAAAGCTTTAAAATCTAAGGCTGATTCTAAAGGATATACTACTTCGTATATTGTCGCTTATAAGCAAGGTAAACGAATACCACTACAAGAAGCCTTAAAATGATTTTGACATTGTAAGGCTGTCTTAAAATTATTCCTAATTTTGTTTAGAACAGTAAAGCATAACTTTTGAAACTATCTAGAGAAGTTAAGACCGGAATTTTAGTCGTTTTAGGAATTCTAGCCGTCATCTTCGGTTTTAGTTATTTAAAATCTTCTTCGTTTTTTGATGATTCGTCTACCTTCTATGCCGTCTATGATAACGTGGGTGGCTTGCAAAGTGGGACTCAGGTTTCGATTAATGGTCTGGTAGTTGGAAATGTTACTAGTATAAAATTTAAGGACAACAAGTTTCAATCAATCGTTACTTTCAAAGTAAATAAAGGGTACGGCTTTACAAAGAACAGTTTGGCTGAAATTTATGATACCGGAATCATTGGTGGTAAAGGAATTCAAATAATTCCTGTTTTTGATGATAGTCCATTGGCGATATCAGGAGACACCTTAAATTCAGCAGTTAAACCAGGTATTACTGATTTGGTTCAAGAAAAACTCACGCCATTGCAGATGAAAGTTGAAGGAGCAGTAACTAATGCAGATTCCTTATTGATGAATGTGAATGATGTTTTGGATGCTCGGACTAAATTAGAACTTCGTCAAAGTATCGCAGGTTTAAATAAACTTGTGACATCCTTTCAAGTAAGTGCAAATACTTTAAATGATGTACTTGCTTCAAATAAAAAGGAATTGGACAGTTCTATAAAAAATGTGAACACCATAACTGAGAATTTTGCTGAATTATCTGAAGAACTGGCTAAAAGTGATTTAGCAGGAACTATAAAAGGATTACAGGGGACGGTTGATAATTTGAATGAATTATTGAGTAAAATAGAAAGGGGAGAAGGATCTCTTGGAAAGTTAGCTAATGATGATGAATTTTATAATAATCTTTCAAATGCTTCAAGAGAATTAGATTTGTTATTACAAGATTTTAGATTGAATCCTAAAAGGTATGTCAATGTTTCTGTTTTTGGGAAAAAACAAAAGGATTATGAAGTACCAGAGAACGATCCAGCAGCAACTAAAGAAAATTAATATATGGAGTATATTCCGAATATAATATTTGCAATTGCTTTGGCAATTGGCTTTGGTTTCTTTGCCAAAAACGTAAAAAAACTTTCAAGAAATATTAAACTTGGTCGTGATATTGATGCAAGTGATAACAAATCACAGCGATGGAAGAATATGGCCAGAATTGCCCTTGGTCAAACAAAAATGGTTGTTAAACCCGTTGCCGGCTTTTTACATATTATTGTTTATGTTGGTTTTGTTATCATCAATATTGAAGTTTTAGAGATTATTATTGATGGTCTTTTAGGTACCCATAGAATTTTTGCACCATTAGGAGCTTTATATGACTTTTTAATTGGTTCTTTTGAAATTCTTGCATTACTAGTAATTATTGCTGTTGTAGTTTTTTGGCTTCGAAGAAACATTATAAGGCTCAAGCGTTTTATAAAACCGGAAATGGATGGTTGGCCAAAAAAAGATGGCAACCTTATTCTCTACATTGAAGTAGTTTTAATGTTTTTATTTCTAACTATGAACGCAACTGATTTTCAGTTACAACAGCTAGGAGCCGAACATTATCGGCAGGCCGGTTCTTTTCCCGTAAGTCAATTTGTTGCACCACTTTTCGATGGCATGTCAATTTCTACTTTGGTTATTATAGAGAGAAGTGCTTGGTGGCTTCACATCTTAGGAATTTTATTCTTTCTTAATTATCTATATTATTCTAAGCATTTGCACATATTGCTAGCATTTCCTAATACTTACTATGGTAAATTAAAACCACAAGGTGAGTTTGATAATTTGGAAGCTGTAACCAATGAAGTTAAATTAATGTTAGACCCATCGGCTGATCCATTTGCCGCTCCAGCAGATGATGCCGAGGTTCCTGAAAAATTTGGAGCTTCTGATGTTCAAGATTTAAACTGGGTTCAATTATTAAATTCATATACCTGTACTGAGTGCGGAAGATGTACTTCAGAATGTCCTGCCAACCAAACAGGCAAAAAGCTTTCTCCTAGAAAAATCATGATGGATACTCGTGATAGGTTAGAAGAGGTAGGTAAAAACATGGACGCTAACAAAGGAGTTTTCGTTCCAGATGGGAAACAACTTTTAGACGACTATATCTCCAAAGAAGAATTGTGGGCTTGTACGACCTGTAATGCATGTGTAGAAGCATGCCCTGTAAGTATAGACCCCTTATCAATTATTGTGGAGATGCGCAGGTATTTAGTTATGGAACAATCGGCAGCTCCATCTGATTTAAATAATATGATGGGTAATTTAGAAAACAATGGTGCCCCTTGGCCTTTTAATCAAATGGATAGATTGAATTGGGTTCAAGAATCTTAAATTTTTGTAATGGAAAATAATATGAATGTACCAACGATGGCTTCGCTTTTTGCAGAAGGTAAACAACCTGAAGTACTTTTTTGGGTTGGTTGTGCTGGTAGTTTTGATGATAGAGCTAAAAAGATAACTAAGGCATTTGTCAAAATCTTGAATAAAGCTGGCGTTAGTTTTGCGGTATTAGGTACAGAAGAAAGCTGTACTGGAGATCCGGCAAAACGAGCTGGGAATGAATTTCTTTTTCAGATGCAAGCAATGACCAATATTGAGGTTATGAACGGCTATGAAGTAAAGAAAGTAGTCACGGCTTGCCCACATTGTTTTAATACTATTAAGAATGAATACCCCAGTCTTGGAGGTAACTATGAAGTTGTTCATCACACCACTTTTTTAAAACAATTGGTAGACGATGGTAAAATCACTTTGGAGGGTGGAACATACAAAGGAAAAAGAATTACGTATCATGATCCATGTTACTTAGGAAGAGCAAATAGTGTATTTGAGGCTCCTAGAGAACTAATTGCCAAATTAGACGCAGAATTAGTTGAAATGAAAAACTGTCGCAAACGTGGTCTTTGTTGTGGTGCTGGTGGGGCACAAATGTTCAAAGAACCCGAACAAGGTGATAAAGATGTAAATATTGAAAGAACAGAACAGGCTTTAGTTACGCAACCAGAAATTATTGCTGCTGCCTGCCCATTTTGCAATACTATGATGACTGATGGAGTAAAAAACAAAGAGAAAGAGGCTTCTATTGCCGTGCTCGATGTTGCAGAATTAATTGCCAATGTTGAAGATTTATAATTTTGGTAGAGCTGGTTTAAAAGTATTTGAAAAAAAGAATTATGCTAGTGAATTTTAAAGAACTTCCCGGGAGTGCAAGAATCTGGATTTATCAGTGTAATCGTAGTCTTTCTGAACTTGAGCTTAAAGAGATAAATGATTCTTTTTCTAAATTCTTGGAGCAATGGACGGCCCATGGCAGTGATTTGAAGGCTGGTTTTGAAATTAAGTACAAACGATTTATTATTTTAGGTTTAGACCAAACACAATCCAGTGCTTCAGGTTGTTCTATTGATGCTTCGGTTCATTTTATACAGAATTTGGAACAGAAATACAAAGTAGATTTATTAGATAAAATGAACGTTTCTTATAAACAAGGAGAATTTATAGCATATAAGACACTAGTTGATTTTAAGAAAATGGCAAAGCAACGTGCAGTATCCAAAAACACTGTAGTATTTAATAATTTGGTCGCTACAAAACAAGAATATATAGAAAACTGGGAGGTAGCTGCTTCTGACAGTTGGCATGGTCGATTTATGTGAATTTCATCCTAAATACCTTTGATTTCCCCTATTTTCTGCAGTTTCCTCGATGAAATACAATATTTTTAGATGCTATTAGTTGATTCCCTAGACAATTTAGTATGCAGAGAAACTTTTACTTGACCTTTTTTTTATTAGTCTTTTACATTTGTTCCTCACAGGTAAATCCTTTGGTTGTTTCAGATACATTAGCTCAAGAGAGCTGGGTTAATTCAAAATACGAATCTATGACCCTAGAAGAACGCATTGGGCAATTGTTTATGGTTAGTGTTGCTTCAAATCAAAATAAGAATGCTACAGATAAGGTTGAAAAATTAATTCGTGAACATCATATTGGAGGGGTTATTTTTTCAAAGGGAGGTCCAATGCGACAAGCCAAATTAACCAATGCTTATCAAAAGGCTTCAAAAACACCTTTGTTAATTGGTATGGATGCCGAGTGGGGGCTTGCAATGCGCTTAGATTCAACTTATGCCTTTCCGTGGAATATGACCTTAGGTGCTATTCAAAACGATTCAGCCATTTATGAAGTTGGTCGTCAGGTTGGAAAACATGCAAAACGTTTAGGTGTTCATATCAATTTCGCTCCTGATATTGACATCAATATTAATCCGAATAATCCTATTATTGGTAACCGTTCTTTTGGTGAAGATAAGTTGAATGTTGCCAGAAGTGGTATTGCGTTTATGAAAGGAATGGAAAGTATGGGGGTATTATCTTCTGGAAAACACTTCCCAGGACATGGTGATACGGCAACCGATTCACATCATTCTTTGCCTTATTTAGAATTCAGTAAAACACGATTGGATAGTATTGAGCTCTATCCATACAAAGAACTTATCAAAGAAGGTCTTAGCAGTGTTATGGTGGCCCACCTAGATATTCCCAGTTTAGAGAAGAAAAAAGGTTCACCATCCTCCTTATCAAAATCAATAATTACAGATTTACTAAAAACTGAACTTGGTTTCAAAGGTCTTGTATTTACAGATGCTTTGAATATGAAAGCGGTTTCAGAATTTGCTCCAGAGGGTGAAGTGGAGTTATCAGCTTTTAATGCGGGTAATGACATGTTATTAATGCCTGTAGATGTTTTAAATGCAAAAGCAAAGATTTTAAAGGCTTATCAGAAGGGCAAAATAAAAGAGGAACGGTTAAAAGAATCGGTTAAGAAAATTTTGATGGCCAAATATAAATCGGGACTAAATAATTTTACCCCAATCGATTTAAATAATCTTTATCAAGATTTGAATCACAAAGAGAATGACCTGGTTTATGAGAAGGCCATAGAAAATGCTATCACTGTTGTCAAAAATAAGTTTGGCTTATTACCAATTAGAAAACTAGATAATAAGAAAATAGCATATGTCCGTTTTGGAGAAGAATCGGGTGATAGTTTTCTTAATTCTTTAAAAAAGTATGGGGAGGTAACAGAAATTAAGGCAAAGGATATTTCCGGTTATAAAGAAAAATTAAAAGAATATAACCTTGTTATCATAGGATTACATAAAAATAATGAAAGCCCTTGGAAGAGTCATAAATTTTCAAAAAACGAACTTTTTTGGCTTCAAGAAATTTCTAGGCTACGCACTAGTAATACTATTTTAACAGTATTTACTAAACCATATGCATTACTTGATGTTGTTAATTTTGATACCATTGATGGTGTGGTAGTTGGTTATCAAAACAGTAAAATGGCCCAAGAAAAAACTGCTGAAGCCATTTTCGGTGCAATTTCTACCAAGGGTAGATTACCAGTATCTGCCAATTGGATTTTCCCAGTTAATTCAGGCGTTGATATTAAAGAAATTGCTCGTTTAGGGTACAGTTTTCCTGAAAGAGTAGGTATTGATTCTGAAAGATTAGCTGCTGTTGATAGCCTTATGTTAATGGGAATTGATTCTATGATGTATCCCGGAGCGCAAGTAGTGATTGCTAGAAAAGGTAAAGTTATTTATAATAAAAGCTTTGGTAAACCCACTTATGATGCTAAGGATAGTATTACCGATGATTATATGTATGATTTAGCTTCGTTAACTAAAATTTTGGGAACCTTACCAATGATAATGAAAATGGAAGAAGAATCAAAAATAAAACTTAATGATACTTTTCAAGATCTTATACCTGAATACGAAGAATCTGAATTGAAAGATGTCACAGTTTTAAAAGCATTATCTCATTATGGAAGATTACCGTCATGGATAGCATTTTATGTAAGTACTTTGGATAAAAATAGAAAACCATCAATTGAGTTTTATAAGAATGTTCCAACGGAAGATTATTCAATAAAAGTTAGTGATGGATTATACTTGGCCAATGTTTATAAAGATTCTATTTATAATCGAATAGGTAGACAAGAGCTTAAATCAAATCGATATCGTTACAGTGATGTAGCTTACTATGTATTTAAAAAATATATCGAAGACACCTATGATAATTCATTAGATGTTTTAGTCAATAATTTTTTATTTAAGTCAATTGGGGCTAGCAGAACTGGGTACAATCCTATAGAAAATTTTGAAAAAGATAAAATTGTACCATCTGAAGAAGATGACTATTTCCGCTATCAAACTGTTCAGGGTTATGTTCATGATATGGGGGCTGCAATGCAAGGTGGAGTAGGTGGTCATGCAGGCCTTTTTAGTAATGCGAATGATGTAGCTAAAATTATGCAGATGTATTTACAAGGTGGTTATTATGGTGGAGAGCGTTTTCTTGATGAACGAACGGTCAAGAAGTTCAATACCTGTTATTTCTGTCATAAAGATGTAAGAAGGGGAGTAGGTTTTGATAAACCTCAGTTAGAAGATAAAGGTCCTACATGTGGCTGTGTTTCAAGAAAGAGTTTTGGGCATAGCGGTTTTACAGGTACCTATACTTGGGCTGATCCCGATGAAGAAATTGTTTATGTATTTCTTTCGAATAGAACATATCCTAGTATGAGAAATAATCTATTAGTCAAATCAGGCCTTCGAACTCGTATTCAACAAGCTATTTATGATTCTCTTATCAATTAGTCAATAATTAATACCCTAATTTTACACCTATGAAAATAGCGATTGTATGTTACCCCACCTTTGGAGGTAGTGGTGTCGTAGCGACAGAATTAGGAATTGCATTGGCAGAAAGAGGACATGAAGTGCATTTTGTTACTTACCGTCAACCAGTTCGATTAGAATTATTAAACAACAATATTCACTTTCATGAGGTGCATGTTCCTGATTATCCACTTTTCAGGTATCAACCTTATGAGTTAGCTTTATCAAGTAAGCTTGTAGATACGATTAAACTTTATGGTATCGAATTATTGCATGTGCATTATGCTATTCCTCATGCATATGCAGGTTATATGGCTAAAAAAATGTTGAAAGAAGATGGAATCTACATACCAATGATTACCACGTTGCATGGTACGGATATCACTTTAGTTGGTAACCATCCTTTTTATAAGTCCGCCGTCACTTTTAGTATTAACAAATCTGATGTGGTCACCTCCGTTTCTGAAGATCTAAAACAAAAAACGTTAAACATTTTTGATGTTGAACAAGAGATTAACGTTATTCCAAACTTTATAGACCGAAAAAAGTATAGTGCTGGTTATACTGATTGTCAACGCACGTTAATGGCCAATGAAGATGAGAAGATAATCACACACATTAGTAATTTTAGAAAAGTAAAGAGAATACCAGATGTAATTAATGTATTCAATAAGGTTTTAAAAGAAGTGCCTTCTAAGTTAATTATGGTTGGTGAGGGACCAGAAAAGGAAAACGCAGAGAAATTATGTGAAGAACTAGGCATATCAGATAATGTACTTTTCTTAGGTAATAGTAATGAAATAGATAGAATTCTGTGCTTTTCAGATTTGTTCTTGCTGCCTTCTGAAACTGAGAGTTTTGGCCTTGCTGCACTAGAAGCAATGATTAATAAGGTCGCTATAATTTCTAGCAATACCGGAGGAATTCCAGAAGTGAACAAACATGGTGAAACAGGTTTTTTAAGTGATGTTGGAGCAGTAGATGATATGGCACAAAATGCAGTTTACTTATTAAGTGACGATAAAATCTTAGAAAAATTTAAAGATAAGGCTCAGAAAACGGCTTCAGAGTTTGATATTTTAAATATACTACCCTTATATGAAGATGTTTATGAAAGGGCCTATAAGTCTCGATTCAAAAATTCATATTAATCTATGTTCCGCTATGTTGTAATTTTAGGTATTCTTATTTTATCTTGTAAGAGTAAACAAAAAGCCTTGCCCGAATCAAATAATAACGATGCTCAGGACATGATTGTGATTATAGAGGATAGTTACTTTCCAACAGAAGAACCCTTCAATCTAAAGATAGATGACCAAAAATCTTTAAATAATTTTTTTTCAAAACTTAATAGGACCCGTAAGCCTGGAATTTCTGTACCCATTGTAGATTTTAAAGAATATTCAATTATAATTTCTTGTGTAGGAGAACAAAAAGATGTGGATAGAATTGAACTTTTGCGAAAAAGTGAAACTGATAATAGTATTGAAATTGAGATAGTTTTTTTTGAAAATAAGGACTCTCAGGATTTCCTTTTTTACCCTTTTGCTATTTATAAATTAGCTAAAACCAATAAGAAAATTATCTTTAAATGATTGCCATTATAGGTATTGATGCGTTTATGGTCGATGTTTTTTAACCTTTGAAAGTTTTATTGTTAGTCTTTTATTGATTTTGCCTTACATTTGCGCCCGTAATCCCCAAATTACTATATCATGAAGTCTTTTAGACTAATTCTATTTGTTTTTTTATCTACATGCGCGCAATTCATTTGGTCGCAAGGCCAGGATATTCAGCTAACAAAAAAAGATAGTATCGTTGTTAATTCATGGGTCTTTGGCTTAGGTTTTAATGCTGTTGATGATGCTGGTTCTGAGTTTGAGAACGTATTTAATTTTAGCGATAATTGGAATGCAGTACCATATCCTTCTAGAATCAGTATTGGAAGATATTTTAAAAATGGTCTCGGACTAGAGGCTGTTGGATCATACAATGTCTATAAAGAAGGTAAAATGGTTGATGGTCTTTTGAACATGGAAGATATTGATTACTATGCCTTAGACTTAAGGGTAAACTACGATTTGAATAAAATTATAGGTGAGACCGGTTTTTTTGACCCATATGTGGGAGTTGGTTTAGGGTATACTGACGCTAATAATCAAGGTAGAGGTACTTATAATGCAAGTGTCGGATTTAGAACATGGATTTCAGAAAATTGGGGTTTAGATTTTAGTTCTACCGGGAAATGGACTATGAATTCTGAAAACTCTACTAATCATATACAACATGCAGCAGGAGCGGTTTATCGTTTTGGTATAGAAAAAGGTTTGTCTACCAGAGGTTTAGAAAAGTTAGCACTGCTTGAAGAACTTGAAAAAGAAAATCAAAGAGTTCAGGATTCTATTGCAGCTGCTGATGAAGCAGAAAGAAGAGCCAAAGAACTTGCGGATCGTTTAAAAAGGGAGGAAGAAGCTGCTAAATTGGCCGCTTTAGAAAAAGAAAAATTAGAAAAAGAGAATTCTAAACGTAATTTGGTTGAAAATGAAATAAAAGAATTAGGCAATGTTTATTTTGATTTAAACTCATCTTATTTAAGCGATAATGACAAAACTCTTTTAGATAAATTGGTTGATATCTTAAACAATAATCCAACTTTAGTCATTAAAATAACATCTCACACCGATTCTAGAGGAGCAGACAAATATAATTTGTGGCTTTCCGCTCGCAGATTGGAACGAACTTTAAATTATTTAAGCGAAAAAGGAATAGCTTCAAGCAGAATTCAGAGTGAGGCTAAAGGCGAGGTTGAATTAACTAATGAATGTGACGACGATGTTTATTGTTCGGAAGAAAAGCACAGTCGAAACAGACGTTCTGAATTTTCAATAATCAAAATCTAAATGACGATTATTAATATTTGTGTAGAACCATAGGCATATGCCTATGGTTTTAATTTTTATAAAACTTTTTAAGATTGGGTTTTATCAAAAAATTGCAATTAAATAAGTCTTTTTAAGTTAATTATAAGGTGATTAACTTCATTAAATGCTGAATAGAAGTATTTCGTTTTTTGTAGACAATAAGTTTGTCGTATTTGTGACCATTCTTTTGGTCATCATCTTTGGTGTCGTGACATCACCTTTTGGGTTTGGCCTAGATTTCATACCAAAAAATCCAGTATCTGTTGACGCAATACCGAATATCGGGGAGAACCAACAGGTTGTTTTTACGGAATGGACTGGACAAT
Source organism: Croceitalea sp. P059 (assembly GCF_031846365.1). Lineage (NCBI taxonomy): Bacteria > Pseudomonadati > Bacteroidota > Flavobacteriia > Flavobacteriales > Flavobacteriaceae > Croceitalea > Croceitalea sp. P059. The sequence goes on from NZ_JAVRHW010000005.1 coordinate 142,568, forward strand.
CACCACAAGATATTGAGGACCAAATCACATACCCACTTTCATCTCACTTATTAGGAGTCCCTGGTGTAAAGTCAGTTAGAGGTAGTTCAATGTTTGGGTTTTCCAGTATATATATAATATTTCAAGATGACATTGATTTTTACTGGTCTCGGTCAAGGATACTAGAAAAATTAAGTGCATTACCAAAAAATCTTTTACCTAGTAATGTCCAGCCCAGATTAGGTCCGGATGCAACTGCTTTGGGTCAAATTTTTTGGTACACACTTGAAGGTAGAAATGAAAATGGCGAAGTAACTGGTGGCTGGAATCTTCAAGAGTTAAGAAGTATTCAAGACTTTTATGTAAAAAATGCATTGGCTTCCACTGAGGGTGTTTCAGAAGTTGCTTCTGTAGGAGGATATGTCAAAGAGTACCAGATTGATGTGAATCCTGAATTAATGAAACAATACGGAATTTCATTAAACCAAGTGGTTCAAGCTGTAAAAGATAGTAATCAAGATATTGGAGCACAAACAATTGAAATTAATAAAGCTGAATATTTTGTCCGAGGTTTAGGCTATATTAAGTCTTTAAGTGATATTGAAAATACTAGTGTCATTTCAAAGGATTTTACGAGTATAAATATCAGAGATATTGCAAATGTCTCAATGGGTCCTGCCGAACGACGGGGTATTTTAGATAAGGGAGGAGCAGAAGTTGTTGGTGGTGTTGTCACGGCAAGATTTGGTGAAAACCCAATGGAGGTTTCAATAAATTTAAAAAATCAAATTAAAGATATTAGTCATGGATTACCCAAAAAACAACTGGCTAACGGAACGATATCTCAATTGACAATCGTTCCTTTTTATGATCGTTCCATCTTTATTGATGAAAGTTTGAAAACGTTAGGTAGCGCATTGTATTATGAAATCTTAATAGCCATATTAGTAGTTCTGATTGTTCTTCGAAGTATAAGGGTGTCTTTTTTGGTTTCCATATTAATTCCTCTAGTAGTTTTATCAGTTTTTATTACGATGAGACTTTTTGCGATTGACGCTAACATTGTTGCCTTATCAGGTATAGCTATTGCCATAGGTACTATAGTTGATATGAGTATTATTCTTACAGAAAATATGATTAGACATAGAGATGAAAACCCTAATCAAAAGTTTAGTCATAATATTCTTAATGCGACTAAAGAAGTTTCAGGTGCTATTTTAACTGCGGGTTTAACCACAATAATAAGTTTTATTCCTGTATTCAGTCTAACAGGACCTGAGGGCAAACTGTTTATGCCTTTGGCTTTTACAAAGAGTATAGCATTGTTTTCCTCAATGATTATAGCTCTTTTTCTAATTCCCCCAATTGCAACATTTTTTCTTAAACCAAATCAAAAGGCCGATAGAAAATCCTTACTTCCATTTATTGTAACGCTTATTGGAATCTTAAGTATATATTATAATTCCCTTTTTGGTTTTGTTTTACTTGTTTTAGGTTTGATAGGTATCGCATATTACTTTGATAAAATAGATTCGAAAATTTTAAAGACTTCAAACTTAGTAGTAATCATCTTTTTTATTGCATTGCTATTAGGAATATATTGGCGTCCTCTAGGTTTTAAAATTCACCTATTAAATAATATCATCTTTGTTATTGTAGTCGTTGCACTAGTGATTTTACCTTTTTATTATTTTGTGAGATACTATGAAAACATTTTAAGTTGGGTTTTATCGAACAAAAAAGTCAGTGTTTCAATACCTATTGTTGTAGTAATTCTTGGTTTTTTGACTTTTTCTAGTGCAGAGAAAGAGTTTATGCCAAAGATGGACGAGGGCCAGTTTCTTCTAATGCCAACATCATTACCGCATTCAGGTATTGAAGAGAATAATAGGGTTCTAAAAAGTTTAGATATAGCTGTAAATGCCATACCCGAAGTGGATTATGTTATTGGTAAGGCAGGTCGTGTTGAATCTGCATTAGATCCTGCTCCGTTATCAATGTATGAGAATATGATTTCGTACAAAACTGAATATATTGAAAATGAAGAAGGGGAATTAGTCCGTTTTTCTGTTGATGAGAAAGGTAATTTTAAAACGAAATCAGGTAATTCCATTAGCTCAGGTTCTTCAGTAAATTTTAATGATTTAATTCCTGACAAGAACGGAAAATACTATCGAAATTGGAGGAATCATATTAAAAATCCAAACGACATTTGGGATGAAATTATAAAAGCTACAAAATTACCTGGAATAACTTCAGCACCTAAATTACAGCCTATTGAAACGAGATTGGTAATGTTACAAACCGGTATGCGTAGTAATTTAGGCATCAAAATAAATGGTAAAAACTTGGCTGATATCGAAAACTTTTGTCGAAGTTTAGAGGAAAAGGTGAAGACTATACCTGGTATTTTACCTGAATCAGTTTTTGCGGACAGAATAACCGGAAAACCTTATCTTTTATTAGAAATTGATAGAGAAAAAGCATCAAGATATGGATTAAGTATCGCTACTATACAACAAACTTTAGCAGTAGCAATAGGAGGAAAACTGATATCAGAAACCATTGAAGGAAGAGAGCGCTATAATATACGAGTTCGATACCCAAGAGAGCTAAGAGGAAGTCCTGAAGATATTGAATCAGTTTATCTAAATCTTGTCGATGGAGGTCAATTACCCTTAAACGAAATAGTAAATGTAAAGTACCAAAAGGGCCCTCAAAGTATTAAGAGTGAGGATGGATTTTTAGTTGGATATTTAATTTTTGATAAAGAAGATAAAATCTCTGAAGTAACAGCTGTAAAACGAGTTGAAGCGTACTTAACTAATGAGATTAAAAATGATAATTTAAAGATTCCTACTGGAGTAAATTACCAATTTAGTGGGACTTATGAAAGTCATATAAGAGCTCAAAATACCTTAAGCCTAGTAATACCGGTAGTGTTATTAATTATTTTTTTAGTCTTATATCTACAATTTAGGTCAATTTCTGTATCGTTAATGGTTTTCTCAGGAATTACAGTTGCTTTTGCTGGCGGATTCTTTTTGTTGTGGTTATATGGTCAGTCTTGGTTTTTTGACTTTTCGATTTTTGGAATAAATCTTAGAGATTTGTTTAATATTCAAACGGTAAATTTGAGTGTAGCTGTATGGGTTGGATTTATTGCACTTTTTGGAATCTCAACTGACGATGGAGTAGTAATGGCTACCTATTTAAACCAGTCATTTAATTCAAATAAACCTAAGACAACCATAGCGATTAGAGCAAGTGTTATCGAAGCTGGAAAAAAGAGAATACGCCCTTGCTTAATGACAACAGCGACGACAATTTTAGCTTTAATCCCAATTCTAACTTCATCAGGCAAAGGGTCTAGTATCATGATTCCTATGGCAATACCTTGCCTGGGTGGTATGTTAATGGCATTAATAACGCTATTTATCGTCCCATTGCTTTATTGTTGGAGAAAAGAAGTAATTTTAAATAAGGTTTAGCGAACTAAATTTTAACTCTTATATGTTAAAAAAATTAATTACATATTTTGTGTTTGCGATCATCGGGTTACTCTTGGGTTACTTCATTTTTGGGACAACTTCCGAGGTTAGTGACCTCGAAATTAATGAATCAGTAAATCCTATTGGAAAATGGTCCTGTTCTATGCATCCACAAATTGATGATGAAGAGAACGGCGTTTGTCCTTTATGTAATATGGATTTAGTATTTACTTCAGATGTTAAAGAAAAATTATCGTCTTACCAATTTAGAATGAGCGATGATGCTATTACTTTGGCCAATATTCAAACAATTAGAGTAGGCATTGAGCCCCCTAATAATAGTATTTTAAAACTATCAGGGGTAATTACAACCAATAAAGAGAATGATGCCGTACAAACTACCCTTTTTGATGGTAGAATAGACAAGTTATATCAAAACTCTATTGGGGAAAAAATAAGAAAAGGGCAAGAAATTGGTCTTATATATTCTCCTGAACTTTATGCTGCACAAGATAAATTGTTGACTTCAATATCGTATAGAGATACACATAAAAAATTATTTAACTCAGCCCGAAATACACTTGGATTATGGAAACTGAATGATAAACAAATTGAGGAAATTCTTGAGGCAGGAAAACCAATTGTTAATTTTCCTTTATTTGCTGATGTAACAGGCACAATAACTGAAATATTAGCTTCTGAAGGTGGTTATTATTCTCAAGGAGATCCACTATTTAAAACTTCTGATTTACGAACTCTTTGGGGTGAATTTGATGCCTATGAAAGTCAACTTAGTTTTTTGAAAATAGGACAAGAAATAGATATTCAATTGACTAGTTTCCCTAACGAAAAAATTAATGCTAAAATAACGTATATAGAACCTTTGGTAAACAAAGAAAAGCGAACTGTTTTGGTAAGAGTATTCATAAAAAATCAAAAGGGTATTTTAAAGCCTGGAATGTTTGCTAAAGCCCTTGTGAATCAAGTGAACTTAAACAAAGAACTGCCGATTTTGCCTAAATCAGCCGTTTTGTGGACTGGAAAAAGATCCGTTGTTTATAAAAAACCATTTTCTGATAAATCAATTTTTGAAATGGTTGAAGTTGAATTAGGTCGACGATTGGGAGATTTTTATGAAATTCAAAGTGGAATTCGAGAAGGGGACGTAATTGTCAATGAAGGAGCCTTTACTATTGATGCTGCTGCGCAGTTGAAAGGAAAAAAATCTATGATGTCGAACAAAACTATTGACTCAGAAATTCATCATCACGAGAATATGAAGATGGAATTAAAAGATGTTCCAGAAAAAAAAGATTTAAGCGCTCATTATAATAGGTAGATATTGATTTCATCATTAAAAATTATTTTAGGCTAAAAGAGTTATTTGTTAGTGGAGGTGCCGTAAAGTAAGGTTATCTTCAGTTTTAATTTTAAGGGATTTGAAAAAAATTCAAATTGACTACTTCATTTGATTCGATAGAGACTCACTTAGCTCAAATAACGAAAAAACTGGCCAGTATAAAGTCACTAAATGAAATCGAGCATCAAAGAGAAGAATTTAAGTTTCTTTCGGATTCAATGATTAATCTTATGTTTTCTTTCAAAAATTTTGGCCATCCTTTATATGTTCAATATTGTCATTGTGTTGATGATTTTAAAGGGGCTAGTTGGCTGGTTATAAATGATAAAGTATAATCCTTACTTTGGTGTGGCAAGGCATAATTGCGGTAGAGTAGCATTAATTCTAAACTAATCTGCAACATTAAAAGTAAATGTATCTGAAATGGATTCATTGCCATTTTGGTCGCGAGTTACCACTTTCCAAAAATATTCGGTTCCAGACATAATCGTTATATTAGATAATGACGTTGTATTCAAATCAGTAGCAAACAGTTCAGGAGGGTTATTAGAACTGAAATAAACATCATAAGCAACAATATCATTGTCTAAATCTTCCGCAGTCCATTGAAGTGTAATTGCCGTCGTTGTAGATTCAAATACCTCGCCATTAATTGGAGAAACATTAGTGGCAGGAAAGGGAATAAAAGATTCTATTCCAGGACCAGCATTGTAAAACACTTCGGTATTGCTCTGTATTGTTTCGTCTGAATTATTTAAAAAAGTGGCCACATACCATTCATAGGGTGTTCCTCTTAATAATCTGATAGGTAAGGAATTTTCTGTAGCGTCAAAGAAAACTTCTTCACCAGAAGTTAAATTTACGAGTGATACTCGATAACCATCGGTTACTTCTGCAGCACTCCATTCAAAAATCACCTCACTTTCTGTTTCTGAAATAATAATACCTGCCGTACATTCTGAATTATTTTCTGGAAAAATGAGTTCGACCTCTGAAGGAAGAACTAAAATCGTTTGTAAGATATCTACATCAGGTCCACAACTAATCAAAAAAATCACCATTAAAAGGAATAGTCTCTTCATCGCTTCACTAATTTAAATATTTGTTGCGAATCTTTTAGCGTCAATTTTAGAATAAAAACCCCAGAAGGTAAATTTTCAAATTGTAACTCAATTTCGTTTTTATTTTCAATATCTACTGTGTTTTCTATTAACTGTTTCCCTGAAATAGAGTAAATTATATAACTAATGCTAGTTTCATTAATTCGAGAAGTATTTAATAAAATTGAATTATTAAATGGATTTGGATATAACCATGCATCATTAGAAATTACAATATTTTCTTCAAAAACACCTTGACATTCTTGGCCAGTACTTACTTTAAGCTCATTGATTTTTTCTGGTAAATCAAGCGTAATTTCATTTGCTGTAGTTGTAAAACTTTTTGAGTTTAATGATATCACAAATTGTTCACTACCAGCCATTTGTAATGTAACGGACTGTTCTTCCTGATTGATTATGCTAAATACGCTTAATGGCTGAGGTGCTTCAATAACAACTGTAAAGCAAACCTCATAATTTTCAAGGTCCTCGGCAGTAAGACATAATTCATAAGTATCGGCGGGTAATTCATTAATTAATACGGATTCATTAAAGTTTCTTGTTACCGCAAATGAGGTACTGGTCAAACTTGCTGTATATTCATTTACTAAATTGGAATTAATCAAAAGTTCTCCGTCAAAGACACCTCGACAAGTGGTACTTGTTGTACTTATTGTAAAATTGTCATTTGGTAAAACAGTCACGCAACCATCAGTATCTACTAATGAATTGGGTAAAGTGTTTGGACATAAATCATCAATATTTGGAACCCCATCGTTATCATCATCAGGTAGTATTTCACAACCATCGGAATCTACCGTAATTCCGGGTTCAGTATTAGGACACAAATCTGTGTTGTTGAAAACCCCATCATTGTCGTCATCCAATTGCGATTCTGAGCACCCATTTAAATCAGTGGATTCACCTGTTGGAGTATTTGGGCAAATATCATTCATATCAACCACTCCATCACTATCACTATCCAATTGAGATGATGAACAACCAGTAGAATTAACTGACTCTCCAAATGGAGTGTTATCACAAATATCATCTAAGTTGGAAACACCGTCATTATCATCATCTAATTGAGATTCTGCACAGCCATTTTCATCTAGAGCCTGACCGTCTGGTGTATTTGCGCATAAATCATCTGCATCGGTTATCCCATCAAAATCAGAATCGGGTAAAATGATTAACACAAAATCTTCAGTACAGCCTTCGTCTGTTGTGAATGTATAAGTTCCTTGATTTGTTACTCTTAAAATTCCAAAATCATAAGGTCCATTTTCAATGGAGTTATCCGGAAACTGTATTGTAAATGTATTAGATTGTCTAATGCCCAGCTGAAAAGCAGTTCCTTCTATTAACGTTAATTCATTCTCCCCAATAAATTCTTCCTCATTGATTAGGTACTTTGGGGTAATACTGAACTGGTCACAGGTTTCTACGGGCAAAACAATCAACTCAAAATTTTCGATGCAATTATTTTCGTCTGTAATTTGATAATTACCCGAATCAGAGGTTGTTAATGTTCCAAAATCATAAACTCCACTTATTATTGAATTATCGAGTAGTGTTATTTCAAAGTTATTGTTTTGTAAAATACCAAGTTCAAATGTGGTGCCTTCATCTAGGGTTATTTGGTTTAAACCAAATGATGTTGCTCCGTTTATGGTGTATTCTGGAGTAATGCTAGCGCTAGTGCATGTAATACTGGGGAGAACGTTAAGTGTAAAAGTTTCTTCACAACCTTCATCAGTGGTAATGTTGTAAATACCGTCCTCATCTATTGTTAAGGCCCCAAAATCATAAGGACCGCTAACTACACTACTATCTAAAAGGGTTATAGTGAAAGTATTTGACTGCAAAATTCCTAATATAAATTCATCTCCCTCATTTACTTCTATCTCATTAAGTCCGTTTGATGTTGTTCCATTAACTGAATACTCAGGTGTAATACTTTCAGCAGTACAGGTTGAACTATTTGTTACATTCAGTAAAAATTCCTCAACACATCCGGCTAAGGTTTCAAAGGTATAAGTACCAGAATCTGAAATTTCAAGAAGCCCAAAATCATAGGAACCATTAACTATGCTATTGTCAGGTAAAGTTGTAGTGAAAGTTGTTGATTGTCTAATGCCTAAAACAAATGATGTTCCAACCTCCAGTGTAATTTCATTCAGTCCAGAAGAAGTTTCTCCATTGATAACATATTCAGGTGTTATGCTAAATTTATCACAACCAGCTGGTGGGTTTATGATAAGATTAAAATCTTCAATACAACCATTTTCCGTTGTAAAAGTATAAATACCTCCCTGAGACGTATTAACAACACCGAAATTTAGTTCTCCATCAACAACTACATTGTCGGGTTTAGTTATAGTAAAACCTGTAGATTGTACTATTCTTAAAACAAAACTATCTCCTTCTTCAATAGTTAATTCATTAGAACCACTATTTATGACTCCATTAATGTCGTATTCAGGTGTTATACTAAATGCATTACATACTTCTGGAGCCGTTACATTAATAATTAAACTTAATGTGCAACCTTGCGTTGTCATTATACTATAGGTTCCAGTATCTGATTCCCCTGCACTACTTATGTTTAGTATACCTTGGTTAAAAGAACCATTTGGTAGTCTTATCTGAAAGTCAAAATCCTGTTCAATTGAAATACTTAATATGTCTCCTTCAGTTAAATCTAAAGAAGTAGCATTGGTTAAATTACCATTAACTAATATTTCAGGGGTAACAAAACCGTTTGAACAACTATTTGATTCTTGCCATGCTGCGATATTGTCAAAACTAATATTACCTGCATTGTTGAAATTACCTCCGGCCAACAAAATGGAACTATTAGTGTTGAAAGCAAGGGAATTTATCCCTGTGGATACTCCAACTGTTTTATTTGGACCTAGTGCCTGCCAGCCATTTGAACTGCTCCAGCGAGCGATATTGTTCATAATTTTATTTACATCTTCAATATCTGAGGCTGTTTCAAAACTACCCCCAGCATAAATGTAAGTTCCATCATATGCCAGAGCACTTACATTTCCACTTAATCCATTTCCTAGAGCTTCCCAATTCTCATTATTTCTATTCCATTTAGCAATTCTATTAGCGTTTATATTTCCTGCAATTGAAAAGTTCCCGCCAGCATAGATATAATTTGGAGTTACATATATTGATTCAACGAAGCCACTTGTTCCATTACCTAAAGTCCCCCAGAAATTTCCATCCCATGTTGCAATTCGCAATGCTGTTTTACCACCAGCGGTGCTAAAATTACCACCAACAATTAAGTTGTCATTTTCATCAAAAGCAATGGACCTAATTTCATTATTTGTACCTATTGTACTGGTACTGGAATCGATAAGATTACTCCAATTGCTTCCGTCCCATTTTGCAATGTTATTCGCAGTTATACTATTATCTACGTTAATGAAGACTCCGCCAACGAATAAATTATCCTGACTATCTAGACCTAATTTTGCAACTGTACCGCTTGTCCCTCCCTTAAGAGCCGACCAGATACTCCCGTTCCAAACAGCAATGTTAGAAGCTGTAACACCATTTACTTCAGAAAAACTACCTCCAATGTATACATTACCCTGTGAATCAGAGATAATGGCATTTACGGTACCATTTGTTCCATTTCCTAATGAATTCCAGCCATTTTCAACAGAATAGTAGGCTATGTTGTTGGCAGAAATATTTTCAACTGAGCTAAAATCACCACCAACATAATAATTATCTGATCCATCATTATGAATAGTCTGAACGATGCCGTTAGTGCCTTCAAAGCCAGTTTTTAACCAATCTCCTATACCATCAACTGCAGTTGTAGTAGGGCCTGAACTATCCCCAGTTATTTTATATATATGAACATCATATCCATAATCTAAAAAATAAATATTTTGAGCTTCATCAAGACCAAAACTGGCAACTTTTTGTCCATTTGTTCTAAAAAGGAATTCGGTAGTTGCATTACCAGTTGTTGAATCATAATCTAATGCCCAAACTCTTCCCGAGATATAATCACCATAAATGTATTTATTGGAAATAGAAGAATTGTTTATTGGTCCGCGATACACGTATCCTCCGGTGATTGATTTATCATTGTCACTATGGTCATATTCAAGAATTGGCTTGGTGTCGGGCGAAGTTATTAGACTAACGTTATTGTCATAAGTTGTAAGACCTTCGTATTTACCCCAGCCATAATTAGCTCCTTTAGTAATGATGTTGATTTCTTCTCTACGACCTTGTCCTACATCGGCACCCCACATGATATTATTGACATTATCAAAAGAAAATTTCCATGTATTTCTGATACCCCAAACATAAAGCTCGTCTAAACCTGACAAACCTACTCTCGGGTTGTCAGAAGGTATTTCATATCGCCCATTGGGCTCTTCTGGATTTGATTCAACCGGATTATCGCCGTTTAGATCTACATCTATTCGTAAAATGCTTCCAAAAACTGTGTTCAAATCTTGACCATTACCAGCTGGGTCTCCACCGCCACCGCCATCGCCAATAGAAACATACAGATATCCATCAGGACCAAATGCGATTTTACCGCCATTATGATTTCCTTGGTCAAGATTTTTGATATACTGAAAAAGTTCTAATTCAGAGGAGGGGTCAACCTGATTTGGATTATTAGAATCCACTGTGAATCTCGCAAGATTCATATTCACCAGTCCATTTATAAAGTCTGTATAATAAACATAAACATAACCATTACTTGTATAATCTGGATGAAAGGCCATTCCTAGTAGACCAACTTCTTGTCCAACGCTGATATTAATTTTTGAAGAAATATCTAAAAAGACATCAACATCGGAACCCACAATTGATTGGTCATTTGGGATTACTCTAACTTTACCTAATTGTTCTACGATAAAAAGTCTATCTGTTCCGTCGTTGGCATTTAAAAGTTCTATTGGTAAATCAAAATCAACATCAGTAAATACTTTCTCATAAGATATTTGACCAAATAATGATGAAAAACTTAGTAGCAAGGAAAGATATAGGAAACGAGTTCCGTTTACAATATTCTTGGGGCGCATGTAGTAGTTTATATAGATACGATACTTAGGGCATGTAAGGATTACGTAACTCTACAAAGATATAGATAAATAGTATATCTGTTAGGATTAAAAAGGTATGTGGAGGTAATAAATCGTTGAAATAAAGCTATTTGGTAATAAATTGTTTTAATTTGGGTAAAATACGATATATAGGATATAACGCACTAACCTTTAAGTCATTAACTTTAAATGCCTTCATGCATTCTTTGTTTCCACGAATAATATTTTTAATGCTTTTATTACTTTCTCCTCCTAATCGCATCCTTACTATAGGGCTATCTAGATAAAAACCATTTATATTATTTTTCTGTAGTAGCCTTAGCATTATCTCAAAATCAGCGGCTATTTTAAAGTCCAAATTGAAATAACCATACTTTTTGTAGACTCGATTCTTTGCAAAAAATGTCGGGTGAGCGGGATGCCAACCATATTGAAATCCTTTTTGTTTGTTGTATTCACCAGTTGCCCAGTTCCTTACTATGATATCAGGATTTTGTTGGTTGACATAATATAAATTACCATAAAGGCAATCAAGATTATGTTCTTTAAACTTTTTTACCACAGTACTAACAACATCATTTGAATTATAAAAATCATCTGAATTTAGAATAGCTACAATTTCACCAGTCGCCATTTTCAATCCTTTATTCATAGCATCATAAATTCCTTTATCTGGTTCTGAAACTATTTTCACAACCCTGCTATCACTATTTTTTATTAACTCTAGGGTATTATCTTTTGAAACGCCATCAATGATTATATGCTCAATGTCTAAATAATCCTGATTGTTGACACTTTGAATGCATGATTCAATAAATTCAGCACTGTTATATGTACCCGTGATAATACTAACTTTCATTATGTGAGTTTTAAATCAAATGGTTTTGAAATCGATTTTAAATTTTGACTTCTTTAAAATCACCGATGTTATCTAAAAACCATTTGTAAGTGGTTGAAATACCAGAATGTAACTCAACTTTAGCATTCCAACCCAAAGAATTCATTTTTGAACTATCCATAAGCTTTCTAGGAGTGCCATCTGGTTTTGTGCTATCCCAGAGTATTTCACCTTGATGACCAACCTCTTTTTGTATTGTCAAAGCCAATTCTTTTATTGTTACATCTGTTCCTGTACCAACATTATATAAGTGTTCGGGTAATTTGTTTTCAACAGCAAATAGAACGGCTTGAGCCATATCATCTACGTGTAAAAACTCTCTCATTGGTGTGCCACTTCCCCATAAGGTTACGGGAGCATTATTATCTTCTTTTGCTTCATGAAATTTACGAATCATAGCGGGTAAAACATGAGACGATTTTAAATCAAAATTGTCAAATGGCCCATAAAGATTCGTTGGCATAAGACTAACAAAGTCTTTATTAAATTGATTTCTTATAGCTTCACATAACTTAACTCCTGATATTTTAGCAATTGCGTACCATTGATTCGTCGGTTCTAAATCAGAAGTTAATAAATAAGATTCCTTAATGGGTTGAGGTGCTAATTTTGGATAAATACAAGAACTACCAAGAAATACAAATTTGGTAATATTATTTTCGTGAGCAGCTTTAATTAGGTTGTTTTGAATCTCCATATTCTCCATTAAAAACTGATACGGATAATCATTATTCGCTAAAATTCCTCCTACTCGAGCAGCCGCATCAATAATAATAGAGGGTTTTTCATTTTTAATAAAATCAAAAACTTCTGATTTATTGCGTAAGTCTAATTCTTTGCTAGTTTTACCAATAATGTTGTTATATCCGGCTTTTGAAAACGCTCGCCAAACTGCAGAGCCAACCATACCTCTATGACCAGCAATGTATATCTTGTTATTCTTTTGCATTCTTATTCAAAATAATTAAATGTGGTAAAACCTCCATCTTTTAAATGCTGATCTTTTTGCATAACCTTAAGATCACCTTGCATCATATCTTTAACTAAGGCCGGTAGATCATAAGTGGCTTCCCAATTTAATTTCTCTTTAGCTTTTTTTGGGTCACCAATTAAAAGCTCAACCTCGGTTGGTCTAAAATACTTAGGATCAACTGAAAGAATTTCTTTTCCAATTTCTATTTGATAATCAGGATTATTACAAGCTTTTACAAATGCTTTTTCTTCAACTCCTTCACCTTTGAATTCTAGTTCAACTCCGACTTCATTGAAGGCTAACCTAACAAAATCTCTAACAGGAGTTGTTTTACCAGTCGCAATTACCCAATCCTCAGCCTCTTCAGCTTGCAAAATCATCCACATCATTTTAACATAGTCTTTAGCATGACCCCAATCTCTTCGAGCATCCAAATTGCCTAGATAAAATTTATCTTGCAAACCTAAGGCAATTCTTGAAACTGCTCTAGTGATTTTCCGTGTCACAAAAGTCTCTCCCCGAATTGGAGATTCGTGATTAAATAATATACCATTACATGCATACATGCCATATGCTTCTCTATAGTTTACAGTAATCCAATAAGCATACATTTTTGCAACTGCATATGGGCTTCTTGGGTAAAATGGAGTGGTCTCAGATTGCGGTACTTCTTGAACTTTACCATACAATTCTGAAGTAGATGCTTGATATATTCTTGTTTTCTTTTCAAGACCTAAAAGTCTAACGGCATCCAATATTCTAAGTGTGCCAATGCCATCGGCATTCGCTGTATATTCCGGAGTTTCAAAAGATACTTGAACGTGAGACATTGCAGCTAAATTATAAATCTCATCCGGCTGAATTTCTTGAATTAACCTAATTAAATTAGTACTATCAGTCATGTCACCATAATGCAGTACAAAATTTCTATTTTCAATATGTGGATCTTGATACAAATGGTCAATTCTATCCGTATTAAATAATGAAGATCTTCGTTTTAGACCGTGCACGGTATACCCTTTCTTTAAAAGAAGTTCACTTAGATATGCTCCATCTTGCCCGGTAACTCCAGTAATAAATGCTACTTTATTTTTCAAAATTGTCTTGATTTTCTAGTTTAAATTGATAAACGATTATAGATGTATATTATTGTTAAAAATGACAAACAATGTTAAGTCTAAATTATATTCTTTTTGCCCATTTTTTTTCTAGTTACTTTTTTTGATAAAATTTTCTCGTACAGATCAAAATATTTTTCAAACTGTTTGTTCATTTCGTAATTAGAACTAATATTATCACGGCACTTTGAAGTAGTAGCGATTTTGTTTTTATTAACTAGCAATTCAATTTTTTCCAAAGCTAACCTTAGATCACCCTTAGTGATAATGAACCCTGTTTCGTCAGTAATTGATTCGGGACTACCCCCTGTATCGTAAGTAATCACAGGTGTACCACAAGCCATTGCTTCCAAGTTTGTTGTTGGAAAATTATCCTCATAAGTGGGGTTAAAGAAAACATCAGCTCTAGAATATATCTGAGCCAATTCCTCTTGTGATTCCGTGCGTTCGATACCAATAATATTTGCAGGTAAAGAATTTATTTGTTTTTTGTCTAAACCAACAAGCATTATTTTAAAACGGTCTTTTAATAAGTCATTTAATTTTACAAAATCTTGTAATCCCTTTCTCTGCTCCCAAACACTTGCAACTCCTAAAATTAAGTGCTCATTTACTATATTAAATTTCCTATCAATGTCTGTTGTGTCGGAGTAAGGTTTAAATTTTTCAAGATTAACACCGTTGTGTATAACCTTCTTCTGTAAATTCTTTAAAACAGATTTAGTAAGCAGATTTTTTAGCCAAAATGAAACAGGAACTAAAGTCAAATTTTTATTAGCGGCAAACAATTTTGATTTTAAATTGAAATTAGCTTTAGAATTATCAACATAACTTTTTGGATAAGCAGCTAATTGGGGGCATGAGTGACAACCCGAAATCCACTTACTACAATTTACAAAATCAAAATATGCACAATGCCCTGTAAATGACCAGCAATCATGTAAGGTCCAAACAATGGGAATTTGAATTTCATTTAAATATTCAAATAATAGTTTATAATTTAAATAATAGCCATGAATATTATGTAAATGAATTATATCGGGCTCAATTTCATTAATTATTGAAATAAATTTTTTTGTAGCACCTACTGATCCCAGTCCATGTTTGTCGGTTATTCTGGTTTTCGCTACATGCGTATAATTGTCAAATTTAGTGCCAATTCTAATTAATTCAGAATGGCTATTTCCATTTTTTCTACCATAAGCAATGTAACTTTTAAATCCTTTTTCTAATGCCAAATCACCAATCTGTTCGGCAATTCTGCCTGTTGACCCATAATTAACAACAGTATTTATTTGTAACAATTTCATTTTGTTATGACTCAGGTTTTATTTGTTCTGCCAGTAATCTTTTAAATATTTTGAGTTGATTGTCTGGGTTATATCTTGTTTCAATAATATTGAAACATTTTTTTCTTATTGCCTCGCGGTTTATGGAAGAATGATTAATCCATTCCTTTGTTTTTTGGGCTAAGTCCTCCAAGTTATGTTGTTCGAAGAAAAAACCAGTATCACCTTCTTGTATCGCTTCAACCTCAGGGCCTTGTTCAAAAATATTAGAATGAGTAGCAACTGGTGTTCCATAGGTCAAGGCATGTATGGCGGTCAAACCAACGTTGCCAGGTGAAATACATAAGTCGCTATTAAATAATAATTCGCCTAATTCAGATTCATCATAACAAGCACCATAAAAGTGGTAGCTTTTATCTTTTAAATCATTTTTTGCTTTATTTTTTAGAGATTCCATTACTGGTCCTTTCCCAATAAATAAGAGATTAATTGGCGTGTCATGTTCAAGTCTTTTTGAAATTTCTATCAAATAGTGTAATTTTTTTTCTTCTGTTAATCGGCCGATAAAAACAACTACTGGTCTGCTTTTATCTTCAAAAAAATCCTTTGATTTCTTAGTTTCAGTTAAGAGTTCATTTCTTTGTTTTATTTGAGTATCGTAGTCCAATGAGTTATAAAAAACATAAATATCTTTTGCATTGAAACCATATTGGATCATTACGTTTTTCGCATGATTCTCATAAACTAGATGAGCGTCAGCAGTTTTTAAATATAGTTTTCTTAAAAGAGCCTTTACCCCTTTTTCATTCCCATACATTCCGTGGCCATAAATTACTACCGGTATTCTCCTTACCTTGTAAATTAATGCTAAAATCCAATTACTCAGAACAGCAAATTCACCTAGTAGTATTGTAAGATCAGGTTTTTGAGAAAAACTATTTGCAATCACCTTACTTTGCCAAACTAAAATTTTACTCTTAAACCAGTAATTCTTTAATTCAAAAAAAGAAGACTGATAGTTTTTGTATTCTTCATCAGTAGTATCTATTTCTTTGATTCCACTTTTGCCCTTTCCAAAAAAGAATTTAATGTCAATATCTTTATTGTGGAGTAACCTATTCCAAAGGTTTTTTCTATATAAAGGAGCAATATTTGTAATGTAATGCACGGTTGTACGCATTCAGAATATTATTTGATAATTAAAAAAATGACAGTGTTATCTTTTATTTTTAGTTTAACGTTTAATAATCGGGAATATTCTTCGTTACAGGTATATAAATAGGTAGTTAAGATTATGATAATAATTAATAGTGATGATTTTGGTTATTCATCTTCTGTGAATAAGGCAATTTATAATTCTTACCAACAAAATTTAATTAGTAGTACAACTACCTTGGTTAATTTTAATGAAGGATTTGAAGATGCAATTAACTATGTTCATAAAGGGTTAATTGATATTAATACAATCGGAATCCATTTTAATTTGACGGAAGGAATGCCTTTAACCGAAGCTATAAAAAACAACAATACTTTTGCAGATATCAATGGATTTAATGGTAATGCTAGAAAATCTTCGTTGTTTGTCCTGGGTAAAATAAGTCAAGAAATGGTTTATAATGAGTTAAAAGCTCAATTATTAAAATTTATAAAAGCTTTTGGCCAAAAACCAACACATATAGATAGTCATCATCATGTACATACAGAGTGGGCCATAGGAACTATTGTTACTTTAATAGCAGAAGAATTTGACATAGAAAAAATAAGAATAACCCGAAATACAGGGGAAGAAAATAGTTTTGTTAAAAAGTATTACAGACGAATTTATAATTTAAGAAACAGGCTTAAAGGGATAAAAACAACAAATTATTTTGGAGATATAGATAATATGAAAGGTGTGGTTTTTTCATCAGAAAAGAACTATGAAATTATGGTACATTCAAAATATATAAATAGTGATGAATCTCTTGTAGTAGATATGGACAATGTCTGCTTGAAAACTAAACTTGAAAAGTTATTTGATATCTCCTCGCAGGCGTTTAATTCCTTTAGTGATATTTAACCAATTAAATTACTAAACAAAGAATCCCATTGCCCAACTATTTGTTCTAGTTTGAAATTATTGACTATCGATTTTTGATTTTCAGACATCTTAATTCTAGTAGACGTGTCGTCTAATAATGAAATAATTCGATTAGCCATTTCCTCTTTATTTTCAAAATCAATAAGATAACCATTTTCCTCTTCTTTAATTATTTCATTGGGCCCAGTAGAAATGTCATAACTAACTAAAGGAAGACATTTAGCCATTCCTTCCAATAAGCTCATAGGAAATCCTTCATACTTAGATGTCATTACAAGTAAAGAGTATTCATTATAGGCTTCATAGAGATTTGAATGATGTCCTTTTAAAAAAAGTTTTTCATTAAGATTGAATTTATTAATCTTTTCTTGAATTTTTTCCTCTTGTTCTCCCTTTCCGAATATGTGCCATTCCCATTCGGGTCTTTCGCTAAGTACAATTTTAGCTACATCCACAAGACCTAAAAAATTCTTTTGTTTACCTAAGCGTCCAACGCTAATTATTTTTTTGGATGAGCTTCTATATACTATCTCTTGATTGAACAAGTTCGCATCAACCGGATTGTATATTTGTGTAACTGTTTTAGCTTTCGAAAATTTCTCGTAATTTACCTTATCTGTCTTAGTTAGCGGAACGACGACATCTGCAAACTTTGCTGTAATTCTTTTTCCTTGGCGTTCAAAATTATGATCAGTATCTTGAAAAAAGTTCGAATGATCCCAATAAACATGTTTAGTATTACTAAAAAGCGTTCCTAAAAGTCCCAAAGGACCAAATAAAGCACCACAACTGACTAAAACATCAATTTGATTATGTTTAATTATTCTATTCAACTTATACGCTCCATTAACAATGCGTTTTTTTAAAGGCTTTCTTTCTTTAAAAAGCGAGTGAAAGGTAAGGTCAGAACTCCATCCATAACCTTCATTATTAGTATTTACGTAACTAATGATATGAATTTCATAGTTTGACAGATTTTGTAGTTGCTCCGCTATAATGGAGGTTACTCGCGCAATTCCGCCTTCATTAGATGCTGCACCAAGTAGAAAGCCTATAGACCGTTTTTTATTTTTCATTTGGTTAGGTTTCGTCTTTAATTTGAAGATTTCTTAGAGTCTGTTGTTGATAGCCAATCATTATAAAATGAAATATCATTGCAAATGAAAACTTATAAAAAACATAAAAATTATTAAAAAGAGCAAAAACTATAAAAAATAAAAATTGAACTTTTACTTCCGGGTTTTGTCTATGCTTTTTAAATAAACTAAATGAGATTATAAGTGGTCTTATGAATATAATTAACACCAAGATTCCTGCTATGAATCCCTGCTCTGCAAAAGCTTCAATAAACGAATTATGTGTAAAAAGGCCATACTTACTATAAATAGGATACTGCCCAATGCCAACTCCTGTAAAAGGATATTCAAGAAAGTAATTTATACCTTCAATCATGATGTTAGTTCTTTCTTGACTACTATCTTCTTTTACACTTAATCTTTTACTAAAATCGGATTGAAGTAGCAAAATGGTAAATTGATAAATTGCAAAAACTATAGCAACCAGCGTAATAAAGGATGTAGCTAATTTTTTGAACGGATTTTTATTATTGGTCTTAAAAATGAATAACCAAAAAACCAAATTAGATAATACAATAAAAAGTAGTCCAGATCTTGATTGAGTGGCAAATGATATTAAAATGAATAAAATTGGAAATAATCCTAAGGCAATTTTGGTAATTAAGTTTTTATACTGCAGAAAGAGGATGAAGAGAGAAATATTCGCAAAAAATGAGTAATAGGAGTATGAATTTGCGTTTAACATAAATACATCTCTTAATAATTTTGAACTGCTCAAACCTATACCTAGAACAAAATTTCCATTCGTAACCATAACTATAAAAAGACCAGCAATTAATAGAACATAAGCTACGTGAAATGGAACTTGGAAGTTGTTCTTTGCCTGCGATAAACTTAAGGCACAATATGCTCCTAGAATGGCTCCAAGCAAACGAGTCATATTTGCTATCATCTCAGGAAGGTCTTCATAATAAAAAAGACCTGTAAGAGATAAAAAAAACAAAAATATCAAACAGTAAAACTCATGTTTTCTTGTTAAATATTGACCTTTTTTAATACTTAAAGATAGTCCGATAACACTAAGTAAAGGAAGTAATCCATAGGTGCCTATTTTTGTTATTCCAAATCGAGGACCTAAAACGAAGAGCACTAAAATGGTTATGATAATATAACCACCCAATGCTCTTTTTGAAACTTTCTGCTGACGCGTATAATTCATTAAGTATATGAGTTCATATAAAAACAAAAGTAAATGAATAACGCATTAAATAAAAAGTGATTGTTCAAATTACATTTTTATCTAGCCGTTTTATTTGTTCACAGTGAACGTTACATCACTTCGGTAACCCATGGAATCAAATAATAAATGATAAATGCCACTTGATAAATAACTTAAATCTATGGTTTCTACTTGTAAATGATTTTCATTAAATACTTGTTCAAAAACTACTCTAGAAGAGGCATCTACAATTCTAACCTGAACAAGTTCATTCATGTAATTTTCAAGATTAATATTTAAATCTCCATCAGTTGGTACAGGGTATATTATGAATCCATTTACATCTTCAAATGGCTCAAGACCTGGTTCAACAATAATTTCCATAGAGCCTTCAGCAACACATCCTGTTTCTTCATCTGTGTATGTGTATGTAACTGTATACGTTCCAACTCCTCTCGAAGGATCAAAATTTCCGATTTTATTTGCATCACCACTCCACATACCACCGATAGGCGTTGCAGTTAATAGTTGTATTGGATCATCTGTTGTAAACGGACCAGCAGGGTCTAAAGTAACACTAAGG
>NZ_JAVRHW010000006.1:0-95575 GCF_031846365.1 Croceitalea sp. P059
TTTCCTTCCACAGCAGTGTTAGCAGAAAGGTCTACTGTAATTCCCGCTCCATCGTTATCAATAATATTTCCAATACCATTTGCATCAACCATAGATACTAGGGCATTGGAGATATTAGATAGTGTAATGAATAAGTTTTCATTATTCTCTAAAATAGTATCATCAGTAATCGATATAGGTATATTAACAGTTTCATTTAAAGTACCTGAAAAATTCAAAGTACCTGACATTGATGGAACCGTAAAATCTTGGTTTCTGATTGCGGATCCATTTGAAATGGTATAGTTTACGGTGTATGCCTCTGATACAGCAACATTTGAACTTACAACGAAATTCGCTGTACCGATAGATTCATTTTCACTAAAGTCGGCAACTGAAATCCCATTAGAAGAATTACTATCATCATCATTAATAGTAAAGGTTCTATTTGGAGATAAAATTCCAATCGTTGGATCACTAATATTATCTAAAACTTGTATTATAGTTTCATTAGGTTCAATGATGGCATCTTCCAGTACAGTTATTGGAATTGAAAGAATAGTGCCAGCTGGAGAATTAGCAGGAAAAGTAAATGTAGTATTTACGTTTGCGACATAGTCAGCACCAACAGTCGCTGTTCCACCTAATCCGGCATTTTCATTACCAAAGGTTTCAAAATCAACGGTAAAAGAATGTTCAACCGGTGCGTTTAGTTCTACTTCTAAATTGTAGACTAAATCATTTTCAAACACGACTACAAATCGGTTAAATATACTAGCAGAATCATTGTCAATTATAGTACCAGTAGCTACAGGATCATTAATAGTAATTAAGGTCGTAGATAAGCCACTTAAATTCAGATTAAACGATTGTGTAAGTTCATGAATATTATCATCTGTAATAGGAACAACTATATCAAACGACTCATTATCATTACCTAAAAAGGTTAAGGTGTTACTTGTGTTGGTGTAATCGTTTGCATCTGAGCCGGTATCAGCTAAAGCAGTATCATTAGAAGTAGCATAATTAACAGTAAACCCACCTGGTACATTTCCAGTTAGTCTAACAGTAAAAGTTGCTGTACCGTCAGCTTCATTGACAACTACATTTGTGTTGTCAAAAGAAAGCCCATTTCCTGCACCGCCGTCATCATCTAGTATTTCACCTCTTCCTTCATTATCAGTAATATTTACTGTTCCGCCAGAGGCATAAGCAATTTCAACTTCATGAGTTTCTGTTGGCTCTATAAAGGTGTCTTGTTCAGCAAGAACATTAAAAGAAACACTGGTATCATTAGCTGGAAGTATTACAGTACTTGGACCGCTGTAATCTGCATCGGTCGTGCTGATATTAGAGTAGCTTATATTGAATACCACATCTTGGCTAATAGCAGCTGAAGAAGTAATAGTAAATACATTATTTGTTCCTTCAACTGTTGAAGAGTCATTTATTGTAATTTCAGGCGTGATACTCAGTGTTGCTGTTCTATCTAAAGCAAAACATCTATTGTTTAAATGAGTAACAAGAACAGTGTACGTATTATTGTCAAGTCCTGAAGTATTTGAAATGGTAAGTGTCGACGTATTCACACCGGAATATACACCTCCATTAGATAGGTTTGTGCCGTTTTCTTGCCATTGGTATCGCAATTGTCCAGAGCTGTCCGACCCACTTCCGTAATCAGGAGTTCCCCCGGAATAATTGGTAGTATTTATAGCATCTAAATCAATTGAAAAGCTTACCGAACCGCCATTATTTACCATTTGATTAATAGGTGCTGTATTCAA
This sequence comes from Croceitalea sp. P059, assembly GCF_031846365.1. NCBI lineage: Bacteria > Pseudomonadati > Bacteroidota > Flavobacteriia > Flavobacteriales > Flavobacteriaceae > Croceitalea > Croceitalea sp. P059. Next base: position 1,767 of record NZ_JAVRHW010000006.1, read on the forward strand.
GGTTACTTGTGTAGCAATAGTTTCGTTGCCAGTTACCCCTGTATAACCACCTTGACCAGTTACTGCACCATTTGAATCAACGGAAAGCGGTGAGTTTCCTATATAATTATCACCATCACCATCAGTATGACCAGCTTCAATGGCATCAACACAATTGTCATTATCCGAATCGGGATCAATACTGTTTAAGAGTCCATCATTATCTGCATCTGCATAGTTATAATTTATAGCCCCTTCGTTATCGGTAACCGTATTTGGTATTCCATCAGCATCTACGCCTCCTGAAAGTCTGCCATTTACATGAGTTTGACTGTGACCAGCTTCTACTGCATCATAAATACCATCATTGTCAGAATCTAAATCTAAACGATCAGGGATACCATCATTATCACTGTCCTTATCGACGCAGGTTTCTACGTTAAAAGTTAAGTTTCCTCCATTATCACCGTACATATCGTCAGTAAAAACAATATAAACATCACCGCTGTTAATTGGTTCAAAACCTAATCGTCCTTGTTCTGTAAATATTTTGGATATAAATTGGTCAGTTAAAGGGTCATATTGACCATTTCCATTCACATCAATCATTGCAACAAAAGTCCATCTTCTAGGATATTGTGATGCTGATATGTTAGCATAGCCAATATTTATGTTAGGTCCATTTGTGCGTTTTGTATTTGTAGGATAATCATAAGAATTACCATCTAAATCTGTGTATCGATTAGTATCAAATTGATTTACTGTGACTGTTAGCCCGTCATTAGGACCGCCGGTAACTGTTCTGGTACCTAAATCACTTCCATTAGAGATTAAACTATATCTATTGCCGGCTATTACTGTTGCTCCGGTTGCTTGCCATTGCTGTTGAAAGGAGTCAAACTGTGATGAAGGGTTAGAGCCTAAAATACAGGAATTTTCATCTAAGTCAAGAATACCATCATTATCATCATCTAAATCGCAAACATCTGCAATGCCATCTCCATCTGTATCAACATTACCAGAGCTAATAGGATCACAAGGATTATTTACTGTAAGTGTAGCCGTTCGGGTTTCATTAGTACAATTATTATCTAAATGTGTTACAATAACAGTATAAGTATTCCCATCTAATCCGGTGGCATCTATAATTGTTAATCGTGATGTTTGGGTACCATTATAGTTTCCACCTTCAGACAAATTGACACCATTTTCTTGCCATTGGTATCGCAGTTGTCCAGAACTATCCGACCCACTTCCATAATTAGGATTACCTGATGAGAAAGAAGTCGTATTTAGAGCTGTAGCATCAATCTCAAATACCGCAGGATTTCCGGCAATTGTAGTTAGATTGGAAGGAGAAGTATTGAGTGTTACTTGTGTAGCAATAGTTTCGTTACCAGTCACTCCAGTATAACCACCTTGACCAGTTACTACACCATTTGAATCAACGGATACTGGTGAATTTCCTATATAATTATCACCATCACCATCGGTGTGACCAGCTTCAATAGCATCGGCACAGCCATCAGCATCTGAATCACCTTCGAGATGGTTTGGTATACCATCGCTATCAGTATCTAAATCTTGACATCCAGAAAAGCGAACAGTAAAATCATCATAAACTGAATACGCTACCGTACCATCATTTGTTTGGTTGTAGGCATATAATCGAATTGCATAGGTCGTATTTTCTTCAAGATAGTAAGTAGTTCCTGTTGGAAGCAAATCAAAGAATTCAGAAATACCATTTGAAGGATAATGTATTTGTACATCAGTATTCAATACATGCGAGGTCGCAAAGTTATCTGATGAAATGGCAATAGCAGCATCATAAGAATTTCCTACCGTAAAACCATCAGAATTTCTATACCAGTTAATACCTAAACGTTCAATTACCTGACCAGAAATATCAGAACCAGTTGTAAAACTTACCTGGATATATTCATTATTAGCTAAAGCTTCTTCATAAGTGTAAGCATCCAGACTAGTTATTTGCAATTCTGAACCTGGTGATGTGCTGTTAAGTCCTGCACCTGTAGCAATGTTGCCTGTACTTGTTAATAACCAATTAGTAATTGCGGGGTTTTGAACAAAATCGACTGATCTAACACCAATTGGGCTATTAAGGCCCCATTGTATGTAATCATCATCAATACATTCTTGTGATTCATTAGAATCTAATATACCATCATTATCATCATCCAAATCCATTGGGTCCGGAATATCATCATCCTCTGAATCAGGGGCCACATAAATAAGAACAGTTGCAGTTGCTGTGTTACCATCTGCATCAGTTATTTCATAAGTAAAAGCATCAGTTCCTTCAAAACCACCATTGGGTGTATATTGAAAGTAATCGTCTAAAGGATTCCCTGGTGTACCATTATTGTTAAGAGTTACCGTTCCATTTGGCGGGTTGGTATTATCCGTGATTGCATTGTTGGCTTGTGGACCTGAACTACCGAAAATATCATTTGATAGTACGTTTACTATATTATTACTAGAGTTTGATTCGACAATTGCACTATCTACCAGAGCATCTGGTCCAATACCGATACAAACCGTTGCTGTATCGCAAACGGCTTGGTTAGGCGCTGGTAAACAAACTTGATACTCAAAACTATCCGTACCAGAATACCCAGGGTTAGGTTGATAGTTATACGTTCCATCTGAATCCAGGGTTAATGTACCATTAGAAGTTCCTGAAACTAAAGAATATGTGCTACCTGCTGGTACATTATCATTAGCACTAGTATCTCCATTGCCATCACGATCTAATTTAATATCAATGCATTCGTCTTGTGCATAGGCCTGCATAATGAAAAACTTACCATCTCCATTATCAGTACTAGCAGCATAATATTTTATTTGGGTAATTGTAGAACCAACTGGGGCTAGTTCAGATAACTCATAAAGAGCTACGGCAATTACTTGATTATTTTCATGGTTTCGACCACTGCTCCAATAATCACTATTATTTTTTGGTTCTTCTTGCGGACCAACACCAGTCAGGTTCCCTTGATTTCGCACAAAAGTTTGACCTAGTTGTTGTTCAGTACCACCTCCATTTGGAATACCCCAAACTTGAATATAAATACAATTATTACCTCCACGTTCGGTTACTGCTAAAACACCTTCTGGATTTGATGGTATACCTGGCGAGTATGATATGGTTTGTATTTGAGAATTTGTTGTTGCTACCTGACTGTAGTCTTCACAAAAATTATCTCCATTTCCATTACATTCAAAATAATGATTCAAATTTAAGTCTTGATATGCACTTAGCGCATCTGCGTCCCAATTAGGAACATTACTACTTCCCACAATTTGTATCCCATTTTCCATGATATGATTACTACCATGCCCTGAAGGACCAAGAATTGTCATTTCATAAGTTGAAGGGACAGCGAATGAAGTATAAGATGTTCCATTAATATCGATTGATTCCAGAGTTGCGGGATCGCTTGTATTTGTTTGGGTATCAGCCCAATTGAATGTGGCCCCTGTTCTAATAGAATTGGCTTGTCCGTAACTATTAGTTCCTGATAGTAGGACAGAAAGAAAAATGGTGAAAAGAAATAAATTCTTTAATGTAGAAGTATTTGTACGCTTCATAGGTCAAGGTTTTGAAATTTTTTAAATCTCTACTTCACCTATGTTCTCTGAAGATTTCGGTTCAAAAATATTCAGATAATGCAGGTTAAGCTTTGATTTTGGGTTGAATCGATTTGGGATCAATTTCGCTGCAAATGTATTCCCAATCCTTGAAAACCCTCAAATTTCACGTTGTCGGTATACTTATTTTCGTTTAATTACTATTAAAAAATAAAAACGAGCGTTTTTTAACATTATTGGTAAATTGTTGTGAAACAAGGCCTTTTGTATGTCAATAGCATGATTTTTTTTATTTGTAGGAAATCACTTGATTCTTTTGTAGCTTTTAATTAGAGCGAAAATTCTATTCCATCAAAACATAAATTATTTGATTAATTTTGTGGTTTATCACAAAAACAAAAAATGAGTTCGAAAAAAGGAAAAGTACAAGAGGCCATTCAAGAAAAATTACTAGAAGAACGTAAAGTTTTTTTGTGGGGAATGGTAGATGATAATTCTGCCAAACATGTAATTGACAGATTGTTGTTTCTTGATTTACAGAATGATAAAGAAATTCAATTAATTATAAATAGCCCAGGTGGTTATGTGACTTCTGGTTTCGCTATTTATGATACCATAAAACAGATAAAAAGTCCGGTTTCAACGGTCTGTTCTGGTTTGGCAGCCTCAATGGGATCTATTCTACTTTCTGTTGGAGAAAAGGGGAGGCGTTTTATACAACCTCACGCTCGAGTGATGATTCATCAACCTAGTGGTGGTGCGCAAGGTCAGGCTTCGAATATAGAAATTCAAGCAAAAGAAATTATAAAAACCAAAGAGTTGGGTGCCAAAATTTTAGCAGATAATTGTGGGCAAGATTTTGATAAGGTTATGAAAGACTTTGATCGTGATTATTGGATGGGTGCCGAAGAATCTTTAGCTTATGGTATTGTTGATGGAATAATGCAATAAATACGCAGAAATTTAATTATAAAGAAAAGTCCTTCACAATCCATTGTGAAGGACTTTTTATATATAGACGCTCTCGCGGAATAGTTTATATACCTACGTTTGAAACGAATGTTTTGGATTTTAAATCCTCGTTAATATTCTCTTAAAAATTATCTGGATTAGTTATCACTTCTTGTGCTCTTTGCTTTAAAGCTGCCAATTCTTCTTTGTCTTTTTTATTTAGAAGATTTAACATCATTGACATGCGCTGATTATTTTGAAAATATTCTTTTTTCTGGTCTAAAAAATTCCAATACAAGGCATTAAATGGACAAGCATCTTCTCCAACCTTTTTAGAATGTTTATAATGGCAGTTTTTACAATAATCGCCCATTTTATTAATGTAATTGGCACTACTTACATAAGGTTTTGTAGCAACAATACCGCCATCAGCAAATTGACTCATACCTCTGGTGTTTGTAATTTCTACCCACTCGATAGCGTCAATATAAACACCTAAATACCAATAATCTACTGCATCAGGGTGTATTTGGGTTAACAAGGCATAATTACCAATAATCATTAAACGCTGAATATGATGAGCATAGGCATCATCTAGGCTTTGATTTATTGACTTTTGCAAACAGTTCATTTTGGTTTTTCCTGTCCAAAAGAAATCAGGTAGGGGATTATGGTTTTTTAGCTTATTTAAAGTTTTGTAGTTAGGCATTTCTTTCCAATAAATGCCTCGCATATATTCTCGCCAACCTAAAATTTGACGAACAAATCCTTCTACTTGTGAAATATTGATATCAACTGTATGTTCGTAATAGTAAGAAAGAACATGTTTAATAACTTCTTTTGGAGAAATCATTTTGATGTTCATTGCAAAAGACAACCTAGAATGGAATAGGTATTTTTGTTCCGTATGCATTGCATCTTGATAATCACCAAAATGAATTAAAAGATGCTCGCAAAAATATGCCAAAAGCTCTTTGCATTCGCTTTTTGTGCTTGGCCATTGAAAGTTATTAACTTCAATATTTCCAAAAAAATTGACACCTGATTTTTCAATTTCATTGGTGATAATTGTAACATCTTTTTTAAAATTAAGTGCAGAAGGAATATTTGGCGTTCCTTTCCATTTTTTTCGATTACTATGGTCAAAATTCCATTTACCACCATCTGGTTGACCATTGACCATCATAATGTCGTGCTTTTTACGCATCATTCGGTAGAAACTCTCCATAATCAACTGCTTCTTTCCTTTGAAAAATTGACTGAGTTCATCTCTCGAAGAATAAAAATGTTCCGTGTCAAAATATTCAACAGGTATTTCTAATACATCACAAAGTTTTTTAAGTTCTTGATCCAATCGAAATTCATCAGGTTGCAGATATTCAAATTTTTCAATACCCTTTTCCTTTACAATTGAAAAAATTAGGCTTTCGAGCTTATGAGAGTTGTGGCTATCATTTATTTTAAAATAAATAAACTCATGACCGTTCTTTTCTTGTTCTGAACAGAAGCTACGCATTGCATTAAAAAAACCAACAATTTTTTGAATATGATGTTTTACATAGTCAGTCTCTTGGCGCATTTCAGCCATTAAATAGATTACCTCACTATCAACTGTATTGAACCAAGAATGATCACTATTTAGTTGGTCTCCTAGAATTAGCCTAAGTGTTTTCATTATTTATTGCCACAATTTTTGATATTTTCCATTCTTGTCATAAATATCCGCCTGTCGTCTTATATTAAATTTTCTATCCCTTGGGTCATTACCAACCCCACTTAGATACATCCAATTGCACCAATTACTGTGCACATCATAATCAATTAGCATACTTTCAAAGTAAGCAGCACCAATTCGCCAGTCTTGCTCTAACTCTTTTGCCCAATAGCTTGCCACATTTTGTCGACCACGATTACTCATCCAACCAGTTGCTGCCAGTTCCTTCATATTAGCATTAATAAAAGGTTCATTCGTGTTACCAGAAATCCATTGCTGCAATATTCTTGATGACGTTCCCCAATCATATTTTCTTTCTAAAATACCCCCTAGGTGGAAAATTTTATCCTTGTGTTTTAAGCTTATGTATTTAAAAAAATCGCGCCAAATCAATTCAAAAATTAGCCAGTATGTATCCTGATTTTTAATAATTTTATGTTCAAATTCTTTAACAGTCTTATAAATAGTTCTTGGCGAAATACAACCATTGGCCAACCAAGCGGATAATTTAGAACTGTAGTCTAACCCAATTAGGCCATTGCGAGTTTGTTTGTATGATGCTAGGCTCTTAGATTTCCAGAAATACGTCTCTATTCTTTCTATAGTTTTATCTTCACCACCTTTAAAAGGGAAAGCACTCCTTGAATCAACTCGAAAGTCTTGAAACCCCAATTCTTTTAAAGAGGGTAATTTAGTCTTTTGTTTTAATAAGTTACTTGCTGGTTTTTTATCTGGTTTTTCTAGAACTAGTCTAACCTTACCATATTTTTCAACCTTCTTTCTGAAAAAGGTAAAAACATCGGGTATTTCGTTAAAATTTTCAAAGGGAACGTCTTCAGGGTGATATAAAAATTGGTCACAAGTTTCAATAAATTGAACTGTGGGATTACTATTTTTTTTGGTTTTAGCAAGTGTGTCATTTTCATCTCTTGTCCATTCCGTTTGAAGATATACGGTATCTATTTCGTATTGTTCAATAACCTGAGGAATAGTAATTTCTGGTTTATCGTGAAATATAAGTAAGGTAATGTTGAGCTTTCGTAAAGCTTCTTTTAAGTGTAGTAATGATTCTATTAAAAATTGAACTCGAAACGCACTAGTCTTTCTAAATCCAAAATCACCTTTTTCAAAATCAATAGGGTTAAAACAAAAAATTGCAATGGTGCTATCATGGGAACATGCGTTTGTAAGCCCATGATTATCAGATACTCGTAAATTGTTTTTAAACCAGATTAAACTTTTCAAAGCTATTTATTTTTTTGGCATTTCTTGCTACAATATTTAACCTGTTCCCAGTTCTTTTCCCATTTTTTTCGCCAAGAAAATGGCCTTTTGCAGATTAAGCAAATTTTCTGAGGTAGATATATTTTTTGATTCGACATATTATGTTTAATAAAAATATAAATAAATTAAACAAAAAGTAATCACAATACTTTATTTAGAATTATTCAAAAGATATTACCTTTAATAGTTAATAATTTTGTTGCTACTTTAATTATTTATGAAACAAACACCTAAAGAAATTGCGATAATCGGTTCGGGCCTTGTTGGTTCTTTACTTGCTATATACCTTAGAAGACGGGGTCATGATGTTACCGTTTTTGATAGAAGGCCAGATATAAGAACAATTGAGTTTTCAGGAAGGTCAATTAATTTAGCAATGAGTAATCGAGGCTGGAAATCATTACAAGGTGTAGGTATTGAAGATGTTATAAAAAAAATAGCTATACCCTTAGATAAAAGGGCTATGCATGTAATTGATACACCAGTTTATTTTCAAAAATATGGCAAAGATAATGAGGCTATTTGGTCAATTTCAAGAGGTATTCTAAATAGAAAAATGATTGATTTGGCTGAGGAGGCAGGTGTTGATTTCAAGTTCAATGAAAAAGTGTGGGATGTAAACCTACCTGAAGCAAAAATTTATACTGGTGAAAGTGAGAAAAGCGAATGGGCTGAATATCAGTTTGATTTAGTTTTTGGTTGTGACGGTGCTTTTTCAAGAGTAAGGCATAAGATGCAACGTCGAAGTAGATTTGATTATTCTCAAGACTTTATTGATGTTGGATATAAAGAATTGACGATACCCCCGAATGAAGATGGTACGCACAAGCTTGATAAAAATTCTTTTCATATATGGCCTAGAGGTAAGTTTATGCTAATTGCCATGCCGAATCTTGATGGCAGTTTTACTTGTACTTTATTTATGCCCTTTGATGGAGAAGTTTCTTTTGAAAAGATTACCACTAAGAAAGAGGCCAAAGTTTTTTTCAAGACATATTTTCCAAATGTTCAAAAAGAAATTGAAAACCTTATAGAGGATTTTTTCAAGAACCCTACAAGTGCAATGGTTACTATGAAGTGCTATCCTTGGACCTATTGGGATAAAGTGGCATTGGTTGGTGATTCTGCACATGCAATTGTACCTTTTTATGGACAAGGGATGAATGCCGGTTTTGAAGATATTTTTAAACTAAATGAATTAATCTCAATTCATGGCGATAATTGGGAAGCGATTTTTTCTGCTTATCAATTAGAAAGAAAACCCAATGCTGACGCCATAGCTGAATTAAGTTATCGAAATTTTATTGAGATGAGCAGTAAAACTGCTGACCCAATATTTTTACTTCAAAAGAAGATTGAAAAATACTTTGCTGAAAAGCATCCTGATAAATGGTTGCCTGTTTATAGTCGAGTCACTTTTTCAGATAAACCATATACAGAAGCATTGCAAATAGGTGATGAGCAAGAAAAAATCATGAAAGAAATCATGAAAATTAAGGATATTGAACAAGTCTGGAATTCAAAAGAAGTCGAGAAAAAAATCTTGAACCTTTTAAATTATTAAAAATGCTACTTGTTTTTTAATTCTGCTCTACGCATAGGCATTCCATCAATTAAACTGAATAATGAACCAGGTTGAACTACATATGGTTTTTTGAGTTTAATACCGCCATCTTTTCCAATAAGTATTAGGCCTACGAATTTGGGATTTAAATTTAATTCTTTCCGAATTCCATGATTGGAATGAAGCACTTTTATTTGTCTTTCATCGAGTTCATTTTGAAGGCTAGTAAGAAGCTTCAATTGTTCTTTTATTACTGAATCATTTTTATCACCAACAAGAATAACTAATCGATTTTTCCATTGATAATTTTTTAAATTTTGACTGGAACAATTGCTACAAATCACAATAAATAAAATGACCGCAAATTTTCTCATGGTTAAAGATATAAAACAAAAAACCATCCAGAGATTGGATGGTTTTTAAAATTATAAGTGTATCAAAAGCTATAATTTCTTAAATAGCTTTTTCATTTTTTCTTGCTCTTCTTCGGCCAAAGTAGGGTCTACCAAGATTCGACCACTATGCTCATCAGTAATTATTTTTTTTCTTGAAGCAATTTCAACCTGAACCTGAGGTGGAATCGTAAAGAAAGAACCACCAGAAGCACCTCTTTCAATAGGTACTACGGCCAAACCATTCTTTACATTATGACGAATGCGCTTATAAGCCTTAACCAAGCGTTCATCAATTTTACTCTCAAACTGTTCTGATTTTTTTAATAAAGCTGTTTCTTCTTTTTCAGTTTCAGCGAGAATAGCATCAAGTTCTCCCTTTTTATGCTTTAAGTGAGATTCACGCTCTGATAAATTTTCTTTTGTGCCAGAAATGACCTCTTTCTTCTGTTCAATTTGAACTTTAAACTCCTTAATGTTTTTCTCAGCTAATTGAATTTCTAATTCCTGAAACTCGACTTCTTTAGTTAACGAGTTAAATTCTCTACTGTTACGAACATTCTTTTGTTGCTCAGCATATTTCTTGATCAAAACTTTAGATTCTTCAATCAAGTTCTTCTTCGCAGTGATTTCAAAATTTATGGTCTCAACATCAGATTTTAATTTATCCATTCTAGTCTTAAGACCAAGAACTTCGTCTTCTAAATCTGCAACTTCTAAAGGTAATTCTCCTCGAACATTCCTTATTTCATCTACCCTAGAGTCAATTAACTGTAAATCATACAGTGCTCGTAATTTCTCTTCTACAGTTATTTCTGTTTTTGTAGCCATATATTAAAAATACTTGATGGGATTAGTAATACTTTCCGATAAAGTGACCGCAAAATTAGGAATTTTTTTTGTAAGATAGTCTACCAATAAATTTTTTGTAAACTGTTCTGTTTCAAAGTGACCAATATCTGCTATAACTATCTTATTATCAGCTTTGTAAAACTCATGATATTTAATATCTGAAGTAATATAAATATCTGCATTGGCTTCAATCGCGGCCTCAATGCCAAAAGCACCGCTTCCACCTAACACCGCAACTGATTTAATTGTTTTGTTGAGTAAAGAAGAATGGCGAACTACTTTTGCGTTCATTTTCAACTTTAGATAGTTCAAAAAATCATTTTCTTTCATTTCATTTTCTATGAAACCTACCATACCCATACCTAAATTTTGATTGGCATTTTCCAAAGTGATTATTTCGTAAGCCACTTCTTCATAGGGGTGATTTTTGAAAAGAGCATTTAAAATTGACCTTTCATGAACACTACTGAATGTAATTTGAATTTGGGTTTCTTTTTCATAATGTAATTTACCGGCTTGACCAATTGTTGGGTTTGATGTAGCATTTGGTTTAAACGAACCAACTCCTTCCGTATTAAAACTACAGTTGCTGTAGTTACCAATAGTTCCAGCTTGAGCATCAAAAAGCTTAGTTCTTAAAAAGTCGGCTTTATCATTAGGTACATGGGTAGTCAGTTTTTTAATACTATTCTTTTTAGGAATTAGAATTTTAGGATTTTTTATTTCAAGAACTTCACAGATTTTGGCGTTTACACCCTCAGGACTATTATCCAAGGCAGTATGCATGCTATAAATAGCAATATTATTTGCAATTGCCTTTATAACGACTCTTTCTACATAATCTCGACCTGTTATTTTCTTAAGTCCTTTAAAAATTATTGGATGAAAACTAATAATGAGATTACATTTCTTTTCAATTGCCTCATCAACAACATTTTCAAGAGTATCTAAAGTTACCAAGATACCACTAACAACTGCTTTAGAGTTACCCACTAAAAGTCCTACGTTATCAAAGTCTTCTGCATAATGAAGTGGGCACAATTCTTCGAGTATCTTCGTAACATCGGAAACGGTCATTTTTTTCTTTTAAGTCTTTAAAGATAAAATATTATAAATTCGCTTTGATGCGACTACTAGGTAAAATACTTTTCCCAATTTCGTTGTTGTACGGAATTGTTGTTCATACCCGTAATTTTCTTTACGATATTAAGGTATTTAAATCTAAAGCATTTCAAACTCCTACTATTTGCGTGGGTAATCTAAGTGTAGGTGGTACTGGAAAAACACCAATGATAGAATATCTAATTAAGTTACTTCATGACGATTATAAAATAGCAATGCTTAGTCGCGGTTACAGAAGGAAGTCAAAAGGATTTCAAATGGCTGGTTCAAAGTCTAGTGTTGAAGTGCTTGGTGATGAGCCTTTTCAAATACATAGTAAATTTAAGTCCATTGATGTTGCTGTTGCTGTTGATGCTAATAGATGCAACGGAATACGCATTTTAGAGAAGAATAAACAACCTGATATTATATTATTAGATGACGCTTTTCAACATCGTAAAGTAATACCTTCTTTCAGTATACTTTTGACCACCTATGATAATCTTTATGTAGATGATTTCTTTTTACCCACAGGAAGTTTAAGAGATGCTAAAAATCAAGTAAAAAGGGCTAATCTGATAATTGTGACGAAGTGCCCTGAAAATTTATCAAAAGAGGGGTCTAACAAGGTCAGCGAGAGAATAGGGCTAAAGAAACAAGTTATTTTTGCTCATCTTTCGTATTCTAAAGTATTCTTCTCTTTAAAAAGAGAAATAGCACCTGAAGTTTTGAAATTAAAAAAAGTTGCATTAGTAACTGGTATTGCGAATCCGAGTCCTTTGGTGAAATATTTAGAGTCTTTGGGACTACTTTTTAAGCATTATAAATTTAAGGACCACCACTTTTTTACAGAGAAGGAAATTAACGATTTTGCCAATAATGATTATGTGATTACCACTGAAAAAGATTTTGTGAGACTTAATGGAAAAGTAGAAAATCTATTTTATGTAGAAGTAAGACATCAGTTTTTATTTGATGGAGATCTTATTCTTTCAAACAGTCTTAAAAAAGCAGTTACGCTTCACCTTCAATCTTAGTCTTAAAAATATTTTCACCAATCTTTTGATAAAATACTTCTGGTTTGAATGGTTTAGTAACAACAGCATTACACCCGGCAGCATAAAATTCATCAAGACTATCATCCATTGAAATTGCAGTCAAGGCAATAATAGGAATGTCGGAATCAAATTTTCGAATTTGTATGGTTGCTTCTGTACCACTAATACCTGGCATATGAATATCCATTAAAATGGCATCATATTTTTTAGAGCTTGCAGCATCAATAGCTTCATTTCCATTATTAGCAATATCAACCGACATACCCTTCTTATTCAACATTTTTTTGGTAATTACTTGATTGATTTTATTATCCTCAACAACGAGTATGTGAAGTCCGTCAAAATCAAAATCTTCAACCGTCAATTCAAAAGGAACATCTTCCAAAGAGTTTTCTTCACATTTCAAATTAAGCTCAAAGAAAAAAGAACTACCCTTATCAAGTTTACTTTCTAAGTATATTTTACTGTCAAAAAGACCAAGTAGACTTTTAACAATTGTGAGCCCAAGACCTGTTCCTCCATATTCCCTATTAATCTGAACAGAACCTTGTTCAAAACTATCAAAAATGTTTTTCTGTTGTTCTTCTGAAATACCGATACCGGAATCTTTAACTTCAAAATAGACAGTAAGATTATCTTCATCTCTGTCTTTTAATTTCGTGATTACTTCTACTTTACCATCATGAGTAAATTTAAGGGCGTTGCCCACAAGGTTCATGATAATTTGAGAAAGTTTTAAAGGGTCACCTAAAAGATGTAATGGAATGTTGTTGTCGTAATCTAGAACTATTGTAGTGTTATTGTCTTTTGCATTTTGTTGTAAAGAATCAATGACATCGGTTAATACCTTTTTAAGTTTGAACTCAATATTTAGTGGTTCAAGTTTATCAGCATCAATTTTGTTTATCTGTAGAATATCATTGATAAAATTTAAAAGATAATCACCTGAAAATTTTAATGATTTTAAATGCTCTTTCTGATGATCGGCAGGGTCTTCATCAAGAAGTAAGTGTGTTAATCCGGTAACTGCATACAATGGTGTTCTCAACTCATGTGTAACCGTAGATAAAAAGTTTGTTTTAGCTTCCATCGCAGAGACCGCAGCGTCCCTTGCTGTTTCTAATTCTTTGTTTTTTGTAACTAATAAATCATTAGTTTTTAATTTGATTTGATTGTTACGAAATAATGAAACGGCTAAAATTGAAATAATAGTTAAGAATGCAGAAGCCAAAATAGCGGTAATGTCAGATCTATTTGCCGATTGATTTAGCTCTTCATTCTTGGCTTCTAAATCTTCAATATATTCTGTTTGGGTTTGTTGTAGAATTTTATTCCCAGTTCTTGCCTCAAGTTTGGTTTTTTCTATAGTGAAGAGTGAATCATTAATAGCAATTAAATTATTTTGTGATTTAAATGCCTTTTCATAATCACTTAGGGCAGCATATGTAGCTGTTAAAAAAGTATTAGCGCTAAGTATTTCTCTAAAGAACTGATGCTTTTGGGCAAGCTCAAGAGCTGCTTCAGCATGTTTTAAGCTTTCAATCAAATTACCTTGCTGTTTATACATTTGCGCTAAGCCAAGATTTGCTTGAGTGGCTAAAAATGCGCGTTCGTTCTTATCCGAGTTAACGAGTAAGGCATTGAAATTTTTTGATGCATCTTCATAGTTACTCATTTCTGAAAATATTTGAGCCTCAAGAAGCAACATATTATTTAGCAGATTTTTATCATTGCTCAAGCTTTTTGACACTTCTAATTTTTGCCTTGCTTGAAATTTATTATCTGAAATAAATAAAAGTGAAGCTTCTATATATTTATGAACTGCGTCACCGTATGGGTACTCGATATCTTTAAGAAGGACAGATGCACGGTCCCAATAAAATTGAGTATTCTCCTCATCTCCAATTTCTAAATGTAAAAGAGCAAATTTGTGAAAAGTGTCTAGTAAAGATTTTAAATCTTCCTTTTCTTCTGCCAGTTTAGACGCTTGATTTAGAGCTTTTAAGGCTTCATCAAGTTTATTTTGATGTCTAAAAATTCTGGCCTGAGTATGAAAATCTTCAATAGATTTAGTTGGGGTATTAGTGTCTTGAGCTTTTAAGCCAGTAGCAAAAAGCAACATAACAACAAATACAACCAAGCGATTTGTGCAAAGCGACAGTCTATTCTTTAAATTCAAACGTAATTTTTGTTTATAAGAAATTGCATTAAATCTATAATTCTTGAACAGTAGCCAGTTTCATTGTCATACCATCCGATTATTTTAACCATTTTACCAATGACCGAAGTCATCTGAGAATCAAACGTACAAGAGTAACAACTATTGTTTATATCAATTGATACTATAGGGTCTTTCGTATAGAAAAGTACGTTTTTTAGCTCATTTTCTGAAACTGACTTAAAAGCGGCATTAATTTTATCAATAGTCGTTTCTTTTTTAACATTAAAAGTTATGTCTGTTAATGAGCCGTTTGGTACAGGAACTCTTATGCCACAACCACCAATAACATCTTCTAATTCCGGAAAAATCTTTGTTAGTGCTTTTGCTGCTCCTGTGGTTGTCGGAATAATGGATTGGCTCGCTGCTCTGGCCCTACGTAAATCTCGATGAGGACTATCGTGTAAGCTTTGATCAGAAGTGTAAGAATGAATTGTTGTAATATAGGCTTGATCAATACCGCATAATTCATTAATTACTTTGATCATTGGAGCAGCATTATTTGTAGTGCAAGAAGCATTTGAAATAATCTGGTCATCAACATTGAGCATTTGTTCATTAACACCAAAAACAACCATTTTTATGTCATCTTCAATGGGCGGAACAGATAAAATTACCTTTTTAGCTCCGTTTTTTAAATGATATTCTAAATCGCTCTTTTGCTTAAATTTTCCCGATGATTCAATAACAATATCAGTGTTAAAGGCACTCCAATCAATATTTTTAGGATGTCGTTCATTGAGCACGGTGATTTCCTTGTTATTAAATAATAAGTTGCTCTCTTTCGCTTCAATAGTTCTGTTAAACCTCCCGTGTATACTGTCATATTTGACTAAATGAGCTAGGGTTTTAGCATCAGCAATGTCATTAATAGCCACAACTTCAAACTGATTATTACCAGCTAATAGACGAAACAATGTTCTGCCAATTCGTCCAAAACCATTGATGCCTACTTTGAGTTTAGCCATGATATTTCGCTATTAAAACTTGCTCTTATTTAAGCAGCAGGTCTAGTGGATATGTTTGTGAGCTTTATAAGAAGATCTTACTAAGGCCCCACTTTCAACATGGCGAAAGCCCATTTTGAGACCTTCCTCTTCATACATTTTGAATTGCTCGGGTAAGATAAATTCTTTAACAGGTAAATGTTTTTTTGATGGTTGAAGATATTGTCCGATAGTTACAACATCTACTCCTGCTGATCTTAAATCTTGCATTGTTTGTAAAACTTCTTCTTCAAACTCCCCTAAACCAAGCATAATTCCTGATTTGGTTCTATTAGCACCATTTTCTTTTAAATATCTTAGAACTTCAAGACTTCTTTCATATTTCGCTTGAATTCTTACCTCTCTAGTCAAACGTTTTACCGTTTCCATATTATGAGAAATCACCTCTGGACGAACAGCTAAAATACGATCTAAGTGCGTTTCTATTCCTTGAAAATCGGGTATAAGAGTTTCTAAGGTTGTTCCAGGATTCATTCTCCGAACAGCTTTTACTGTTTCAGCCCAAATAATTGAACCCATATCCTTTAAATCGTCTCTGTCAACTGAGGTGAGTACAGCATGCTTTATTTGCATGATTTTTATAGAACGTGCTACTTTTTCTGGTTCTGCCCAATCAACACTTTCTGGTCGCCCAGTTTTCACACCGCAGAAGCCACAAGATCTCGTACAGATATTACCAAGAATCATGAAAGTTGCGGTACCCTCGCCCCAACATTCTCCCATGTTTGGGCAACTACCAGAAGTACATATGGTATGTAAATCATATTTTTCAACAAGGCCTCGTAATTGCGTGTATTTTTTACCTGTTGGTAACTTTACACGTAACCATTTTGGTTTGCCTTTTTTAGGTGGAATCACATGTTCAGATGTGGTCGTACTCATAGCAATGATTTATACTGCAAATATACGAAAAGGGTAGTTGTTGATGAGATAACAATTTTACTTGTTCTTAATAATTTCCGCTAAAAGCTTTTTGGCTCGTAATAGCTTAACTTTTATGTTATTTACTGGCTCATTTAGTTCATTAGCTATTTCTGAATAACTCATTTCATTGAAATATCTAAGATTGATAACTTTTTGATAATGAGGCTTTAATTTTTTTATGTGACCCAATAATGAAGCTAAATTTTGCTCAATAATAAGATTATCTTCAGCGGATGGACTTTCATCAGCAACATTGTGAACTTCATTATTTTTTCCGTTTTCAAGTCCGGTTAAGATATTTTTCTTTCTTTTTCGAATTAAATCGACGTGTAGGTTTTTAGAAATAGTAATTAACCACGTACTAAATTCATATTTCTCATCAAAAGTTTTGATTTTATCAAAAGCCTTAGAAAACGTTTGTACCGTAATATCTTCGGCGTCGTTCTCATTATTGGTTCTTTTGAGTTGAAAACCATAAACATCATTCCAAAACCGATCTAAAAGTGAGCTGAAAGCAATTTGCTTTCCAGCCTTAGCTCTTGCAATCGTTTCTAAAAGGTTGTCCTCGGTTTTATTCAAAAAAGTGGAGAATATAAATTAACGATACGACTATTGAATTTCTGGTATGCTATCTCTTTGGCATTCTTGTTCATCGGGGAGTTTTCCACAAAACCCACAAGCCTCCCCTTCTTTATTTAAAAAAGGATTTTGACTAGCACAGGTTCCTGCAAATTTACCGTCTTTTTTAGACCATATTTTAATAGCAATTCCAGCAAAAGCTAGTGCCAAAAGGCCAACGGTGAGTAAAGCAAGTTTCATTTAGAAAATTTTTGTAAAAATACACAAATACCTACTACGAAACTTAGCATTAAGATGACTTTAGGGAATTCTAATAGTTGATATTGGCTACAATATTTTGAACTGTTGGTGTTGCATTACCACCTTGTTGTTCAATAGTTATATACCCTACCGCGTTATCGGCATAAGGTAAAGCCCATAATTTTTCTTTATCATCAATATCTTTAATGATACCCAAGTTTACCATTTCTCCATTAACTTCAGCCCACATCTGAAAACATTTGTCTTCAGGTAATTGAGGCAAATTGCTAACATTTATGTAAGAAAGTTTCTTAACAGGGTTTACATAAGCAACCGCTTTTAGTTCCTGTGCTTTTTGATTCCCTCTAACAGAATATCTTTTTGTATTTGGATTATTTAATACGATATATTGATTTCTAATGTCTTCTAATTGAACCTTCATGTCCATTTCAAGATCTTTAATCTTGTTTGTCACAATTGTATTCTCCTCTTGAAGATTTTTATTTTGATTATAAAAAAAGTAAGAAGAACCCGCAAAAACTAAAGCGGCAAAGCTTGCAGCAATAGCATATTTAAAGAATTTGCTAGCACCACGTTTTTGCTGTCTTATTTTATAAAGTATACTTTCTTTTAAGCCTTCCGGAGCCTTAAGTGAATGCAGCTTTGCATAAGCTTCTAGGTTATCTTGTAATTCAATATACGTTTTTTGAACCTCAGGATACATCGCAATATACCGCTCTACTTGAAGAGTTTCCGTTGTAGTTGTATCACCTAATAGGTATTTTTCTAAAAGGTCAGTATCTAAAAATATTTTAATCTTTTCTGTCATGATATAAAACTTGCTATCAGTGTTAGCACCATCGGGGCACCATAAATTTTACGCAATTCTCTTAGGCCAATTTTTAATCTTGATTTAATTGTGCCTAAAGGAATGTCCAATTCTTCACTTGCTTCTTGCTGCGTCATGCCTTCAAAAAATAGCGCATCAAGAACTACTTTGTATTTAGGCTCAATTTTATCAAGATGCTCCTTAACATCCATAAATTCAGGACGCGTTGTGTTAACACCTAAATTATATACGTCTGAAACATCAATTTGGATTTCTTTATCTGTCTTGGTGTTAATGCTTCTGAGTTTATCAATCGCTGTATTCCGTGTTATTCTGAATAACCAAGTAAATAATTTTGCTTTTGAAGCATCATAAGAATCCGCTTTTTTCCAAATTTTTACAAAACTTTCTTGGACAACGTCTTGTGCTAAATCTGCATCTTTCACCACTTTGTAAGCAACGCCATGCAGCGTATCTGCATAATTGTCATAAAGTAATGAAATTGCTTTTTCATCACGCTCTTTTAATAATTCGACAATGTGTTTTTCTAAAAGTGTGCTCATATAGTACGCTAACGACAAAAAGAAAATTAAAAAAATCCAAATTAACTTTTTACTCGTAAATAGAATAACGCTAAAGTATAAAATTGATTATAACGACAGCGTTTTAAAAAGAAACAGTTTAGTTAAGATATTTAAGTTTTTGGTTAGTTTGGTTTGGTATAACCCCAGTTTACTGCTAAGTATCTGGGGTTATTTTATGACATTAACTTCAGGTTCTATTTTAATTTGATATTGTTTTTGAACTTCAGCTTGAATTTTTAAAGCTAAATTCCATATTTCCTCTCCACTGGCATTACCATAATTTACCAATACCAGAGCTTGCTTTTCATGCACACCTGCATCATCAAAACGTTTACCTTTAAATCCGCATTGTTCAATGAGCCAGCCTGCAGGAATTTTGAATTGCCCATCGTCCAATTTATAAAAAGGAGCTTCTGGGTTTTTCTTTTGAAAAGTTTTGAAAGTCTTTTTTGATAGTATTGGATTTTTAAAAAAACTTCCACTATTGCCCAGTTCTTTTGGGTCTGGTAATTTACTTTGGCGTATACTAATTACAGCATCAGAAATATTTTTTATGCTTGGATGTATAATCGCTTGCTTTTGAAGTTCATTTTCAATAGCACCATAAAAAGTTAACAATTTATGATTATTCTTAGTGAGCTTTAAAGCAACTGAGGTTATTATATATTGACCTTTTTTTGATTTTTTAAAAACAGAATCACGATACCCAAACTGACAATCTTCTTTTGAAAATTCTTCTAGTTCTTGGGTTTCAATATTCATTGCTTCGCATGACTCAAAGACATCTTTTAATTCTACCCCGTATGCGCCAATATTTTGAATAGGAGCAGTGCCTGTATTACCGGGTATTAAAGATAAATTTTCAATACCACCATAATTATTATCAAGAGTCCATAGTACTAATGCATGCCAATTTTCACCAGCCATTACTTTAATAATGACTTCATCTTTATTTTCTTCAATTATATTTATGCCCTTTAAATTAATATGCATTACTAAGGCATCAATATCTTTTGTCAAAAGCATGTTACTACCTCCGCTGATAATAAAACGTTTAGAATAAGCAGAAAGTTGAAGAATCTTTTGTAATTGTATAAGGCTAGTAATTTCTACAAAAGATTTTGCTTTAACATCAATACCAAAGGTATTAAACGATTTTAATGATATGTTTTCTTGTATGTTCAAATTGAAAGGTATTTGGCTAAACCTTTTTTTAAAATAGCCACGGCTCTAACAAGTTGTTCTTTCTTTAGAACATACGCAATGCGAATTTGATTGGCTCCTAAGCCTTCAGTTGCATAAAAACCAGCTGCTGGTGCCACCATAACGGTCTCGCCATTTAAGCTATAATGTTCTAAAAGCCACTGTGCAAATTCATCTGAATTTTGGACAGGAAGTTCAACAACACAGTAAAATGCACCACTTGGTTTTGCAATTTTTATGTTCTCTATTTTCTGAAGCTCTGTAACAAGTACGTTTCTTCTTGAAACATACTCTGCTATAACCTCGTCAAAATAGCTTTGTGGAGTATCTAAGGCTGCTTCACCAGCTATTTGCGCTAGGGTAGGTGGCGAAAGCCTGGCTTGAGCAAATTTCATAGCCGTTTGAATAACACGTTTGTTTTTAGAAACGATACAACCAATTCGTGCACCGCACATGCTGTATCTTTTTGAAACCGAGTCAACAATAATTGCGTTATTTTCAATACCCTTTTGACTTAGAATGGAATGGTGTTGTTTATTATCGTAGGTAAATTCTCTATAAACTTCATCAGCAACAAGAAACAAATCATACTTTTTAACAAGATGAACTAATTGATTGATTTCTTCTTGATTATAAAGATATCCAGTGGGATTACCGGGATTGCAAATTAAAATTGCCTTGGTTTTAGAAGTAATTGTTTTTTCAAATTCTGAAATAGGTGGCAAGGCAAAATTATTGTCAATGCTCGAGACAATTGGAACTACTTTGACGCCATTGGCAGTTGCGAAACCATTATAATTAGCGTAAAATGGCTCAGGGATGATTATTTCATCACCTTCATCTAAAATAGTGCCCATGGTAAATGCTAATGCTTCAGATCCACCAGTAGTTACAATAATATCTTCGGCGGTTACTTCAATATCATGTTTGGCATAATAGCTTGCTAATTTTTCTCGGTAAGCATCAGAACCTTCAGTGCGGCTATAAGCCAACACTTCAATATTATGATTTCTAATGGCATCTAGTGCCAATTTAGGCGTTTTAATGTCTGGCTGACCAATGTTAAGATGTATAACATGGGTGCCTCTTTTTTTAGCTTCTTCAGCGTAAGGGACCAATTTTCGAATTGGTGAAGGTGGCATTAATTGCCCTTTGGAAGAAATCTCTGGCATGAAATGGTAAATTTTAGCAAAAATGGCGAAAAGGTGTCTGCAAAACAATAAAAGCTATTATTATTTGGCCTTCTATGATTATGTTAAATAAAGCCTTTTGGCGATTAATTTCTTTATCTTTAAGAGATACAACTCATTATAAATTAATAGCTTGAAGAATACTCTCGTCTATATAACCTTTGTTTTTGTTTGTTTTTCCTATACGGGATATGGGCAAAGATTTCATATTTCAAATAAGAAAAAGTATGAAAAAGTAAAGTTTGAGTTAGTCAACAATTTAATAGTTGTTCCTGTTGAATTAAATGGAGCAAAACTTTCTTTTATTCTTGATACTGGAGTGGGTAGTCCCATACTTTTTAATTTGACGAATCAAGACTCCATTCAAATAAATAATGTATCGGAAATATCGTTACGTGGTTTAGGGGAAGGTGAACCCATACAAGCCTTAAAATCGACAAAGAATACATTCAAAATTGGTAACGCTAAAAACTTTAGTCAACCTTTGTATGTTGTTTTAGATCGAGATTTGAATTTTTCTACATCATTAGGTATACCTATTCATGGTATCATCGGTTTTGACCTTTTTAAGAATTTTGTGGTAGACGTTAACTATGGTGCACAGACTTTAAAGATTTATCATCCAGACAAATACAACTACAAAAAGTCTAAGAGAAGGCAGACTCTTCCTTTATCCATTATTCAAAAGAAGGCTTATGTAGATGGTGCGGTTACCAAGGAAGATGATTCTGAAATTCCAGTGAAATTACTGGTAGATACGGGTAGCAGCGATGCACTTTGGTTATTTCATGACCCTGAGAAAGGTTTAGATATTCCTGATAAAAACTACGAGGATTTTTTAGGTCAGGGCTTAAGCGGCGATATTTTTGGAAAGAGAACTAAATTGAAAGGCGTTCGTATCGGAATGTTTCAATTGAATGAAGCTAAAGTAGCTTTTCCTTATAAAGAATCTTTTGGAGCTATAAAAGAACTCGGTAACCGCAATGGTAGTGTAGGTGGTGAAATACTAAAAAGATTTAATATTGTTTTTGATTATCCTGGCCAGAAAATTACACTGTCTAAAAATATTAACTTTAATAGGCCATTTCAATATAACCTTGCCGGAATAGAATTGCAGCATAATGGTGTCAGATATATTGCCAAAAGAATCACTGATGCTAATGGAATTCTTGATGTTGAGCAGAAAACCTTTGGTAATGTTCAAATTTTGCTAGAGAACAGAACACGTTTAAGTCTTGTGCCCGAGATTGTAGTTTCAGGTATTAGAGCTGGTAGCCCTGCAGAAGAGGCGGGTTTGCAAGAGGGTGATGTTATTTTAGCTGTTAACGGTAAAGAGATTCATGATTATAAATTGCAAGAAATTCTTCAAATGCTCAATGAACGTGAAGGCAAAAAAGTACGAGTTCAAATCGAGCGTTATAACAAAGATTTGCTCTTTACATTTGTCTTAAAGGATATTTTCAAAACAAAAAAGCCCTGACTTACGCCAAGGCTTTTTGTTCACTTAAAGGTGAAAAATTTATTTTGCTCCTTCACTTTTGACAGTTCCTTTTATCTTAAGAACTTTAGTTGGAGTATCTGCATTTGAACTAACGGTAATAGCCTTTCTGATTGGGCCAACACGTTTAGTGTCATATTTTACTTGAATCTCTCCAGTTTCTCCAGGTAAAATTGGTGCATCTGGTTTTTTAGGGATTGTGCATCCACAGCTAGACTTTACATCGCTGATAACTAATGGAGCATCACCCGTGTTCGTGAATTCGAAAATTCGAACACCATCACTACCTTTTTCAATTTCACCGTAGTCTACAGTCTCAGATTTAAATTCAATTTTAGCAACTTGGTCTTGTGCTTGCACGCTAACAGCTAATAGACCAACAAATAATAAAAGTATTATTTTCTTCATTTTTTTTAGTTTTGAGGAATTTCAAAAGTAGTTGATTTCAACCTACATCCAAAATTCTTTTGTCTTCTAATAACGTTACTTATTTTTGTTTCGTATTTAAAGGATTGGCCAATCGCCAATGAATAGCGTAAAATTAACATAACGCCATTCCTTTGCGATTCTACAATCCACCTTACTTTTGCAAAAACTATACCGAAAAATGGATATTCCATCAAAATACGATTCTACTAAAGTCGAACAGCATTGGTACGATTACTGGATGCAACACGACTATTTCTCTTCAAAACCAGATGATAGAGAGCCTTATACCATTGTAATACCTCCACCTAATGTTACAGGAGTTTTACATATGGGGCATATGCTCAATAATACTATTCAAGATGTTTTGATACGAAAAGCACGTTTAGAAGGCAAAAATGCTTGCTGGGTACCAGGTATGGACCATGCTTCCATAGCTACTGAAGCAAAAGTGGTAGCCAAACTTAAAGAACAAGGTATTGATAAGGCTGATTTATCTCGTGAAGAGTTTTTAAAGCATGCATGGGATTGGACCGATGAATATGGTGGGGTAATACTACAACAACTTAAAAAATTAGGAGCTTCTTGCGACTGGAGTCGTACAAAGTTTACCTTGGATGACGATATGTCAGCATCTGTTATCAAAGTTTTTGTTGATTTATACCAAAAAGGATTGATTTACAGAGGATACCGAATGGTAAATTGGGATCCTGAAGCTAAAACAACCCTTTCTGATGAAGAGGTTAATTATGAAGAGAAACAGGGACTTTTATATTATTTATCGTATGAAATAGAAAATTCTGACGAAAAAGTAACAATTGCTACAACTAGGCCAGAAACTATTTTAGGCGATACTGCAATTTGTATTAATCCAAATGATGAAAGATATGTTCATTTGAGAGGCAAAAAGGCCATAGTGCCTATTTGCGGACGGGTTATTCCAATAATTGAAGATGAATATGTTGATATTGAATTTGGTACTGGATGTTTAAAAGTAACCCCTGCCCATGATGAAAACGATAAAAATCTTGGTGAAAAGCATCAATTAGAAGTAATTGATATTTTTAATGAAGATGCTTCTTTAAATTCCTTCGGTTTACATTATGAAGGTAAAGATCGTTTCGTTGTTCGAAAAGAAATTTCAAAAGAGTTGGAAGAAAAAGGGTTTTTAATCAAAACGGAACAGCATACCAATAAAATTGGTACTTCAGAACGCACAAAGGCCGTTATTGAACCAAGACTTTCAGATCAGTGGTTTTTAAAAATGGAAGACTTGGCCAAACCAGCTATTGACGCTGTTTTAAAGAATGGTGAAGTTAAGTTGTTTCCAAAGAAATTTGAGAGTACTTATCGTCATTGGATGGAAAATATTCGCGATTGGAATATTTCACGGCAATTATGGTGGGGACAGCAAATTCCGGCTTATTACTATGGTGATGGAAAAGACGATTTTGTTGTTGCCGAAAATCCTGAAAAAGCCCTAGAGCTAGCAAGAGAACGCTTAAATAACGCACAACTAACAACTGACGACTTAAAACAAGATAATGACGTTCTAGATACTTGGTTTTCTTCATGGTTATGGCCTATTAGTGTTTTTGGTGGTATTCTTGAACCCGAAAATGAAGAGGTAAATTATTACTACCCTACTAATGATTTAGTAACCGGTCCAGATATTCTATTCTTTTGGGTAGCTAGAATGATTGTTGCTGGTTATGAATTTAGAAATGAACGCCCATATGAAAATGTGTATTTGACAGGATTGGTTCGCGATAAACAGCGTAGAAAAATGTCAAAATCACTAGGTAATTCACCTGATGCCTTAAAACTAATTGAAGAATTTGGTGCAGATGGAGTGCGGGTTGGACTATTATTAAGTTCAGCTGCTGGTAACGATTTAATGTTTGATGAAGCTTTATGTCAACAAGGGAAAAACTTTGCTAATAAAATATGGAATGCCTTTAGATTAGTTAAAGGTTGGGATGTAGCAGACATAGAACAACCTAAGGCTGCGAAAATAGGGATTGAGTGGTACACGGCTAAATTCAATCAAACTTTAACTGAAATAGAAGATCATTATAGCAAATATCGAATTTCAGATGCTTTAATGGCTATTTATAAATTGGTTTGGGATGATTTCTGTTCATGGTTCTTAGAGATTGTAAAGCCTGAATATCAAAAGCCAATTGATAACAAGACTTTAGCTGCGGTTATTGATTTGTTTGAGGCTAATTTAAAATTGCTTCACCCTTTTATGCCTTTTTTAAGTGAAGAAGTTTGGCAGCATATGGCAGAACGAACACCAGAAGAAGCTCTTTGTATTGCTGATTGGCCTAAAGTTGGCTCAAATGACAAGAATTTGATCAGTGATTTTGAATTTGCAGCGGAAATAATTTCAGGAGTTCGAAATATTAGAAAAGAAAAAAATATCCCTAACAAAGAAGTTTTAGAGCTATTGGAGTTAAATACTGAAAGTTTAAACTCTAAGATGGATGCCATTATCATTAAATTGGGCAATCTTTCTACGATTGAATCGGTAAAGGATGCAGTTGATGGTGCTTTGAGCTTTAGGGTTAAGAGCAATGAATATTTCATACCAATTGCTGGAGCCATTGATGTTGAAGCTGAAATTCAAAAAATAAATGAAGAATTAAAGTATACGAAGGGCTTTTTACAATCGGTACAAAAGAAACTTTCTAATGAGCGTTTTGTGAATAATGCACCGCCACAAGTAGTCGATATTGAACGTAAAAAGGTTACAGATGCAGAGGCAAAGATTGAAACCTTGGAAAAAAGTTTGGCGAGTTTATCTTGATAAAAGTCAAAGAAATTATCACGTTATTATGAAAGAATTAAAAAACATATTTTCATCTACTATTTTGGTTTTTATGATTTCTTTTCATTCCGGTTTTACCCAAGATAAAATGAATAACAAAGTAGGAGTTTCTTATTCTAAATCCTACATTGATAAAGAGTTTGCTGATGATAAAGTATATGAAAAGCTAACGGGTGAAAAACTAACAAGGTCACAAGTTAATAAGCTCCTTAAGGAAAACCCAAGATTGGTTTTAGAAAAGGTATTTGATGAAGAAGGAAGAGTTGTTAAATATCTTTACGACGAAACTATTCAAGGTCTGGGTCCTCAAAATAGGATAGAACCTGAAGGAAACTTCGGTAAATTTAAGTTTACCAGTATTGATGACGAGAAGATAAGTTCTGAAGATTTATTAGGTACACTTGTGTTGATTAGGTTTGCCGTTTTTCCAGAAATGTTCCATCATAAAGCAAATGAAATAAAAGCGCTGGATGAGATAATTAATTCATCTCCAAATAAAGGAAATATAAGGGCTTTTATACTTTTTAACGGTAGTAAGCAAGAAATCAAAGCGGTTTTTGATTATAAGGAATCCAATTTTGTTCCCGTAGCTAATGCTATGAACTTTATGCAAAAGTTTGGAATCAAAAGATTTCCTAAAACTTTAGTGATTGATGAGAAAGGGATATTGATAGAAAAATTTTCTTATTCTGAAGATATCAATTTAGACCGTTATTTTGAAAAGGATTAGGTATTTGAATCAGCCCTTCTTAATAAAATTATTAGCGATTAGAGCTCCGACAATTAAGAAAAGGCCTATAAAACTCCAAAGCGTATAAGTGTCGCCAAACCAGAATACACCAATGCAAATAGTAAAAATAACTTCTGTATATTTAATGGGAGCAACCCTACTGGTTTCAGCCATTTGAAAGGCTTTAGTCATAAAAACTTGTCCAAAATAGCCAAATACCCCAAGACTAGCCAATAGGGCCCAGTCCAAACCTTTGGGTTGGATCCAGTTAAATAGGCACATGATGCCTCCAACAATGGTAGAAAAGAACATAAAATAGTTTACAACTACAACGGGATGATCTGCTTTTCCAATTTTTCTAATCAAAATATAAACTATCCCAGTAAAGACTGATGCTGTAATGACCAATAGCATTCCAATATTGCTCATTTCACTATCGAATCCTTTCAAAATTAGTACTCCGGTAAATGCAATAAGAAAAAAGAAATATTGAACTGTTTTGAGCTTTTCTTTAAGCAGAATAACTGCGAAAATTGCAGCAAAAATTGGAGCGACATACCGAAGTGAAACTGCTGTGCCTACCGATAGGTATTTAAAAGAGAAGAAAAATAAACTCATTGAAATTAGCCCCGCTATTGCGCGCAGTGACAATAATTTTCGTTGGTTTCCTAAGACATTTATTTGATTAGATAAAAGATAAGTGGTTGCAAAAATAAATGAGGTGATTGACCTAAAAAAAACTAATTGAAAACCTGGAATATGATCTAAGTACTTTATAAAAGCATTCATCAACGAAAATGATGCCGTACTAATGAGCATAAAAAGAAGTGCTTTCTTCACAGGAAAATTTCAATGAACAAAGCTACATCAAATTTTAACGATTTATTTAAACACTTTTCTACGAAAAACTAGGACAAAAAAATGAAAATACTTTTCTTTGTTTAAAATTAGTCTAAATAAAAATGAATAATAGAAAAGTATCAAATAAGGCACGAGTTTATCACAGGTATTTAGGCTTTTTTTTAGCCGGTATTATGGGTGTTTATGCATTTAGTGGTGTTGTCTTAATATTTCGAAATACCGATTTTCTAAAAGTCGAAGTAATCAACGAAAAGAAAGTTGAGGCAGGTTTAGACGCGGAGCGATTAGGTAAAGAAGTTAAAATAAAGAACCTCATTTTTACTTCTGTAGAGGGTGATGTTGTTAATTTTGAACAAGGTGTTTATAATATAAAAACAGGAGAGGTAAAATACTTTTCAAAAAAACTGCCCTATGTTCTTGACAAAATGACCCATATGCATAAAGCGACTTCTTCCGATCCTTTATATATTCTTAATATTTTCTTTGGAGTGTCTTTATTATTCTTTGTATTGTCTGCCTTTTGGATGTTTTTGCCAAACACTACAATCTTTAAAAAAGGATTATATTTCACCGCTGGAGGTATCTTACTAACTCTTATAATGCTTTTTGTTTAATTGATATTATCGGGTCACTCTTTTTCGTAAATTTAGAAGGAATAGAAAATCCGACTAAAGATGAAAGAGTTAAAAAAAGAAGATATTCCTCAAGAGGTATTTGACCTTTATGACGATTATGCGCACAATAAAATACAGAGAAGAGAATTTATTGAGAAATTATCACTTTACACGATAGGTGGACTAACATTACCGAGTTTATTGAGTTTTATGATGCCAAACTATACTGATACTATGTTGGTGGACCTTCAAGACCCTAATTTGATAAGTGATTTCGTTACTTATAATTCTGAAAAAGGCGGTGGAGAAATAAAAGCATTACTGTCTAAACCAGCAAAGTTTGAAGGTAAATTAGGAGGGATCGTTGTTGTTCATGAAAATCGAGGTTTGAACCCATATATTGAGGATACAGCACGAATGGGTGCTCTTGAGGGTTTTATAACAATTGCACCAGATGCATTGTCTCCATTAGGGGGGTATCCTGGTAATGATGATGAAGGGAGAACCATGCAGCGAACACGTGATCGTAATGAAATGTTAGAAGATTTTATTGCTGCTTTTGAATATTTAAAGAATCATCCAGATTGTAACGGTAGAATAGGTGTTGTTGGTTTTTGTTTTGGCGGATGGATATCAAATATGATGGCTGTAAAAGTTCCTGATTTAGCGGCTTCGGTTCCTTTTTATGGAGGGCAACCCAAAGAAAATGTTGATAAAATTAATGCGCCTTTAATGTTGCAATTTGCAGGATTGGATAAAAGAGTCAATGCTGGGTGGCCAGCTTTTGAAGAATTACTTAAAGCAGAAGGAAAGCAATACCAAGCATTTGTTTACCCTGATGTAAATCACGGTTTTCATAATACAACTACTGCAAGGTATCATAAACAATCTGCTGAATTGGCTTGGAAACGCACTATTGAATTCTTTACTGAAAATTTAACCTAGTCTTTCGTATTTATATAATTATTAAACCACGATTAGTATTTAGATGGGGAAAAGCGTGAAACGCCAAGTTTCTATTACCGGTGATATTCAGTTTGCAGATTTAAAGGTCAGTGAACCCGCAGCATATGCAGCTGGTGCAACAGCAATTAAAAAAACTTTAGAGCATTTAAATAAAGAGACTGGGCTATTTAAATCACTCTCCACCTTAAGTGCTATGAATCAGAAAGATGGTTTTGATTGCCCTGGTTGTGCCTGGCCTGATCCTGAAGATCCCTCAAAACTTGGCGAGTATTGCGAGAATGGTGCAAAAGCTATCGCTGAAGAAACAGCTCCAGAACGGGCAGATAAAGTGTTTTTTGAACAGTACTCAGTCGAAGAGATTTCTCGTTGGACCGATATGGTTATTGGTAAAAGTGGACGATTGACAGAGCCAATGATATTAAAACCTGAAGCAACTTATTATGAACCTATAACTTGGAATGACGCTTTTGGATTGATTGCGGAACACCTGCATCAATTAAGTTCACCTGATGAGGCCATATTCTATACCTCTGGTCGTTCAAGTAACGAAGCCGCATTTTTATACGGGCTTTTCGCAAGGGCTTTCGGAACTAATAACATGCCTGATTGTTCAAATATGTGTCATGAATCTAGTGGTGTAGCTTTGAGTGAAACTTTAGGCATAGGTAAGGGCTCAGTGACTTTAGATGATTTGCATGAGGCGGAAGTGGTTATGGTTATTGGTCAAAACCCAGGTACCAATCACCCTCGAATGCTTTCCGCTTTAGAAAAATGTAAAAATAATGGAGGAAGTATTATTACAATAAACCCTCTTGAAGAAGCAGGATTGGTTCGCTTTAAGAACCCGCAAAAAATTAAAGGAGTAATAGGTTCTGGGACTAAACTAACTGATATATTTTTACAAGTTAAAATCAATGAAGATGTTGCATTATTGAAATTAATAATGATGCGTTTATTGACTATTGAGCGTAGTGGTGCCCAGGTTTTTGACAAAGAATTTATTCAAAATAAAACTTCAGGTTATCAAGAATTAATTCTAGATTTAGATAAATATCAGGAAGAAGAACTTCTTGAAAGGTGCGGCGTAGCATCCAATGAAATTGATAAAGCTGTCTCTCTTTTGGCCTCTAAAAAGCGAATTATTATTTGCTGGGCAATGGGTTTGACCCAACACAAAAATGGTGTGGCTAATATCAAAGAGTGTGTTAATCTCTTACTTTTAAAAGGTAGCATTGGCAAAAAGGGTTCAGGTACTTGTCCCGTTCGTGGACATAGTAATGTTCAAGGTGATAGAAGTGTCGGAATTATGCATCACGTTTCAAAACCTTTGAATAAAGCAATAAAGAAGGTGTTTGGTTTTGAAGCTCCAGAAAAGGAAGGTCTGGACACAGTTCATTGTATTAAGGCAATGTATGAAGGAAAAGCAAAAGTATTTGTTGCCCTCGGAGGTAATTTTGTTTCAGCTGCTTCCGATACAAATTACACAGCTAAAGCGTTACAGAATTGCGACTTAACTGTTTCAATTGCTACCAAGCTAAATAGAGGGCATTTGATTACGGGCAAGACTGCACTTATTTTGCCAACCTTAGGCAGAACAGAGAAAGATACCGTACAAGGAAAACAACGTTCAGTTACGGTTGAAAATAGTATGGGTAAAGTGCATCAAAGTAAAGGTGCTCGCGATCCTATCAGTAATGCTTTAAGGAGTGAGCCTAGTATAGTTGCTCAAATGGCTGAAGTTTATTTCAAGTGTGAAAGTTCAATTGATTGGTTAGCCTTAGGTGAGGATTATGAATTAATAAGAAAAAAAATATCTGAAGTATATCAAGGTTACGAAGATTACTCCAAGCGCTCAAAAGGTTCGGGTTTTTATCTTCCTAATAATGCTCGAGTTGGTGATTTTTCAAAATTGCCAAACGGGAAGGCTCAATTTTCCGTTAACGCTTTAGCAGAGCATAAATTGAATGAGAATGATTTCATTCTAATGACTATTCGTAGCCATGACCAATTTAATACTACTATTTACGATATGAATGATCGATATCGTGGTATTTATGGTGAAAGAAGGATTGTTTTTATGAATCCGATTGATATGGAAAAAAGAGGACTTAAAACTCAGCAGATTATTGATTTGACCTCTACTTATAAATGCGAAAAACGAAAGGCAGAAAAGTTTAAGGTTGTTCCTTATGCTATCCCGAAAGGTAATTTAGCTGCATATTTTCCTGAAACCAATATTTTAGTACCAATTGATGAATTTGCAAAAAAAAGTAATACACCTATAAGCAAGTCTATCATTGTTCAAATTGAAATTATTGAATGATAGCTATTTAAATTTTATAGAAGCCAGAATATGAAAAATATCGACAGACGTAAATTTTTAAAGAAAACCACACTTTCAGCGGCGGCAGTTTCTGTTGTTCCAAGTTATTTAAGGGCAAATTCAGAACGATCCTTTAATCAAATATATATGGGTGATTTTGCAGCTCCCAAGCTGAAGAACCTAAAGGCTGCTTTTATAGGCGTTGGTGCTAGAGGTGGTTATCATTTAAAGTTTTTGGCTGCCTTGCCAAATACTGAAGTAGTTGCGGTCTGTGATGTGTACGAAGATTTAGTTAAGGAAAAAATAGGTTGGGTTCGAGAAGTTTCTGATGAAAGTCGTCATAAAAATATTGCCCAATATTATGGCGATGAAGATCAATGGAGGAAAATGCTCGAAGAAGTAAAGCCTGATGTCGTTTTTATTGCCACTAATTGGAAAAACCATGCTCCGATGGCTATTGAAAGTATGAAAATGGGGGCACATGCTATGGTTGAAGTGCCAATTGCGGTCACATTGCAAGAAATGTGGGATATTGTTGATACTAGTGAAAGCACTCGAAAGCATTGTATGATGCTTGAAAATGTTAATTATAGTCGGGATGAGCTTATGTTTTTAAACATGTGTCGACAAGGTGTAATCGGTGAAATTTTACATGGCGAAGCCGCTTACATCCATGAACTTCGTTGGCAGATGGATGAGCAGGAGAGAGGCACTGGCTCATGGCGAACTTATCATTATGCAAAACGTAATGGTAATTTATATCCTACTCATGGATTGGGTCCAGTCGCGCAGTATATGAACTTAGGAAGGGGAGAAGATACTTTGAGTAGTTTAGTATCATTTTCAACCCCCTCAAGAGGCAGGGCTTCTTATGCCGAAAAAAACTATCCAGAAAATCATAAATGGAATCAACTTGATTTTCAAGGTGGAGATTTGAATACTTCAATACTTAAAACGCAACTTGGTAAAACTATAATGGTACAATGGGATGAAACAAGTCCGCGACCATATACGCGTCATAATCTCATACAAGGCACCAAAGGTGCTCTAGCAGGTTTTCCAACACGAGTTGCACTTGAAGGGGGCGTAGAGGGTATCAATGAAAATCATCATTCTTGGGTACAGGGTGAAGCGTTGGACAAGCTATATGAAAAGTATGATCATCCATTATATAAACGCCTAAATGAAGCTGCCAGGGGAAGTGGACATGGAGGAATGGATGGTATTATGGTTTACCGTATTGTAGAATGTTTACAAAAAGGACTGCCTTTAGACCAAAATGTCTACGAAGGATGTTTATGGAGTGCTGTAGCTCCTTTAAGTGAACGTTCGGTAGCAAGTGGAGGTTCATCGCAACCATTCCCTGATTTTACAAGAGGTAATTGGAAAAAAACACAACCCCTCAGTATTATTGAATAAAAATTGATTTATGGAAACTTATGCAAATGCTTTGCTCTACGCTATACCCTTTTTTACAGGTCTTGTTTTAATTGAAATACTATACGGTTATTTTGTAAAAAATCAGAAGCATAATGTGATGGATACTGTGAGTAGTCTTAGTTCAGGGCTCACGAATATTATAAAAGATTCACTGGGTTTGGTTGTAGTTTTGGTGAGTTATCCTTTTTTATTGAAAAGCTTATCATTATTTGAAATGAAAGCCACCTGGTTGGTATGGTTAGTTGCATTTATTTCTATAGATTTTGCTGGGTATTGGAATCATCGCTTAAGTCATCATATTAATATTTTTTGGAATCAACATGTGATTCATCATAGTAGTGAAGAGTTTAACTTGGCATGTGCCCTGCGACAATCTATTTCTAATTTGGTGGGTTATTTTTCAATATTGCTCATTCCCGCGGCAGTTTTAGGAGTACCAACACAGGTCATAGCAATTTTAGCCCCTATTCATTTGTTTGCTCAATTCTGGTATCATACGCAGCATATTGGTAAAATGGGTTGGTTAGAATACATAATTGTAACCCCCTCACAGCATCGAGTACATCATGCAATAAACTCGGAGTATATTGATAAAAACTTAGGTCAGGTACTAAGTATTTGGGATAGAATGTTCGGTACTTTTCAAGAGGAACTCGATGATGTTCCTCCTCAATATGGGGTATTAAAACCAGCATCAACTTGGAATCCTATTTTAATAAATTTTCAACATTTTTGGAGGTTGTTACAAGATGCCTGGAGAGCCAACAATTGGCTTGATAAATTCAGAATTTGGTTTATGCCTACTGGGTGGCGTCCAGAAGATGTTGCTAAAAAATACCCTATTGCTATTATTGAAGATGTTTATAATTTTAAAAAGTACCGGCCTGCTGCCAGTAATAGCCTAAAAGGATACGCTATTTTTCAAATGTTAAGTAGTACGATTTTAATGCTTTTTATGTTTTATAATTATTCAGAAATTGGCTTCAAAGGATTACTGTTGTTTGGAGCTTTTGTTTTCACTGGTATTTACGGTTATAGCGCATTAATGGATAGAAAAAGGCATGCGGTATGGATTGAACTTTTTCGGGGTTTGACCGGAATAGGACTTATTGTTTTTACAAATGATTGGTTTGGCCTTAATAGTTATATCACAATTGGTAGCTTATTAATGATACTCTATTATGTTATAACAATAATAGGTGGTTTCTACTTTACTTTTTTTGAAAAGCCAACTGGATTACTGCAACTGCCTATTTAATAGTTTTAACTTCTGATTGAACTAACTCAATATAGCTAGACATTGCTTCTTGTCTACTAATATTTTGAGCTTGAATAAGTGCATTGGCCTTGAAGGCATTTATTAAAGGAGTTTTACTCCCTGGATTGTTGTAGTTTTTATTAGCAATTTTATAGTAGGCATATAATTTCAATAAAAGATCAGCCGGTAAAGGTTTTGTGAAATCATTTACAAACTTTACCGCTTCTTCAAACTTTATTTCCAAAGTTTTTTCACTCATCTTTTTTACCTAGCATTGCTATACAGGTTTTTGCGCCTGTCACGGTTTGATTTAAAGAGACACAAATTTTACTATCTAAGGGTAAAAATAAATCAACTCTAGACCCAAATTTTATAAAGCCTGCATCTTCGCCTTGCACAACCTGCTCACCTTCTTCTGCATAATTAACAATCCTTCTAGCCAAGGCACCAGCAATTTGACGGTATAAAATTTCGCCAAATTTTGGTGTATGTATTACTACGGTAGTACGTTCGTTTTCTGTACTTGATTTTGGATGCCAAGCTACTAGGTATTTACCAGGATGATATTTAGAAAAAGTGATTGTGCCACTTGCTGCATAACGTGTAACATGTACATTTAAAGGTGACATAAATATTGATACTTGCTTTCTTTTTTCTTTAAAATATTCAGTTTCTTCAACTTCTTCAATAACGACTACTTTACCATCAACTGGAGCTAAAATTTCATCAAAATTTGGTGTTACTAACCGTTTAGGGTTTCTGAAAAATTGAAGAATTAGTACCAAAACTCCTAGGGTGAACAATTGTAGGGTGATACGAAGCCAAGTTAATTCAATGAAATATTGAGTAGCTAAAAGTGCTGCAACAACTAAAAAAAACGTTGTAAGAATAATTTTTTGTCCTTCTTTATGAAACATAAAAAAATAATTTAAGTGTCAAATAAGCAAATGGTGCGGCAAATACCAAACTATCAAGCCTATCCCATATTCCGCCATGGCCTGGAAGTATGGCTCCACTGTCTTTAACTCCGGCAACCCTTTTAAATTTAGACTGTAATAAATCACCCAAGCCGCCTGTCAAAACAATTATAAAGGCAAGTATTAACCATTGACTAGAAGTTATACTGTTTTCATAAAATGAAAGTAGGTAACCTGCCAACATTGCAAAAATAAGTCCTCCTAACGAACCTTCAATAGTTTTTTTTGGTGAAACTGAAGGAAATAATTTTGTTCTGCCGATTGATTTGCCAACCAAGTAAGCAAAACTATCACTTACCCAAATTAATATAAAGATGCCCATAATTAAAAATTTAGCAAACTCACTTTGATTGTAGGGTATCATGGTTAAAAAAATAAACCCACCAGATATATAAAAGATTCCAATCAGATATAGTTCAAGTTTTTTGAATTTTTGCTTCGTTTTAGTGAAAAGATACCCCAATAAGGCAATATCTATAATCAATGTTATAACCAGCAAAATAAGGACAGGAATCTCCGTATGAATAAGATATATGTACGCCCACCATAGGGCTAAATAGGCAATAAAAATATAATACCCTTTAATCTCGACAATGCGTTTAAACTCATAAAGACATCCAAGGCCGAAAGCCATAAAAAGAAAATCAAAAGCATCAGAGTTCAAATAGGCTGTAGAAAGTAATAAGACGACATAAACAATGCCTGTAAGTAGTCTTCTTAAAAGTTCTTTCATTGTTCTAGTTCTAGTAGTCTTCTAGAAGTAAAAGATATACATTTTTTGAAGCACTGCCGTAAGAAAGGAAATCATTTTTGTTTTCTTGAGTTAATTCAAAGTGCTTAAGTGTTGTGATATTGTCCGGAATTTGATGCGGGTATTTTTTCTTTATAATTTTTAAAGCCTCACTTATGGAATCTACCAATTGGCTGGTAGTGGCAAATACGATGAGGTTGGCTGGTAACTCATTTAATTTTCGTTCTTTGATTTGATTTGAACAAACTAAGATTGAACCATTATGTGCAACCAGATGCTCGCAAGTTGTGAAGAAGATATCACTTTCATTTGAATTACTAGTAAAAGCCAGTTTTTCGGTCGAAAAGCGTTCGTTTACTCTTTTGTCTAAAGTATAAAAGAGTTTTGACTGCCAATTGTTTTCTGAAATAATATTTTGAAGCGCGTTCAGAACCTCGGTGAAATCTTCACAATAGATAAACTTACCTCCATTTTTTTTAAAATAAATGGTAAACTTTTCGTCTATGGGTATTTTAAGGTCAGGCAAATGTTCGCCTCGAGTTTCAGCAGTTTCTTTGGAAACTTTTTTTCCACCTCCGAAAAGTTTGTCAAAAACACCCATATAAATTAAAACCTCTTAAGGATTTTGTAACGGCAATTCAATAAGCACCAAAAAACTATTCCTTTTCGCTCTCCTCTTCCTTGGTGGAGCTCGTAGAATCAGAAACTTCTATTTCTTCTTCTTTTTCAAAGGGTCTTTTTCCAAAGATTTTCTCTAAATCATCTTTAAAAATAACCTCTTTTTCAAGGAGTCTTTCAGCCAACGATGTCAATTTATCTTTATTGTCTTGAAGCAAGGCAATTGCCCTTTTATACTGTTCTTCAATGATTTTTGAAATTTCTTCATCTATCTTTTGGGCAGTATCTTCACTGTAAGGTTTAGAAAAGCCATATTCATTTTGACCTGATGAATCGTAGTAGGTGATGTTACCCAGTTCTTCATTAAGCCCGTATATAGTAACCATTGCTCTAGCTTGTTTAGTTACTTTTTCTAAATCACTTAAAGCACCTGTTGAAATTTTATTGAACATTACTTTTTCAGCTGCTCTACCACCCATGGTAGCGCACATTTCATCAAGCATTTGATCAGGTCTAACTATTAAACGTTCTTCAGGTAAATACCAAGCAGCTCCTAAAGATTGACCGCGAGGTACAATAGTAACCTTAACTAGAGGAGCGGCATGCTCTAACATCCAACTTACTGTTGCATGGCCAGCTTCATGATAGGCTATGGTTTCTTTTTCACCTTGAGTGATAATTTTATTTTTCTTTTCAAGACCACCAACTATTCTATCTACAGCATCTAAGAAGTCTTGTTTGTTAACAGCTTTCTTTTCCTTTCTTGCCGCAATTAATGCTGCTTCGTTACAAACATTGGCAATATCAGCACCAGAAAAGCCAGGAGTTTGTTTAGCAAGAAAATCTAAATCTAGTGTTTCAGAGGTTTTTATAGGCCTTAAATGCACTTCAAAAATTTCTTTACGTTCCCTAATATCCGGTAAATCAACGTAAATCTGTCTGTCAAAACGACCAGCACGCATTAATGCTTTATCAAGAACATCAGCACGGTTGGTTGCGGCAAGGACAATAACATTGGTGTTTGTCCCAAAACCATCCATTTCGGTTAATAATTGGTTAAGGGTATTTTCACGTTCATCATTGGAACCGGTGAAATTATTTTTTCCTCTAGCCCGGCCAATTGCATCTATTTCATCAATAAATATTATGGCAGGAGATTTATCTTTTGCTTGTTTAAAAAGGTCACGAACTCTAGAAGCTCCAACACCAACAAACATTTCTACAAAATCAGAGCCAGAAAGTGAAAAGAACGGTACTTTAGCTTCACCAGCTACTGCCTTTGCCAATAGTGTTTTACCCGTACCGGGAGGGCCTACAAGCAAAGCTCCTTTAGGTATTTTACCACCTAACGATGTGTACTTATCGGGGTTCTTTAAAAACTCAACAATTTCTTGAATTTCTTCTTTAGCACCTTCCAGGCCGGCAACATCTTTAAAAGACGTTCTTGTGTCGGTCTTTTCATCAAAAAGTTTTGCCTTGGATTTGCCAATATTAAAAATTTGACCTCCAGCGCCGCCTCCAGCTCCACCTGACATTCTTCTCATTAAGTATATCCAAATACCAATGATTAAGGCGAAAGGTAAGAGCGATAATAGCAAGTCACCAAGTACATTAGATTCCGTATCGAAATCAACAATAGTATCCAGGTTATTATCCTTTTTTATGTTTTTTATTTCGTCTTCAAAATTTTGCAAGTCACCATAATCTAATACATATTGTGGTACAAGACCAGAAGATGGTATAAGAGGTTTCTCTGCTACATTTTTATGCACATCTTTAGTTAATGCCTCGTCAGTCAAAAATACTTTAGCCTGTCTAGCATTGGTAATGATTAAAATCTCCTTAATGTCTCCATTTCTTAAAAATTCTTGTAATTCAGAGGTGGTTGTCTTTTCTGTGCTTGAAAAACTACTACTCCCTAAAAACTGGAAACCTAAAATTAATGCGATAATTACTCCGTAAATCCACCATGAACTAAAACGTGGTTTCTTGGGGGTATTTGAATTGTTTTCTTTTGCCATTATTTAATTATTATAGCTGCTTGCTACCATGGTGACTTTGGCATCTCCCCAAAGACCTTCGATATCGTAAAATTCTCTAATTTGTTTTTGAAATACGTGTACGACGACATTGACATAGTCCATTAAAACCCATTCTGCGTTTTCTGAACCTTCAACATGCCAAGGTTTATCTTTAATTGCCTTGCTTACAGTTTTTTGTATGGAAGATACAATAGCGTTTACGTGAGTGTTAGACGTACCGTTACAAATGATAAAATAGTCACAAACTGTATTTTCTATTTCCCTTAAGTCAAGCAAGTTGATATCAACTCCTTTCACTTCTTCTATCCCTGATAATATTAAGGCAATAAGTTCATCTGCTCCAGCTTTGCTCTCTTGCATTCAAAATTTTTATGTTTCAACAAAGTTATTACTTTTTTGGTTTGTCGCAGTGCGTTTTTAACATTACATTCAATGTCGTTTTAAAGCACTACCATGCATATAATCAAACTTGATGCCACGCCCTCCACAAACCAGTATTTAAAACATATGGTTTTGGAAAGAGAAATGGAGGATTATACAATGGTGACAACAAATAACCAAACTAATGGTCGAGGTCAAATGGGCGCGGGTTGGATAACCCAGGAGGGTAAAAATCTAACCGTCAGTATTTTAAAAAAATTCGAAGCACTTAAAGCTTCTGAGCAAGTGTATTTAAACTGTGCTGTTTCACTTGCACTTTATGATACTTTAATGATGCTGTCAGTACCTGAACTTAAGGTAAAATGGCCGAACGACATTATGTCAGGAAATAAAAAACTTTGCGGAATTTTAATTGAGAATATTTTACAGGGCAATTTTATAAGTAAATCCGTGATAGGTATTGGATTAAATGTAAATCAATTAGACTTTGGTGATTTGAAGAATGCAACTTCAATCCGTTTACTGCTTGGAAAGACTATTAATCTAGATGCACTTACGAATCAAATTGTTATTTGTTTGAAGAATCGCTTGAATATATTGGAAACAAATAGATTTAAAAAGATAAAAAGTACATACGAACAAGTATTGTATAGAAAAGATACACCATCTACTTTTCAAGACAAAAATAGCAACGTTTTTATGGGATTAATTAGAGGGGTCTCAGATGATGGAAAATTAGTGATTCAAAAAGAGGATGAAAAATTATTTGAATTTGCTTTGAAAGAGATTAGGTTACTTAATTAAGTTAATTTATCCATATTCTTTGAAAGCGTCTCCATGAAATTAGTGATTGGATTCTTAATCATCATGGCCATCATGGCATTAAATTGTCCTTCGAAACTTAAACCAACTTCACTTTCAGTATCGCTCATACTGGTAATATCCGCGGTTAAAGTAAATGGTAATTTATCACTAGCTGCTCCTAGAACAATTTTTTTATGAGGTATTTGTTCCTTCAATCGTAAAACAATTTCGGGCATTCCACTTAGGGCAAACTTAAAAGTATTTTCATCTAAAACTTCGAATTTGTCAATGTTTTCAGGCATTAAAACTTTAAAATTTTTAATGTCAATCAAAAAATCAAAAACCTCTTGATCACTTTTTTGTACTTTCTTTTTAGCAACTTCAATATGCATATTTACTATAATTTTTTCCATTGCTGAGGGGCTTTGCGCCACTGCAATAAGGTTTGTGATTGTTCTTCTTTAATATAATTTGTTGATGAAGCCTGATTAATAAGATGGTCGTAATTACTTAAGGTGTTTAATTGCACCTGAGCTTGTTCAAAGTTTTCTTCAGCAGTGTCAAATCCATATGAGAAAATGGCCAACATTCCTTTGACTTCTGCACCAACATTTTTTAAAGCGGTTACAGCATTTAAACTGCTTTTACCTGTACTTATTAAATCTTCAATAACGACAACTGTTTGGCCAGATTCTAAATGACCTTCGATTTGATTTTTTCTACCATGAGATTTTGGTTCAGGCCTAACATATATAAATGGTAAACCCATTGCCTCCGCTACTAAAATGCCAATCCCAATTGCTCCTGTAGCTACCCCAGCAATGATGTCTGGTTTACCGTACAAAGATTCTACTTGTTTCGCCATTTCTTCTCTTATGAAGTTACGAATGGCTGGATAAGATAAAATAATTCTATTATCACAATAAATTGGAGATTTCCATCCTGATGCCCATGTAAAAGGATTTTCAGGATTCAACTTTATTGCATTAACTTGCAGTAATAGCTCCGCTGTTTTATTGGCGCTGTTTTTGTCTAAAATCATTACGCAAATGTATAAAGTTTTTGTCAATGAGTCACCTTTGATTCTAACAAATGAAAAGCCCGTTAATACTACCGGGAATGTCTTTTTGTTGGATGATGATGCGATTAACTATGCAATTACCTCTTTGTCAAAAAAGTTGTTGACAGAGGCATATATCTATGACCCAGGGGATAACATTTTAGAAAAATTCAGTAGTAAGATTCCCATTGTAGTTGCCGCTGGAGGTTTAGTAAAAAACAAAAAAGGAAAGGTATTATTTATTTATAGAAATGATAAATGGGATTTGCCAAAAGGTAAACTTGATAAAGGTGAATCGATTGAAAAAGCCGCTATAAGAGAGGTAGAAGAGGAAACAGGAGTAAGCGGCCTTCAAATTGATAGGCATTTAAAAACTACGTATCATATTTTTAAACGAAATGGAAATTATAAACTTAAAAAAGTTTATTGGTTTGCAATGGAAACCAATTTTAAAGGAGACCTGATTCCTCAAGAAAATGAAGGAATTACAAAGGTTAAATGGAAGGGACCTAAAAAAATAAAAAAAGCACTTCACAACTCTTACATAAATATTAAACTTCTTTTCGAAGATGACTCAATCTACCAAGATTAATTCAGCGGTACTACCCTTTAAAATTCTGTAAATAGGGTATTGCATATGAGCAGATTCATAGAAAGCCGAATTTTTGAATATATAATCGAGTTGTGCATACCAATTTTCAGAAAATTCCTTATCCTTTTCTTTTTTGAGTAAAAAATCATCTCTAAGTGCTGGATTTTCATTTAATAATTCTAAAGCTGCATCTTCAAAAACGTAAGGCGAAAACCCTTCTTTTTGTTGTAATATGGTATCAAAAAAGTTCCAGTTAAAAAATGAATCTGGAGCTTGTGGTTCTAAAGTCTCAAGTAAATAACGAATTCCAATTTGGTTGGTTGGAACTATTATATCACCTCTAGTGAGATGTATATTTTGTTGACTTTTACTAATTGTGGTGTTGTAATGTAAATAATGCCCCTCATATGCGGACTTTCTAGTGCTATAGTTTGATATTTTGTATGATTCAAGATTTAATAAGGTGTCTTTATCTAATTCAAAATAATCAATCTGGTTTAGAGTTAAAAGGTCAAGTACTTTATGCCATGATTTTTTTACAACATAAGCTGCAGGTACTTCGACGGTGTCAATGGGAGTGAAATAATTAGCATACTTGGTTGCTTTTGTAAAAGGTCTGGTTTTGTCGTACTTAAGTCTTTTAAAACCTGTTACTTCACTAATGATAGTGTCAACCTCAAAACCTTTAAAATTCAGTGTTGTTGTCTTCGTAGTATCAATTTGCCAATTCAGATTATAGGAGTTAAGATTTATTGTTTTTTCTTCAACTTGTCTTCTTAAGTTCTTAATTTTTTCATGCTCTTTTTCGGCTATCAAAATCATTTGATTCATTAATTCATAAGTGCCTTCTACTCTTTTTTTATAAGGCTTTAGCATATGAGTCTCAACCATCATTCCAAGGGTATTCCAAAGTGTGGTATAGCCAGTTGAGTATCTTGGAGAATCCATGAATTGTGAGAAACCTGTTTCTGGTGGTCTATTAAAAACATTAACATAAGGAGTGATGTCCCAATTAGATGCTTCCAACTTGGTTTCTAGTTCAGGCATTAATTTAGTGTGTAAGTATTTACCTAAATCACCACCCAATTTATTGTGTTGTGTAAATAAATGTGTGAGTGTGTATTGATAATCTGCTCCATTACTGACATGGTTGTCAATGAAGATATCCGGTTTAACCAAATGAAAAATTTCAGTAAAACTACGAGCATTTTTACTATCAACTTTAATGAAATCTCTGTTCAGATCATAATTTTGAGCATTGCCTCTAAACCCATATGCACTTGGACCATTTTGATTAGCCCTAGTTGTGGAGTTTCTATTGAGCATGCCGCCAACGTTATAAACAGGAATTGTTACCACAACAACGTTTTTAGGGTGAGATATTTTTTTTTGAGCTAAATCACGAAATAGCATCATGGTGGCATCGATACCATCACTTTCACCCGGGTGAATACCATTATTAATTAATAATATCGTCTTGTCATCTCTTAACTTTTGATAGTTGAAGTCTCCCTCAGAATTAAAGGTCACTAGGTGTAAAGGCTGACCGCTATCAGTCTGACCAATTGTTTGTACATTAATCTCTGAAAAGTTTTTTGAAAGTTTAATATAAAAATCAATGACCTCGTCATACACAGCGGTATCAAAACCTTTTGAGGTTTCAAAAACAGTTTCAAAATTTGTGTTTTTTTGATTTACCTTAGTTTCACAAGAGGCTAGAAATAGAAGAGAGAGTAAGAAAACAAATATTCGCATCGGACTTTAGTCTAATAATCGTGCTATTATTTAAACACAATACATATCAAAAGTAGCGAATATTAGTATTAAGACGCCATGTGAATTTTTACAATATCTTCAACCCCAATTGATAAAACAGGTTTGTTTTTATATTCAAGCTGATGTTGGGTAATTTCTTTATACTCCAACCATCTTCTTCTGTCGCAAGGATCAATTGAAGAAGTAATAATATTTATTCTAATTTTTTTATCAATTGGAAGCTTAAGAAACTCATTCAAAAATTCCCATCCATCCATGATGGGCATGTTGATATCTAAAAAAATAACGTCTGGAAGTTCTTTTCCAAGTTCTATTTGATGCATTAAAGTGTTAATGGCTATTTTACCATTGTTAAATTCATATATGCTATCGCACTCCACAATTTTATTCAAGAGTTTTTTAATACCAAAAAGGGTAATGACATCATCATCAATTATATAAATAGAATTAGTCTTTATCATTAAAATATACGCTAAATGTTGAACCTTTATCTACTTCACTTGTGGCAACTATATTACCACCCATTGCTTCTATTTGATTCTTAACAAGGTAAAGCCCAATACCCCTGGCATCACTATTGTTATGAAATGTTTTATACATTCCAAATAGTTTTTTGCCGTATTTGTTTAAATCAATTCCCATCCCATTATCTTGAATGCTAAATAAAATAGTATTGTCTTCTAATTTACGTGCTGAAAGTATGATTCTTGGATCCCTTTCAGGGTGTTTGTATTTGACCGCATTAGTCATTAAGTTTAACACGATACTTTCTATATAGGCAGGTACAGCTTTTACTGTAATATCGTCAAGAATATGATTGGTAAGCTTTACTTTATTTTTATGTAAAAAAGCCGATAGACTTTGTTCAACCTTTGTTATTTGTTCGTTTAAACCAATGGGCTTCTTCTCAAGATTAACATTAGTACTAATATCAACCACTTCGTTTAAATTTTCAAGAGTATCCATTAAGTTAACAGAGGCATGAGAGAGCATATCCATGATTCTAGTTTTCTCTTCTTCTACTTTTTCATTAATTAAGAAATCCAATAACATCGAGAAATTGGCGGTATGGGATCTTAGGTTATGAGATACGATATGAGCAAAATTGATAAGTTTTTTATTTTGAATTGCCGTAACATTTATCAAATCACGTAACTGATCTTCTTTTTGAATTAATTCATTAATATCTAAACTAATGCCTATAATACCTTGACTTTGACCATGAATATCTAGCCATGGTAATTTTGAAGTCAAGAAAGAAGTAGATTTTCCATCTTTCTTTATATTCACAGTACGTTTGGCAATGATTGATTTTTTTGAATTCATCACATGCAAATCTTCATCTCTCGAAATTGTAGCTATTTCTTCACCATATAGATCTGCATCTGTCTTTCCAATAAGTTCTTTAGGGTTGGTTACGCCTAAATAATCGCATTCCGATTGATTTACC
This sequence comes from Croceitalea sp. P059, assembly GCF_031846365.1. Lineage (NCBI taxonomy): Bacteria > Pseudomonadati > Bacteroidota > Flavobacteriia > Flavobacteriales > Flavobacteriaceae > Croceitalea > Croceitalea sp. P059. The sequence continues at coordinate 46,451 of NZ_JAVRHW010000006.1, forward strand.
AGTACTTTTCTAGATTCGGTATCTTTTATGTATACATTTAAGGGTAAATTGTCAACTAAGGTGCGCAGTAATTGCTCGCTTTCTTTTGTTTTTATTTCGGCTTCTACTTGGGTCGAAATGTCTTGAAAAGTACCTATTAAACGGGTTACTTTACCTTCTTTATATAAGGGTTTACCTGCAGATACCACCCATTTTTCCTTTCCTTTTGGTGTTAGGATTTGTGATTTTATATTCCAAGATTCCCCTTTTTCAATACCATTATGAACTACCATGGCTACTGTATTTCGGTTATGTCCTCGTTTGTAAAAGTTTAGTGCCGATTCAAGATTGGGCTTAAAATCTTTAGCTACCCCAAGTATCTTTTTGGTCATTTCGGACCAAGTAACTTCTTCTGTAATTATATTATATTCCCAGGTCCCGACTTTCGAAATTTCAGATTGGTCTTTAAGCAGGTTTTCAAGCTTATCAAGTTTTAGTTCACTTGCTATACGATGGGTAACATCATCGGTTTGAATAATAGCTCCTACAATGTTTTCATTATCATCATACCATGGTGAATTTGACCATTCAAACCATTTTTCTTTGCCTGCATCATTTTTAGTGCTTTGAAGTCCTTGTTCCGTGTTTCCTTTAAAACAGCTTTCTATACTATCCTTCCATTCTTTATTATTATCTGTGAAAATTTCGAGAAGATGTTTACTTAAACTATTATGATATTCTAGATTAAAATATTCCATCCATTTATCAGAAGCGTAAACAATTTTAAAAGTAGTGTCAATAAATGCAGTTGCTGTAGGTAACTGTTTTATCAAAAAGCCGTGCGTGGTTAAAGTGTTAGTTTTCAAGATTTAGGTTTAAGATTTGGGGTTCTTAAATAAGTAATTTCTTACAAAAATATAAGTATATAACTATAAAATATAGTTTTTGTTGTGAACTAATAAAAAGATGTTGTAAGTGCCAAATTGGAAATTATACAGATGAGTTCAGTTAGTTATTGGTTATCTCAATAATTAAAAAAATCAAGGCATTATTTTTACGGTATCTGGTACTAGGCCTGTTACATCTCCACCATTTCTAATTACATCACGAACAATTGAAGAGCTTATATACGATTTGCCTGAAGAGGTAAGCAGAAAAACAGTTTCTATTTCAGATAACTTTCTATTGGTATGCGCAATGGCTTTTTCAAATTCAAAATCTCCCGGGTTTCGTAATCCTCTTAAAATAAATTCTGCTTTAATTTCTTTGCAAAAATCAACTGTTAGGCCTTGATAGGTCAAAACTTTTATTTTAGGTTCATCTATAAAAGCATTTTCGATAAATCTTTGACGTTCTTCTAAAGAAAACATGTATTTTTTATCTGAATTTATTCCGATAGCAATAATAAGTTCATCAAAAAGGGTAATACCTCTTTTTATGATATCATAATGACCTAAGGTTAAAGGATCAAACGAACCTGGAAAAATTGCTCTTCTCATGTAAAGAAATTGAATATTGCTTAAAATTAAGCATTAAAATTCTTTAGGGCTTCATCAATTGCACTTTCAAATAATTCTGATAAACTAATGCCAGCAGCTTGCGCTTGTTGAGGTAAGATACTTTCTTCCGTTAAGCCAGGTGTTGTATTCATTTCAAGCATAAAAGGTTCATCACCAATGAAAATAAATTCACTACGAGTATATCCTTCCATTTTTAAAACCTCATATACCTTTTTAGCAGTCTTTTCAGCATTTTGCCACTGAATATCAGTAATTCTTGCCGGGGTTATTTCTTGTGATTTGCCTTGGTATTTAGCTTCATAATCAAAAAAGTCATTATCGCTTACAATTTCTGTAATAGGCAGTACTTTGACTTTCCCTTGATAAGTAATTACTCCAACAGAAATTTCAGTGCCGTCTAAAAATGATTCTATAATAATTTCATCATCTTCATCAAATGCCTTGTTTATGGCGGCTTTTAGTTGTTCAGATTTATACACCTTTGAAATTCCAAAACTGCTGCCAGCCTTATTTGCCTTAACAAAACATGGAAGGCCCACTTTATCTATAATTTCATGCTCATTTACAGTATCTCCATAATTTAGAAAATAGGAAGTAGCACAATTTATTCCGTATGGCTTTATTGTACTTAAAAAGTCTCTTTTATTAAAAGTTAGTGCTGCTTGATAATAGGCACATGATGTTTGTGGTATCTGCATTAAACTAAAGTATGCCTGTAAAAGACCATCTTCACCAGGTGAACCGTGAATTGCGTTAAAAACACAATCAAAATGGATTCTCTCGTTTTGTAGTTTCAAAGAAAAATCGTTTTTATCTATTTCGTGTGCTACCTGATTTTCATCATTATAATACCATGATTCTTTAGTAACTACAATAGGATAGGTTATAAATCTATCATTGGATAAATGTTTGGTCACTACGGAACCGCTTTTTATGGAAATAGGAAATTCATTCGAATATCCTCCCATAATGATTGCGATGTTTTTCTTCATTGAAATTAAATATGCTAATGCCAAAGTAAAGAAAAAAGGGCTGTTTTTCTATATTTGCTTTGATAACAAATTCTCATGAAGAACTTTTTTAATTTTTTAAGGAGTAAAACTTTTTTAATTCAGCTTGGTCTTGCATTACTTGCAGTAGTGCTAATTTGCTTTGCAACCCTAAGATGGTTAAAAAGCACAACGAATCATGGAGAGTTTGTAGAAGTGCCTGATTTTTCAAAAATGTCGGTTCAAGATATGCGTAAAGTTGCCGAAGAAGCTGGCCTGCGTTATGAAGTATTAGATTCTACTAATTATAATCCTGATTTTCCAAGATTTTCTATTCTTGATCAGAACCCATCCCCGGGAACTAAGGTAAAGGATAATAGAAAAATTTATTTTACTGTTAACCCTTCCGGCTATAAAAAAGTTACCGTGCCCAATATTATTCAAGTAACTCAAAGAAATGCTTCATCAATGTTGCGAGCTGTTGGTCTAGATGTTCAGCGTGTAACTTATATAGAAGAACTTGGAAAAGATATGGTATATCGAATGAAGTATAAAGGCAAATACGTTAGCCCGGGTGATAAATTGCCTAAAACCTCTAAGGTTGAGCTTATTTGCGGTAATGGTAAAATACCTAATAGTGCTCGTATTCAAGCTGAATCTGATAATTAATGGATACTGCCGAGAATCAAGAGCTTTCACAAAATGACTTATTTGAACATTTTAAGTTTATAGCTTCAAAAGGGCAAGAACCGCTCCGTGTAGATAAATTTCTAATGAATTTTATTGAGAATGCCACTAGAAGTAAAATTCAAAAAGCTGCAAAAGATGGCAATATTTGGGTAAATAATACCATCGTAAGGCAGAATTATAAAGTAAAAGCAGGTGATGAGGTGAAAGTGCTTTTTGAGCATCCTCCGTATGAGTTTTTGCTCACTCCAGAGAATATTTCTTTAGATATTGTCTATGAAGATGAAGCCCTTCTCGTGGTAAATAAGCCTGCCGGTATGGTGGTTCATCCTGGTCATGGTAATTACTCAGGAACACTAATAAATGCCTTAACTTTTCATTTTGAGAACCTACCTAATAATAGTTCAAACCGGCCAGGTTTGGTGCATCGCATAGATAAAGATACCTCGGGTTTACTTGTAGTTGCTAAGACTGAAGTTGCCATGACATATCTAGCAAAACAGTTTTTTGAGAAGACTAGTGAGCGAGAATATATTGCTTTGGTGTGGGGCAATGTTGAGAATGATTCTGGTACTATTGAAGGTAATATTGCTCGACACCCAAAAAACCGTTTACAGATGACGGTTTTTCCTGAAGGAGATGAGGGTAAAGAAGCGGTAACGCATTACAAGGTAATTGAAAGACTTGGTTATGTCACTTTGGTTTCTTGTAAGTTAGAGACAGGTCGTACGCATCAAATTAGAGTGCATATGAAATATATTCGTCATACCCTTTTTAATGATGAACGCTATGGGGGCGATAAGATTCTCAAAGGAACCACTTTTACAAAATATAAGCAGTTTGTAGATAATGCGTTTAAAATTTTACCAAGACAAGCCTTACATGCAAAAACCTTAGGTTTTGAGCATCCTACAACAAAAGAGTTTATGAAGTTTAATTCTGAATTGCCGGAAGATATGATTCAGTGTATTGAAAAGTGGCGTAATTATTCTAAACAATCATCGTGATATCAATTTTTCCAATTCTTTGATTGATAACTTCCATTTGAACTCTTTACCATAATCAAGAATTTGGTTTTACTTTTGAGATAAATAATAAAACTATGAAGATTGTTGTTTCTCCTGCAAAGTCGCTTGATTTTGAAACTGAACTGCCAACTGCAAAATTTAGCCAGCCTGAATTCTTAGAGCAATCTGAAAAATTAAATAAAGTTTTATTAAAGAAAAAGCCTAAAGCATTATCGCAACTTATGTCTATTTCAGATAGTCTAGCGCAGCTGAATTGGCAACGTAATCAAGAATTTACTATACCTTTTACTAATGAAAATGCGCGACCGGCGGTATTCGCTTTCAATGGCGATGTATATCAAGGGTTAGATGCGTATTCATTTACTGAAGATAAATTAGAAGAACTTCAACGAAGCTTGCGAATTTTATCAGGACTTTATGGAGTGCTTAAGCCACTTGATTTAATGCAACCTTACCGTCTCGAAATGGGTACCAAGCTTAAAGTAGGGCGTAAAAAAAATCTTTATGAATTCTGGAAAAAGGATATCACAACATATTTGAACTCTGAGCTTGAAAAAGACGAGGTTTTTGTTAACCTGGCAAGTAATGAATATTTTGGTGCAATTGATGAAAAATCATTAAAGGTGCCAGTTATTACTCCAATTTTTAAAGATTGGAAGAATGATAAGTTAAAAATCATAAGTTTTTTTGCTAAAAAGGCAAGAGGCTCAATGGTCCGTTACATCATAGATAGTAAAGCGCAAAACCTACAAGATATTAAAGGTTTTAATTATGATGATTATGTTTTTAGTAAAGAGCATACTTTAAAAGAGCATCAACCTGTTTTCATTAGGTAGAATATTTTTACAGATGTGTCGTTATTTTTAAAAGGCACATCATGAAAAAAATAGTTTCTTTAATTGCAGTGGTTATCATATTCTTAAGTTGTGATGATAGAGATGATAACCTTACTTCGCCGAATATTAGAATAGCAAATAAGACTAATATTGAGTTTAATCTTGTTGAAGTAATAGCCGATAGTTTATTTTATGAAAATGTTGTTGCTGATGGTTTTTCAAGTTATTTGGCTTATGACGAAGCGTTTGAAGCCATGCCATTTACAATAGAAGCAGATTCAGCAGATTTTAGTTTTATTCCAGATAATCTTGATTTTGACCCTTTACCAATTGGCCTTTATACGTATGAAATTAGCATCACCGAAGAAGGTGAAATAGAACTAATTTTTAAGGTAGATTAATACTATTTAGATTTTTCTATTCTTATTTTTTCTTCGGTAATTTTCCGTTTCCTTAATTTACGTTTGCGTCTTGAACCATTTGATTTGTTGGTAACCTTACCTCTTTTACTTTTAAAGTCTCCCAGTTCCATAAATTCTTGCCCTAAAAGAAATAAAGCACTAAAATTTTTTAATGTTGGAAACTTATAGCAATATTAAGCAATTGATAAGTTTGTTCTATTTTTAAAAAATGTATTATTATTTCATTATCGCTTTACAGGGTTTTTGTATTTACCATTGTTATTCCAATAGAAACAATTATTACTGGTGGCTTGCAATTGTTTTTTTGCCGGTTGTAGGGTCATTGGCATATCTTTTTATGAATGTCATTCGTAAAAATGATTTTGAAAAAGCTCAAGAGACTTTGAAAACTGTAATAAATCCCTCTAAAAAAATTCTAGATCTTGAAAGAAAACTGAAATTTTCGAAAACTTTTGAAAATCAAGTTGCCCTGGCTGATGCCTACTTACTTGAAAGTAGATACGATTTGGCAATAGAAAACTATCAGGCTTCTTTGAGGGATGTTTTTAAAGATGATTTTTATGTGATAAGTAAGCTACAAGAGGCCTATTATTTCTCTTCTAGGTTTGAATCATCTATAACTTTTGCTGAACGAATAAAAAATAATACAGCTTTTAAAAAGTCAAGAGCGGCTTTTCTCTTTGGAATGGCACTTGAAAAAACCGAAAACATTAGGGAGGCTGAGGTTTGGTTAAAAACATTTGACGCTCCCTATAATTATTTTATGGAACGTCTGGAGTTGGCTCGGTTTTACTTGAGAAATGATAAAATACAAAATGCTAAGGCGGTTTATCAAGATATTAAGAATGAATCGGAAAATATGTCCAAACAAAGTTTTAAAATAAACAGAATCGTCATAAAAAAAGCAATTGAAGAACTATCTCAGCTTAACTAATGTTTATACACGAACATCCATATCCGCCATACCTTTTTAAAGGAGTTAAAAAACTTATTGTGGGTACCTTGCCGCCACCAAGATTTTCTAAAGGTCAGCTTAAAGAACGTGATGTTGATTTTTGCTATGGCAGTAGAGATGGTCAACTGTGGCCTATTTTGAATAAAATCTTTCAACTTAATTTAACCTTTGAAACAACTAAAGAAGCGATACAAGAACGCAAACAGTTTTTGCGGACGCAAAGAATAGGTATCTGTGATATCGTTGCTAGTGCGGAACGACAAAAAATAGACGCATCAGATTTGGGAATGACTAATGTTCAGCTACGAAATATCTTTACATATCTTGAAGAATTTCCTTCTGTTGAAACTTTACTTTTTACTGGTGGAAATAGTAAAAATGGACCCGAGTATTTTTTCAGAAAGTTGCTAAAAAATCATGAAGTAAATTATGAATTGGTTTCAAATGATGTACCTCGTATTCATCAATTTATTAATCCTAAGACTAAGAAAAAAATAAAAACGGTGTCATTAACGGCTCCTTCTGGTGCTGCCAACCGCGCTGTCGGGAGTTTGCAACTTTATAAAGATTTGAAAGATAAAAACCCAAACTTTAATACTTTCGATTTTAGAGTTCTACAATACAAAGAACATTTTTTGTAACTCATATACTGTTATTTTTTTTAGCAAACCCCATTAAATATGTGATTTGATGAAGATTTAATTTTTCATTTGGCTTTCTATAACGACCTTTGAGATATATAAAATAACCATTAGGCTATTTTCAACAAATTTATGTACATGCATCAATCAAAACGTTTAAAGGAGTTTAAAAAATCTGTTACTAATAAGTTTAATATTTACAACAGCTTATTTTTAAGTTTGCCATATGCCGACATGGAGAATGTAGGTATGTTGGTCCCTTTACTCTTTGAGCAATGTGAAAGGGGCTTAAAGGCAGGGAAAAAACCTCAAGATATTCTGGAAGCCTTCTTTCTAAATTTTACTGATTTTAGAACAGAAAGTGAACAGTTGGACTTTATGTTCCGTATTATTCAATACGTAGAACGTCAAGTCGTTTTGTATGATAGTGTAGAAGATGCTGCTTTCCCTAAATTACAGGAATATACTGGTTCTACTTCCATAAAAGATTATTTTCAATTAGTAGACCAAAGCAAGAATTGGGATCAAATCGCAAAACAGCTGTCCACCTTTAGCGCTCGTATTGTTTTAACGGCTCATCCAACACAGTTTTATACGCCAGCGGTATTAGATATCATATCAGAATTAAGAGCATTGATTGATAATAATAGAATTGATGATATAGATTTAACCATGCAACAACTAGGTCTTACATCATTAATAAATGCTAAAAAACCAACACCTCTTGATGAGGCAAAAAATATTATTTACATTTTACGAAATACGTATTACAATGCCGTGGGTCAATTGTTTCAATATGTAAAACGTCACACGAATCGTCCAGGTTTTGATAATTATGATATTTTAAAATTGGGATTTTGGCCAGGCGGTGATCGTGATGGAAATCCTTTTGTTACGGCTAAAATCACAAATGAGGTTGCTGATGAGCTTAGACTAACTTTAATGAAGTGTTATTACAATGATTTAAAAGTACTGCGCAAGAAACTCTCTTTTAAAAAATTACAAGACCCTTTAAACAGTTTAAATACCAAATTGTATAAGGCAATGTTTCAAGAGAACTACCTTGTGGGTTATCAAGAAATTATTGAAAGTTTGAATGAAGCCAGAGCGCTTCTTATTGAAAATTATCACTCTTTGTATTTAGATGATTTGAATCAACTCATTGATAAGGTTCATATTTTCAAAACACATTTTGCTAGTTTGGATATTAGACAAGACCATAGCAAACATTATTTAAGCGTTGAAACTATTTTAAAAGCGAATGATATTATTAACGAAAGTCTTGATGAACTAAGTCAAGAAGAATTGGTGAATTGGTTGTTGAAAAAAGATTTAAAACTGAAGGCGAAAGATTTTGAAGAGGGTATTGTTCGCGATACTATTGCTAATATTCAACAGCTTAAAGCTATACAAGAAAAGAATGGCGAAGACGGTTGCAACCGCTATATCATAAGTAATTCTGAAGATATTTTCTCAGTGCTATTTGTATTTGGTTTGTTCCGATGGAGCGGTTGGAAAACCGAAGAAATTACATTTGATATCATTCCGCTTTTTGAAACCATGAAAGGTATGGATGCTTCCGAAGAGGTTATGCAGTATCTTTTTGACGATAACACTTATAGGGCGCATTTAGAACGCAGACATAACGCGCATACTATTATGTTGGGTTTTTCTGATGGAACCAAAGATGGAGGGTATTTAAAAGCGAACTGGTCAATATTAAAGACCAAAGAGACTTTGAGTAAGGTTTGTAAAAAGAACGGAATAAAAGCTAAGTTTTTTGATGGTAGGGGAGGACCTCCAGCAAGAGGCGGTGGAAAAACCCATCGCTTTTATGCTGCACAAACAAAAGATGTGGCTAATCATGAAATTCAATTAACCATTCAAGGACAGACCATAACTAGTACTTATGGCACAAAAGAACAGTTTATTCATAATGCTGAGCAACTATTAACGGCTGGTTTAAGTAATAACTTATTTGGCAAAGAACATGTTATTTCAAGAGAACAGCGAAAACTAATAGAAGAACTTTCTGAACTAAGTTTTGAAAAATATGATGCCTTAAAAAATCATGACAAATTTATGCCTTATCTAGAGCATAGAAGTACCCTAAAATATTATTCAAATGCCAATATAGGCAGTAGACCAGGTAAAAGAGGGAATAAGAGTAAGTTGACATTGTCAGATTTACGGGCGATATCTTTTGTAGGCTCTTGGAGCCAACTAAAGCAGAACGTTCCAGGTTATTTTGGTCTAGGTAGTGCTATTCAAAAATTCAAGGATGAGGGAAGACTTAATGAAGTGAAAAAACTGTATAAAGAAGTGCCTTTTTTCAGAGCTTTAATGCACAATAGTATGATGTCGTTAGCTAAAACTAATTTTAATTTAACAAGTTATATGAAAGAAGATGAAGAATTCGGAGCTTTTTGGCAGGTTCTTCATAGTGAGTATAAACTTTCAGAAAAAATGCTTTTACAAATATCAGGTCATAAAATTTTAATGGAAGACGAAGCAGTGTCAAGAGAATCCGTTAAAATAAGAGAGAAAATTGTTTTACCTCTTTTGGTAATTCAGCAGAATGCTTTATATCATATCACACAAAATTCTGCACATAAAGCACTTTATGAAAAGATAGTGACACGTTCTTTATATGGAAATATAAATGCGAGTAGGAATTCGGCTTAGGTTAAACTAAAATTAGAAAGAGAATCAATACACAAATAATCTTTATTACTTCTAATTGAAGATTGTTCTCCTTTTAATTGATTAATTACCTTGACGACAGACTTTTCAAAACGAGGTTTTTGAATTGGTTTGGTAATAAAATCATTAATTCCATAATCAAAAGCCTTAACCGCAAATCTTGGCCAAGTGGAGTTCATGATAATCGCGCAGTTTAAATTGACACTATCTAACAATTCAAAAGCATCAATATCATCCATTAGGACGTCAAGAAAAAGAATATCAGCTTTTTTATCTACTACAGCACGCAATCCTTCATACGGATTCCCATAAGAACCGATATGCTCAAGGGCAACGTGATTTTTAACCAAAAAGGTGGTCGCTAGGCGTTGAATTGACGAATCATCAATTACGATGGTTGTGTATTTCATGCTAAAGTAAAATTTGGTTTAGCAAAAGTAAGACGCATAAAGAGCAGTACCAGTGAAAATAGGGTGAGATGAATTTTTATTCGTTGAGGCGTATCTATTGTAAGAAAGGCCTTTACAGTTATTTTTTTAAATCGATGATTTTGGCAGTTAATAGATAATAAACACCATTGTTAGTATATTAAAACATACTTTCAAGCTCATTTATAATTTTAAAGGGTAGAAGTTAAAATTGAATAAAATGTATTTATGCCGTAAGCCAATTGTCCAATCTTTAAATTTTCATTTGGACTATGTTGATTATTATCAGCGTTCACCATAGGTATGATAAATGCCGGTATTTTTAATTCATTTATAAAAGGTGAAATGGGTACTGTACCTCCCATGATTCTGATTTGAACAACATCATCATTAAAAGATTCTTTCATAGTTTTTACTAGGAAGTTCCCATATGGGTTATTCAAATCAGTACGAAAAGCATTGGTAACACTACTTTCAGTTATCGTTATTATGTTATCAAATTTTAATCTTTCTTCTTTAGTAGGCACATGGTCTAGCACTTTATAACCCTGTTTCGTAATATGTTGTTTCACTAGGGTTTTTAATCGATTTCCATCAGTTTCTGGTACTAATCTTAAATCTAATTCGGCAGTTGCACTCTCAGGAACTATTGTTCTTGCCTCTTTGCCAATCCAACCAGAGCCTAATCCACGAATATTTAGACTGGGATATTGCAATGCCTCTTGATAAAAATCACCTACTTTTTCAGCTGTTTTAAATTGTTGTTTTTCGGCAATTGCAACATCAGAATCAGGCACGCTTTTTAAAACTTCAATTGTAGTGGAGTCTAAAGTGATGCCATCATAATACCCAGGTATGATAACTTTACCTTCTTTATTTTTCATAGTTGCTAATAAATGCGCTAATTGAAAACCGGGGTTGGGAGCATAGTTACCATAATGTCCGCTATGCTGAGGTTTAACTGGACCATAGGTGATTAAAGACAGGGTAGTAATGCCACGACAACCGTAAACTAAAGTTGGTTTTCCTGAAGAATGAACAGGTCCATCGTTGATAATCAAAAAATCAGCCTCTAATAATTCTCGATATACTTTTACTGCGTTTGGTAATGGTTTACTGCTCTTTTCTTCTTCGCTATCCAAAATTACCTTTATGTTAAATGGTATTTTTTTGCCATTCTTTTTGATAAGGTCTATTGCATTTAAAAACATTACGATTGGGCCTTTGTCATCAGAGGTTGATCTACCAAATAAACGCCAATCATAAGGTATGTCTTCTAGCATATCATCAAATGAATGCGTTTTCCAACCATCACCCTCAGGGGCCTTTAAAACCATTTTATATGGATTAGGTTGATTCCATTTACTTCGGTCTACAGATTGACCATCAAAATGCATATAAAACAAAATAGTTGGTTTATTATCTTCAATAGGCAAGGCGGCAAAAAATAATGGATGATTATCGGTTTCTAATTCTGTTGTATTAAAACCGCGTTCATTGAACTTTTTCTTTAACCAAAAAATATTATCATCAATATCATCGCCATTTAAGGCATCATTTGGTATTGCTACGAAATCACCAAGTTCTTTTATTGCTTTGGCCACTTGTGATTTAATAGCTGTAGAATCATTTATTTGACTGAAAGAATGAAAACTTAAAAGAATAAAAAGGATACTGAAAATGCGCTTCATCTAATACTTAAGTTAAAATGTAAGAAAATACATCGTTTATCGTTAACTGTTATATAAAACCCCCAAATGGTGATTGATATAAATTCATTTTCTAAAGATAATCAAGTGCTTGTTCCTATACGAAAGACAAGTATTATTTTTCATGCCTTAATTGTTTTGGTACTTGCCGGATTAGCGACTAATTTTTTTATAGAATATGGAATTGGAGGGTTAAATAAATATGCCTTAAAACATTTAATAGTTTTCTTTACTGTATTGATAACGGCAATAAGTTGGAAGTTAAATTGGGTTTCAACGAGTTTGATGTTCTTGATTTTAGTCTATATAAATATTATTTCCTCAACCATTTATTTGCCATTTAGGGTAGAAGATTCCACAACAAACTTTGAAGGTTATTTTTTGCGTGTTCAGATGATAGTTTTTGTAATGGGATTACTTCTTGCTGTTTTTGAAAAACCTTATCATCAATTAGTTGTTATAGTTTATAATACAATATATATCACATCATGTATCATTTTAATGCCTGAAATGCCTTTAGGTAAGTTCATTCTAGCGTTTATAATTATCTCTTCTATTGGTGCTATTAGCTATTTTGTTTTCAAGAAGGTGATTGTTATGCGACAAGATTTACATGAACAAAATGCGCTTAGCTTAAAGCAGAATTTGGAATTACAGGAATTAACTAGTTTTAGGAAAGAGATAGTTCAAATTATTGCACATGACTTGAAAACACCAATTCATCAAATTTCAATTCTTGCCGAAATAACTAAAAATTCAAAATCTGAAGTGGACCGAAACAGCAATCTTGATTTACTTAAAAATTCGGTGGACAAAACATATACCATGTTAGAAGGGCTTCTTGATTGGGCTATGCAAACTGATGATACTATAAAAAGCTATATGCACCTTGATATCAGAGCAGTTGTAGAAGATTTAAAAGAACAGTTTTCTGAGAAGTTGAACTATAAAAAATTGATTGTTTCTAACGGATTTTCAAGTGATTTTAAATTATTTTACTCTAAACAAGTTTTTGAAACCGCAATGCGTAATTTATTAACGAATGCTATTAAGTTTTCACCGGTTGACGAAAAAATAGAAGTAGCGGCAACAGAACATGTTAATTATTATTCTTTTTCTATAAAAAATAAAGCTCGGGCTATTGATATTACAAAACTAGAACAAGTTAATAGAGGTGAACAAGTGGAGAGTGCTCTAGGTACTTCGTATGAAAAAGGTTCCGGAAAAGGATTATCCATTGTAAAACAAATGCTTGCAAAAAATAACGGCGAATTGCATTTGAATGCTCTTAAAGACGGAGTCGAAGCTGTTTTGAAAATATATAAAAGAGATGTTTTAGTTGAAACAAAACAGGCGAGCTAAATAAAGGAATTAAATAGTTTTAAAAACTATAACCAAATCCTACATAAAACCATTCTGCTGCACCAAGTCCTGTTCTAAATACAAAACCTTTTGGACTTTGTTTTCTATACCCCAGAGAAATACTTGGATAAAATTGGCTGTCATCCACACCTCCTTCAATAAAATCATCACTAGTGCTAGAATCAAAAAAATAACCGAGACCAACACCAATCTCTAGATGGTCATTTCCTTTTCCAGTTAGTCCAGTAAATCCTAAACTTGTTAGAAGCCCTGTACCACTATTTGTATCACTAAAATTTAATGTTGCATTACCTCCGACCTTTGTAGTAAAATAATAGGATTTAAAAAAGCTTTTTGCCTTTTTTGCTATAAGTCTATCATAGGTTATGTGAGCTGAATTAAGTACTACAAAAGAACCAAGTGAAAAATTGAAAACATTTTTAGAAGCTTCATTGGAATTGAGTTCTTGAGCGTTTAATGATAGTGCAAAACAGCTTGTAGTTAATAATAAAAATGTAGTGATGCTTTTCATTTCCAGCCGTTATTATTAGTTCTAAAGATGTTACTCTTTTATTTGGTTGCTTATTTTTTATCCAACTATTGATGTAACAAATTCTCTAATTTTATTTTTCCCATTAGTGGTCAAATGTTTAATAAAAGCGGAGCCAATAATAGCTCCTTTTGCACTTTTAGTGGCCTGTTCGAATGTTTCTGCATCTTTAATGCCAAAGCCCACAATTTGTGGATTTGCTAGATTCATTGTCCCAATTCTTTTAAAATAATCTTCCTGTTCATTTCCGAATCCAGATTTTGAACCTGTAACACTAGCGGAGCTGACCATATAGATGAAACCGTTTGAAGCTTCATCAATCTGACGTATGCGTGTTTCGCTTGTTTGAGGTGTTATTAGAAAAATATTTAATAAGCCATTTTTTTCAAAAATTGCTTTGTATTCTGATTCATATACATCTAAAGGTAAATCCGGCATTATAATTCCGTCAATTCCAATCTGATTACACTTTTCGCAAAACGCTTCAACTCCATATTGAAGCATAGGATTAAAATATCCCATAACGATTAATGGAATTGAGATTGTTTTACGAATGTCTTTAAGCTGTTCAAAAAGCGTTTCAGTTGTCATTCCATTTTTCAAGGCAGCTGTTGAACTATCTTGAATTGTTGGACCATCTGCCAATGGGTCGCTAAAAGGTAGCCCAATTTCAATCATATCAACACCATTTTTCTCAAGGTCCTCAATGATTTGAACTGTATCGTTTAAAGCAGGGTAACCAGCAGTGAAATATATGGAAAGAAGTTTTTTATCCTCCAGCATTTTTTGGTTTATTCTATTCATAATTTAAGCTAACTTAAAATAGTCTATATAGGTTTGCAAATCTTTATCACCACGACCTGACAAACTGATTACAACTAAATCATTCGGTTTAAAGACTTTATGTGAAAAAATGGCAAATGCATGTCCCGTTTCAATTGCCGGAATAATACCTTCTAATTGAGATAATTCTAATCCAGCGGTCATGGCTTCATCATCCGTGGCAGAATAAAACTCAGCTCGACCCGATTTGAATAAATGCGAATGCATTGGACCTACACCTGGATAATCCAAACCTGCAGAGATAGAATAAGGCTCTGTTATTTGACCATCTAAAGTTTGCATTAACATGGTTTTACAACCATGTATGATACCTACTTTACCTAAAGCTGAAGTTGCGGCACTTTCACCGGTTTCAACACCCTTGCCAGCAGCTTCAACAGCAATGATTCCAACTTCTGGTTCATCTAAAAAATGATGATAAGTTCCAGCGGCATTACTGCCACCTCCAATACAGGCAACCACATAATCAGGATTTTCACGACCTTCTTTTTCTTTTAATTGCCATTTAATTTCTTCGGAAATTATAGACTGGAACCTGGTGACCATATCAGGGTAAGGGTGAGGACCAATAGCGGAACCAATTATGTAATGCGTGTCAACAGGATTGTTAATCCAATCACGAATAGCTTCATTAGTTGCATCTTTTAAAGTTCTACTGCCTGATAAAGCAGGTCGTACTTCTGCCCCTAACATTTTCATTCGAGCCACATTTGGAGCCTGACGTGCAATATCAATTTCGCCCATGTAAACAATACACTTCATTCCCATTAATGCGCAAACTGTGGCAGTTGCGACGCCATGTTGGCCAGCTCCGGTCTCAGCAATGATTCGAGTTTTACCTAGCTTTTGAGCCATTAAAATTTGACCTATGGTATTATTTACCTTATGAGCACCAGTGTGGTTTAAGTCTTCTCGTTTTAAGTAGACCTTACAGTTATGTTTTTCAGATAATCGTTTGGCGAAATACAATGGAGAAGGCCTACCGACGTAATCTTTGAGCAGTTGGTGAAATTCCTTTTGAAAGGACTCTTCATACATAATTTGCACATAGTTTTGTCGTAATTCTTCTACATTTGGGTAGAGCATTTCAGGAATGAATGCACCACCAAATTCACCATAATATCCTTTTTCGTCAGCGTGATAAGTCATTGGTTGTCAATTACAATTTTTTTAAATTTTTTTAAATCATCAATATTTTTTAATCCAGGTTCATCTTCAAATCGACTATTTACATCAATGGCATGACAGTACTTTGATTCCGGTTTTTTTAGAAATTCTTCAATCTGTCTTAAATTATTTAATCCAATGCCACCACTTAAAAAATAGGGTTTGGTTGATGGATAATTTTCTAGAATGGACCAATCGAAGGTATATCCGTTTCCCCCAGGTAATTTTCCTTTTGTATCAAATAAGAAGTAATCACAGACTTCTTCGAAAGGTTGTAAAACCGAAAAATCAAATTCATTCTTGATGGAGAACACTTTGATAATCTTCGTGTTTTTGCACTCCCACGATTTAACGAGTATATCCGCCTCGTTTAACTTGAATGCTTCCGCCTTTTTAAATTTTTTCAAATAGTCAATAGATTCATTGCCATGAAATTGAACTGCATCCAATTTATGTTTCAAAGTCAATCTGATAACCTCTTCGATTTTTTCATCAACAAAAACACCTACCTTTTTAATTCCTGTAGCAAGAGAAGGAAATTCTTTATCAAAATAGCGTGAAGATGATTCCCAAAATATAAAACCCAAATAGTCAGGCTGTAATTTTGCAACCGTCTCAGGATTATATTTCATTCCGCACACTTTCAGTTTCATTTCACTAAATTTTGTATAAATGCATTAGCAGCTTTCCCAGGATTTTCAGCTTTCATAAAGTTCTCGCCAATAAGAAAACCTTGATAATCATATTCTTTTAATTCCTTAATGGCCTTAATAGAGCTAATTCCGCTTTCAGAAACTTTTACAAAATCATCTGGGATTAAAGCGGAAAGATGCTTGCTAGTGTCCAAACTCACATTAAAAGTCTTTAAATCACGATTATTAATTCCTAGCATATCTAAACTTGGCATGATAGATTTATGTAACTCTTCTTCATTATGCACTTCAAGCAAGACTTCTAAATCTAAACTTTTGGCTAATTCAGAAAATGCTTTTATCTCATGTTTTGACAATACTGCGGCTATTAAAAGAATCACATCAGCACCGTTCGCTTTAGCTTCTAAAATTTGATACTCATCAATAATAAACTCTTTTCGTAAAAGTGGCATTGTTACAGACGCCCTTGCCAACAGTAAATCTTCTAAAGAACCACCAAAATACTTAATGTCAGTTAAAACACTCATTCCACAAACACCGGCATTTTCATAAGCTCTAGCAACTAAGCCGACATTGGTATTTTGATTTATGGTTTGTTTAGAAGGTGACCGACGTTTGTGTTCGGCAATGATACCAGTATTGCTTTTTCGTAAAGCGGAAGCTAAAGATTGTCCACTTCTTTCAAAAAGATTGGATTGTTCTAATTGTGAAGCAGGAATTAAACTTTTTTTAAGTTCAACCTCATTTCTTTTATCAGCTACTATTTTATCTAAAATATTCATGAGGCACTAATTTTCTGTAACTTTTTTAGAGCTATTGAACCATTACCATTCAACAATGATTCTTTAGCTTTCTCAAATCCGTCCTTTACCGAGATTTCTTCGACTGTTGCTATAGCAACACCTGCGTTCGCACAAACGACGTTGTTTTGTGCTTCGCTGCCATTACCATTTAATATATTTAAGAAAATTTGAGCTGATGCTGCAACATCTTCTCCACCAACAATTTCGTTGGCACCTATAGCGTTTAAACCAAAATCAGCAGGTTTAATAATACCTTCAGAACCATTAGAAATGGTTTTTGTATCACCAGTCAGACTTATTTCATCATAACCATCTAGAGCATGTAGCACAGTAAAATTCTTATCTGTATTTTGATATAAGTAACCGTACATTCGTGCTAATTCTAAATTAAAAACCCCAACCATTTGGTTTTTAGGAAAAGCCGGGTTTACCATCGGGCCTAGCATATTGAAAAAGGTTTTAACTGCTAGTTCTTTGCGAATAGGAGCAACATTCTTCATTGCTGGATGAAACAAAGGAGCATGTAATACACAAATGCCGGCTTCTTCAATTGATTTGGTTAAAAAATCAGCTTCATTGCTAAATTTGATACCTAAAAACTCCATTACATTGCTACTTCCGCATTTGGAAGAAACCCCATAATTACCGTGTTTAGTCACCTTAATTCCAGCCCCAGCTGTTACAAATGAGGCTAATGTTGAAATATTGAAAGTATCTTTACCATCTCCACCAGTTCCACATAAATCAATAGGGTTATAAGCTGATAGATCTACTGCCATACAAAGTTCTAATAAAGCATCTCGGAAACCCTCTAACTCTTCTATAGTGACGCTTCGCATCATATAAACAGTTAAGAAAGCCGCAATCTGACTAGTATTATAATCCCCTTTAGCTATATTAACCAATACCCTTTTAGCATCTTCTTTTTCAAGAATTTCATGATTAATAAGTCTATTCAATATTTCTTTCATCTATCCGCGATTTAACCAATTTTTTAAAATTTGTTTTCCATTCGGTGTTAGTACTGATTCCGGATGAAATTGAACTGCTCTGATATCAAATTCTTTATGTCTGAGTGACATTATTTGACCATTCTTATCGAGTGAGGTTGCCTCTAAACAATCGGGTAAATCTTCTTGAACAACCCATGAATGGTATCTTCCCACTTCTAATTTTTGAGGAAGGTTTTTGAAGATGTAATCATCTTGAATAATATCTATTTTGGTCGATACACCATGATAAACTTTATCAAGATTTATTAGCTTACCACCATAAACTTCACCAATAGCTTGCTGACCTAAACAGACCCCAAACATGCGCTTGCTTGGGCCATATTTTTTAATTATTTGTTTTAATAGCCCAGCTTCATCAGGAATTCCGGGACCTGGAGATAAAACCATTTCATCAAAATCATCGACTTCATCGAGGGTCAGTTGATCATTTCTTTTGACTACTAAAGTGCAACCTAGGTCTTCTAAATAGTGCACTAGATTAAAAGTGAAACTATCGTAATTATCTATCATTAAAATCTCTCTTTTCATCTAGATAGTTTCAGCAATTTCAAGAGCCTTGTTTAATGCTCCCAGTTTATTATAAGTTTCTTGTAATTCATCTTCAGCATCTGAGGCGGCAACTAACCCTGCTCCAGCCTGAAAATGTAATTCATGGTTTTTACTTAAAAAAGTTCTTATCATAATTGCATGATTGAAGTTGCCTGAAAAGTCCATAAAACCAATAGCACCTCCATAATACCCTCTACTAGTTTTTTCATACTTTTCAATGAGCTGCATAGCCCTGTGTTTTGGTGCCCCACTCAAGGTACCTGCGGGAAAAGTATCTGCGACAATTTTTAAGGTAGCTATATCTGGTTTTTTCATACCCGTAACTTTGGACACTAAATGAATTACATGTGAAAAATATTGAACTTCTCTATAGGTCTCCACATTTACCAAATTTCCATTTCTACTCAAGTCATTTCTAGCCAAATCAACTAACATTACATGCTCGCTATTTTCTTTATCATCTTGAGCTAATTGTTTTGCCAATTCTGCATCTTTTTCATCATTGCCTGTCCTTTTATAGGTGCCTGCAATAGGGTGAATTTCTGCTTTTCCATCTTTAACAATAATTTGAGCTTCTGGTGAACTTCCAAAAATTTTAAAATCACCATAGTCGAAAAAGAATAAGTAAGGTGATGGATTTATAGAGCGTAACGCTCTGTAAACATTGAATTCATCTCCTTTAAATCTTTGAGAAAATCTTCTAGACAACACCAACTGAAAAACATCTCCGCGTTGACAATGCTTTTTTGCCAATGCAACATGTTCTTTAAAAGCATCATCTTCTAAATTGGTTTTAACTGAACCTTCTTTAGAAAAATTATAAGAGGCAAAACTTCTAGCTTTAAGTACTTGTTCAATTTCCGCGATATTATTTTCTGAATCATAGCAATGCGCAAAAAGATAAGCTTCGTTTTTAAAATGATTGATAGCAATAATGTTTTGATAAACAGCATAATAAATATCGGGAATGACAACTGAATTCTCCTTTTTTGATATAGCTACATCTTCAAAATATCTTACGGCGTCATATGCCATGAAGCCAAATAAACCATTTGTAATAAATTTGAAATCTTGATTTTCGATATTGAATTGTCTACTGAATGCGTCAATTTCTTTTGTTACGTCAATATTTTTCGTGATTTCAATTTTTTCTATAGCTCCGTCAGGAAACTCTTTAACAATCACTTCATTTTCAATTTTAATGGAAGCAATTGGGTTACAGCAGATATATGAGAAACTATTGTCATTTGCATGATAATCACTACTTTCTAGCAAGATACTGTTAGGGTATTTATCACGTATTTTAAGATAAACGCTTACCGGTGTTATAGTGTCCGCTAAAATCTTTTTGTAATATGTTTTAAGTTCAAAGGCCATAAGTAATGCTATAAATTGAAAAAGGCTTGTCGTGATGACAAGCCTTTATATATTTTTAAATAGGGACTAGTTCACGAATGTTGTCGTAAAGTATTCCACCACCAAGTGTTATTCAATGTTTTCATTGGTTCAAATATAGAAATGTATTTTAAACTTTCAAACAAAGTTCTGTGATAAAAAAATATCCTGCCATTAGGCAGGATATTTTCCTTTTCTTTTTCAAAGTTTATGAATGACTTAGAATTCTAAATCAACCACTAAATCAAATTCATCATAGATGGTCTTGTCTCCTAAATCGTCAAAGAAACTTCCTGAACCATATTTTACATTGTACTGTGCTCTATCTACTTTTAAAGTTGCAGTTGCTTTACTCCCGTAAACAGAAACATCAAATGTTACTGGTTTAGTAATACCTTTTATGGTCAAATCACCTGTTACTTTGTAAGAGTTCTTTCCAGAAGCTTCTACATTGGTAAATACCAAATTGGAAGTTGGATTAGAAGCTGTAGCAAAGAAATCATCAGAATGTAAATGACCATCTAGTTTTCCTTTTGCGCCACCTTCTAAATCAGTGGTATTAATGGTGGTCATATCTACAGTGAATTCACCGCCTGTTAATTTACCTTCATCAAACATAAGTGCACCTGACTTAAGGGCGATTGTACCGGTATGAGAGCCCGTAACTTTATAGGCTTTCCATGTGACTGTACTTGCGTCAGTTTTCACTTCTTTTTTTTCTCCTTCAACAGGACCAGCAATTGCAGTGGCACCAAAAATTACGGTTAGGGCTAAACTTAAAACGTTCTTTTTCATGATTTTAAAATTAATTGTGTTTACTAGATTTAATAATTTATATATATGTAAATAATTCTTCTTTTGATTGACGTACTTTGGCGTAATGCTGAGTTTCATCTTCTACGGAACGATAGCCAATAGGCAATGCAACTGAGGCATTCAAGTTTTTTTCTGATAGGCCTAAAATAGTATTGTATTTATCAGCTTCAAATCCTTCCATTGGGCAAGTATCAATTTTTAGCTCTGCAGCTGCTTGCATTAAATTGCCCAAGGCGATATATGTCTGTTTCTCAGTCCAATTTGCCTTGCTTTCTAAACTCAAATCAAGCAATTTAGATTTCATAAAATCCCCGTATCCTTTTAATCCTTCTTCTGAAATATTACGGGTTTCAGATACATTTTTTAAATAATCATCCATCAATTCAGGTCCGAAATCCGTTTTGTTTGCAAAGACAATAATATGTGATGCATCGGTAATCTGAGATTGATTCCAAGAAACAGGTCTAAGTTTATCTTTTATCTCCTGGTCCGTAATAACAAAAATATGATAGGGTTGAAGACCATAAGATGAAGAACTTAATCGCGTAGCCTCTATTAAGAGTGCTAAATCTTCTTCAGAGACCTTTTTAGTGTTATCAAATTTCTTGGTGGCATAGCGCCACGTCCTATTTTCTATTATACTATTCATTCTAAAACTTATCTAATAATCTATTTAAATTCTCTAATTCTTTTGCAGTAAAATTTTTAAGAGCGTCACTTTCAGCATTTTTCATTGATTCACTCATTTTTACCAAAACATTTTCACCTTGTCCGGTAATAAAAATTTCAACTTTTCGTCTATTTGATTCACAGACACAGCGCTTTACATACCCCTTTAAAATTAATTTATCAACTAATCTCGTTGTATTACTCATCTTTGAAACCATGCGTTCATTTAAAGTAGAAAGATTGGCTGGCTGTCCTTTTTGCCCTCTCAAAATACGTAAAACATTAAACTGTTGTAGTGAAACTTCAAAAGGTTTAAGAGCATTACCCATAGTTTCCTTTAGCTTATTATTAACCAGAGATAAATGAATTATTGTTCTTGTCCCTAACGGAATCTCTTTCTTCGTTTTAATAATTTCTTCTACATTCATGTTATTACAACAATTGTATATACAAATGTATATTGATTATTTTAATTTACAGTTAACGACACTCGCTAATCTTTTGTTAAAATTAAAATGGAGAAAACTTCATTGATTAATTTTAAGCCTTAAATCACTGGTATGAAGCCACTTTATTTAATCGTTTTTTTTACCTTTTTTATCTATGGATGTAATTCAGCTGCGGATAAAAAGAATAAAGAGAAAGAAATCAATGACACCGAACTAGAAATTCATAATGAAACTAGTACAGTAGATTTTCCAATTTATGATTATGAAGGTTTAGAGCCTTTATTGAATAGAAAAGACGACAAAACATATATTATCAACTTTTGGGCTACTTGGTGTAAGCCCTGTGTTGAAGAGATGCCTTCTTTTGAAAAAACGTTTGAAGAACAAAAAGAAAATGGTGTAGAAATGCTTCTGGTAAGCTTAGATATGCCTACAATGTGGGAAAAAAGGTTGGTGCCATTTGTTGAAGCGAATGAATTAAAAGGTGAGGTAGTTATTTTAGATGATCCTAAAATGAACGACTGGATTCCTAAAATTGATAAAAATTGGCAAGGAGGTATCCCTGCTACTTTGATTTATAATAGGGACAAAAGGATTTTTTACCCTCATGGATTCACCTATGAGGAGTTGAATACGGAGTTAAACAAATTCATAAATTAAGCTATGAGAAATTTAAAGTCTTTTGGATTAGTTACAATGTTGTTCATTTTGACAGCATTTGTTAAAAATGACAATCCAATTCTTCTGGGATATAAAGTAGGAGACATCGCTTCTGATTTTTCCCTTAAAAATATTAATGGAGAAATGATTTCTTTATCTGATTATAATCAGGCTAAGGGTTTCTTGGTAATTTTCACTTGCAATACCTGCCCTTATGCAGTTGCTTACGAAGATAGAATTATAGCATTAGACAAAAAATATAAGCCATTGGGTGTGCCAGTAGTTGCCATAAACCCTAATAATCCAGAAATCCAATCTGGAGATAGTTTTGAAGCGATGAAGGTTCGTGCACAAGAAAAAGGCTTTACGTTTCCTTATCTTTTTGATGAAGGACAAAAGATTTATCCAAAATACGGTGCACAACGCACTCCTCATGTTTATTTATTAGAGAAAACTAAGGTTGGTAATATCGTTAGATACATTGGAGCTATAGACGATAACTACCAAGACGAAAGTCAGGTAGAAGAGAAATTTGTAGAAATAGCCGTTGATAATATGCTTTCAGGGAAAGAGATAGAGATAAAAACTACAAGAGCAATAGGTTGTTCGATAAAAGCTTAAATAAAAATGATATTTATCATTGAGTTCTAGATATTGACTTTTATTTTTGAAACCTAATTATAAGATTAAGATGGATTTGACACAAGAAGAGTGGACCGAACAATTGAAAAATGACGATAATGCTTTTGTCTTAGACGTTCGTACGCCTGAAGAACTCGAAGAAGGAGCTATTGCAAATGCAACTAACATTGATATTTACCTGGGACAAGGTTTTATGGATGAAATTCAAAAATTGGATACTTCTAAAAATTACTATGTCTATTGTCGATCAGGTAATCGCAGTGGGCAGGCTTGTGCCATATTAAATAGTATTGGAATTGAAAATACATTTAATTTAGATGGTGGTTTTATGAATTGGGAAGGAGAAGTTGTTAATCTTTGAGATTTCCATATGACATTATATCCCAAATAGAACAAAACTACCATGTTTTTCAAGCTAGTCTTTCCGGTATACCAAAAGAGCTTGAACTTTTTAAGATAAATTCCGAATCTTGGTGCCTTTTAGAGATTATTTGTCATTTATTAGATGAAGAAGTTTATGATTTTAGAACTAGAATAAAACATATTCTAGAAACTCCAGAATTTTCTTTTAAACCGATTAGTCCAACAACCTGGCCTATTGACCACCAATATTTACATCAAAATTTTCAAGAGATATTATTAAAGTTTCTAGAAGAACGAAATCAATCCGTGATTTGGTTAAAAGGGCTAAAGACAGTATCATGGGAACTTTCAACAATACACCCAGAAAAAGGAGCTATGTCGGCGAAAACATTTTTAGAGAATTGGTTAGCGCATGACTTTTTGCATATTAGACAAATAAATGCTCTTAAAAGAGCTTATTTTAATACAAACTCAAGTGATAATTTAACTTACGCAGGTAATTGGTAAACTATTTTCTATTTTAGTTCCATGCGTGAAGATTTACTTCATTTTATCTGGAAGACACAAAAATTCACTACAAATAAACTTGAGTCATCAAAGGGTGAGCAAGTACAAGTGCTCTTACCCGGAAATCATAATCACAAGGGAGGGCCTGATTTTTTCAACTCAAAAATTGTAATTAATAATCAAATATGGGTTGGTAATGTTGAAATACATCTAAAATCTTCTGATTGGTATGCTCATAGTCATGAATTGGATGATAAATATGACAATGTAATACTTCATGTGGTATGGGAAGATGATATTGCCGTTTTTAGAAAAGACAAGACTGAAATACCAACATTGGTTTTAAAAAGCATCGTACCAGATGAGTTGCTTAATTCCTACCAAGGTTTATTGAATAATTCAAAAAGAAAATTTATTAACTGCGAAAAGAATTTTTCAGAGATGGATTCTTTTTTATTAGAAAACTGGTACCATAATCTTTATTTTGAACGTCTGGAACAAAAGACGAGTTTGGTTTTTGGTCTTCTTGAGCAAACTAATAATGATTGGGAAAAAGTTTTGTTTACCATGCTCTTAAAGAATTTTGGCCTTAATCTTAATTCAGATTCTTTTTATTCATTAGCACAGGCATTAGATTTTTCAATTGTTCGAAAACTACAAAACAATACTCTTGGGTTAGAAAGTGTTTTATTTGGCATGTCGGGTTTATTAGATAAACCTGAGTTGACAGATGCCTACTATTTAGAACTTAAAAAGGAATTTAACTATCAATCAATCAAATTTGAACTAAGAACTAAACATGTTCAATCCCCAGAAATGTTTGGCCTTAGGCCCCATAATTTCCCAACAATTCGTTTGTCTCAAATTGCCAATCTATATAGTTTAAACCATAACTTGTTTGATGATTTAATCAATTCTAATTCAGTGACTAGAATGGAATCAATTTTAAAAGTTTCTGCAAGCGACTATTGGAAAAGTCATTTCACCTTTGGAAAAGAATCAAAAGTTAGTTCTAAAACAATGACTAAAAATTTAATTGATTTATTAATAATTAATACAGTTATTCCATTAAAATTCTGTTATGCCAAAAAACATGGAAAAGAAATTAACGATGAGCTGATTGGGTTGATTTCAACCTTAAAACCTGAAAGCAATTTTATTATCACTGGTTTTGATAAAATTGGAGAAAAAACGTTTAATGCTTTAGAAAGTCAATCAAAAATTCAATTATATAATTGTTATTGCACAAAAAATGAATGTTTGAAATGTTTTATTGGAGTCAAGCTTTTAAATCGAAATACCTAATTTTGATTATGCGGTGGATTTATGACATCTTATATTATTTTCAAAAAAGAGGATTCGAAGTCTGCAGAAGAATTGCCGAGCGTTGGGGAATTCGGGCCCGTGTTGTAAGAACAACTTTTATATATCTAACCTTTGCCACTTTGGGCTTTGGTTTTGCATTATATCTTTTTATTGCTTTTTGGTTGAAGATAAAAGACCTAGTTTATACCAAACGAACTTCAGTATTTGATTTGTAATTATGTTTAGACTATTCCGTTCAAAAATTGCAATTGCACTGACCATGATGGTAGCAATTTTTTTGGTTGGGGTTTTTGGATATCGGATAATAACTGACTTTACATGGGTTGAGTCAATTTATATGACAATAATTACTGTAACTACAGTTGGTTTTAAAGAAGTCCGACCTTTAGATTCCAACGCACAAATATTTACCGTATTTTTAATTGTAAGTAGCGTTTTTATTTTTGGTTTTGCTATTTCAGTGATTTCAGAATATATACTGAGTAGAAATTCTTTACAGCTTTTAAAGAAAAAAAGAGTGAAAAATAAAATTAAGAGTTTATCAAATCACATTGTAGTCTGTGGTTATGGAAGGAATGGGCGACAAGCTGCAGAGAAACTTACAGCTTACAATAAACCATTTGTGGTAATTGAAAAAAGTAAAGAGTTGATTGAAGCTAATGAAGAAGAAATTCTTTTTGTTGAAGGCGATGTCAATGAGGACGAAGTATTGCTTGAGGCTGGTATTGATAAAGCTCAATATTTGGTTGCTGCTCTCCCTGATGATGCTATTAATCTTTTCGTGGTACTTTCTGCCCGACAAATGAATAAAGACCTATTTATTATAAGCAGAGCCTCGCAAGTCAACTCCGTTAAAAAACTTGAATTTGCTGGTGCGAATAAAGTTATTATGCCAGATAAAATTGGAGGTGATCATATGGCGTCCTTAGTGGTTATGCCAGATCTCGTAACCTTCATGGATAAGCTATCGGTTGAAGGTGAGCACACCACCAATTTAGAAGAAGTTGAGATTGAGGATTTTAAAGGACAGCTTGATTGTAATTCTATCCGAGATTTAGACCTAAGGCGTAAGACTGGATGCACAATTATTGGGTACATAAGACCAGACGGACATTATATTATTAATCCAGAAGCCGATTTGCAGTTAGAATCAAAAGGTAAAGTCATTGTTTTAGGCCGTCCTGAACAAATTGATAAGCTAAATCAAATGTTTCAACTAGATTAGTTTAACATCCAATAAATTTGATTCCATTGAATTTTTTTAGGATATTGTCAGCTTTACGTCAAATTAACATAACCAAATAACGTATTATGAAGTATAGACTTCTTTCATTTTTTGCATTATTATTACCACTCATTAGTTTTTCTCAAGAAACAACAGAACCTGGGCTTGACGAAAGAATTAATGCTTGGTTTGAACCTATTACCGCTGTGTGGGAAGGAATAGTCTTTTGGCAAGTACCCGGAACAGGCATTCCTTTGGTAGTAATAATACTGGTATTAGGAGCTTTATTTTTTACAGTCTATTTTGGTTTTATAAATATTAGAAAGTTTCCTTTAGCAATAAATGTTGTTCGAGGTAAATACGACGATTTAGAAGGGGCAGAGGGTCACGGAGTTGAAAAAGCTGAGGTTAATATCGTGGATGGTGATTTACCTGATACCATAAAGGATGAAAGCGAAGAGGGTGAAGTAAGTCATTTTCAAGCATTGGCAACTGCAGTTTCTGGCACAGTCGGTTTAGGAAACATTGCGGGTGTAGCTTTAGCTATTGCTATTGGAGGACCAGGAGCTACTTTCTGGATGATATTATGTGGACTTTTAAGTATGTCAACAAAATTTGTTGAATGTACTTTAGGTGTCCAATACCGTGATGTTGGAGAAGATGGCACTGTGTATGGCGGTCCAATGTATTATTTGTCTAGAGGTCTTAAAGAAAGAGGCTTTACAGGTTTAGGGAAGTTTTTAGCGGTGGTTTTTGCCATACTTTGTGTTGGAGCATCTTTCGGTGGTGGTAATGCAGTTCAATCAAACCAAGCAGCAGAACAATTGATTGGTATGATGGGTATGGAAGGTGGATCTTCAGGATTTTATATAGGGATAGTTTTAGCTCTTGTTGTTGGTGTAGTTATTATAGGTGGTATAAAGAGAATTGCTCAGGTAACTGAGAAAATTGTTCCTTTTATGGCTGTTATTTATGCGATAGCATGTCTAATAGTGATTTTTGCGAATTTCTCTTATATAGATGATGCATTCGGACTAATTTTTAAAGGAGCTTTTACACCTGAAGCCGGTTTAGGTGGTTTATTTGGTGTTCTAATTGTTGGTTTTAGAAGAGCGGTGTTTTCAAATGAAGCTGGAGCTGGATCTGCAGCTATTGCCCATTCAGCAGTAAAAACAAAGTATTCTGCAAGTGAAGGTATTGTTGCCTTATTAGAACCTTTTATTGATACCGTTGTAATTTGTACAATGACTGCTTTAGTTATCATTTTTTATAATAGTGGCGGCGTATTTGAATATGGCGGTGATGGTGCAGGAAATGTGCTAATTGATGGTATGAATGTTGGTGGTGTTACTTTAACCTCTCAAGCCTTTCAATCGGTGATTCCTTGGTTTCCATATGTTTTAACGCTTGCTGTTCTACTTTTTGCTATCTCAACTATGATTTCATGGTCTTATTATGGTTTACAGTCTTGGAAGTATCTTTTTGGAAGAAGCAAGGCCGCTGATTTATGTTACAAAGTCTTGTTTATAGCATTTATAATAATCGGTGCTTCTGCGTCCATGGGAGCTGTTTTTGCTTTTTCAGATGCAATGATTTTAGCATTGGTATTTCCTAATATGATAGGTTTACTTATCCTTTTTCCAAAGGTTAAAGAAGAGCTTAATAGATATTTAGGTGCGATAAAAACTATGGGCAAATAATATATAAAATTGAAAAATTTTAAATCCCACTTTAAGTTCAATAAACAAGAACGAAGTGGGATTTTCTTTTTAATACTGCTCATTATCGTATTACAAGGAATTTACTTTTACATCAAGACAAATCCTTTAAATGACAGTATCGTTCATCTGAATCAAATTGAGCAAAAAAAAATAGACAGTCTTAAAAAAGTAGCTTCTCAAAAAAAAGTTTTAAGAATTTTTCCTTTTAATCCAAACTTTATAAGCGATTATAAGGGATATACTTTAGGAATGTCACCTAAGGAAATTGATAGATTACATCTATTCAGAGAAACGAACAAGTTTATCAATTCTAAAGAAGAATTTCAGCAAGTAACTTTAGTTTCAGACTCCTTGTTAGGGGTTATAAGTCCATTTTTTAAATTTCCTAATTGGGTCTCGAATGAAAAGGTTGGTTTCCAAGAGCGAGGGCAATTTATTTCTAGAAAAGAGAAAACAATAATTCAAAATCTAAACACTGCTAGTGCCAGTCAATTAAAATCAATAAGAGGCATTGGAGATAAGCTTTCTACTCGCATTATAAAGTTTAGAGATAGACTAGGAGGTTTTTTGATAAATGAACAGCTATACGATGTTTATGGCCTAGAGCCTAATGTTGTGGAAAGTACGCTAGAAAAATTTCAAGTTTTAAACCCTCCAACAGTTAATAAGATAAATATTAATACAGCAACCATATTAGAGATTAGTAGTTTGGTATATATTCCTTATCAAGTTGCTATAGAAATTGTAGAATATAGAGAGCTTCAAGGAAGGATAAAATCCTTTGAACAATTGACCCTAATTGAAGGTTTTCCAGCTGAGAAACTCGAGAGAATAGTCCTATATTTGTCTCTTTAAAAAAACAACTATGAATAGTATGTACTTCACTGAAGAACATCAACTTTTTAGAACCAGTCTTAAAGATTTTCTACAAAAAGAAGTGGTTCCACATATTGATAAATGGGAAGAAACAGGTAAGATAGATAACTTCATTTGGAAAAAGTTTGCTGACATGGGATATTTTGGTTTAGCAACACCAGAATCTGAAGAAGGTCTTGGACTTGATTTATTTTATACGACGATTTTATTAGAAGAACTACAAAAGATAAATTCTGGAGGTTTTGCTGCTGCTATTTGGGCTCATGTTTATTTGGCTATGACACATTTAAATAAAAATGCTAATAAATCACAGAAAGAGGCCTATTTAATACCCAGTGTAAATGGAGATAAAATAGGCTGTTTAGGTGTAACAGAACCTTTTGGTGGTAGTGATGTTGCGGGTATGCGCACAACTGCGATTAAAGAAGGTGATTTTTACATTATCAATGGCTCAAAAACATTTATTACAAATGGCGTTTATGGAGATTATATAATTCTTGCAGTTAAGACTGATGTTTCTGCAGGGAATAAGGGAATTAGCTTAATTATAGTAGATTTAAAAAGTGACGGTGTTTCTTCAAACAAACTTAATAAATTGGGGTGGAGAGCATCAGATACTGCAGAACTTGCTTTTGATAATGTAAAAGTACCCGTTCAAAATTTAATGGGAGAAGAAGGGACAGGTTTTAACTTTATAATGGAAGCCTTTGCTCTTGAACGCCTTGCTATGGGTATAAATGCTCATGCTAGGGCAGAATATGCTTTGGAGTATGCGTTGAATTATATGTCAGAACGCGAGGCTTTTGGTCAAACTATAAGTAAATACCAAGCGCTTAGACATCGTTTTGTTGATTTATATGCCGATGTGGAAATGTGTAAACAATTTAACTATGCTGTAGTTGCTAAACTTGAAAAAGGAGAATATGCAGTGAAAGAGGCCACTATCTCTAAGTTAAAATCAACAAAAATAGCCGATGAGGTGATTTATAACTGTCTTCAGTTTTTAGGAGGTTATGGATACATAGAAGATTACCCAATGGCTCGACTTTTAAGAGATAGTCGTTTAGGCCCTATTGGTGGCGGTACTTCTGAAATTTTGAAAGAAATAGTTGCAAAAATTGTAATTGATAAAAAGGAGTATAAGTCTCCTAATAAATAGGATTAAAAAAAACTAGAAATAGTTCTTTTTTAAAATAAATTCATTCGTATATTTGCACTCCTGTTTTATAACGGGAAATAGTACTAAAGAAAGGAGGTTGTAGCCAATGTTAATTATACCAGTAAAAGAAGGAGAAAATATCGATAGGGCTTTAAAGCGCTTTAAGAGAAAATTTGATAAAACGGGTACGATGCGTCAATTACGCAAACGTCAACAGTTTACGAAACCTTCAGTAAAGCGAAGAGCTGAAATCCAAAAGGCAGAATATATTCAAGGCCTTAGAGATCAAGAAGAAATTTAAAGTCTTAAGATTCTAAATAAAATACAAATCCTGTTCAATTTAATTGAACAGGATTTTTTTGTTTCAATTGCTATAAACACTATATGTTTATTTGCTTTCCACCCTGTTCTGAAGAACTTTGTAACTTTACTACATGTCATTAGAGGCCTTTACATCATATCTATCCATAGAAAAAAACTATTCTTCTCATACAGTAAAGGCTTATCAAAAAGATTTAACTGAGTTTAAGAAATATTGTCTTAGAATTTATGATCTTAAAGTTATTAAGGATGTAGAATATACTTTGATTAGAAGTTGGGTTGTTTCATTGGTAGATGCCGGAATCTCAAATAGAACAATTAATAGAAAAATTGCTTCCTTAAAAGGTTACTACAAGTTTCTTCAAAAAATTGGTGTATTGGAAAAAAACCCTTTGGCTAAACATAAAGCTTTGAAAACAGAAAAGAAGCTTGAGGTTCCCTTTTCAGAAATTGAAATGGATAAAGTTTTAAAACAAATACCTTTTGAGGATGATTTTGAAGGTGTACGTAACAAATTAATGATAGAGTTGCTTTATGCTACTGGTATGAGAAGGGCAGAACTTATTAATTTAAAAGTACATGACATTAATAGCACACGAACAACTATAAAAGTACTTGGAAAACGCAATAAGGAACGGATAATACCATTATTGTCCTCTATGTCGTTACTCTTTAACTCATATCTATTACGGAGATCTGAGATAGAATTACAAGAAGAATTGCCTTTTCTTTTTTTGACAAAATCTGGTCATAAGTTATACGAAACTCTTGTTTATAGGGTTATAAATAAGTACTTTAGTATGGTATCACCTAAGATAAAAAAGAGTCCGCATATTCTCAGACATACCTTTGCAACTCACTTATTAAATAAAGGAGCTGATTTAAATGCGGTAAAAGAGTTGTTGGGCCACTCGAGTTTGGCATCCACCCAGGTATATACACATAATAATATTGCCGAACTAAAGAAAGTACACCTTACTGCCCATCCTAGAAACAAAGAGTAAAGTTCTTTGTAATGTTTAACTTGTTTGCTAACGGCAAACTTAAATACTTAATTTATGAAGGTAAATGCACAATCTGTAAATTTTGCTGCTGACGGAAAGCTAATCGATTTTATACAAAATCGAATGGATAAGCTAGAAACGTTTTATGATAAAGTAATCAGTTCAGACGTATATCTTAAAGTTGAAAACACTAGTGAAAAGGAAAATAAAATTGTTGAAATTAAAGTGCATGTGCCTAGGGATCAGTTTATAGTTAAAAAACAATGTAAGTCTTTTGAAGAGGCAGTTGATTCCGCTTGTAGTTCATTAGAACGTCAATTAGTTAAAAAGAAGGAAAAAATGAGGGCGCATGCTTGATTAAAATTTTTCATAATTTGTTTTGATTAAAAGAATAAATATATACATTTGCAGTCCGTTAGAAATAACGGGCTTTTTTTGTGCTAAAAAGTAGGTGATAAGCCGATGTAGCTCAGCTGGCTAGAGCAGCTGATTTGTAATCAGCAGGTCGTGGGTTCGAGTCCCTCCATCGGCTCATAAAATACTGAAAATCAAGTGAGGGGAGATACTCAAGCGGCCAACGAGGGCAGACTGTAAATCTGCTGACTATGTCTTCGCAGGTTCGAATCCTGCTCTCCCCACTTAGTGCAAAAGAGTATTAAGTTTTAAATTTTCAAATTCATGTAAAAAATGAATTTATTGAAATTTAAGTTTTGAAATATTGAAATTATTAAAAAATTGCGGGAGTAGCTCAGTTGGTAGAGCGTCAGCCTTCCAAGCTGAATGTCGCCGGTTCGAACCCGGTCTCCCGCTCTAAAAAGTCATTTCTGTGAAAGCAGAAATCTCTTCCTAATTAATGGGAGGACTATGTTAAAGTAGTTGTTTCAACACTTTACGCCGGTGTAGCTCAGGGGTAGAGCGTTTCCTTGGTAAGGAAGAGGTCACGAGTTCAAATCTCGTCATTGGCTCATAAACGATTTGTACACTAATATAAACTAAGATTAAAATCATTTCAAAATGGCAAAGGAAACTTTCGATCGTTCCAAACCGCACTTAAATATTGGTACCATTGGACACGTAGATCACGGTAAAACTACATTAACTGCGGCTATTACAACTGTTTTAGCAAACGCAGGTTTGTCTGAGCTTAGAAGCTTTGACTCAATTGATAATGCCCCTGAAGAAAAAGAAAGAGGTATTACAATTAACACATCTCACGTTGAGTATGCAACGGCGAATCGTCACTATGCGCACGTAGATTGTCCAGGTCACGCGGATTACGTTAAGAACATGGTAACTGGTGCTGCTCAAATGGACGGTGCAATTTTGGTTGTAGCTGCTACTGATGGTCCTATGCCACAGACTCGCGAGCACATCCTTTTAGGACGTCAAGTTGGTATTCCACGTATTGTTGTTTTCTTGAACAAAGTTGACATGGTTGATGATGAAGAGCTTTTAGAGCTTGTTGAAATGGAAGTAAGAGAATTACTTTCTTTTTATGAGTATGATGGAGACAACGGTCCTGTAATTTCTGGTTCTGCACTTGGTGCTTTAAACGGAGAACAGAAATGGGTTGACACTGTTATGGAATTAATGGCAGCTGTTGATGATTGGATTGAACTTCCAAAAAGAGATGTTGATAAAGATTTCTTAATGCCTGTAGAAGATGTATTTACTATTACAGGTCGTGGTACTGTTGCAACTGGTCGTATTGAGACAGGTGTTGCAAATACAGGTGATGCTGTAGATATCATTGGTATGGGAGCTGAAAAACTAGCTTCTACAGTGACTGGTGTTGAAATGTTCCGTAAGATTTTGGATAGAGGTGAAGCTGGTGATAATGTTGGTATCCTTTTGAGAGGTATTGAAAAGACTGATATTAAAAGAGGAATGGTTATTTGTAAGCCAGGTTCTGTTACACCGCACGCTAAATTTAAAGCTGAGGTTTATATCTTGAAAAAAGAAGAAGGTGGTCGTCACACGCCATTCCATAACAACTATCGTCCACAATTTTATGTTAGAACAACTGATGTAACTGGTAATATTGCTTTGCCAAGTGGTGTTGAAATGGTAATGCCTGGTGATAACTTAACTATTGAAGTTGAGTTGATTCAGCCAATTGCACTAAGTGTTGGTCTGCGTTTTGCTATCCGTGAAGGTGGTAGAACTGTAGGTGCTGGTCAGGTTACTGAAATCACTGATTAAAAATATTTGTAATCATAGTTTACGCTAAAAGGGTGTCCGTCAAATGACGGATACCTTTCGGTGTAAATAGAAACGGGTGTAGTTCATTTCTATTTTATTTGGAAAAATGTAGCTC
The DNA here is from genome assembly GCF_031846365.1 of Croceitalea sp. P059. Lineage (NCBI taxonomy): Bacteria > Pseudomonadati > Bacteroidota > Flavobacteriia > Flavobacteriales > Flavobacteriaceae > Croceitalea > Croceitalea sp. P059. Next base: position 80,738 of record NZ_JAVRHW010000006.1, read on the forward strand.
CACAATTACGGGCGTAGCTCAGTTGGTAGAGCACTGGTCTCCAAAACCAGGTGTCGGGAGTTCGAGCCTCTCCGCCCGTGCAGTTTGAAATTAAAGCCCAATAGGGTAATAAGTTTTATGCAAAGCAAAATTAGCTAAGCATTAAAGAGTAAAAATTTATTTTATGTTGACGTACGTTAGAGAATCTTGGGAAGAATTAAAGAATAACGTGACTTGGTTAAGCAGGGAACAAGCTTCAAGTCTTATGGTAATTGTTGCAGTTTTCTCAATTTTATTTGCGTTAGCAACTTGGGGTGTTGATTCAGTCTTTAGTAAATTGATTCAGTTGTATTTTGATAATTTAATAGGATAAGCTGATGTCAGAGGTATTAGAGAAAAAATGGTACGTTGTCAGAGCAGTAAGTGGACAAGAGAACAAAATCAAAGGATATATTGAGAGTGAGGTTGAAAGACATGGTTTTGCTGACTACTTAGAAGATGTTTTGGTGCCAACCGAGAAGGTAATTCAGATTCGGAATGGTAAAAAAATCAATAAGGAAAGAACATACTTTCCTGGCTATATTATGATTAAAGCCAATTTAGGTGGAGAAATGGTTCATATCATTCGTTCAATCACCAATGTTATTGGTTTTTTAGGTGAAGTTAAAGGAGGTGACCCGGTTCCTTTGAGAAAAGCTGAGGTTAATAGAATGCTAGGCAAAGTTGATGAACTTGCTGTAAATACTGATAATATCTCTATTCCATTTGTGATTGGAGAAACTATAAAGGTTATTGATGGTCCTTTCAACGGTTTTAATGGAACTGTGGAAAAAATCAATGAAGAAAAGCGTAAACTCGAAGTAATGGTTAAGATTTTCGGAAGAAAAACGCCTTTAGAATTGAGTTATATGCAGGTAGAAAAAGTTTAACAAGAGCTGTTACATATATAGAAATTGTGTTGCTTCCAATTAGCACATTTTCATTTTAAACAAAAACAATGGCAAAAGAAGTAGATAAGGTAGTTAAATTACAAGTTAGGGGAGGTGCTGCGAATCCGTCGCCACCGGTTGGACCCGCCTTAGGTGCTGCCGGTGTTAACATCATGGAGTTCTGTAAGCAATTTAATGCACGAACGCAGGACAAACAGGGCAAAGTATTGCCAGTTGTTATCACGGTATATAAAGACAAGTCTTTCGACTTTGTTGTAAAAACACCACCAGCGGCAGTTCAATTGATGGAAGCAGCTAAGATTAAAAAAGGATCAGGCGAACCTAACAGAGTTAAAAATGGATCTGTTTCATGGGATCAAGTAAAGCAAATCGCTGAAGACAAGATGGTCGATTTGAATGCTTTTACTGTAGAGTCAGCAATGAGTATGGTTGCTGGAACTGCTAGATCAATGGGATTAAAGGTTGCAGGTAAAAGACCTTTTTAAAATCTAAAAGCAATTTCAAATGGCAAAATTGACTAAAAATCAAAAAGAAGCTCAATCTAAAATTGACAGAAACAAATTGTATTCTGTTGACGAGGCATCGGCTTTAATTAAAGAGATAACTAATGTAAAATTTGATGCGTCAATTGATTTGGCTGTACGTTTAGGTGTTGATCCTAGAAAAGCCAATCAAATGGTACGTGGTGTAGTAACACTACCTCATGGTACTGGTAAAGATGTAAAAGTTTTAGCATTGGTAACACCAGATAAAGAAGCAGAAGCGAAAGAAGCGGGTGCAGATTTTATTGGGTTAGATGAATATTTGGATAAAATAAAAGGCGGTTGGACTGATGTTGATGTCATCATCACAATGCCTAGCGTTATGGGTAAATTAGGACCATTAGGTAGAGTTTTAGGACCTAGAGGTTTAATGCCTAATCCAAAAACCGGAACAGTTACCATGGATGTTGCTAAGGCAGTATCTGATGTAAAAGCTGGTAAAATAGATTTCAAAGTTGACAAAACAGGAATCGTACATGCAGCGATTGGTAAAGCTTCATTTTCAGCTGATAAAATAGCTGGAAATGCTAAAGAGCTTTTAGAAACTTTAAATAAGTTGAAGCCAGCTGCGGCAAAAGGTGTTTACATGAAAAGTGTTTTCATGTCAAGTACTATGAGTCCAAGTGTACCTTTAGACCCTAAAACAGTTTAATTACTGAGTAGTTCAAAATTAAAACAATGACAAGAGAAGAAAAAGCAACGGTAATTGAAGATTTGACTGCACAGTTGGCTGATAACTCTAACATATATCTTGCAGATATATCTGGTTTAGATGCATTGACTACTTCTAATTTAAGAAGAGCGTGTTTTAAAGCCAATATTAAGCTGGCAGTTGTCAAAAACACATTACTTGAAAAAGCAATGGAAGCTTCTGATAAGGAGTTTGGTGAACTTCCTGAAGTGTTAAAGGGTAATACCTCTTTAATGCTTTCTGAAACTGGAAATGCGCCAGCAAAACTTATTAAGAATTTTAGAAAGAAATCAGATAAACCTTTATTAAAAGGTGCCTTTATTGAAGAGGCAGTTTATATTGGAGATGAAAATCTTGATTCTTTGGTTAATATCAAATCAAAAGAAGAGGTCATCGGAGATATTATCGGATTATTACAATCACCTGCCAAGAATGTTATTTCTGGGCTTAAATCTGGTGGTGGTAAACTAGCCGGGATTATTAAAACTTTATCTGAAAGATAATACGTACGCACACAAACAATTATATTTTAAGAATTTTATTTAAACGATAGAAAAATGGCAGATTTAAAAGATTTTGCAGAACAATTGGTCAACCTTACTGTAAAAGAGGTAAATGAATTGGCTGGTATTTTAAAAGAAGAATATGGTATCGAGCCTGCAGCCGCTGCTGTAGCTGTTGCCGCTGGCGGTGGAGCTGGTGGTGGTGAAGAAGCCGCTGAAGAAAAATCAGAATTTGATGTAATTTTAACTGCAGCTGGTGGTTCTAAATTAGCAGTTGTTAAATTGGTAAAAGAATTAACAGGTCTTGGCTTGAAAGATGCTAAAGAGATTGTTGATAGCGCACCAAAAGCTGTTAAAGAAGCTGTTTCTAAAGATGAAGCAGAAGGTATCAAAAAATCTTTGGAAGAAGCAGGAGCAGAAGTTGAGCTTAAGTAATAGCTTCCACATAGACAATATGGTTAAGGTCTTTCCGTAAAAACGGTCAGACCTTAGCCTGTTTTTATAGCCACGTGTGACGGCACACGTATCCCCTAAGAGAATTCACTATCAAAATTTGTCCATAGATGTTCACAAATCAGACTGAAAGAGTAAATTTTGCATCCGCTAAGAACATACCGGAATATCCGGATTTCTTGGACATTCAGATTAAGTCATTTCAAGACTTTTTTCAACTTGAGACTAAATCTGACGAAAGAGGCAACGAAGGTTTGTATAATACCTTCATGGAAAACTTTCCAATCACAGATACCAGAAACCAATTTGTACTTGAGTTTTTGGATTATTTTATTGACCCTCCTCGTTATTCTATACAAGAATGTATTGAGCGTGGTCTTACTTATAGCGTACCTTTAAAAGCGCGTTTAAAACTTTACTGTACCGATCCTGAACACGAAGATTTTGAAACAATTGTTCAAGATGTGTATTTGGGAACAATACCTTACATGACTCCAAGTGGTACCTTTGTAATCAATGGAGCTGAAAGAGTTGTTGTTTCTCAATTACATAGATCTCCGGGTGTATTTTTCGGACAGTCTTTCCATGCAAATGGTACGAAATTATACTCTGCAAGAGTAATTCCATTCAAGGGATCTTGGATTGAATTTGCAACTGACATCAATGGCGTTATGTATGCTTATATTGATAGAAAGAAAAAGTTGCCTGTAACTACTTTATTTAGAGCCATTGGTTTTGAAAGAGATAAAGATATTCTTGAAATTTTTGACCTTTCTGAAGAGGTAAAAGTATCTAAGGCAGGACTTAAAAAAGTCATGGGTCGCAAGTTAGCGGCAAGAGTTTTGAATACTTGGCATGAAGATTTTGTGGATGAAGATACTGGTGAAGTTGTTTCAATTGAAAGAAATGAAATCGTTCTTGATCGTGATACAATTCTTGAAAAAGAACATGTTGATGAAATCATTGATGCTGATGTAAAAACTATTCTTTTACATAAAGAGAATAATGCACAATCAGATTACGCAATAATTCATAATACGCTTCAAAAAGATCCAACAAACTCTGAAAAGGAAGCTGTTGAACATATCTATCGTCAATTGCGTAATGCAGAACCGCCAGATGAGGAAACTGCTCGCGGTATTATTGATAAATTGTTCTTCTCAGATCAACGTTACAATTTAGGTGAAGTAGGTCGTTATAGAATGAACAAGAAATTACAGTTAGATATTGGAATGGACAAACAAGTCTTGACCAAAGAAGATATCATAACTATAATAAAATACTTAATTGAGCTAATTAATTCTAAAGCAGAGATTGATGATATTGACCACTTGTCTAACCGTCGTGTAAGAACAGTAGGTGAACAATTGTCTTCTCAATTCGGTGTTGGTTTGGCACGTATGGCGCGTACGATTCGCGAACGTATGAATGTTCGTGATAATGAGGTTTTTACACCAATAGATTTGATTAATGCTAAGACATTGTCTTCTGTAATTAATTCATTCTTTGGAACGAACCAGTTGTCTCAATTCATGGATCAAACAAATCCATTAGCTGAGATTACTCACAAACGAAGATTATCAGCATTAGGACCTGGAGGACTTTCAAGAGAAAGGGCAGGTTTTGAGGTAAGAGATGTTCACTATACTCATTATGGACGTCTATGCCCAATTGAAACTCCAGAAGGACCAAATATTGGTTTGATTTCTTCACTTTCGGTATTTGCTAAGGTTAATCCAATGGGATTCTTAGAAACACCTTATCGCAAAGTTCAAAATGGTAAAGTGGATACTAAGAATTTTGGATACTTAAGTGCTGAGGAGGAGGAAGGAATGAAAATTGTTCAAGCGAATATTCCTTTAAAAGAAGACGGAACTATAATTAATGATAAGGTAATTGCAAGGGAAGAAGGTGATTTTCCAGTAGTAGACCCTTCTGAAGTAAATTATACGGATGTTGCGCCAAATCAAATTGCTTCCATATCTGCTTCATTAATCCCGTTTTTGGAACATGATGATGCAAACCGTGCTTTAATGGGGTCAAACATGATGCGTCAAGCTGTACCATTATTGCGACCACAATCTCCTATTGTAGGAACTGGATTAGAACGTCAAGTTGCAACAGATTCTAGAGTATTAATAAATGCTGAAGAAAATGGTGTAATTGATTATGTTGATGCTCAAAAAATCACAGTAAAATATACGAGGTCAGCAGATGAGAAATTAGTAAGCTTTGAAGAAGATTACAAATCTTACAATCTTATTAAGTTCCGTAAAACGAATCAAGGAACAAGTATCAATCTTAAGCCTATTGTTAAGAAAGGTGATAAGGTTAAAAAAGGTCAAGTTCTTTGTGAGGGGTATGCAACTGAAAAGGGTGAATTGGCGCTTGGAAGAAATATGAAAGTTGCCTTTATGCCTTGGAAAGGGTATAACTTTGAGGATGCAATCGTAATATCCGAAAAAGTTGTTCGTGAAGATATCTTTACTTCAATACATATTGATGAATATGCTCTAGAAGTTCGTGATACTAAATTAGGTGCTGAAGAGCTTACTAATGACATTCCAAATGTTTCTGAAGAAGCTACAAGCGATTTAGATGAAAATGGAATGATTAGAATTGGGGCAGAAGTTAAGCCTGGTGATATTTTAATTGGTAAAATTACTCCTAAAGGAGAATCTGATCCTACACCAGAAGAGAAACTACTTCGTGCAATTTTTGGAGATAAAGCTGGTGATGTAAAAGATGCATCTTTAAAAGCTTCGCCTTCTCTAAGAGGAGTAGTTATTGACAAAAAGCTTTTCTCTCGTTCAATAAAGGACAAACGCAAGCGTTCGGAGGATAAGGAGGCTATTTCTAATTTAGAATTAGAATACGAAGTTAAATTCCAGCAGTTGAAAGACGTTTTAGTTGAAAAATTATTTACTCTTGTTAATGGAAAAACTTCGCAAGGTGTTATGAATGACCTTGGTGAAGAAGTTCTTCCTAAAGGCAAGAAGTATACAATCAAAATGCTTAATGCTGTTGATGATTTTGCTCACTTGGTAACAGGCAGCTGGACAACTGATTATAAGACTAATGCTCAAGTAGCTGATTTACTTCATAACTACAAAATTAAATTAAATGACCTTCAAGGTAATTTAAGAAGAGATAAGTTCACAATTTCTGTAGGTGATGAATTGCCAGCTGGTATTATGAAATTAGCTAAGGTTTATATAGCTAAGAAACGTAAGTTGAAAGTTGGTGATAAAATGGCAGGTCGTCACGGTAATAAGGGTATTGTTGCTCGAATTGTTCGTCAAGAAGATATGCCTTTCTTGGAAGATGGAACACCAGTTGATATTGTATTGAATCCACTAGGGGTACCATCGCGTATGAATATTGGCCAAATTTATGAAACAGTGCTTGGTTGGGCTGGAGAAAAATTAGGAAGAAAGTACGGAACACCAATTTTTGATGGGGCTACTTTGGATCAAATCAATGCTTTGACTGATGAAGCAGGGGTTCCAAGATTTGGACATACACATTTATATGATGGTGGAACTGGAGAGCGATTTGATCAAGCTGCAACTGTTGGAATTATCTACATGTTGAAATTAGGTCATATGGTTGATGATAAGATGCACGCTCGTTCGATAGGTCCATATTCGTTGATTACACAACAACCATTGGGTGGTAAAGCCCAATTTGGAGGTCAACGTTTTGGTGAGATGGAAGTTTGGGCGCTTGAAGCCTATGGGGCTTCGTCAACTCTTCGCGAAATATTGACTGTTAAATCGGATGACGTAATCGGTAGAGCCAAAACTTATGAATCAATTGTAAAAGGCGAAACAATGCCTGAGCCTGGGTTACCAGAATCTTTTAATGTACTAATGCACGAACTGAAAGGTTTAGGCTTAGATATTAGATTGGAAGAGTAATAGTATAGTTGAAAAACTATTTAAAAGAGAACATTTTTAACATTTTCATCTTTATAGCATTATGGCTAGAATAAAAGATAATAACGCACCAAAGAGGTTTAATAAAATTTCAATAGGTCTTGCTTCTCCAGAATCAATTTTGGCAGAATCAAGAGGAGAAGTTTTAAAACCAGAAACTATTAATTATAGAACTCATAAGCCAGAGCGAGATGGTTTATTCTGTGAACGTATTTTTGGTCCTGTAAAGGATTATGAATGTGCTTGCGGTAAATATAAGCGAATCCGTTATCGTGGAATTGTATGTGATCGTTGTGGTGTTGAAGTAACTGAGAAAAAAGTACGTCGCGATAGAGTAGGCCATATCAACTTAGTTGTGCCTGTCGCACACATATGGTATTTCCGTTCGCTTCCTAATAAAATAGGTTATTTATTAGGGTTACCATCCAAGAAATTGGATATGATCATATACTACGAGCGTTACGTAGTTATACAGCCTGGTATTGCAAAAGGACCTGAAGGAGAAGAAATCAATAAAATGGATTTCTTGACAGAGGAGGAATATTTAAATATATTGGAGACTATTCCTGCCGAGAATCAATATTTAGAGGATTCAGATCCGAACAAGTTCATAGCAAAAATGGGAGCTGAGTGTCTAATTGATTTATTAGGACGAATTGACTTAGAACAGCTTTCTTATGAATTAAGACATAAAGCAAATACTGAGACCTCAAAGCAACGTAAAACAGAGGCTTTAAAAAGGCTTCAAGTAGTAGAAGCTTTGCGTGAGTCTCAAGAAAATCGTGAGAACAGACCTGAGTGGATGATTATGAAGGTGGTACCAGTAATTCCGCCTGAATTACGTCCATTAGTGCCTTTAGATGGTGGTCGTTTTGCGACTTCAGATTTGAATGATTTATACCGTAGAGTAATTATTAGAAATAATCGTTTAAAGCGATTGATGGAAATAAAAGCTCCGGAGGTAATTCTTCGTAATGAAAAAAGAATGCTTCAAGAATCTGTCGATTCACTTTTTGATAATACGAGAAAAGCTTCTGCTGTAAAAACGGAATCTAATAGACCACTTAAATCACTTTCCGATTCGTTAAAAGGTAAACAAGGTCGTTTCCGTCAAAACTTACTTGGAAAACGTGTTGATTATTCTGCACGTTCAGTAATTGTTGTTGGTCCGGAAATGAACTTATATGAGTGCGGCCTTCCAAAAGATATGGCTGCCGAGCTTTATAAGCCATTTGTAATCAGAAAACTGATTGAAAGAGGTATTGTAAAAACAGTAAAGTCGGCTAAAAAGATTATAGATAAAAAGGAACCTGTAGTTTGGGATATTCTTGAAAATGTTTTGAAAGGTCACCCGGTTTTATTGAATAGGGCCCCAACATTACACCGTCTAGGTATTCAAGCTTTTCAACCTAAACTTATTGAGGGTAAAGCTATTCGTTTACATCCATTAGCATGTACTGCATTTAATGCAGATTTTGATGGTGACCAAATGGCGGTGCACTTGCCATTAGGTCCTGAGGCCATTTTAGAAGCTCAATTATTAATGTTGGCTTCTCAAAATATATTAAACCCTGCAAATGGTTCTCCAATTACCGTTCCTTCTCAAGATATGGTTTTAGGTCTTTACTATATGACCAAACATCGTAAGTCTACTAAAGAAGTTCCTGTGAAGGGAGAAGGGTTAACTTTTTATTCTGCTGAAGAAGTAGAAATAGCGTTCAATGAGAAGAAAGTTGAACTTAACGCTGGTATTAAAGTACGAGCAGTTGATTTTAATGAAGAAGGCGAATTAGTTAGCCAAATAATTGAGACTACCGTAGGTAGAGTATTATTTAATAGTCATGTTCCAAAAGAAGCTGGTTTTATCAATCAGGTATTGAATAAGAAGGCACTTCGTAATATTATTGGTGATATTCTTGCAGTAACTGATGTTCCTAGAACTGCTGAGTTCTTGGATAAGATTAAGACTATGGGATATCAATTCGCTTTTAAAGGTGGATTATCTTTCAGTTTAGGGGATATTATTATTCCTAAGGAAAAAATTGAAATGATTGATGAGGCTAATGGTCAAGTAGATGGTATTATGGCCAATTATAACATGGGTCTTATTACTAATAATGAGCGATATAATCAAGTTATTGATGTTTGGACATCTACCAACGCTATGTTAACTGAATTAGCAATGAAACGTATTCGCGAGGATCAACAAGGTTTCAATTCGGTTTATATGATGTTGGATTCTGGTGCAAGGGGTTCTAAAGAACAAATTCGTCAGTTAACTGGTATGCGTGGTTTAATGGCTAAACCTAAAAAATCAACAGCAGGTGGTGGTGAAATTATTGAGAATCCTATTCTTTCGAACTTTAAAGAAGGATTGTCAATCCTTGAATATTTCATCTCAACTCACGGTGCTCGTAAAGGATTAGCAGATACCGCGTTAAAAACTGCAGATGCTGGTTATTTAACTAGACGTTTGGTTGATGTTTCACAAGATGTGATTATTAATATTGAAGATTGTGAGACGCTGCGTGGAATTGAGGTTAAAGCGCTCAAAAAGAATGAAGAAATTGTTGAAACATTAGGCGAACGTATCGTTGGTCGTGTTTCATTGCATGATATTTTTGACCCTGTTTCTGAAGAATTATTGGTGGCTGCAGGTCAGCACATCACGGAGGTTGAGGTTAAGAAAATTGAAGCATCTCCGATTGATAAAGTCGAAGTTCGTTCACCATTAACATGTGAAGCACCTAAAGGAATTTGTGGAAAGTGTTACGGTCGTAACCTTGCTACAAATAAAATGGTTCAAAGAGGTGAAGCTGTTGGTGTGGTTGCTGCTCAGTCTATTGGTGAGCCAGGTACACAATTAACATTGCGTACGTTCCACGTGGGAGGTATTGCAGGTAACATTTCAGAGGAAAGTAGATTAGAAGCTAAGTTTGAGGGTGTTGCTGAAATTGAAGATTTGAGAACTGTAGTTGGAGAAAACAATGAAGGTGAAAAATCGAATATTGTTATATCAAGAACTTCTGAGATAAAAATTATTGATAAGAAAACAGGTATTACTCTAAGTACGAATAATATTCCTTACGGTTCTCAATTATTAATTAAGAATGGAGCTAAAATTAAAAAAGGAGAAGTTATTTGTTCTTGGGATCCATACAATGGTGTTATAGTTTCTGAGTTTACTGGTAAGATTGCTTACGAAAATATTGAGCAAGGAATTACTTATCAAGTTGAAATTGATGAGCAAACAGGTTTTCAGGAAAAAGTAATTTCTGAATCTAGAAATAAAAAGTTGATACCAACTTTATTAATTCAAGATGCTAAAGGTGAAACTTTGCGATCGTATAATTTACCAGTTGGTTCACATATCATGGTTGATGACGGCGAAAAAATTAATGAAGGAAAGACTTTGGTTAAGATTCCACGTAAATCGGCAAAAGCAGGTGATATTACTGGTGGTTTACCAAGGGTGACTGAATTGTTTGAAGCTCGAAATCCTTCAAACCCTGCAGTTGTATCAGCGATTGATGGTGTTGTGTCATTCGGTAAAATCAAGCGTGGTAATCGTGAGATAATTATTGAGTCTAAATTAGGTGAAATAAAAAAGTACCTTGTAAAATTGTCTAATCAAATTCTTGTTCAAGAAAATGATTACGTTAGAGCTGGGATGCCACTTTCTGATGGGTCAATTACACCAGAAGATATTTTGGCAATTAAAGGGCCATCAGCGGTACAGCAATACTTGGTTAATGAAGTACAAGAGGTATATCGTTTACAAGGAGTAAAAATTAACGATAAGCATTTTGAAGTTGTTGTAAGACAAATGATGCGTAAGGTTAGAATTCAAGACTCTGGTGACACTATTTTCTTAGAAAATCAACTTATTCATAAAGATGATTTTATACGTGAGAATGATGAGATTTTTGGTAAGAAAGTAGTTGAAGAGGCAGGAGATTCTGAAAACTTGAAAGCAGGTCAAATAATAACGGCAAGAGAGCTTAGAGATGAAAATTCTTTATTAAAGCGTTCTGATAAGAATCTTGTTACTGCTAGAGATGCTGTTGCAGCAACTGCAACGCCAATCTTGCAAGGTATTACAAGAGCTTCTTTACAAACTAAATCATTTATTTCAGCGGCTTCTTTCCAAGAAACTACTAAAGTACTGAACGAGGCTGCTGTAAGCGGTAAAGTTGATACTCTAGAAGGATTGAAAGAAAATGTGATTGTAGGACATAAAATTCCTGCAGGTACAGGCATGAGAGACTATGATAGTATCATTGTTGGTTCGAAAGAAGAATATGATGAGATAATGGCTCGAAAAGAAGAGTTTAAGTTTTAAATACTAAAAACCCTGACAAAATTGTCAGGGTTTTTGTTTGAATCAAATTAGAAATGGCAGAAAAGAACCCGAAACAAAAGCAAATAAATATTGAATTGGATGAAAAGATGGCCGAAGGAATTTATTCCAACCTTGCTATCATAAATCATTCAGTTTCTGAATTTGTAGTTGATTTTATAAGCTTAATGCCTGGTGCACCGAAAGCCAAGGTGAAAAGCAGAATAGTATTGACTCCGCAGCATGCTAAAAAGTTTTTAAAGGCTTTAAATGATAATGTGAATCGTTTTGAGAAGGCCCATGGTACAATTAAGGATTATGAGCAGCCTTCAATACCTTTAAATTTTGGCCCAGCTGGAGAAGCATAAATAAAAACCCTGACATTTTCGTCAGGGTTTTATTTTTTAAAAACACTTCTTTTTTATTTTAACCAGCCCTTTTGAATGCTTTTAGTTGAAAACATAATTAGTAAAAGACCAATAATGGTTACAGTAATTGGCATGGCAAAAGAATTCGGAAAAACTTCGTCTGCATTTTGAATGAATAGCCAATTGATAAATTGGGCAACTGCAGTTATAAAAGAAAGAATGAACAGAGGCTTCGCCCACTTTTTTCTTAATAATAAGGCAATACAAGCAATAGTGCCTGAAAAAACAGCAATAGCAAAACATGCAGTAGCCCAAGCAGGAATAGCTTCAAACACTTCTCTTTGAACTTGAGTCATTGTTTCTAACATCTCGACTTGATTGTAAGCTGTGTAAAGGTATTGAAACACTCCAAAAAAATTCCAAAAAAGGGCAATAACACTTATTACCCAAAACCATATCGATGGTTTTGATGTTGAATTTGTCATTTGTAAAGTTTTATTGGTTAATAGCCAATAAGTTACAAAAAAGACCTAATTAAACAGTAATTACACGTATTAAGAAGGACAGATGTTTAGGTTGTTTTAATTATTCAAACTCTGAAGTGAAATGAAGTTTTACACTTGGATATTTTTGTTGAGTCATTTGAAGCGAAAACTGTGAATCAGCCAAGAAAACTAGTTGTTCTCTCTTATCAATTGCCAAAAACTTTTGTTTTACTCTTTTAAACTCCTTGAACTCCTCATTTTTTTCATCCGCTTCAACCCAACAGGCTTTATGAACTGGGAAATTCTCATAAGTACACTTAGCACCGTACTCATGTTCAAGACGATATTGGATAACTTCATATTGAAGAGCACCTACAGTTCCAATAATTTTTCTGCCGTTTAATTCTAGTGTAAATAATTGTGCAACTCCTTCATCCATTAATTGGTCAATACCTTTATTTAGCTGTTTGGCCTTCATTGGGTCGGCATTATTGATGTACCTAAAATGTTCCGGAGAAAAACTGGGTATCCCTTTATAATGAAGTTTTTCTCCATTGGTCAAAGTATCACCTATTTTAAAATTACCAGTATCATGTAAACCAACAATATCTCCGGGGTATGAAATATCGACAATCTCCTTTTTTTCAGCGAAAAATGCATTTGGACTAGAAAATTTTAAATTTTTATTATGACGAACATGTAAGTAAGGTTTATTGCGTTCAAAAGTTCCTGAAACAATTTTAATAAATGCTAATCTGTCTCTATGCTTAGGGTCCATATTTGCATGAATCTTAAATACAAACCCAGAAAAGTCTTGTTCCTTTGCTAGTACTAGTCTTTCTTCTGCCATTTTCGATAATGGGGCTGGGGCAATATTTATAAAGCAATCAAGTAGCTCACGTACTCCAAAATTATTCAATGCAGATCCAAAGAAAACAGGTTGTTGTTCGGCTTTTAAATAGGATTCCGTGTCAAATGAGGGATAAACTCCCTCCACCAATTCCAAATTTTCCCTTAATTCAATGGCTGCCTTTTCACCTATAATAGAATCTAATTCTTGATTTTCAATATTATCAAATGCAATTGTTTCTTCAATATTTTGCTTGCTATTGCCACTGAACAAGTTTATGTTTTTTTCGTAAATATTATAAATACCTTTAAAATCATACCCCATGCCTATTGGAAAACTCAAGGGAGTTACTGTTAAACCTAATTTTTGCTCAACTTCATCCAAAAGATCAAATGCGTCTTTACCTTCACGATCTAATTTATTGATAAATACAATCATTGGTATTTTTCGCATCCTACAAACTTCAACTAATTTCTCAGTCTGTTCTTCGACCCCTTTTGCTACATCAATAACAACGATAACACTGTCTACAGCAGTTAAGGTTCTGAAGGTGTCTTCGGCGAAATCTTTGTGTCCGGGAGTATCAAGTATATTGATTTTTTTGTTTTTGTAAATAAACGCGAGTACCGAAGTTGCAACCGAAATACCGCGCTGTCTTTCAATCTCCATAAAATCACTAGTGGCAGATTTTTTTATTTTATTGTTTTTTACAGCACCAGCTTCCTTTATAGCACCACCAAAGAGAAGTAATTTTTCTGTTAATGTAGTTTTTCCAGCATCTGGGTGTGATATTATGCCAAAAGTTCTTCTTCTTGCAATTTCCTTTTCAAAGCTCATGTGAAAAATTTGGGCAAAAATAAGCTAAAATGTTGGAGTGACTTTTTTTAATAATTGGTTCTTATATGTGAATAGTTTGTGGATAAAAAAGAATCAAAATAAGATATGTACTACAAAATCAAAGTATATTTCATCTAAATACTGGTAGTTAAGTCTTTTTTGGATGTTGTAACATCTTTTTTTCTAAAATTGACGTATCTATTCAAACCAAAAGATTGCAGTTTATCGAGTAAAATAGGTAGTTAAATTGATAAAAAGTAACTATGCATAATCATACTCTGGAGCGATAAATGAAATCTTGAAGTAGTATTGATTGCCCCAAAATCCTTACAAAACATACCTACAAAGCCATGGTGATTAGTTTAAATAGACTAACGCTATGTATAAATATTTGTACCTATTCAATTCCAATATTACCATTCAATTTAAGTGTAATGGCTTAATTCAATGTTTAATACTCTCTTGTTTTTTAATTTGTAATTTTTCATTTGGGTTTAATTCTTTTGAAAATAATACAAATGATTATGATGGAGATGGTGTTTATGATGAAAATGATATCGATATCGATGGTGACGGAATAACCAATGATGTCGAAGACGGAAATGAAGATGGAGATAATTGCTATTGGACTTATCCCACAGACACAGACGCTGATGGCATACCAGATTATTTAGATATCGATTCGGACAATGACGGACTCTTAGATAACCTTGAAGCACAAAACGTACATATATATGAATCACCTTCAGGTATCGATTTGAATCATAATGGATTAGATGATATTTATGAACAATTCACACCGATTGGAATTCAACCAGATGATAGTAGAGATAATGATGGTTTTACAAATCAGTTAGATTTAGATAGTGATGACGATGGTATTCCAGACAATGTAGAAGGTCA
>NZ_JAVRHW010000007.1:0-20045 GCF_031846365.1 Croceitalea sp. P059
AGATGATACTGCCGTAGGTACCATTACTGATAATGATGCCAACGACCCAACAGAAGGGGTTGCTGTTAGCGACTTTACTGTCAACGAAGATGCTGGTACTGCTGAATTTGTAATTTCCTATACAGGGAATACTGTTCAGGATGCCTTTAATGTAAACTTTAATGTAACCGATAACTCAGCTATTAATCCTGATGATTATACCGTAGTTTCTACAACTGGAGTTTTATTCTTCCCAGGTGGAACAGTAAATGGTGATTCACAAACGATTACTGTAAGCATTATTGACGATGAGTTGAGTGAGATGGCTGAAACCTTGGATATCACTCTTTCTTTTGATGTTCCTCCTCCTTCTGGCATTAACATGTTGGATGGTGAAGGTATAGGTACCATATTAGACAACGATATCAGCTCTAGTGGTTATGAAGAAGAAGTAACGATTATTTGCGGTGATGAACTTCCTGAAGTTCCTGAACTTACTTTTATGGGTGGATGTGGTGACTACGATGTAGTATTCACCGAAGAAACAGAGTTCTCTGATGATACCGATGATTATATGGTTATACGTACCTGGAACGTAACTGATGCTTGTGGTAACATGGAAACTTTCCAACAAATAGTTTTTGTCATGCAACCACAATTAGAAGAGGTTTTCATTGACATTTGTGTGGAAGATGACCCAATTAACCTTGTTGACTATTTACCAACAGGCTTTGATATCAATGGCATTTTCGAAGTTGAAAGAGAAGGTACCTACCTTAATAACACCACTTTTGTACCTAACGGTTTAGAAATTGGAGAATACAAAGTCATGTACTCTTCAGTCGGCGGAACTTGTAAGTATTATGTTGATTTCTATATCACAACCAATTCGGATTGTGTTCCATGTAACCGTGATGAAATAACAGTCTCCGAAGCAGTTACTGTTAATGGTGATGGCATCAATGATTACTTTGAAATCAAAGGTGTTGAATACTGTGAGTTTACTTTTGACGTTATGATTTTTAACCGATGGGGTGATAAAGTTTATGAGGGTAAAGATTACAAGAATGATTGGGGTGGTTATGCACCGAATAATTCATTTGGAAGCTCTGGACTTGTACCCTCTGGAACCTACTACTATATTTTAACGATAAATGGATCTGAACAACCCCTTGAACCTATTAATGGATATATCTATATAGGCACGGAATAAGATTAAACTCAAATTATCCTATAGAGAAAATTCTTTGTAGGATAATTCATTCGTCCTTAAACAAAAACACTTTAACGAATAGAAACTATTAGAACGAATAAAAAAGTGGTTAAACGTCTAAATTACTGGCAATTAAAAAGTATTCCTTTCTTTGACAAAGAATTGATACCCCAAGCATCAGTTCAATTTGGAAAAAGAACCTTAACCTATACAGTTATGAAAGCTTTACAAACTTCTGTAGTGCTAATTACGATAATGTTTACCTCAATAGTTGGGGCACAACAATTACCGCAATTCACCCAATATATGTTCAATACAATTTCTGTTAATCCTGCATACGCTGGGAGTAGAGAAGCTATGAACCTTACTGCCTTACACAGAAACCAATGGGCTGGTATAGATGGGAATCCTGTAACCAGTACTTTCTCTTTTCATACACCCTTGAATAATGAAAGAGTTGGTTTAGGTCTATCTTACATTACTGATCAATTAGGTTTTGAAAGTACTAATTATGTATATGGTGATTTTTCATACACCATTCCTGTTTCCTTTGAAGCTAAGCTTTCTTTTGGATTAAAAGCCGGTTTTACTAATTATAGTTTGGAAAACCCAGACGTTAACGACCCTTTCTTTAATTCAAACTTCAACAGTTGGAAACCGAATTTTGGTGCTGGAGTTTATTTAAGTACTAATAGATGGTACGCGGGTATTTCTTCACCGCGAATTTTAAATACTGACTTAAACGAAGGAGAATTTGTGGCTCTAGAAAGAACTAGTTATTATGCTATTGGAGGTTTAGTTCTAGACTTATCATTGGATATAAAATTCAGACCTTCAGTAATCACAAAATTCACAAATGGAGCCCCTGCAACTTATGATGCAACCGCAGGGTTCTTATTTTATGAAAAGTTTTGGGCTGGGGCCTCGTATCGATTTAATGATGCTTCAAACTTTGGTGCCTATATGGATTACCAAGTATCTAAAGACATCAGAATAGGATATGCCTATGACCTTCCAACAGGAGACTTTAGACCATATACTGGAGGTACTCATGAAATCATTTTAATTTTTGAACCTAGACTTACCAAGAAAACCGACTTATACAAATCACCTAGATATTTCTAATTAAAGCACCATGACAACAAAAAAAATCATCATATCATTTTTTGCTTCAATACTGTTGTGCGCGAGCTTAAATGCTCAATCTAGCGTGCAAAAAGAAGCTGATAGACTATTTAACAAGTTTGCTTATGCTAAGGCTATACCTCAGTACGAGCAAATGGTTGTAAATAGTTATAACGAAAACCATGCTTATCAAAGACTAGCTGAGTGTTATCTTTTAATGCGTGATTTTGAAAAATCTATTCCGTATTTCAAAAGATTTATTGAAGAAGCGGATACTCCAACGAATTACTATTTTAAATACGCCATGGCTCTTAAAAGTTCTGGTGATGAAGATTCAGCTTTAAAATGGTTAAAAAAATATAAGAAATTCAATAAGAATGATAAGCGAGTTAAGGCCTTTTTAAAAGATGGCAACTTGGCTTCTGTTGTCTTTAATAGTAGAGAACGTTACGATTTAGAACCAGTTCCTTTTAACACAGAATACAGTGAATTTGGTTCATTTGTTCATGAAGGAAACTTATATTTTAGTGCCAGTCGTAAAAGTCAGAAAAATGATGAATTATATGGTTGGAATAATGAACCTTGGTTGGATATCTTTTACGTTCCTGAAGGGAATACCATGGCGAGTCCTAAGCGATTTGGCGGCGAGATAAATTCAAAATTCCATGAGAGTTCGTTAGTTTTTTCTACAGATTATAAGAATGACACAATAGTTTATTTTACGCGAAATAATTATTTTCAAAAGAAAGAGGGTTTTCATACTACTCAAAAAGAAGATAAATTAATTGAAAACCAGAATAATCTTAAAATCTATAAAGGTGAAAAGATCGATGGAGAGTGGAAAGTTACGCGTAACTTAAAAACAAATGCTGATCATTACTCAACTGGTCATCCATCAGTAAATACAGAAAGAACATTATTATATTTTTCTTCGGACCGTCCTGGTGGATATGGAGGTACCGATATCTATTATGCTAAGATTCACCCTAGAGGTGGTATAGGGCAGCCAATAAATGCTGGACCTATAGTTAACACTGCTGGAAACGAAATGTTCCCTTATGTAAATAATGAAGGGCAACTTTTCTTCTCTTCAGATGGTCACTTAGGTTTTGGACAATTAGATGTTTTTGGAACTGTAGCGGATTCAACAGGACAAATTAAAGATGTTATCAACCTCGGAAAACCATTAAATAGTGATAAAGATGATTTTGGATATTATGCCTTAGAAAATGGTATAGATGGCTACGTAAGCTCTAACCGTAAAGGTGGAAAAGGTGGCGATGACATTTATAAATTTAGATTCGTACCATCTTTGAGCGTTCAGGGTGTAGTAACCGATGCTATTAACTTAAAGACTTTAGATAGTGTACAAATATCTTTATTCAACCAAGCAACAGGTGAGTTAATGTCTAAAACCATGACGGATGCTAATGGGAAATATCAAATGTTAATTAGCAGAAATGTTAATTACCGGATTGAGGCTGTTAGAAAAACGCACCCACATAAAAGTGTCTATTTTAATACAAGAACTACGGGCCGCGCTGCAAGACTAGTAAGACAAGATATTGAATTAGAACCAATTTTAGATGTAAAGGTATTAGCTGGTTTAAAGAAAATCTACTATGATTTCAACAAGGCAGATATTCGACCTGACGCTGCTATAGAATTAGACAAAGTTGTGAAGTTAATGACCGAAACATACCCTGAGATGATAATCAAATTAGAGGCGCATACTGATCCAGTGGGAAGTCATGCTTATAACGATCAATTATCAGAACGTAGAGCAAAATCAGCTTACGAATATTTACTAGCAAATGGTGTGCCTAGAAACCACATACTTTCATATAAAGGATTCGGAAAAAGAGTACCAATTAATGAATGTACTAGCAAACAAGACTGTACTCCAGAAGAATTAGAGTTAAATAGACGAACAGAATTCCCAGTCGTACAAATAAAATCACGAACGGTTACTCAAAGTAAATAACAAGATTAACAATAAAAAAGCGCCTTAAAGGCGCTTTTTTTTATGACTTAATGTGCACCCGGCTGGAGACTACTTCATTTATAGGGATTATCACTTTTCCATCTTTTGTCTTTAATGTCATAGTAATATTATCAATTGCTTCAATTGTACCTTTTAAATCACCTATGCTAATACTATCGCCTACCATATAGTTTTTACGAGTGTAAAACATTTTTAAAACATCGGAAAAAACCTCCCTTGATCCTAAACCGAATCCTAGAGCAATTGCAAATAAAAATGCCCCTAGTATCATCGTGAAATTACTAGTGATAATTTCAGTATCAATACCTGCTTGATTAAGTGCTGTAATTGACACAAAAAAGGTAATCATATAAAATAATACCCCACTAATAATTTTTGAACCACTGACCCCCATGGAATCAAATAGAGCCAAAACTGCTTTTTTAACAATTGTGGCAAGGTAAAAACCACCCGCAAAAATTAATAAAGCACTAAGTAAGGTTGGCAAATAAGCTAAAATTGATATGATACCTTCTGAAATAGCGGTAAGTCCGATAACCTCAGCAATGACAATTGTAAAGAAAAGTATCAATAATATTTTGACAGTTGTCAATGCTATTTTGAGTAAGTCGATTTTGACCTCTTTCTCTCCAAATAATTTAGCATCGGTCACTTTTGTAGAAAGTGCATCTATTTTAGCAGCTTTTAGCACACGCTTCAAAACAAACAAAATTATTTTCAATAGTAACCATGCTACTATTAAACCCAATACCCCAATAATTAATTGAGGTAAAAGCTGCACTACATTTGAAAGCATATCGCCCAAACTATCTGATAGTACTTGTTTATATTTTTCCATTTTTATATTATTTTCTTGGTTATTGTCGCTTATTGGTTCTAAACATTCCTGCAAATATAGAGGAGTAATTAGAGGTCACCAATACGGCCATATCTAAAATAAGCTTAGCAATAGCGATATCATTCATTACTTTTTGCCTCATTTCTGGAGGTACTTCCCTTAAATTCCTGTTCAATTGTTTGAACGGATTATCAAATTCGTTTCCCATCTATCCTAAGGTATTATAGATTTCCAATAGTTTCGCTTTTGCTCTTTTTAAACGCATTTTAACTGCGCTCTCCCCTATTTCGAACAAATCACTTAATTCTTTTATAGACGCTCCATCTTGATATTTTAAAAGCAAAATAGATTTATCTTCCGCACTTATCATTTCAAGAGCTTTGGCCAGTTTACTAGCCTTCATCTCATAAATACTTTCATCAGGCACCTCTTCGGTCAACTTATATTCTGTAGTTTCCATTGGTACTGATTTATCACTCATTTTTCGTTGCTTATTTCTATTAACATAATTCACACAGAAATTATAAGTAAAAGAATAGAGCCAGGTCGAAAATTTTGATTTTCCTTTAAATGAGGCCAACTTTATAAACAACATTAAAAAAACATCCTGAGCTAAATCCTCGGCTTCATCTTGAGACCTAGAAAATCCGTAGCATTTATTATAGACCATTCTAGAGTAGCGATCATAAAGAACACCAAATAACATGGTATCATTTTTCGCGACAATTCTACTTACCAGTTCTTCGTCGGTTAATTTGCTATAAGGATTGTCTGCCCCCAATGACTTCTTATCTTGATTTATAAGAATTAGAAACAAACGCTTTAAAAAAGTCACCTAGTTCATTTTAGAAATGGAAAACAAGATACTTCAAAACGAGGTATATTTGAACAAAACCACAAGATGAAATTTTTCAAAGCCATTATTGTATTGTTTATTGCTTTTAATTTTAGTTGTAAAACAGAAAACAAAGAGACACCTAAACCAATCGAAAAAGAGCAAAGTATTCTAGAAAAAATAGCTGATGCTCACGGTTTTGAAAATTGGAAAGATGTCAATAAAATACAATTCACCTTTAATGTAGATCGCGATTCAACTCATTTTGAACGTTCATGGATTTGGCAACCAAAATCCAATGATGTAACAAGAATTTCTGGTGTTGACACCTTAAATTATAACAGAAAAAATATGGATAGTATTGCTATAAAAACTAATGGAGGCTTTATCAATGATCGTTTTTGGCTTTTAGCACCATTTAATCTTATCTGGGATTCTAATAATTTTGAATACCAACAGGTTGAAAATGATACCGCACCAATAAGTAAAAAATCGTTACAGAAATTAACCATAGTTTATGGTAAACAAGGGGGCTATACTCCTGGTGATGCATATGATTTTTATTTTGACAATGACTACAGAATTCAAGAATGGGTGTTTAGAAAATCTAATCAACCTGAAGCGTCAATGACAACCACATGGGAAAACTATAAAGATTATAATGGCATCATAATTGCATTAGATCATAAAAAGGAGAAAGAAGTTTTTAATCTCTTTTTTGATGATATCATAATCCAATTAGACCAATAATTTTGAAAAAAATACTTTTTTTACTCCTACTTCCGTTTACACTAATTAACGCGCAAAATCAAAAACTAGGAGTTGTTTTAGATGGTGAAAGCAAAAAGCCGATTGAATTTGTTGATGTTTATAACACCAATGATAATACAGTCACCAACGAAAATGGTAAGTATTTTCTGCTAAGTAATAATGACTCCATATCTTTTTACAAATTAGGATACGAAGAAATCAAAACTACTTTCAATCAACTTCCGGATACTCTTCTGTTGTTTTCAAAACCTTTTGAGCTTGCTGAAGTGGTATTATCAAATGAAGATTCTTTATTAAACCTGATTAAAAAAGCATTTTCTGAAAATTATCCAAATACCAACTTTAATGAAAAGTTTTTTATAAGGTCTTTACTTCGTTATGATGGTGATATTACGCGAATTCAGGATATTCAAGGTAAGCTAAATAGAAGAACATTATTGTATGGTAAAGACATGGAACTGAAAAAGAAAGATTTTATTTTTCAGGTTCAAAATATGCGAAAAATAGGCTTAGAAGAAATAACAGAAAATGAAACAGATATCTATTTTAAATTTAGATCGCTAAGAGCAATTTTAACGGAAACCGTACAAATCGGTATTAATAGCAAAAACTTTGAAATAGAAGAAAAATATTTCGACAATCAAAGTAAAGTACGTTTAGAATTCAAGTATAATGGTGAAAACCAAAAAATAAATAATCAGGGGTATTATATAATTAATCTCGAAGACAAAGCTATTTTAGAATTTTACCTAAAAATAGAGCCGAATTCCGATTTTATTCAAAAGAAAGATATCAAGTACAAATTAAACTTTTATGAAAAAAATGTCATATTTAAAAAAGATACTAAGTCAGGTAAATATGTAATTAAAAACGGAAAAATTAGATCCATAGTTGAAGTAAAGAATAATGAAGAAACGTTTCAGACCTTTTTCGATTCTGAGGATATTTTAAAGTCTTACGGACACTTTCTTGATATGAAGATTAAGAAAAATGTGAATGAAAATAAAGATGTTTTTAAACTCGATTTTCCATATAACAAAGATTTTTGGCACGCTCAAAACCAACTATTACTTACTGATGAAATGTTAGAATTTATTGAAACTGTTGGTAAAATGAATGAAGAATTTGATATTAATTCAAACTTTAAGTAGTTTTCTTAGTATTAAGTACTATTGTTAAAAATAAAACCAAAGCAGCACAACCTAATAAGGCCCAAAAACTTGTTTTTAAAGTAAAACCTTCAGCTAAAAAGCCAAGAATTACAGGACCTAATAAAAATCCTGAATAGCCCGTACCTGCTATAAATGCCACGCCTTGGGATGATTCTACCCCTTTAACATTACCCCCTATTCTAAATAATTCTGGCACCATTACTGAAAAACCAAGTCCATTCAGTGCAAAACCAACTATAGCTAAAATTGAATTTTCAGATAATACCAACACATACCCAATAATTGCAATGAATGCTCCAAGAGCTACTAATTTTATTGAACCTATCCGTTGGCTTATTCCATCGCCTAAAAAACGACCAAATGTCATCATTGCAGAAAAGGCTAGAAAACCAGAACCAATTAATGCTTCAGGAGCCAAAACAACTTCTTTCAAATACAATGCGCTCCAATCAATAATACCGCCTTCACTACCCATACTAACAAAACCTATAATACCCAATACTAATAAAGGTTTAAATAATTTTAGGCTGAAAGGCTCTTTTTCAACCGGTGCAGCTGTAATATGGTAATATCTTTTTTTTAGGAATACATTTATTATTAAAACCAATATCACGGTTATTAACATATGTAAAAATGGACTTCCGATAAGAGGAATCAGAAAACTACCTAAACCAACAATTACACCACCAAGACTAAAAAAACCATGTGCAGCTGACATAAAGTTTTGTTTATCTTCTTTTTCAATTTCGGTCACCAAAGTATTCATAGCGATATCCGTTAATCCATTACAGGCACCAAATAAAAATAAAGCAATACAAAGAGAATAATAATTAGGAGCTATTAAAGGAAAAAGAGCTAACGCGCTATTAAATACGACTCCAAACCACGTAGCTCGGCCCACGCCTATCTTATTAATAATTTTTGAAGCTATTGGAAAAACAGTAAAAACACCTAAGGACAAAAAGAAAATTGCAATACCTAAATCAGCTTTATCAATTTGTAATTTTTCTTTTACAGACGGAATATAAATAGCCCATGTACCAAACCAAATGTTAAGGCTTGTAAATACAAAAGCAGGAGCAAAATATCTCGGATTTGAAAGTATTAATTGAAGTGACTTCATTATTTGGCTAAAAGGTCTGTAAAGCTAGCTTATTTTGATAAAATCCCAGCTTTTAATATTTCACCAAATCGAAACATATCTTCAAAAGAACAATAAAATGGAGCAGGCGCTAATCTTATGACATTGGGTTCACGCCAATCTGTTATCACTCCATTTTTCATTAAATAATCAAATAATGATTTACCCTCACCGTGCAAAAAAACAGATAATTGGCAGCCGCGTTCTTTTGGCGTAATAATTTCAAAAGTACTAGCTACTTGATCATCTACTTTTTTAAGAATAAATTCTAAATACGCCGTAATCAATTTTTGCTTTTCTAATAAAGCCTTCATACCAACCTCTTCAAATAATTGTAGAGAAGCTAAATAGGGCGCTACCGATAATATTGGAGCATTACTTAACTGCCAAGCATCGGCATTTGCCATTGGGTCAAACTCGGGCTTCATTAAAAATCGAGTTTCCTTTTTAGTTCCCCACCAACCTTCAAAACGAGGGATATCTTTTCTATCCAAATAACGTTGATGAACAAAAATTCCACTTGCATTACCAGGGCCACTATTCATATACTTATAACTGCACCATGCGGCAAAATCAACTTCCCAATCATGTAGTTTTAATTCGATATTTCCTGCGGCATGTGCTAAATCCCATCCAACAAATGCACCATTGGCTTTCCCAGCTGCGGTAATAGCTTTCATATCAAAAACCTGTCCGTTATAATAATTCACACCACCTATTAAGACTAGGGCTAACTCATCTCCTATTTCTTCAATCTTAGCTACAATATCTTCTGTTCTCCAAGAATGTTCTCCATCTCTTTTTTTGACCTCAACAATAGTATCTTGAGGGTTCAAACCATGAAACCGAACTTGACTTTGAAGCATATATTGGTCTGAAGGAAATGCTTTTTCTTCACAAAGAATTTTGAATCGTTTATGAGTTGGGCGATAAAAAGAAACCATCAATAAGTGTAAATTGACTGTTAGCGTATTCATTACTGATACTTCCTCAGTTTTTGCACCAACAATTTTGGCTAATGGCTCAACTAACCGCTCATGATAGTCCCACCAAGGCTTGTCTGCATAAAAATGACCTTCTACGGCAAGCTCGGCCCAATCTCTCATAACCTCATCAACATATTCTTTTGAATTTTTGGGCTGTAATCCTAATGAGTTTCCTGTAAAATAAATAACCTCTTTACCATTTACCTTTGGATAGTAAAACTGGTCTCTATATTTATGTAAAGGGTCTTTATTATCTAGATTTTGAGCGTAACTCAATGTATTTTGAAACTCCATAAATCATTTTTTTTTCTTAAAAATACAGTTATGAAATTAGACTATTCTCATTTCACATAAGTGTTTCTTAAAACCTGCTTTTTTATAAGCATTTAAGGCTGGGTCATTTTCATCATACACCGTTAATCGTATTTCATTCAATCCTTTGCTACGACACCAGTCTACTAAATAATCAATAATCATTTTATTAATCCCTTTTCCTCTATAAGAAGTTTCAGTATACATAAAACCTAAATAACCATAAAATTGATGATCCAAATAAGACCTAGCTTCCTTTTTTAAGGCATAACCAGAACTAACAACAACACCATCAACCTCAGCTATCATTACTTTAATCGTATCATCTTCTATATAAGCCTCGATATCATAATAGCTCACTGGGTCGTGAGCAATAGTAGGATCAAAAGGACGTTCGGCTTTAATGAGTTCTTGTTCAAAGTGCAGAAGCACAGGTAAATCTTGAACAACAGCTTCGCGTATTATTACCTTTTCCATCCCTCTAAAATAAACCTTATTTAGCTATTTTTATCAAAATTAAAGTATGCATTTTCTTTCAGAAGACCTTGAAAAATATATTGATAATAATTCAGAATTAGAACCTGAATTATTGCAAGAATTAACAAGGGAAACTCACTTAAAAGTAATTCAACCAAGAATGATCACTGGTCATTATCAAGGTCGTGTATTGAGTTTATTATCAAAAATAATATCCCCATTAACTATTCTTGAAATTGGCACTTATACTGGATATTCTGCACTTTGTTTAGCAGAAGGGTTAGGTCCAAATGGTTGTTTACATACTATTGATGTAAATGAAGAACTACATGACATACAACGTCAATATTTCGACAGAAGTAGTTATGGAGATAGTATCATTCAACATACTGGTAATGCCATAGAAATTATACCAAAAATCAGTGAAGTTTTTGATCTTGTTTTTATAGATGCTGAAAAAAAGAGTTATGATGCATATTTTGAAGTAGTAATGACTAAGGTAAAACCTGGGAGTATTATTTTATCTGACAATGTATTATGGTCGGGTAAGGTTGTAGAACCCTTAAAAAGATCTGACAAAGCAACTGAAGCTTTATTGAAGTATAATCAAAAATTAAAAGATGATCCTAGAGTTGAAACGGTTATTTTGCCTGTCAGAGACGGGCTCACTCTGAGTAGAGTACTTTAGATATGCTTCAATTACTGAGATTACCTGCGTTAAATCAAAGTATGCTTTTCAATATAGCGCTGGTATATTTTATAAAACAATAAAGCTGAGACGACACCTACGAAAGTACCCACCAATATATCCAACGGAAAATGCACTCCAACATAAATTCGACTCATGCTAAATAAAATGGGCCATATGAAGAAGAGTATTGCCCATTTAATTCTTTTTCTAAGCAATAAATAAACCAAGACTGTTATTGAAAAAGAACTAGAAGCATGTCCAGAAAAAAAACTGTAGTCGGTTGGGGTCTTTAAAATTCGAATTAACGTATTTATTTCTAAGTCATTGTTAGGTCGAAGTCTTGCAACTCCTATTTTAGTAAGGTAGGTAATCACCGTAATAAACAAGGCTAAAGCAAAAACAGTCATTACCTTTTTAAAAGCCACTTGTTTTGGAAATTTCAATGCAAATAGTAGAATAAAAAGTAGAATAAGTGGAACCCAAGTGGCCATGTTAGTAACAGCACTCCAAAAACCGTCATATTTTTCAATACCTAAACTATTTAAGTAAACAAAAGTATCTCGGTCCCAATCAAGGATTTTTTGTAACATTTTTATTTAGTGCTGCGTTTGATAGCGCCCGTGACATCATCTACATTTTTTTTGACGTCATCAATACTCTTTTTGATATCCTTAGTGAAATCAGTATCAATACCTTGCTTATCAGCACTCTTTTGAATTTCGCGTTTAATATCATCGGTGGCATCTCTAAGCTGTCTCATACCCTTGCCAAGACCTTTAGCAATGCCTGGAATTTTATCCGCACCAAAAACCATGACAACAATGAACATGATAAAGAATATTTCGCCTCCGCTAATAAATAAAAAATGCATAGAACAAATATAACTAGAACTTATTTCTAAAATAAAAAAAGCCTTGCGAAATCACAAGGCTTCTAAATAAATGTATTTTAAAATACTATCCTTTTACCTTTTCTTTCATTTGGTCAAAATCAGACTTTTCATCTTTTATTGGCCATGAATTATTGGTAGTATCAATATCTGCAGTTTCCAACTTAGGATCAACAACAATACCAACCAACTCTTTTTCTGAAGAAATCACACGTTTAACTTCAGTGTCATTTTTTCTCCAGATTTCAGCCGGGTAAGTAATGCTTTCAGTAGTGCCATCAGCATAAGAATATTCCACAATTAATGGCATTGGAATACCTCCTGGCTTATCAAAAGTTACCTCATAAAAGAACTTTGGTTCTTTTACTTGAGCTCTTTCATCGGCCGTCATATTATCCATCATAAACTCTTTTAAGTTTTGTGATGTTTCAGAAGGCGCTTTGTCTTTTAAATCCTCATTAAAATCTTCGCTATTTTCATCAACCAAATAAACTAAAGGTGGTAAATCTGCTTCAGTAAGATTACGTGCATCCATATACTCTTGCATTTGCTGAGTTACTTTGCTCGTTACATAATACTTTTTAACTTCTTTTACTCCAATATCAACATAATCAGTGCTGTAGAACCAACCTCTCCAATACCAATCTAAATCTACTGCAGAAGCATCTTCCATGGTTCTAAAGAAATCTTCTGGTGATGGATGTTTAAACATCCAACGTTGTGCATAAGTCTTAAAAGCATGATCAAACAATTCTCTCCCCATAACTGTTTCTCTTAGAATGTTAAGAGCCGTTGCAGGTTTACCGTAAGCGTTATTACCCAATTGATAAACATTTTCTGGGTTCGACATTATTGGAGAAATAAAATCTTGCTCGCCAGCCATATAAGGAACAATTTTAGAAGGTTCACCTCTTCTGGACGGGTACTGGTCATTAGGAGCCACGGCCGCAGGGAAGTTTTCTCCAAATTCTTGTTCTGTTAGATATTGCATAAAAGTATCAAGACCTTCATCCATCCAACCCCATTGGCGCTCGTCTGAATTCACAATCATTGGAAAATAATTGTGTCCAACCTCGTGAATAATTACACTAATCATCCCGAATTTAGTGCGGTCAGAAACCGTACCATCAGGATTAGGGCGTCCAAAATTGAAACAAATCATTGGGTACTCCATCCCTATACTTTTTGCACTTACTGAAATTGCCTTATTATAAGGGTAATCAAAAGTGAATTTGGAATATGTCTGTAAGGTCTGAACAACTGCTTTGGTAGAATATTCCTCCCATAATGGGTTACCTTCTTTAGGATATAAGGAAACCGCCATTACATCACGATTACCCATTTTTACTGCTTGGGCATCCATGATATATTTTCTTGAAGATGCAAAAGCAAAATCACGAACAGGGGCTTGACTCTCCGTTTTGAACCTCCAAGTTTTTGTCTTTTCTGAAAAAGACGATTCTTTAGCAGTTGCTTCTTCTTGCGTCACAATTACTACAGGCTTATCATAGGATTTTTTGGCCTGTTCGTAACGTTTAATCATATCTTTAGAAAAGACCTCTTTTCTGTTTTGAAGTACACCAGTAGCGTCAACAATATGATCTGCAGGTACCGTAATGTTTACCTCATAATCACCAAAAGGCAAAGCAAATTCTCCATTACCCCAAAATTGGTGGTTTTGCCATCCTTCATTATCACTATAATGAGCCATTCTTGGAAAGAATTGAGCTATGGTATAATCTCTATTACCATCTTCTGGATAGTATTCATAACCTGAGCGACCACCGTCGTTTGGTCTATCATTAATATTATACCACCATTTTATTGAAAATGACATGCTTTCACCTGCTTTTAGTGGTTGAGGAATATTTACTCTCATCATAGTTTGGTTAACCGTGAAAGATAAATTATTACCTGCGGCATCTTTTATCCAATCAATATTGAAACCTCCATCGAAAGCTTCCGTGACATATGTTTGGACAAAACTACTTGCTCTGTAGGCAAAATTAACTCCACCGCCATTTCTCAATGGAGATTTAGAATCTTTAGCTCTAACGTTCTGATCTAATTGCACCCACAAAAATTCCAAATTATCTGGTGAATTATTTGTGTATGTTATCGTTTCTTCACCATAAAGTTTGGCATTTTTATCATCTAAAGTGATGTCCATTTTGTAGTCAGCCTGTTGTTGATAATAATCAGGCCCTGGAGCACCAGATGCTGAACGATAGGTGTTTGGTGTTGCGAACTCTTCATACATCTGCTTGAATCTATTTTGATTCATATGACCAGGTTCACGTTCTTTTTCTTCTTCGGTTTCTTGGGCAAAAGTTACAGCCGCAAACAAAAACAGAACTGAAGCAAAACAATACTTGATTTTATTCATTTTTAGTCGATTTTTTAAGTTTGGGAAAATAGTTCTTTTTTAACTAATTCTTAAGGAAGCGTCACAAGTTTAACATTCCTTTATTATTCTCTTTAATGAGCACAAAACTCTTCTTTTTGCCTTGGTACTTAATATGCACCAAATTCTTTTGCTCATCGTACATATCGGTTAAAACTTCGTTTTCTACTTCAATGGTTTTCAAATCATCAAAACCAATATTAGCAATCTCTAAATAACATATAACAACATCATTATCATATTTTTTACCGATATAATTAAATTGGGCTTGTTCTCCATTCAAATACATGACGAACTTGGTTTTTAGATACTTAATCATGTATTGTTCAGCATTTTTTGCTTCTTGAGAAGTTGCCAATTCCCCATCAACCCCATATCGTTCTGAAAGTACTGCTTCAAAATCGTCAATAAAAATTCTAGTAGTGATTTGCAGAGCATCATCCTTTTCCGAATAATTGATGTTAGTTACACTAACATAAAACTTATGAGGGGCAAAACTTAGTAATGGCATTATTACCAAGATTAGAATTAAAACAGTCTTTTTCATTCTAGTTATTAATTATTATAAAATTAAACAAACCTCATGCCAATATACATACCAATTAAAGAATCACTTACTAAAAATTAATCTAAAGCATTATTCTTTCGGTATGCTGTACTCTTATCAATTAAAAATTGCCACAACTTTAGTTCATCATTAGCTGCTATTGCTGTTTTAAATTCATCATCCATCTCACAGAAATAGATAAAATCATAGAAATCATTCTTTGGAATTTTTAAATGATTTATCATTACAGAATCAATAAACCTTTCTTCTACTCCCTGAACATTTGCATAGGCTTTATCCAGTTCCACTCGCTTTTTAAGCATTTTAGTCTTTCCGTTAAGACGATTCATTATTTTATTCAAGTTTATGGTTAAAGCTATAACATAGAAATAGGCAAACTTTCCATGGTCTGCGTCATTTAATTTATTCTCGCTTTGTGAAATAATTCTAACATCAGCATTTGGCAAACCTAAAGCTTCAGCACTAACATCTTTTTCTAAAGTCAAACCCAGCAAATCAGAACCCAAATTACCGGATAAATCAAAAGGTTGTACCACAACCTCATTCAATTCATTGACAAATTCTTTCAGATCTACTCGAATAAAAGCTGAATTAAAAACTCTGCTATTTATAGGTAAAACCTTTCTTTTAAATTGAACCGCAGAGAAAACCAGAGTATCATTTAAGGCCACTTTGATAGCAAAATTTCCAAGACTATTGGTGATACTAGCTACACCCGAAGTGCTATTTTGGATAGTGATACCCGTTACATCTTGCTTAATGGAAACAACGGTACCTCTTAACAGTTTAGTTTGTGAAAATAAGTGTGAAAAACAACAAAAACAGATGACGTATACTAGTGCTTTTTTTGAGTTAATTTTCACAATCATGAGAACATTAAATTTGTTTACTCCAACCCATTATTCTCGCGATAAACATTGCTTTTTTGAATTAAAAACTCCCAAATCTTTAGTTTATCATGAGTATCAACCGTTGTTTGAAATTCCTCATCAACTTCACAGAAATACATAAAATCAGGAATTTTATTTTGCGGAATTTTTAAATCTACCATAAAGATAGAATCAACATAAAAATTTTGAACCCGTTGAGTTCGTGCATAGGTTTCATCAATTTTAACTCTATTTTTTAACTTTTTAGTCCTACCGGTAATAGCATTAATTATAGGATCAAGTGGTGGACTCAATATCATTCCAATGTTAAATTTACCAAAAGTGGCTTGTTGTAATTTACGTTCGCTTTGTGTTGGTATTTTTCTATGAGCATTTGGCAAACCTAGGGCTTCGGCACTTACATCTTTGGCCAAGGTTAAGGTACCTAAATCGGAATCTAGACTTCCAGAAAGGTTATAGGGGTTCAAAACAACGCCTCTTAGTTCATTTACAAATTCTTCTAAAGGCACTGTGATAAAGTTAGCGTCTAAAACGTCTTTAGTTATAGGTAAAACCTTTCTTTTGAATTGCACCGCAGAAAAAACCAAAGTGTCGTTCAACCGAACCGCAATCGAAAAGTCGCCTTGAATGTTTGTTATGGTAGCTCTTTTTGAACTTATATTCTGAATAGTTACACCTGTTACGTCTTTGCCTTCAGCTACGACCCTTCCTTTAACAGATTTCGTGCTAAAGGTTTGCGCTTGTAAAAAGCTGCCTAGAAATAAAAATAAAATGAAGTAACTATTTTTCATTTATTTCAGCCAAATATGTTTTACTGTGCGTAACCAAAAAGTCAATGAGCTGAAATTCATTTTCTTTTTTAAGTATTGATTGGGTTTCCATCTTGTCGTCACAATACAGCAAAAAAGCATCAATTTTATCTTGCGGTAGTTTTAAGTCAGCAACAAAAAACTCGTCATCGTAAACTTGTCTTAAAACTTCGCTAACCTTTAAAGGCACTTGATCTTTATCACCATTGTCCCTTGACTTAAAAATAGCTTTAAAAATATTTACAAAATTTATATCGCCTTCACGTCGTTCATTTTGAGAAAGAAGTGCTACGTTTCTCACCTCTGTTGAGCGATCAATTTCATATTCAACTTCTTTAAACTGTTCATTCTTTAATTCTAAAAACTTTTTTTGATTTTCAGGGGTTACTACTACTTCATCTAATTCGGTCACCTTCTCGGTTACTTCAACCACTAGTCTTTTATTTGCTATTATCTCTTCAGTAATTGTGACAATCTCTAATTGGTAATTAACAGCTGTAAAAACCAATTGATCCCCAGTTTTTACTCTTATTATAAACTGCCCGCTATCATTAGTGATGGTAGCCATTTCTGAGGTAGAATTAATAACGTTTTCATTTGCTACATTACTCCCGCGATATAAAACTTGCCCTCTTAATAATTCTCTACCATCGTCTTGAGCAGACAGAATGTTAAATAAACTAAAAAGAAAAACAAATAGTAATGACTTTTTCATATGATGATATTTCATTCAATTTTATAAAGAAAATTATACAAATCGTCATAAAAAAAATTGAGGGTCTAAACTTTTGTTAATTATTCAATTAAGAGCTCATTATTTCAATGATTTTAATTTTTACAACTTTAATAATCCGTTTACCTAGTCTCAGCGCATTTTGACGTTTAAAATTAGTTTAATCTTCTGAGAAGATTATTTTTGTTTGTTGAGCAAATTTCACCCTAAATACTATTAATCATGAGAACACTAATCTGTTTCTTAGCTTTTGGCCTATTGACGCTGACACCAATTATGTCACAGGTTAAAATTGGTGATAACCCCCAAAATATTAATCCATCGTCTGTTCTAGAATTAGAAAGCTCCTCACATGTTTTAGTCATTACAAGAATTGGTACAAATGAAATGAATGCTATTACTCCATTGCGTGGTGCCGTGGTATACAATACAGATGAACAATGTATTTTTTATTTTGATGGTAGTCAGTGGGTAAATTTATGTGCAGATCAAAACACCACTAATGTTAGTTTTGAATTAGTTGATGATGAATTGGTTTTAACTGATAGTGACGGCAATACTGTTGCTGTTCCGCTTGAAGGAGTTGGTGAACAAAGTTTTACTTCAGAACCCATTGTAAATTTTAGAGAAACTATTGTAATAACCCAAACTGGTAATACTTTTAATTTTGAAGTTGGTGAAATTACAGGCGAAAACATTGCTGACAGCACTATTCAAGGTGTAGATTTTGCTCCAGAATCAATTACCCAAGATAAAATTGCTCCAAATTCTATTGGAACTTCTGAACTACAAGACAATGCCGTTACTGATGATGATATTGATTTTTTCTCAGCTGATGCAGTAACCTTAAATGATTTTACAAATGATGCTGGTTTTATTACAGGGGCACAGTTAATTAGCCCAGATGCCAATAATGCTATTATTGATAGTAATGGTGCTTTTTATAATGATGCACAATTGTTAGCAGATATTGATAATAACGACCAAAGATTAACGGATCATTTGGCCTCAGACAATGACTTAAGTGATGAAAATGAACGTTTGACAAATGCTGAGGTTGTGGGCAATGAAATTATTCTAACAGAAAGCGGTTTTGAAACCAGAATTGACCTTTCCTCTTTTAATAATACGGGGAGTGATAGTCAAAATCTTTCGTTGAATGGCAATAGAGTTGAAATTGAAAATGGCATTGGGGTTGATTTAGCTCCAATTTTAGTAGCAGATAATATTTCGGTGGTTCCAAATGGTAATATCACTAGTAATGAAGTACAATCGGCTTTAGAAGAGCTACAAACAGATATTGATAATCTCAATGCAGGTGGCGGAAATACAGATAATCAAAATTTATCGACTAATAACACTCCAGGGAATATTACAATCGATAATGGTAATACCATTACTTTAAATGTTGAGGATGGTGATTCAAGTCAACTTAATGAAATTCAGGACGCTGATGAAGTACTTGTTACTATAAGCCCTACAAACTATAATGAAACAGCAAATCACGTAGAGGGTCATTTAGAAGGTATTGACATAAGAATTGGCGAATTAACAGTTGCAGGTGGTTCTGATGGAGTGATTTCTAATGTGGCTTTAGCCGGGAACAATTTAAACTTTACAGGTGCCAACGGAGGCTTTAATGGTAGTGTTGATTTTACACCCATATTAGGAGGAGCTAATACCGATGAACAAGATTTAAGTTTAGCTGGAAATATTTTAAATATTACCGACGGAACTGGGGTAGATTTAACGCCGATTTTAGGAGGTGTAAATACTGACGAACAAGATTTAAGTTTAGCTGGAAATATTTTAAATATAACCAATGGAACTGGGGTGGATTTAACGCCGATTTTAGGAGGTGTAAATACTGACGAACAAGAATTAAATCTCGTGGGCGATGTACTTGGCATTGATAATGGAAATACGGTTGATCTTTCAACCATAGATAATCAATCGGCAGGGGAAGTACCATTTACGACTTATGTAACATTGCTGGGGCCTTCTACCCAACTCGCAATTCAACAGTTAAAAGATGAATTGGATATAGCTACTATTGCAGGCGGTGGAGAAAACCCAACAAATGAATTACAAGATATTCAATTAACGGGAACAGTAATCAACCTGACTATACCGGCAACCCCTGGTAATCAAATAGATTTAGATCCAACTTTTGTTACTGAAGCTGAATTAGGAACAGCCATATTACT
>NZ_JAVRHW010000008.1:0-4466 GCF_031846365.1 Croceitalea sp. P059
ATAGATGATACTCCTCCACCTTCTAGTAATGAGGAGATAGAGGTAAATCAAATTTTGACTCCAAATGGGGATCTTAAAAATGACTTCTTATTTATTAGAGGTCTTGAAAATGTAAGGTCAAATACTCTCAAGATTTTTAATAGATGGGGTGTAGCCGTATACGAAGGAACCAACTATAATAATGTTAATAATGTTTTTGATGGTAGATCAAAAGGTCGCTCTACTTTAAGCGTTGATGACTACCTTCCACCGGGAGTATATTTTTATATATTTGAATATGAAACAGATGAAGGAAGATTTACTGATTCTGAATATCTATACATAAGCAGATAATATGTTGAAAATCAATAGTATTAAAAAAGGTATTTGGATTCCAGTTTTATTTCTGGTATTGACCTTTGAGGGCTTAATAGCCCAGCAAGATGCCCAATATACGCAATACATGTTTAACACATTAAGTGTTAATCCTGCTTATGCTGGCTCACGAGGCCAACTTTCTTTTGCTGGTTTGTATCGTTCGCAATGGGTTGGACTTGAAGGAGCTCCGGAAACGTTCACCATTAATTTACATTCTCCAATACGAAATAGTCGTCTTGGTTATGGTATTTCAATTGTGAATGACAATATTGGTGATGGTGTTGTTCAAGAAACATACTTAGATGCGGTAATATCTTATACCTTAGACGTTTCTCAGAATGCAAAATTGTCTTTCGGTTTAAAAGGCGGTGGAAATATGTTGAGCCTTGATTTTGCAGGTTTAAGAAATTTTGATGAAGAAGTTGTACAACAAGACAATATTGATAATCAGTTTTCTCCAAATTTTGGTTTAGGAGTTTACTACCATACTGATAAGTTTTACGCAGGATTTTCTGCTCCAAATATTTTGGAAACAGAATATTTTGATAATAATAGCTCTGACGCAAATGGAATAAACTTTCTTGCTACGGAACGCATTAATTTTTATTTAATCACTGGTTATGTTTTTGATTTAAATGGAAATTTAAAGTTCAAACCTGCCATATTAACAAAGGCTGTTGGTGGAGCTCCTTTACAAGTGGATCTTTCAGCGAACTTTTTATTTAATGACAAATTTAGTTTCGGAGCTGCATACCGATGGGATGCTGCTGTTAGCGCATTAGCAGGTTTTCAAATTTCAGAACAGATTATGTTGGGCTTAGCATATGATAAGGAAACAACTGATCTTGGTGGTACTAGATTTAATGAAGGATCTTTTGAAGTTTTTTTACGATTAGAGCTTTTAAAGAAATTCCAACGTACAGTATCACCTCGTTTTTTCTAAATAATACAGCATGTTAAAAAAATTACTTCTTTTTACAATTGCCTTATTAGGAGTTCACTTTTACTCTTTTTCACAGGAACGTATTTTAGAACGTGCTAATCAAAAGTATGACGAATATTCCTTTCGTCCTGCCATTGATATTTATGAAAAGGTTTTGGAAAAAGGATATGAATCTTCAGACATCTTAAAGAAACTTGGTAATGCCTATTATTATAACGGAAAGTATGAAGATGCAGCTTCTATTTATGAAAAATTAGTTCAAAAGTATGATTCTGTAATTACCCCTGATTATTTGTTTAGATATGCTCAAACATTAAAGACTCTTGGTGATTATCAAAAGTCAAATATTATGATGACTAGATTTGCAGAAAAAACTAATCCAGATAATGATGGCAAAACAAAAATCTTTGATTATTTAGAAAAGATTAAAGAGAATTCTGGACGATATGATATTGAACAATTCAAGTATAATTCAAAATATTCAGATTTTGCTCCTGCTTTTTATAATAATGGGTTAATATTCTCATCTGATAGAGATACGGGTAATTTTGCAAGATATCGCCATACTTGGAATTCTAAGGATTTTCTGGATCTTTTTATTGTTAAGGATAATGATGCTTCAGATAACATAGTTCAAAAGGTTCTAGGAGATGTCAATACAAGACTTCATGAATCAACATCCATAGTTACAAAAGATGGTACGACTATGTATTTTACTAGAAATAATTTTCTAGATGGTAAAAAATATAAAGATGATAAAGGTACCACACGTTTAAAGATATATGAGGCGAAATTTGTTGATGGGGAATGGATTGATATAACAGAATTACCATTTAATAGTGATAGTTATTCAATAGCTCACCCTGCATTAAGTCCAGATGAGAAAGCACTTTATTTTGCATCAGACATGCCAGGTACATTAGGTGAGTCAGATATTTTTAAAGTTCAAATCATAGGTGATGGTACATATGGTTCTCCAGTAAATCTTGGGAAAACAATAAATACCACAGCAAGAGAGACTTTTCCATTTATTACTTCCGATGATGTTCTGTATTTCTCTTCCGATGGTCATTCAGGTTTAGGAGGGTTAGATGTTTTTGCAACAAAGATTGCTTTTGAAGAGTACGATCAGCCTATTGTGAACGTTGGTGAGCCTATTAATACCAAATTCGACGATTTTTCATTTATTATGGATCAAGAAAGTAAAAAAGGATTTTTTGCTTCGAATCGATTAGATGGACTTGGTGAAGATGATATTTATGGATTTGTTGAGAACGAGCCCATTCAATTAGATTGTTTACAAGACGTCACTGGTACGGTTAGGGATAGAATTTCTAATGAAATTTTAGTCGGTGCAACTGTTAAGATTATTGATGAAGAAAACAATGAAGTTTCTTCAACTATTACGGATGCCAAGGGAGAGTATTCATTAGGTTTGGACTGTAACAAAGGTAATTTTGTAAGAGCTTTAATGGAAGGTTATGTTCCTTCAGAAGAATATCTTTCAAAATCATACGGAAAGCCTCAAATTGTTGATTTCTATCTAGAAAGAGATATAGTTAGCGGTGGATTTGGTGATGATTTGGCAAAACTATTACAATTAAGTACTATATATTTTGACCTCAATAAATTCGATATTAGACCAGATGCTGAAATCGAAATTCAAAAGGTTATTGTAGCTATGGAAAAATACCCCAGTTTGAGAATTAAAGTAAATGCTCACACAGATAGTCGAGGTAATGATGCATATAATTTATGGCTATCTCAAAAACGTGCTGATGCGACTGTAAAATATATGATAAGCAAGGGTATTTCATCAACTAGAATAGATGGTGAAGGCTTCGGCGAAGAAAAATTACTTAATGAATGTGGTAATGGAGTACCTTGCCCAAGTGAAAAACACCAACTCAACAGGCGTTCTGAATTCATTATTTTAGAATAAGAATCATTAATTATATTTAACTATTTTAACTCTCAATAATATCAAATCACTAATTAATTGATTAATTATTATAGTAAATCCCCTTCTTTTTTAATTAGATTCTATGACCTAACTATTAGTTTTGGAAACACCATTATTAATTGTTTTATTAATAGAGCAAAACTGTAACAGCTCTTAGTAAAGACTTTATAAAACACTGAAAAATTTAAGAATTGCAGAAAGTACTAAAGGTGTTAATCAAAAAGTAATTAAATATTACATCTTTTAATTGAGAAAAATCTTACTTCTTTAATTATTTTATGTCTTTCATACTCCTTGATATTATTGAATTTATCGATAAAAAGCATTTGAAATAAATCTGTTCACCTCATTTTTTGGATGCTATACCGTGTGATTATATAGATACACAACAATTATTTTACTCAGCTCATCTTAAAACTAATTTTGTAGCGTGTAGTTATACACAAAACGGAAATTAGATAAAACACTACTAACTAAAATATAGTTTGAAGTACATAAATAGAAAACATATACCTACGATGTTAAATACAATTCTAACCATGAAAAAGAGCTTAAGTATTGCACTCTTTCTTTTTGTTACGGCAATTGGGTTCTCCCAAACAACAGTTACATTACAGGATCAATGTAATTGTGAAGTGCTTAGCGGAACTGATGTCACAACTCCGGGAGCTACAACACCTACGGGAGCTGAAGTTGGCGATATCTACGTAAACACAAATACTGGTAATATTTTTTATTGGGATGGAGATTCTTGGGAAGCTTCTTCCGTGAATGGAGTGGATGGTGCAGATGGAAATGGAATTAACGGTACTGTTAATAATGGAGATGGTACTTATACTTTTAATTACACTGATGGTTCAAGTTTTACAACTTCAAATTTAACTGGTCCAGCGGGAGCAGATGGTGCCCAAGGCCCACAAGGATTACCTGGAGCTGATGGAGCAGATGGTGCCCAAGGCCCACAAGGATTACCTGGAGCAGATGGTGCCCAAGGCCCACAAGGATTACCTGGAGCCGACGGAGCAGATGGTGCCCAAGGCCCACAAGGATTACCTGGAGCCGATGGAGCAGATGGTGCCCAAGGCCCACAAGGATTACCTGGAGCCGACGGAGCAGATGGTGCCCAAGGCCCACAAGGATTACCTGGAGCAGACGGAGCAGACGGTGCCCAAGGTCCAGCCGGCCCACAAGGATTACCTGGAG
>NZ_JAVRHW010000009.1:0-3993 GCF_031846365.1 Croceitalea sp. P059
TTCCGGCTATGATTAGTACGGGAATTAAAAGTAGTGAACTTTCGATTAAGCACTTAGCCAAAACTTTTTATTTTGTTTTATCTTTTTTGTTCTAAAGCCAAATCAAAAGATTTGGCGGACTTAGTTAAAAGCACTAAACTTTGGATTAAACACCAAAACCCGTATTAACTATAGCCATTGTTGTGCGTTCGTTTTTTTATTCGATTCACAATTTCAAATCCCAAGTATTCTTTTAGTTTCGGAAATTTATATCTGTAATATTCATTCCAATAACTTATCATTCTACTTTCTGTCTGTTGCCAATATATAGGGTTTTCATCTCTAAATTCAGCGTAAAAGTCCAGAGTGTTTTCATTTATTTTTTTGTCAATAATTGGAAGTAGTTCATAGATGTATTCTCCAATTAATTGAATTAGAAAAGGAACTGTCCATTTTTCTAAATTATCCGATAATAAATTCAGCCTTTCTTCTCTTAAATGTCCATTATGATGTCTCAAATAAATACAATTTAAAATGTCTTTTTGTTTGTCCGTCAGAGTCTTTTCTAATTCTGGATTTGGCGCGTCAAAGTAAAGTCTGTATGGAATTGTCAGAGTTTCATTGTCAAGTACTACATCCAACTCATTTTCGTGAATCAGATTGTCAACTAGGTGAATTGTTCCGTCAAAGAGTTTTACTTTATTATTGTCAAATGGGATGATTTTTAAAACTGCTTTTAAATCCGAATACAGTTTTTTCGGGAAAGCTTTGGTAAGTCTTTCCTTATATTCAGATTTTATATTTCGCTTAAATATCTTTAGCATTTCGGTTTTCTCAAATGACGCACAACGGTCTCGGCTATGATTTGTAGCGGTGTTGGAAATCGTTAGATTTCCAGCCGTGGCAAATCCAGCCGTTTATGGTTTCTAGGTTTGAAGTTAGCGAATTACAGCTATAAATTATAGCCATTGTTGGGCATAGTTACTTTATCTCTTTTTTGAACTCCTGAATTTTATCATATTCGGTAATCTCAAGCAAATCCAAAAGCTGCAACCATCCTAAAATTCCGTTTTTATGGTAATGAACCAACATTTCTTTGAAGTGTTTTATTCTATCGGTCTCTGTTTGCTGAAAATTACATTTCAAATCCAGTCCATTTTTAAGTCTTATTGCGAAAATATTGTCAAGCCCATTTGATAAATGAGGTGTGAATTCCAGCATTGAGTTTACAAATTTGCCTCGTATGTCAAATGCTTGAATGAAGTCCAGTTTTTTTATTTCCGAAAGATTATAGCTTTCCTCGTCAATCTGTATTCGGTCATCCCAGAAAGTCAATTTCCCTGCATATTCTCCAAATTCAGATTCGTACCTAAAGAAGGTACTAATCATCAGTCCAATCACATATATTACCCATATTATGGCAATATTGGTAACCCACCCATTTAGGTCTATTCCATGTGATTGTTCTAGATATGCCATGAAGAAAACACCGGCAGTCAAAAAAATCCCGACCCACTGGTCAGGATTTAAATGAATTCCTTTTTTCTTTTTGAATAATCTTAAACTTCTCGGTCTCATTTGTAATTATGCCCAACGGTCTCGTATAACCGTCAGTTACGGGTTAATATGCGTTAATTTTCGGTTTAGCACTGACGCTGGCAATTTCGAGTGGATTCGGACGTAGTCGAATCCGCCGTAATTGCGGTTATACATTGTTGGCAAAAGTTGTTTTTTTATCTTTCAATAAATCAATTATTCGTTCAATATTGTATTCGCCTTTTTGTATATAATAATTTCCGTCTGAATCAATTAAAACGTAGCTTCCACAAGGATAGTTAAGAGGAAGAAATATTTTTTCTATTGTTCCAAATTCGTCTTTAATCCAATTTAGTTGCTTTCCGTATTCTTTAGTTCCTTCAGGTGATTTATACATAAAGAACTGACTTACATTTCCAGTTTTTTTTATTTTTTTCAAGAACCTTTTGTATTTAGCACGAACATAAGATTTGTCTCCTGATGAGTTACATCTGTCCAAACCGTGATAATAATTAATGACGATGAAATTATTTTTCGGAATTGAATCGCCTGAAATTGTTGAAAGTTCGGATTTTATTGAGTCCAACATTTCATTTGAAATTTTTCCTTTTCTAATTCTCTGAACTTTGACATTAGCAATTAAAGTATCTAATTCAAATCGTAGATTATAGAATTTGTATGGGTCGTCAGTTTTTTTAAAATCAGCTTGGGTAATTTTAACTAAATCATCATTCAGATATATTTCCTTTTTCTGTCCGAATGTTGAAACAGTAATAAATCCTAATATTAAAGTCAATAATTTCGTTTTCATCTCAATTTTTGCCAACGGTCTCGGCTATGATTTTGTAGCCGAAGAACTAAAGTTAGCAAAAAGGGACTGAGTTTTGGAAATCCGTTAGGATTTCCTGAGAAGCCTTTAAGCAGCTCTGCTATAAATTATAGCCATTGTTGTGCTTTCGTTATTTATTAATTTCAGATTCAATAAGACTTCGAATATCGTTTAGATATTTTAACAGTTCAATTTCTTCATCTAACCCTTCCTGCCGTATTCCAATTGTAAATTTTGTCCACCAAGCAAACTGAATATCTCTTAACATTTCTTTAGTTGGTAATGTTAAAGATTCGTCATTTGATAATTCTGAATATCTAGCAATTAAAGGCCAATAAAAAGACTCTCTTAAATTTTCAAATCGTTTAGTAGATTCAGATGCGTCAATGATAGATTCTTTAATTGATGACAGTCCATATTTGATATCTTTGCTCTGAACAAAATCTATTTTACCAGAACTGATAGTTGAATTTAGTATACCTAATTTAGGGTCAAATGTCCAATTTCTGTTCATTATAACTAGAGTCGAATCTAATTTTATAATTGGGATTTTATCAAGTCTATTTTTAGTTTGAATTAACGACTTAATCTCCAATGATGCATTCAAACTTAATTTATGTTCGGTGATAATGTTTTCTAGTTGATGAATATTTCTCTGAAGTTCTGATTTCAAATCATTTAATATAGCATTTTCAATTACCGCATTCTTACTATTTTCATTTAAATTACTCACTTGAAGCGCAATTAAAATTCCAATAACAACAAGTATAATTTCTCCAATAGCATATTTTAGATACTTCCCAGTTTTGCCTTTTGAAAGTAAATCTTGTCTAATTTTTCTAAAGAATTTAATCATTATTTGCTTTCAGATATTCGTTGATTGATAATTGTACTTCTTTAGCCTTTTTAATGGCCTCTTGGTAGGACTCTTGCTGGTTTTTTAATTGATAATACCTCGCAAATATTAAAACAGACATTTTATTATCATTTGCAATTTTATCTATGTTCAGCATTACGGGTTTTCTTTTATCATTCTTATAATATTGGCCCATAATTGGATGAAGGTTACTGCCTTTTCTTTGATAAATACTGAAATTATCAAAATAGTGTGGCTCATACTCATTTTTTATAAAGGTATTAGAGATTTCCTCCCGCTCTTTTACCCGTTTTAGTAAGTTGTAATAATATGTAATATCACTTTGCAAGTTTTTGGGTAAAATGGAAAACTCACCGCTTTGGTTTAATTTTTCATACGCCGAAGTATTGCCATAAAAATTCCACTCGAATAAATTATCTATTAAATAACTTGTACTTAACGAATCGAATGGTTTTACTAGTTGAAATTGTTCCGAAAGCTTTTGACAAGACGTTAAATTGCTGGTTACATTGGTATTTAATGTATTTAACAGTGTGAGATCGTTTGAAACATATTGATAAAGTTGCCTCAATTGTGCAGCGGCAGATTTTCTGGTTTTTAACTGCTCATTCCAATTATTGATTTGCAACGCAATTATAATTCCAATGACCACGAGTATGATTTCTCCTAAAGCATAAATCAGATATTTACTGAATTTATTTTCAGTTAGTAATCTTTGCCTAATTTTTCTAAAGAATTTTATCATTGCTTAATGGTTGGTTATAATGAAGCA